>JAWDJY010000139.1:0-1510 GCA_032469775.1 Geobacteraceae bacterium | reverse complement strand
CAGAATATGAAATGGCAGCACGAAGGGGTGGCGAGTATACGCGTTGCAGTGAACCTTTCCGGTTACCAGCTGCAGCACCAGAGCCTCATGACGGTGGTGAGCCAGGTGCTCAAGGAAACCGGTATGTCACCGGATCATCTTGAGTTTGAAATAACCGAAAGCGTTGTCATGCAGAATCCTGATTTCGCGGTATCCATTTTGACGCAGATATCAGCACTCGGGATCCATATCTCGATCGACGATTTCGGCACAGGTTATTCATCCCTGGCCCACTTGAAACGTTTCTCCGTTAACACACTCAAAATAGACAAGTCATTTGTAAACGAAGTCAGTATCAATGGAACCGATGCAGCCATTGCCACCGCCATTATCGCCATGGGCAACAGTCTCAACCTGAACGTCATAGCGGAAGGAGTTGAAACACAGGCCCAGTATGACTTCCTGAAAAAAAATAATTGCGGTCAGGTGCAGGGATTCTTCATCAGCCGCCCGTTACCATCCGAAGACATAATCAAGGTCTTGCAGCAGAATGCGCTGGATGTAAAGCAATCAACTGTTTCTAAGTGACTTCCATGCTGCATAGTCGGCCAGTATTCTGGCGTGATCGAAGCAAAGTTGCTCCGGCAGTTCGTCCAGTCTGAAGCAGGCTAGACTGGCCGCATCATCGGCAGCGTGAGGCGTGCCGTGACCGGACCCGGCAAATACCGTGGAGATAGTATGCATCCGGTTGTCTCGGGCAGGGTCTGAATAACAACCCACCAGACGCAGTTCCGACACGGCCAGAGATGTTTCTTCAAGGGCTTCGCGAACGGCAGCTTGTTCCAGGCTCTCTCCGTAATCAACAAATCCTCCCGGAAGGGCCCAGCCGTAGGGCGGGTTCTTGCGCTCTATCAGAATTATTCCGTCGGCCATTTCTATAATGATATCCACTGTTGGAAACGGATTGCGATACTGCTTTACTTCAGAACCACATTTCTGGCAGGTCAGGGCGTTGTAAGTCATAGGGCCTCCTCTGAATAAAAAAAGGGGGAATGGTAATTCCCCCTTTTAAAGCTGCTGGATGTAAGCAGATACTATTTTTTCTTCTTGGCCGAACCACCGGAAGCTTTTTTGGATGCTTTGAGTGGGTTGACTTTGGTGTCGTCCACTTTGATTTCAACTTTTACGTGCGAAGCAAAATTGCAGATGCCGCCGACCCATTTTTTTGCCGGTGCCGGGTATGCGCTGCATACCTGACCGATAGTGCCGGTTACAATCCGGTCACATCCTTCACAGTTTTCTTCGATTATCTGGCAAGAACCGCCTGTAAATATACAACCCTGTTTTCCCCAAAAGGTACACTCGGTACCTGGAAGTACGGTCTGACACTGCATGCTTCTTCCTCCTGAATTTGTTCTTGAATGAAAAATAACCTTATCAATTCTAGCTCGGAAATGTCAACGGAAAAATATCGGGAAACCGGACTGTTTGAATGGCCTGTGAATTGTATACTGTCGTGTAATTCCTGACA
>JAWDJY010000138.1:0-1735 GCA_032469775.1 Geobacteraceae bacterium | reverse complement strand
TGCTGATGATGACGAACCGCTCATCAAACCACGGTTCAAGAAGTGGCCTGACATTCTCCCATGCAAGACCCCCGCCACCGCAGCCTGGCCTGGGGACAATTATATGCCGCCAGCCGGAAAAATCTGCAAGCTGCCGCAGTTCCTCTGCTGAACGGGCAATGATACGCAGATCAGGGAGCGACCAGGGAGTCTCTTCTACCGGAAAGCTGACAATGCCGTTGCCCAGATCAAAGACATGGTTCCCCTTTTCCGTGAGCAGTCTGCCTAAAATATGAGCAAGCCGAGAGTGGCGGTCTGCCGCCTGCTTCGCCACACCCCGCCCGAAGATGGCTCGACCGTCCCGGGTCAGAGAGCCATTTGTTGTTATGACAACTACGGCACTATCGGTATAGTCCCAGATATCCCCTGTTATCTCAAGCATTCCCGCGCCGAACCGGTCAGATAGTCAAAAACTTCTCCACGGGTTGTAATGAAGTGCGGCATCCGGTTCAGGATGTCCTCCAGCAGATTCAATACCTCACCATCAGCGCTGTCGAGTTCATTCATCGCGGCTGACATCATCGGTAAAATTTCGTAGAGATCGTGGCGATTGAAGGTAACGGGATCTGGAAGGCCGGTAAACTTGGGCTGATCACGATTAACTATGTCGCGCGGGTATTTGAATTTAAAATCGGATGCTTTGACGATGATTGCCATACAGACCTCCTGGTACAAAAATGCCCTCAGCAGCCACTGCCGCAACCGCTGCCGCACGTGCCGCAGCCGCCCGGCCTGACAATATCGGCCGCATTTGGTTTCGCGCAGAGGTTAAGGGTAGCACGATCAATGTGCCACTCGTCATCTACCATTTTACCCTGAAGCTCATCATTCCTGAGCATCATCAGCACCCGCATTTCGGTTGTTTCCAACAGCTCTGCCGCTTCAGCAAGCGGTATAAAATCAGCTCCTGTTTCACACATATAGTCTCTCCTTATGCTGCCTGCGGCAGTGATTCTTCGCCCAGGTAAATGGCCATCAGTTCACAATTAGTAAGATCCCGCTTTCGTTTGCACGACATGGCTCGCGTCTGAACCAGCAAAGGATCCGCCCGCTTCCGGTCTACAACGATTCCCATGCTGCGATAGCGTTCAATCAAACCGCCCGTGCCGGAATGTTTGCCGACGATAATGCTGCGGGTGAGCCCCACTTCGGCCGGGTCAAATCCTTCATAGTTATGGGGATCCTTGATAACGCCATCGGCATGGAGTCCTGATTCGTGGGCAAAAACCCGGGAGCCGACCACCGGTTTGGAAACGGAAAGCGGACGGTCGGAAGCCTTGGCGACAAAGAGCGACATTTCGCGGAAACGATGGGTGTCGATGCCGGTTTCAATTCTGCACGCATGCTTCAAACCCATAACGACCTCTTCCAGCGCCGCGTTGCCGGCACGTTCACCGAGGCCGTTGATGGTAGTGTTGACAAACTTCGCGCCGGCGCGAACGCCGGCAATGGCATTGGCTGTTGCCATGCCGAGATCATTGTGGGTATGTACTTCAATATCGATTTCCGGAACCGCCTGGCGGAGATAGGTCACCTTATCAAACATGGTGAACGGATCCATGATCCCAAGTGTGTCGCAAAAGCGAAAGCGGTCGCCACCCAGGGAGCGGGTGATTTCCATCAACTCCACCAGAAAGGCCATGTCAGCACGACTTGCATCTTCACCACCGACAGAGACATAGAGATTATGCTCTTT
>JAWDJY010000137.1:0-2152 GCA_032469775.1 Geobacteraceae bacterium | reverse complement strand
ACCTGGCAACTACCCTCTCACAGCATTTCATTGCGGCACAGATTTCGGAAGAAGCTATTGAAATGCTGCTGCCGATGTTCAGTAATGCTCCTGAAATACCGGGTAACGTGGTAATCGGCACCTCTGCTGGTGACTTCCACGGCTTGGGTAAAAAGATCGTCAGGGGCTGTCTGCGGACCAAGATGTTTACGGTAACCGACCTGGGGGTGAATGTCCCGGCGGAAAAGTTCGTGGAGCAGGCACTTTCGCTGGGGGCTTCCATTATTGCTATTTCGGCCATGATGGTGCACACGGCACTGGGGGCGGAAGGTGCGCTCAAGGTGCGGCAGATTCTGCGCGAGCGGGATCTGGAATCGCGAATAAAAATTATTGTTGGTGGGGCACCTTTTCGTTTCGATGAAAACCTCTACCGGTCGGTCTCCGCAGATGCCTGGGCGGATAACGGCATAGAGGCAACCCGGGTTATCAGCGAACTGGTGAAGGAGGTTGTTCCCTATGAACTCCATGGAAAGGATACGCCTGCTCACGGAAGGAATTATCCCTGACCGGGTTCCCGTTATCTGCAATCTCCTCGAACAGGGGGCATTGGAGCTAGGCCTGACCCTGAAAGAATACTACTCCAGCGGCGAGCATGTGGCCGAGGCGCAGTTGAGGATGCAGCGCAAGTACGGCTACGACAACCTCTGGGGTTTTTTCTATGTTGCCAAAGATGCGGAGATGTTCGGCTGCCGGAAGATCATTTATGCCGAAGACGGGCCGCCGAACGTGGGGGAGCTTATCATCCGCAACCCTGCCGATATCGAGGCATTGACGGTTCCTGCTGATGTGAGCGAAACGGAAGCCTTTCAGGAACTACGGAAATGCATCCGGATCCTGCAGGCGGAGCAGGGCGGCCGCTGTCCGGTTCTCGGTTCGGTGGTTGCCTCCTTTTCGCTGCCGCCGATGCTGATGGGCATGGACAAATGGCTGCAGCTCCTTCTGACCGGGCCCAAGAGCCTCTGTCGGGAACTGTTGGAAAAATGCTCCGATTTCTGCATCAGCCATATTCGTGCGTTGCGAAAGGCGGGCATTGATATGATTGCCTATTCGAATCCGGTGGCCTCGGCAACCTTTCTGACTCTTCCCCAGTTCCGTGATCTGGCACTGCCCTGGATACAGAGGGATTTTGATGCGGTCGGTACGGAGGGTTTGGTCTATTTCAACGGCGGCGGGGTCATCAACTCGCAGATCGGGTTGATTCTGGAACAGACCGGAATCGGAGCTTTTTATATCAACCCGCTTGACGATGTCACAGAGGCGAAGAGAATCGTCAACGGGAAGGCACTTGTTGCCGGGGTGATCAACGACATCAAGCTTATTAACTGGGATGACGAAGCCATTCAGAAAGATGTTGCCCGAATCATGGCAGCGGGCGCGCCTGGCGGAGGTTTCCTTTTCGGCACCTTGGTCATGCCACTTCAGATTCCTGAAGAAAAAATAAAAACGATGCTGGAGGCAGCTTTTCGCTATGGACAATACCCGGGCAACACAGGCTGAGCGGAGTCCCCTGGTTAGTTGCAGTATCCTCCGAAAAGAGGTTTCTTACCTGGTGGCCAAGAACGGCTGGCCGGTGGATATGCTGTTTCTTCCCTCCTCCCTGCATACCTGTTTCGAAAAACTGCAGCACTGTCTCGAGTCAGCCATTGACCGCTATTCGTATGGAACCGTCAGTGTCATGTATGGCAGCTGCCATCCGCTGATGGATTCCATGCTTGAAAAGCGCGGGGCGATACGCACTCCGGGACAGAATTGCGTCAGTATTCTCCTTGGCGAGAAGCTCTTTACCGAAGAGTTGTCGAAAGGCGCCTTCTTTCTTCTCGAGGAATGGGCCCATACCTGGGACGAGGTTACCGTCCCGATCTTCGGCAGAAATCCCGATCTTGTCAAGCGCATCTTCGGGGAAGAGCACTCCTGCCTCCTGGCCGTTCGTACGCCCTGTTCTGAAAGTTTTGAGAAAGAAGCGGCTTATGTGAGCGAATGCACCGACCTGCCGTTGAAATGGCTTGATGTTTCCCTGGATGACCTTGAAGATGTTCTTCGCGAAACCCTGGGCCGCAGGTGGAGTCTTTGATATGATGGACCAGGTTTCCATAGACACGGACGAGCTTGACCG
>JAWDJY010000136.1:0-2863 GCA_032469775.1 Geobacteraceae bacterium | reverse complement strand
TCTCGCCGTAGCGCATGACGACGATACCGCCAACTGCTTCGCCTTCGCCGTTCATTTCCAGAAGACCACGCCTGATTGCGCCACCGGTTTGTACTGTGCCCAGATTTTTGACGTAGATTGGCGTACCGCGCATGTCGGCACCGACGACAATATTTTCCAGGTCTTCCTTCGATTTCACGTAGCCACGACCACGAATCAGATACTCGGCATCAGCCTGCTCGATCAGCTTGCCGCCGACATCCTTATTGGAGGCCTTGACCGCATCCATTACTGAGCTAACTTTTATTTTGTAGGCAAACAGCTTGTTCGGATCGAGGTCAATCTGGTATTCACGCACCAGTCCACCGATAGAGGCTACCTCGGCAACACCCTGTACGGTATTAAGCTGATAGCGTACGAACCAGTCCTGCAGGGTACGCAGCTGTTCCAGGTCATATCCTTTACCTTCGATAGTGTACCAGAAAACATGTCCAACACCGGTGCCATCCGGGCCAAGGGTTGGGACGACGCCGGGGGGCAGCAGCGAGGCGGCATAGTTCAGCCGCTCCAGCACACGGGTACGAGCCCAGTAGATATCGGCTTTATCTTCGAAGATGACATATATCATCGAGAATCCGAATGCTGAGGAGGCTCGTACAGCGCGAACCATCGGGAGGCCCTGTAGGTTTACCGCCAGCGGGTAGGTGACCTGATCCTCAACCACCTGTGGCGATCGACCGGGATAATCGGTGAAAACAATGACCTGGTTGTCCGACAGGTCGGGGATGGCATCTACCGGTGTTTTGTAGACTGACCAGGTGCCCCAGGCGATAATCAAGCCAAACATCATCAGGACAATGACCCGGTTTCGGGCGGAATATTCAATAATTTTTTCTATCATAAGTGCAGTCCTTATAGGCTTGAAGTCTTATGTCCGGTAAAAACTACATTTTCATGTCATCCATTTTCAGTGACTTCTTCGCTGGTGCTGCCGGAGCTGGCTTGGTCGGTTGCGCCGGTGCAGAACCGTGCCCTTCATGTTCTCCCTGAGGTTTCTGGGAACCTGCAGCCGGTAGCGGTTGCTGTCCCTTCGCCTCGGGCTTCGCCCCTCCGGTATGCTGGCTGTGATCAACACCGCCGCTACCCTTCAGTTGCGATTCGGAGTCAATCAGGTAGCCGCCGGATACCGCGACTTTATCGCCCGCTTTGATACCGGAGAGAATCTGAACCTTGTCTTCGACACGCTCTCCCACCTGGACATCGCGAGGCTCGAACATCCCCGTTGATGTCTCTATCCAGACTACCTGCCGCTTACCGGTATCAATGACCGCTGTTGCCGGCAGGATGATTCCCTTGACGAGCGGTACCCTGATAATGGCATTGACAAACATATCCGGTTTCAACTGGTAATTGTGGTTGGGCATTTCAACGCGAGCCTTGACGGTATGGGTCTTGGGATCATGAAACGGATAGATGAAACTGATCCTGCCATTGAAAGCGGCGCCATGCTCCATTGCCGAGCGTATTTCCACCTGTTGCCCGACCCGTATATAGGGGACTTCATTTTCAAAGACATCAATCTCCACCCACACTTTGGAAAGGTCCGCGACATTGAACAGGACATCACCAACATTTACATACTGTCCTTGCTGCACCAGCTTCTCGATGACAATGCCGGATATCGGGGTGTAAATCGGGAGGCGGATATTCGGCTTGCCGCTCTTCTCCAATTCGGCGATCTGGCTCTCTTTGACCCCGAACAGCGTCAGACGCTGCTTGGCTGAAGAGACCAGGCCGGCGCCGTTTTGGGAGATGGAAGGAATCGGCGAATTTTTCAGCTGGTCGCGACTCTTGACCGCCAACAGGTATTCCTGCTGGGTTGCAACAAGATCGGGGGAATAAATCTCCGCCACCGATTTATCTGTGCTGACGTAGGCTCCGACAGTGTCAACATTCAGTTTGTCGATCCGGCCTGCGATCCAGGCAGTGACTTTGGCCTGCCGCGACTGATCGTACTGCACGATGCCGACGGCGTTAATCTCCTTGTTCAGAGTGCCGTTTTTAGCCTCGATAGTGGCAACATTAGCCATGACTTGCTGGACTGTGGACATCGACACGTGCCCCAGCATGTCGGCCTGCTGTTTCTGTTCCGGTGTCTGCGCTGCTCCGTCGACAGGTGCATTGTCGATCTTTTTGATCAGTTCCATGCCGCAGATTGGACATGTACCCGGCTTGTCCTTGATTATGAACGGGTGCATGGAGCAGGTATAGAGCTGAATCTTATGCTCCAACTTTGAATGCCCGCCGCCATCATCCTTGAACCACCCTTTCTGGTAAAGCCAACCGGCAGCAACGGCAGCAACAACGATCACGATAATCAGGGGAATTGCAATTTTTTTGTTCAGAGCCATGCTCATACCTCGTATATGATGAATATTAATGGTGTGGTGTATGTTCGGAAGGAGGCGCTACCGGAGTTACGGGAAGCTGCTCCGGTTTGTCCGCCGGGAGCGCTGTCATCTGCTCCGCCGCCGCTGAAACATCGGTTCCTACAGTCGCTTCAAGTCGCGCCAACCCCATCATGTACTCTGCCTGGGATTCGTAAAGTTCCCGTTCGTAATTGAACAGGGCTATCCGACTGTCGAGCAGGGTCAGGAAATCCACCTTGTTGACCCGGTAACCAATAACCGCTGATTCAAGGGACTGTTCCGCCTGGGGGATGATGCCGGTTTTGTAGAGCGATACCAGCTTTTCTCTTCTTTCCAACGTGGCAAGCAGGTCGGCGACGCTGGAAGCGATACCGTTTCTGAGGCTGTTCAGTTCATCTGCCGCCATGCGAATTTCCGAATCCGATTCAGCAACCATGGCATGACGCCGTTCCCGC
>JAWDJY010000135.1:0-3017 GCA_032469775.1 Geobacteraceae bacterium | reverse complement strand
GTACATCCTGATCAGGACAGTGCTTATCCTGTGCCAAGAAGCACCGGGGAAGATTGGCACGTAATTACAGTGTGTTATATTTTGCAAGACTGCCGGATGGGGGTGACATGCTGCCGGAAACTTGTGCTGATTGCCGCCGGTCTGTCCAGCAAACAGTCAGGAAGCAAGAGTGGACCGGCGACTTTTTGAACATGCAGCCTGTCCAATTGCCGTATTGCATGTCCTTCACCTTAAGGCTTTCCGGTTGAAGTTTTCCGCATCCCGTTTGCCGTAACAGGCGTACAATAGAAAAGTAAGAAGATGTATGCCTGAAACAGATTACAGCGTTGGAAGTGCCCGGCACAGAAGCGGGCGGAAAGGAGTCTGTAATGTACGCGATTATCGGATCAACAGGACATATAGGGAGCCGGGTGACGGACATCCTGCTCGGTAAAGGTGAAAGAGTTCGAGTCATCGGCAGGGATATTTCAAGATTGCAGCATCATGTGAGCCGGGGAGCAGAGGCCGCGGTCGGGGATTTGAAGGACACGACGTTCCTGACAGGCGCCTTTAAGGGGGCGGATGCGGTTTTCGCCATGATCCCGCCCAATTACGGTGCCCCCAATTTCCGGGCCTATCAGGATGTGGTCGGTATCAGCATCGCCACGGCAATCGGCAATGCCGGCGTCAGCCACGTCGTGAACCTGAGCAGCCAGGGGGCGGATCTGCCCAGGGGCACCGGGCCGATCCTCGGGCTGCACGATCAGGAATTACGGCTCAATGCCTTGCACGGGGTGCATGTTCTCCATCTGCGCCCGACCTACTTCATGGAGAATCTTCTGGCGAACGTGCCGATGATCCACGAGCATGGCTTTGCCGGCTCGGCGGTGCGCGGCGACCTGAAATTTGCCATGATCGCCACGGCCGACATTGCCGAACGGGCTGCCGACCATCTGCTGGCGCGGGATTTCAGCGGTTCTTCCGTTCAGGACCTGCTGGGCCAGCGAGACCTCTCCCTGCAGGAGGCCTTTACCATCATCGGCCGGCGGATCGGCATCCTCGACCTGGCCTATCGTCAGTTCACCTATGACGAGTTCGGCAAGGCGCTGATCGAGATGGGGATGAGCCGCGACATGAGCCGGCTGATGATCGAGATGAGTGAGGCGTTGAACCGCGGGCTGTTCGCGGTCAACCGGCCGCGGAGCGCCGAAAACACCACTGCCACCTCGATCGAGACTTTCGCCGGGTGGTTTGCCGAGGTCTATCACGGGGCGGGAATGCGCCGCGCGGCCTGAATGGGGCCGGGGGACAGGCTGCGTTGTAACGACGCAGGCTGTCCCCGATTTCTTCCGCTGGCAGAGCGATAAATCGGGGTGTTCTCCGAATTCAAACAACATAAGGCGGCCAAATGGCCGCCTTATGTTGTCCTTATTTCTCCCGATATGTGTACCGGTACGTAAAACTCTTGGGGTTGTAGAAATCGAGCGGTTCGCCACCCACTTCAGCGTAGGGATAGCCGAAGGTATTGAGTGGTTTGCCCGCCTGGCGCGGCTCCAACTGCAGGTCCCGGCCCCGGGCGATCACCACCCGGTACGGATCGATCCCCCCCCAGAAATAGCGGCGATATTCGGCGGTCTTCGGGTGTTCCAGCCCGAGTTTTTCCACCAGCATGGCCTTGCGCACATCAGCCGGGTCGGCGGTGACCCAGCCATAGCCGGGGACAAAGAACTCGGCCCAGCAATGCTGATAGCCGGTAATGTCTTCTTCGGCTTTCTTGCCGAGGCGGATGCTGAATACTTCGCGGGCCGGCACGCCGGCGGCGCGGCAGAGGGCGATGAAGACGGATGAAATGTCGGTGCATTTGCCGCCGGGCCGCTTCAGCAATTCACACACATCCCCCTTGCCGCAGCCGACTGTTGCCGGGTCGCGGTACATGTTTTCCACGGTCCAGTCGTAAATGGATCGCGCCTTGGCAAGGTTGGTCAATTTTCCGGCAGTAATGGTATCAGCCAGTTTTTTCAAGTCGCCATCAAGGGGAGCCAGGCTGGTCGGCTTGAGGAATTCGGCATAATCGGCCCGACTCCACGCCAGTTCTGATTGCGGCAGGTCGCGCTGGGCGATTTCGGTGCGCTCGGCACGAAACGACAGGGTCAGTTTGCGGCTGGTCGCCTCTTTCGGCCATTCGGCATAGAGTATCGGCGTCCCGTTGATCCGATCGGCATAGTAGCCGGAGTTTGCGTAATCTCCGGACACCTTCACGTCCGATATTTTCTGGTTGGCATCGCTCAGCGGATAGGGAACCCACAGGCGCGCTTCCTTGCCTTTCGGTTGCGCGCCAAGGTCGACTTCCAGCGTTACGGCACCGCTGTGGTTTGCGGCACACCAGGATGTGCGCGCGGAAAACAGAGCAAAAATCATCAGGGTTACAGCCAACAGCTTTTTCATCGTAGTCTCCATTGCGAAATAGTTCCGCTCGTCACATGAGCAGCGGAGTGGGGATAGTACCGGCTCCCAACGTAGAAGGCCAATTCAAATATTCAATCAATATTGCAGTGGCCATCGTTTTAATGATTGGCAGTGGACAGGGCTTAGTTGAGCATAAACACAAGGGCGCCCCTTTCGGCCGCCTTTGCAGGATCTTCGCATGAGGCAAAATTCCACGCCACATCACATGGACCTCCTGTCCACCGATTGTGGTTTGCGTCACTTATCTGCTATACTGCTGATCCATGAAACCATCCATCAAGTACTGGCTCTTCATCCTTGCCATCGCCTGCGCCATCTTCGGCGTGATCCTCGCCAGCGTGTCCGGTTCCTGGTTCAATCTGGAACCCCATGAACAGGCCTACCTGGCGGGGCTGGCGGACCGGATCCTGCCGTTCCCGATCCTGGGCGCCCTCACCCTGTTCCTGGTCATCGGCGGCATGGTCAGCCTTCTGTTCCGCTACTACATCATCCCGATCATGCGCATGGCGGAATCGACCCAGTTGATCTCCCTTTCCAACCCCGACCACCGGATCCCCCCCATCGGAGCGCGG
>JAWDJY010000134.1:0-3241 GCA_032469775.1 Geobacteraceae bacterium | reverse complement strand
GTGAATCGCCTCTGGTTTTCTAGACACTCCTGAGTTATATAGAAATCATCTCAGGAGGTTGAAATGAGCAGCAAGCGTTACACTGAAGAATTCAAGATCGAAGCAGTCAAGCAGGTAACTGAACGCGGGCATGGCATATACAGTGTCGCCAGTCGCCTTGGTATCACTCATAGTAGTCTTTACTCCTGGATTCGCCGTTATGGAGACCAGCCGGCCCTACAAGAAACCATAACTGATCACCAGGCCGAGATTAGCCGCCTTAAGGCTGAATTGAAACGCGTTACAGAAGAACGAGACATCCTAAAAAAGGCCACCGCGTACTTCGCCAAAGAGTCCCTGTGAGGTACGCATTCATCCAGGCGCATCAGGGCGAGTTTGCTATTCGCAATCTCTGCCGCATGATGCAAATCCATCGCAGTGGCTACTATGCCTGGCTCAAACAACCCACGTCAGCGCGGCAAAAAGAAGACGACCGGTTGTTGGGACTCATCAAACAGTTTTGGCTGGAAAGCGGCTGCGTCTACGGCTACCGCAAAATCCATAAGGATCTGCGTGAACTTGGCGAAAGCAGCGGCAAGAACCGTGTTGCCCGCCTGATGAAGCAGGAAGGCCTTAAAGCACAAGTCGGTTACAGAAATCCACGTTATAAAAGCGGCAAGGTTGCTGTCCTTGCTGAGAACCATCTCAAGCAGGATTTCAATGCCCAGCAGCCCAACCAAGCCTGGGTTACGGACATTACCTACATACGCACCTACGAAGGCTGGCTATTTTTAGCCGTTGTGATCGATTTGTTCTCTCGTCAGGTCGTTGGTTGGTCAATGCAACCCAAGATGCACGTAGACCTGGTTCTCAATGCATTGCTGATGGCTGTTTGGCGTCGTAAGCCGAAGACAGAGGTACTAATTCATTCCGACCAAGGCAGTCAGTACACCAGCAGCGACTGGCAGGCCTTTTTAAAGTCACACAACTTGGTATGCAGCATGAGCCGACGTGGTAACTGCTATGACAACGCCGTTGCTGAAAGCTTTTTTCAACTTCTAAAACGTGAACGGATCAAGCGTAAAACATACAAAGACAGAGACGAAGCCAGACAAGACATATTCAATTACATCGAAATGTTTTACAATCCGATCCGTCGTCATGGCTACAATGACGACATTTCGCCAGTTGAGTTTGAAAAACGCCACTTCAGGAAAACTGCGAGTGTCTAGATTTCCGGTGGCGATTCATCTTGCTGTTCGTTTAACTCATATAGCATATGACCTCAAACACTCATAAATTACTGTAGGTAATCCCCCGGCTCTGCCGGGGGGCTCCCATGGATGTCCCTGTTATTCCTGTTATTCGCCCCCCGGGCTAAATAACAGCGTCCCCCCCGGGCTGCCCCCGTGGGATGTTTTTGCAGTAAACAAGGCGGTTGCTTTGCATACGAACGGGAAATTTGACACTTTTCTTCTTTGGCTCGTACATGTCTGGGTGATGGTGCGGCAACCGAGGATCTGGCTTCGCGTGGTGCGGCGCACTCGGGGGCCCGGCATGCCACGTCCGTATAGTGCATTTCCACTGACCGCCAACGAGAAATACTCCTGGCGGAAAATCTTTGATCACGATCCGCGGTTCGTGGTCCTCTCAGACAAACAAGCAACAAAGGAATGGATTGCGTGTCATGGTATCGATGTCAGCGTTCCGAAGACTCTCTGGTGTGGTACCGATGCATGGGAGATACCTGAACCTGTTCTCAATGGCGATGTCGTCATCAAAGCAACCCACGGCTGGAGTATGAATATCTTCGTAAAGAATGGTACGCATGACCATGCTAAGCTGCGTGAAGAAGCCTGCAGTTTTCTTGAAATGGACCATGGTCGGGACCAGTTTGAATGGGCCTACCGCAACGTTCCGCGAAGACTCCTGGTAGAAAAAATGATCCGTCCGGCTTCGGGCGATCTGCTTGATCTGAAGCTTTACACTTTTGGTCCACATGTTGAGCAAGTTGTCTTGATTTCTGAAAGTGAACAAGGTCGGGCAGGTGCGATTTGGGAACCGGACGCAGAGGGACGGTTTCAGATGCTGGAGATCAAGACGGCGATCTCGGACCGAATAGATCGCCGCCCACTGCCAGATTGTATCGGGCAGGCACTACAGGTGGCAGCGGAGATCGGCGCAGAATTCGACCATCTTCGTGTAGATTTCCTCACCGACGGTTCGCGGCTCTATTTGGGGGAAATCACGGTCTATAACCTTGCCGGGCGGGCATATCCCCACGGAGACATCGTGGACACTCCGTTGAATAGATCCTGGGACCTGCGCCGCTCCTGGTTTCTGCGCAGCCCGCAGAAGGGATGGCGGAAGGCCTATGCCGCTGCGTTACGGAGAGCAATTGACCGCCAATCCCGGGAGATGGTACGTTTTGACGGCGCCGATGCGTCGCCATTTCCTGCGTGCACCATGAATATAAAAGGAAAGTGGGTATGATTCCACACGCCACGAGATGACAGCATACTGGACGCCAAAAACGCTTCTCGTTGCTGATCCGGCTCTCGGTTCGCGCGCAGAGGAGGTTCTGCGCCGGTTCTTCCCTGACCAGGTATCCGTTATTTGGGATATCAGCAGAGAGCCTGACACGAAGGCGCGAGCTACTGTTTCAAACGGCCCTTGGGACATCGTGTTCTCTGTGCACAATGATCTGATCTTTTCTGCCTGGGAGATTTCCCGCATGGGACTCGCGCTGAACCTGCATCCCGCGCTGCCTACAATTCCCGGAATCGGCCATGATGTGATCCCCATTCTTGAGCAGCACGCTGACGTGGGGGTGACTCTCCATGAAATCGTCGAAAGGGTCGACAGCGGAACGATCTTTCATGTGGAACGATTTCCCCTGTCGTCGGGCATGTCCCGCACCTGCGTGCGGCAGGTCACCCAGGCACTTTGCCTGGGGATGCTGGAGTGGTCAGCACGGATAGTCCGACATGCGCCATCAGCCACAGAGGCTCGCGAAGCATTGCGCGCAGCGGGAAACGGCGCTGCTCAGCAATGGGGCGGACTTCGGCGCACCCGTAGACAGATTGCCAATCTTCTGGAAGGGATCAGAAGGTGCGACCCCATGTCGTTACTACTGCAGTGAGCCTGAAAACCTCCCTCATTCTGTGGGAGATGGGGTCGGTGGTGAGAGATGGCCAAAGAGATGGGGTCGGACCAAATCAACTTATTGATATTTCAGAGTTTTGTCCCAAAACAACCTATC
>JAWDJY010000133.1:0-3255 GCA_032469775.1 Geobacteraceae bacterium | reverse complement strand
TCTACGTCACCATGAATCCCGACATCGCGCAGGGATTAACCGCACACGTTCTTCGCTGGTCATTCACGACGTTCACCGGAGGCAACTGGAATCCTCTCACCTGGTGGTCGCACGCCCTGGATATTCAACTCTTCGGCATGAACCCGGCGGGGCACCATGCCACAAATCTCGCTTTTCACGGCATCAATGCCGTGCTGGTATTCTACCTGTTCCGGCGTCTGACATCCGACTCTCCAAAAAGCTTCATGGTCGCGGCACTCTTTGCCCTGCACCCGCTCCATGTCGAATCAGTGGCCTAGGTGGCCGAACGAAAGGATGTGCTCAGCGCATTCTTCGGTCTATGCGCTTTGCATGCCTACGCCTCTTTCCACACCTCTTGCAGCCCTGCTCGCTACGCGGCCCTGTTTCTGCTTTTATGCCTGAGCCTGATGGCGAAACCGATGCTGGTCACGCTCCCGGTCCTGCTGCTCGCGCTGGATTTCTGGCCATACGGAATTTTCAACGGACAATCGTGGCGGGAGTTGATCCGGGAAAAACTTCCTCTGATGATCCCCGCGGCAGCCGTTTCGGTTGTGACCATTCTTGCCCAGAGCTCCCGGGGAGCCCTGGCAACTGCCCACGGGACTCCGCTTCCAATGCGGATCGGAGTGGCTCTTGATGGCTGCATGTATTACGTCCGTTCCCTGTTTTTTCCCCACAAGCTTGCATTTTTTTATCCCTATGCGGCGGTGCCGCTCTTTTGGGCCTGTATCGATGCCGTTATCCTGGGCCTGATAACCTGTCTCGCGTGGCGGTGGCGGCACCGGTTTCCCTGGCTGACCTCCGGCTGGCTCTGGTTTCTGGTGATGCTGACGCCGGTGATCGGGGTCGTTGCGGTAGGGTCACAGGCGTATGCCGACCGATATACCTATCTGCCCTCTTTGGGAGTATTTGCGATCATGGTATGGGGGGGCAGGGGCGTTGGTTGAGGCGAAGTTTCTTTCCAAAAGAGTCGTTGCCACCGTGGCGCTGCTGGTAGTCGTTGCCTGTGCGGTCATGACCTGGAGGGAGAGCGGGTACTGGAAAGACGGTTTTAGCCTGTATCGACGGGGCATTGAAGTTACCAGCGGCAACTGGCTTGCCCATAACAACCTGGGCGCCATGCTGAACAGGCGCAAAATGTACCCGGAGGCGATTAAGGAGCTTGAACAGGCGGCAGCCCTTGCGCCGGACATGGGCTATGTCCACTATAACCTGGCGATCGCATATGACAGGACCGGCAATACCGCCTCTGCGCGGCGCCATTACCGGGAGACCATACGGATCAGCCCCGCCGCCGATGACGACTACTATGCGGCGCTGTCCCGAACCATGTGGAGTGAGCCGGATCTGCCCGAAGCCCTTGATGTGCTCAGGGAGGGGTTGCGGCATTTTCCGTCCAGTTCCCTGCTGAAGGGTGACGAGGGGTATGTTCTTCAAAAAATGGGGCGTTTGGACGATGCGATTGCCGCCTTCAGGGCTGCTTTGCAGCTGGAACCGGGATATATGGAACTCTACCCGCTCTTGTATGAAACCCTGATCCGTATCGGGAAGCCGGAAGAGGCGCGTGATCTATACCGGCAACTGCAGTACCGTTATCCCCGTGAAGCGCAAGGGCTGTTGCTTGATGCAGATAGGTAATGCCTGCTTCTGGTAAAGCAGTGCGATAATATCTGGTCAGAGAATTTGCAGGAAAGCAAGCAAGTTTAATCTCCTCTGCCTGCTTGTATTCATTGATCGGAAGAGTTACAAAGCGGTTACCACTACAGAGACAGTATTAATTGCCAAGTCCATTTGAGGAGTGAATATCACCAACCATGCGGTTACCGACTACTTGGAGCGCCCTGCTCCTTCAGGCAACGACGAAACTGTCTAAAGCATACTGGGTCATCCCATCCTTTGTCGCGGTAGCCATCTATATCGTGGCGATCAACAATTTTTTCGTGGCTGATGATTTTATTTGGTTGTATCGGTCAAGGATGCTGCCGCACAATATCGTCGGCATGTTCCGTCCGGATGTGATGTATTTTGACCCGCTGGTCTACCTCTCGTTTTATCTCAATTACAGTTTCACCGGTCTTGAACCGACGTGGTATCACGCGGTTGATCTGGCAATTCATGCGATAAATTCGGCCCTTGTCTACCGTCTTGTCAAATGCCTGCAAGGAGATGACAGAACCGCTCTGTACGCGGGTGTACTGTTTGCTTCCAATTTTGCGATTGCAGATGCTGTCCTTTGGCCATCATCACGGGTTGACTTGTTTGCGACCATGTTTTCGCTCGGAACACTGATCCTGTTTGTTAATTATATCCAGTCGAACGATAAACGCTTTCTCTGGATTTCCTGCCTTATGTTTACATTGTCCTTGGCGGCAAAGGGGACACCGGTTGTTTTGCCTCTCGTTTTAATCTGGATTGTTTTGGGTGAAAGTGGCCCGAAACGTTCCTTAACCTCGGTGATTCCCTTTGTGTCGCTGGTTGTCGTATTCTTTGTCCTGCTGAAATGGCAATTGCCCCAGGCCGACCTCCCTGTGCCGCAAGCTCACTTCAACATCAATAATATCGCCCTTGCGTTGGGTAGCTTGTTCATTCCCGAGCACTATTTGCATACTATGAATACCTACGTTACGGGATCAATACTGGCCGTTATCCTTTTTATCCTGGGAGTTGTAAGATTTCCCCCGGTTTGTCCCATTGCCGTTCGCAGGGTCGGACTTGTTGCACTATCCTGTTCGCTCCTGCCAATGCTTGCTCTTGGCGATTTCAAGCTGGTGACCGCCAATCAGGACTTGGCCAATCTTCTGGCGAGCCCAAGTCACCGCGTATATCTCGCATCGGTCGGAAGTGCCCTTCTGTGTGGGGGAGCCTTGCGGTGTTTCGAGGGGGTGTTCTGTCGCATCTCGGCAAAATGGGGTTCTGTAGTTGTTGCCATGTGTTTGGTTGGGGTGGTGATGCTCGACTTCAGAGAGGTATCAAAAAGAGACCGCCTATGGGAAAAGGTTGGAGACAAATTCAGTACGACGATTTATGGATTATCCTCTCACCGAGATAAAATTGTTGATGGAGGTTTGGTGGCTCTGGTTAATTTCCCTGGCTCCCCTGGTTTTGTCAACCCGATGATCAGGACTTTCCTTGACTTCAACGACATTACTGTCCTGATGGCTCGCTCCTCGCTAAGTGCCCCTGAAAACACCGAACTTATGAAAAATGCAGACAGAAGTTACCTCTTCGTCCTCG
>JAWDJY010000132.1:0-3467 GCA_032469775.1 Geobacteraceae bacterium | reverse complement strand
ATCGAAAAACGATGCTCCCTTTGTCAGCTCGTCACGCGAAAGATTATGGGCTCCATGCAGCATCAGCACACCGACACCGGCTTCTTTTGCCAGCGTCTCGGTCAACCGTGGTGATAAGAGTTCTTCCGCGAACAGGTACCGGGCGCCGCTCGACCGTATCTCCCCCACCAGCGCTACCATCCGTGAAGCGGAAGGCTCCGAGTCTGAAGAAACACCGCTCAGAGCATGGTACTCCAGATTATAACGGTTGGCCAGATAACCGAAGGTATAATGTCCTCCGTGCAGCAGTTTCCTGGTTGTACAGTTCGCCAGAGACTCCCGGTAGCTTTGATCGAGGCCCGTCAACCTTGATTTCAAAATCTCAGCATTGCTCCGGTAAGAAGCGGCATTGGCTGAATCCGCCGCAACGAATCCCTCAAGTATGGCATCAACCATGGTGGCCGCATTGGCGAAATCCAGCCAGATGTGGGGATCAAGGCCCTTATGGCCATGCTGTTCATGCTCATCTTCCCGGTTGTGGTCTCCATGACCGGAGGAAACGGCCGGGCGATAGCGGATCCGCTGTCCGGCGTTGACCACCTTGAGCCCTTTGTTGTCCATCCCCCTGACTATGGTTTCCGCCCACGGCTCCATATAGGGGTTGGTGTAGATGAACAGACCGGCCCGGTTGATCCTTATCATATCATCCGGTTTAGGCTCGAATGTGTGCGGCTCGACTCCAGGCGGCAGCAACATGGTCACCCCGGCTTTGTCACCGGCGATTGACCTTGCAAAATCATACAGCGGAAAGAGAGTGGTAACCACCTGCAAACCACCGGCCGGTTTCCTTTCGTCTTTCTGGCAGCCGCAGAGCATGAACACTGCCAGGCTGAATATTGATATTGAAAAAATCAGGTTCCTGATTCGCAAATTAGTACCTCACGTGATAGCTTATGCTTCAGTTGGTTTTGCCCGTTCCTTCGTATCGCCACTTGAAACTGACCGCCTTGCAGCCGGGCATGACCTGCCGGAAAAGATTGAGCCCGTCCTCGGTGATGGACGTACCGCTGCAGGTCAGCCATTTCAGCCCACTTATCAAGGCCAGGTTCAAAAGTCCCTGATCATTGATGTCGGTGTGATAGATCGAGATGCGCTGCAGCTCTTTCAGTGGACGCAACAGGGCCAGTCCCTGGTTGCTGATCCTGGCGTCAGAAATATAGAGTTCCTGCAGACCGGTCAGATGCGTGAGATTAGGCAGGATTTCGTCGTTAACATTATAGAGAAACAGCGACTGCAGATCGTTTGGCTGAAGACCGGCCAGAAAGTTGACATCTGTGCCGTTGCCACCTTTGACATCAAGCCGCAGTGACTTGTCCAGATAGACCTCTTTTGCGCCACGGGCATTTCCCAACTGCTGCCAGTCACGATAATCGAGCGACTCACGTCTGCGAACATAGAGTGTTCCGCACGATTGTTCCGTCGGAAAGCGTACAATCCTTGTCTCAAAAGGCATTTCAGCCGGTCCGGGAGTGGCTCCCTCCTCCCCCCTCAGCGTCATCAGACGTCTGCGGATGCGGGCCATATCCATATCCACCTTGGCGGCCATTTCAGCCATCAGGTCGATGCCATCGGCCAGTGATTCGTCCACCCGCAACTTGAAGAGATAGATGTCGGTCTGTTTGAGCTCTTCGGTCTGGCGGATCAACGCATGGATATTCTGTTCGACCAGTGCAATCTGGCGGATCACACGCACCAGCTCCATCGCGATATCAAGATCAGAGTTGAAAACCGGCGTCTGCTCCCATTCACTCAGAAGATCCGCCAGCACCTGGCGATTGCCGGCCTGATAGGCTTCGTTGGCCAGCGCCATCAGTTCCTGTCGTCGCCTGCGGTCCGCTTCATCCGCCGCAAGGTCGGGATGCACGGCCTTGGCGACACCACGATACAGCGATTTCAGGCTGAGTTCGGCATTATTCGGTGAGCTGTCCTCTTCATCGTCCAGCAGGTCAGTAGTATGGTGGAAGTGCGAAAAAGTCGGTTCATGCTTGATCGATTCCGCCGTATCAGCCAGGGCCTCTTCACCGAGCAGTCCCTGGAGTTGCCATTCCAGGTCTTCCAGAGCTTCAATACGTGTTCCGAGAATTTCCTCGTAAACCTGTTCGAACATCCTGATTTCTGACTTAAGCGAGTTGTAGACCTGTTCGTGCCGCTGCAACTCGTTCTTTGTCTGAGCCAGTTTCTGATACTTGTGTTCCAGCTCGATCTCTTCGGGAGTCTTGAGACGGTTCCTGAAGGGAGTCATAGCGACCTGCCGGACTGAACCAATTCTCGGACCTCGCGGGCAAGCGGCAGCGTGATGCGGCGTTTTTCTGCCATGGAATAGCGGTAGAGCCGGTTGAAACTTTCAATCAACTCCCCCACCTCCCTGCTGGTTGTGGCCAGGATATAATCGACGACATCATCCGGCACCCGGATCTGCCGATCATCGGACACCTTTTTTATGATCATGCTGCGTGAGTGGTCATCCGAGGTATCCAGGCGAGCCACCAATCCCCACAACAGGCGCGACGTGAGGTGGTCGTCCAGGTTGGTCAGTTCACGCGGGGGATACAGTCCGGCCATGGCAATCGTGCGCCCGGAGGTATGAAAATCGTTGAACAGCTGCCACAAAGCTCCGCGAAGGGCGGCATCATCCGGCATCTCCTGCAGATCGTCGACCACCAGGCCGGGCGCGCCGCTGAAAAGCGCCACCATCCTTTCAGGATCGGGATCATCTCCAAGCGAAAGATAGGGGATATTACCGACTGCGATCGATTTGAGCAGATGGGTCTTTCCGGAACCGGAGGGCCCGTGAAGATACAACAGCTTCTCGGGGTCAGCCGGATCGGCGATCCTCTGGGCAAAGCGCAGAGCGGCGGAGTTCCCCTCACACGGGACGAAGCTGCTGAAACTGAAAGACGGGGTTATGGGAAAATCGAAGAATTGTTGCATTGTCAGAACAGTCTGGCCTGGGGGGCTTCCGGGGCGACACGGTTGAAATGCTGATAAGCCGCACTGGTGGCGACCCTTCCGCGCGGTGTACGGTTGATGAAACCGTGCTGGATCAGGAACGGCTCGTAGACGTCCTCGATCGTGTCGCTTTCTTCACTGATCGCGGCCGCGATCGTGTCGAGCCCGACCGGGCCTCCACCGAACTTGTCGATAATAGTGAGCAGAATCATGCGGTCCATCTGGTCGAACCCCATCTCGTCTATCTCCAGCAGCTTCAGAGTTTCACGAACCACATGGCAGGTGATGACACCGTCGGCCCTGACCTGTGCATAATCCCGCACCCGTCGCAGCAGACGATTGGCTATACGCGGGGTTCCTCGACTGCGACGGGCAAGTTCCATTGCTCCCAGCGGATCGATTTCCATGCCGAGGATGCGGGATGAACGGCGGATGATCGTGGCCAGCTCGTCATCGGTATAGAACTCCAGCCGGGAGAT
>JAWDJY010000131.1:0-3483 GCA_032469775.1 Geobacteraceae bacterium | reverse complement strand
ATCAATACCAGGTAATCCCGGGGAGTGGTCTTCAGTCTCCTGACCGTTTCCTCAAGCGGCATCTCCTCCATGAACTGCAGCCTGACTGTCGGGAAGCGTCGCGCCGACTCTTCCAGCTCGCGGCGAATGGCCAGGCCGGTATCGGTGTAATCGTGGATGACAATTATGTTGCGGGTGTCAGGGTGCAGCCGGAGGGCCAGCTCTAGTGTGCCCAGGGAATCATGGTATTCCGCAACTCCGGTGATGAGCTTCTGGCCGGAGATCATCCGTGGTTCGTAATTGTTTATGCCACAGAAAACCAGTGGGGTGCCGGGGGAGACCCGCTGCCGGTAGCGCGTCGCAAATTCCAGCGCGGCGTTGTCCATGGCTATGATCAGATCAAGCCGGAGGTCCGCATACTTGGCTGCCAGCAGGTCTGCCAGGCGGGGGAAGTGTTGTTTGGAATGGAATTTCTTGGTGTCCAGATGCTCTGTATAAAGCTCGATTCGCGGATAAAACCTGGAAAGGCCTTCGCGCAACCCGATCATTTCATCTTCCCACCAGTCGTAGCCAATGTTGTAGGAATTGAGCACGAGAATGCGCGGAACCGTTGCCGCGGCCTGGGCTGTGGGCAGGAGCGGAGAGAGCAGCGCCCATGCAAGGGTTGTCGTCACGATAAATGAGCTGGTAAGGTTGCGCAGTGACAATTTCATTTGAACCCCAGACTCTTGATAACGGCTAACTATGGCAATAAACAGCGTTTTAGTCCGTTCCTGATGTCTTTCCTCGCCGGAATCGTATTCCGGGACGGTCGTTTTTCCTAAAACGGTGGTTCAATTGCATGCAGCGACGAAGGACCTGAATAGTCGGGAACTGCTTAAACGTGTGCCCCCACGTCGTTCTACATCACCGGATATTCGATTGGTGACACTTGTTCTTTATACACCATATACATGCCGACTGCTCTGTTTTTCGTCTGAAGGTGTCTTTATTACGCGTCGTTTTGTGTTTTTTTCAGCCGGATTTGTGTGACGTTTATTGATGACGGATGTCCTGATAGCCTGTTTTATTGCTTTTGAGCGGCTGGCGGGGGAGTCGTGCTCCTTCTTTTTCTGCCGGGCAGATTTACGTCGGATGAATGAATCAGGTTGGGCGGAGATTCATGAACCCCAAGTATCCTGACAATCTGCTCCAGTCCTTCCGAAACGATCCTGACTTTTTTCTCGGAAAGCGGTTCCAGTCCATTTACCAGAAGTCCCTGGGATATTTCCGGGGAGTTCCTGACCAGTTCCCTCCCCCGGTCGGTAATGACAATATGTACAACGCGCCTGTCCCTGTCCGATCGCGTGCGCTGTACCATCCCCTTGGCTTCAAGCCTGTCCAGGAGTCCTACCATGGTTGCCGGGTGCAGGTACATGCGGCGGGCCAGATCGGTTACTTTTATGGGTGATGTTGCGTCAAGAATCTTGATCACCCATAGCTGTGATCCGGTCAACCCGGTTTCGTGTTCAATCTTTCTGGATTGTTCTGTCACTACATGAAAGATGCGTCTGATGTCATCGATTATTCCGGCCACCATTGTGGACTTAGATTTCATCATTCAAATCCCCCCTAAAACAAATTTATAAAACAATAATCATCGCTATTTGTATGGAAATAACGTCGAGTTGATACTTGTAACATACCGGAAACGCGAGATTACTTGTAAATTATGGAGATGTCCATATATTTTTGTTGCTGTTAAAACAAAAAATTGTTATAAAAGCAAATACTTTGTATGTACAAATTATATAAATAATAAATATTTTATTTTATATATAATATGCACTGTAAATTTTTGTTTTATTGTGCATGGAGAGGATGACTATGGCGCTGGAAAAGAGTGCTTACACTGTTTTGTCGGTGCATAAGGCGTTTGAGGTACTGGAATATCTGGCTGGGAACCCTGTTGACTCCAGTCTGCAGGCGATAACGGCGCAGGTTGATATGACACGAAACAAGGCTTTTCGTCTGTTGGCGACGCTTTGCGAAAACGGCCTGCTCGAGCAGGAAAAACCGGGTGGCTCCTATCGGCTGGGCATGAATGCGTTTTCCTTTGCCCAGAAACTGATCCGGAATTCTAATGTCATCACTCTTGCGCATCCCGTGATCGAACAGTTGGCGAAAAAACATGGCGAGGCCGTATATATGACGGTAATCAAGGGGGACGATGTTTTGTTTCTTGATATGGCCGATTGTGACCAGCAGATAAAGGCCGTATCGCTGATCGGGAAGACATTTCCGTTCTTTACAAATGCGGCCGGCAAGGTGATGAAGGCGCTGGAATCAAAAGAGTCGCTGGAATGGATTGTTAACAAGAAGCGTAACAAGTCCATAAATATTTCCGATCCGGAGCATCTCGTTTCGGAATTGTTCGAGATCAGGTCCAACGGTGGAGTCGCCGTTGATTCCGGCGGACTTGGCGAAGGTGTCAGCAGTGTGGCGGTGGCGGTCAAGGATTACGCAGGACATGTGATCGGCGCCATTACCATGCTCGGCCCCTCCTTCAGGTTTCTGAAGAAACGCATAGAGAAGGAAATCATTCCTTCACTTATTGAAGGGGCGGCAATCGCATCCGAAAAATTCGGTTATATGCCCGCATAAGCCAAATAAATCATTGAAAGGAGATTTTGTTAGTCATCTATCAACTACTGAAAGGAGTAATACAATGGCAGAAAAACAGTATGACTGGGCAGCAATTGCAAAAAACCCGAAATTCATCGAGTTGCATCACAAAAAATCGGCATTCCTCTTCGGCTGGTGGATTTTCTCCACCGTGTACTATTTCCTGCTCCCGATCGGAGCGGCCTATGCTCCCGGCCTGTTCAAGATCAAGGTTATCGGGGTCATAAACTTCGGCTACGCCTTTGCCCTTTCCCAGTTTTTCGTGTCGTGGGGACTGGCGCTGTATTACGCAAAAGTGGCCAACAACGACTTTGACAGATTAACCAGGGAACTCATCGAAGAACTTCATCTTTAGAAAAGGAGGATACGACATGACATTCAGAAACATCATTATCGCCGCCAGTTTAACACTGACATTTGCCGCAGCCGCCTTTGCTGAAGAGCCGAAGAAAGCTCCTGTTGCACCCGGTTCCGCAGCCGCAGTCACTGCCCCCGCACCCGCACCCGCCGGAGCACCTGCCGTAGCCGCACCGTCCGCAACCACACCGGCCCCGGCCGCCGCTCCGGCCCCGGCAGCACCGGCCAAGAAGAAGGAACTCAAGGCCAACAAGGCCATCACCCTCACGATGTTCGCCGTGATCATCGGCATCACGATGGGCGTTGTCGTCTGGGCCGCACGCCAGACCAAGACCGCCGCCGACTTCTACGCCGCAGGCGGGGGCATCACCGGAACACAGAACGGCTGGGCCATTGCCGGCGACTACATGTCGGCCGCCTCGTTCCTCGGTATTTCCGGCCTGATCTCGCTCTACGGCTATGACGGGTTCATGTACTCGGTCG
>JAWDJY010000130.1:0-4070 GCA_032469775.1 Geobacteraceae bacterium | reverse complement strand
GATGAAGGGGTATCGAGGAAAGTCAAAAGCGCCGAGACCGACACGGCGCTACACCCAGAACCCGCTCACGATCGAGCTCAACAAAAGCAACAGCGCCCCGACAGGAATCACCTTTACCCATGAAGAACAGATCGCCATGCAGGACGTGGTTTCACGCATGTTGATGCGCCTTCGCAAAGACATGAAGCGGATGAAGAACAACCAGAATCGCGGCAAGCTGCATGTGATCAAGACCATCCAGAAGAATTACCGACATGACATGGTCCCGTTCCAGGTGGCGCTACGCCGTAAACGGCGGGAGAAACCACGCCTGGTGGTTCTCTGCGATGTCAGCTTTTCAGTAAGTCACGCCTCACGTTTCATGCTTCTGCTGCTACACACGCTGCACAACCAGATGCTGGATGTACGCAGCTTCATTTTCAACCGCGAAGTAGCGGAAATAACTGAAATGCTGGCCAACATGCCGGTCAACGATCTGATGGAAACCATCGACAAGGGCGATATTGTCGATCTGGATGCCAACAGCAGTTTCGGCCAGGTTTTTCTGGCATTCAAGAAAAGATATCTGGAAAATCTGCGCGGCAGGCCAGCCTTCATCATCCTGGGAGACGCACGCAACAATTACGACGAGGCCAATGACTGGGTTTTGGACGAAATCCGCGAGAAGGCCCGTTACATGCTGTGGCTTACACCGGAAGAACGCGATACCTGGAAACGCGGCGACTGCCTGATGGATATATACGGTTCATATTGCGACAAGGTGGAGGTTGTGAAAACCGTCGAGGATCTCAGTCTGGTTGTGGAAGACCTGCTGCGCGACATTTATGCCGACCATGCCCACCCGGTTGACAGGAAGCGACTGCTGGAGGCCAAAGCGGCCGAAGTTTATGACTCCAAAGATTATTATACCCGTGGCGTGAGCGGTGGCGGAGAAACGGTTTTTGAACCCTCCGGCCGCAGCCACTGGTAATGGACAAAAACATATACCGACACAGAAGGAGTAAAAATGAGTTGCGACAGTAAATACCACCAGATGCATATGTGCGCCCTCAAAAGACAGGGAATGGAAGATTGCATCGCAAGCCTTTCAGACAAGCCCACAGTCGAATGCAAACAATGCGGAGCCAAGGCAAACAGCTCTAAAAATCTGTGTGCCGCCCATTTGGGAGACACAGCTCCCAATGTTGAAGGCGGCCATGGAACCATAAGTCTTGATGAAGTCGGCAAACCGCATGCGGGATAAGCACTTGACACTCCCCATCGCATAAAACTGGAGAGAGACATCATGACAGAACCTAACGACGTCAATCGAATTGAAGACAAGCCTGCAACAACGAAGCCCTCCGAACCTGGCAAAGAGCCTGATAAACCGGACGAGGCCGGGGAAAAAGAAGACGTGACGCAGATACCCGTCAAGCAGGTACCGATGGACGGCATCTGCGGGGGCTACTGAGCCGAAAGGGGGATTCCATGAGCAGAATGCTGCTATCGCCGGGGCGATACGTTCAAGGTGCCGGCGCCATCAGGGAGATTGGCCTGCACGCTGCGAGGATCGGTAACTGCGCGCTGGTTATCGGAGGAAAGACCGCGCTGTCCCTGTGCGGCGAAGCCATACGTGCGAGTCTGGCTGAAAAGGAGATCCCCTGTATCCAGGAATGCTTCCAGGGAATCTCGTCCCAGCCGGAGATCAGGCGGCTCACCGGAATCGCGGCGGCGAACCGGGCCGATATCATCATCGCTCTGGGTGGAGGGGCCTCCATCGACGCCGGAAAGGCAGTTTCGCATGAAATGAAAGTGCCGGTCATTGTCATACCGACCGTTATTTCGACAGACGCACCCTGTTCGGCACTGTCGGTAATTTACAGCGAGACGGGTGTATTCGAACGATACCTGTTTTTGAGAAGAAACCCGGATTGCGTTCTGGTCGACACGACTTTGGTGGCACAATCGCCGGCCAGGTTTCTTGTTGCCGGCATGGGTGATGCTTTGGCCACATTCTGGGAATCCGACACATGTTTCAGAAGCGGAAAACCGAATCCGCTTACCGGCGGGGCTCTCCCCACACTTGCAACAAGAGCGTTGGCGCGACTCTGCTACGAAACGCTGCTGGAGTCGGGTCATCAGGCTATGCTGGCAGTTTCAGGAAAAGTCGTGACACCGGCGGTTGAAGCGATTGTCGAAGCGAATACTCTGCTGAGCGGGCTAAGTTCGGAAAACGGGGGGCATGCCGCAGCACACTCTATTCACAACGGCTTGACGACGTTGAAAGTTGTGGCCCGGAAACTTCACGGCGAAAAAGTTGCCTTCGGAGTCCTTGCCCAACTGGTATTGGAAGGGCGACCATCACGGGATATCAAAGAGGTACAGGATTTCTGCTGCCGCGTTGGTTTGCCGCTCTGCCTGGAGGATCTTGACATTATCAACCCCTCCCCTGAAGAGATCAGACAGGTTGCTGCCGCTGCTGTCAGTGACGGAGAGACCATCCACTCTTCCTGGTTTCCGGTTTCTGCCTCTATGGTGGAAGCTGCAATCATGACCGCTGATGCTCTCGGGATCTGCTACAAAAAGGCTCTGCGCGTATGAAACCCCACCCTGTCAGACAGGTAACGGGATGCACATCCGACGGTGCAGCTCCCTGTCCTGATATTGATGCAATGCGTTTTCTGCAGCACGAGTTGGAAATGCAGATCGAAGAGTTGCGGAGTACCAATCTGGAGCTGGAGGCATCACGGAATAAATATGCCCTGCTGTACGACTCTGCCCCAGTCGGCTATTTTACCTTTGGCCGAGATGGCAGTATCCTGAGTGTAAATCTGACCGGTGCAACCCTGTTGAGAAATGACCGTTCTGCCTTGGCTAACAAGCGTTTTGAACTTTTTGTCGCCGCCGAAGATCGTTTCATGTTCGTTGATTTTCTCCGCATGGTCTTTCTGGGGCGTGACAAAATGACCTGCCGGGTGCGGCTCTCAATAAATAACCAGCCGCCGCTGCATGTACGGATAGAGGCTATGGCCGCCGGGATTGGTGAGGAGTGTCACGCCGCAATGGTGGATATTACTGAACGACATCAATGGGAAGAATATCTGCGGGATAGCGAATACAATCTCTCCAAGGCACAATCAATGTCTCATGTCGGTTCGTGGCGTTCTGACCCTCTGACCGGTGAACTGCGCGTTTCCGATGAACTGCTCCGTATTATGAATCTCAGCCGCGAAGAAACAACTCCGGAAATGTTAACGAGCGTGGTTCATCCGGAGGACCGGGAGGCCGTATTGGCCCGCCTCCGGCAAGGAGCTGAGCAGGGCACCAGTTACGAGATCGAGCATCGTCTCCAGTTGAGAGACGGCACCTCCAAATGGGTCTATTCAATCGTTGAGCCGTCGGTAAACATCGCCCGTCAGGTTGTTAAACTGTATGGCACGACGCAGGACATAACCGAGCGCAAGCATGATGAGGTCCGGCTGCGAAACAAAAAAAACGAATTGCAGGCAATATTTGATGCAGTCAATGATGGGGTTATCGTCTTTGACCATGCCGGTTCGGTACAGCACTACAACCATATCTGCCCGCAGTTTTTTCCCGAGGATGTTCTTTCCGGAGCGCGCTGCAAAGATCTATTCCATCCAGATGCCGACTGCTCTCCGCAAATATGTCCTGTTGAACTGGCCCTGAAGGGTGAGGGGGTGGAGACCTCCATGGTTTCCGCCCGGGAAGGTCACAATACCCGTTATATTGATATCACGGCCAACCCGATTGAGGATGAGTTAGGTGAAAAAACCAGGGCACTCCTCTTTTTTCGCGATGTAACACAGAAAAGAGTGCACGAAATGCAGTTGATTCAGACTGAAAAAATGTCGACACTTGGGTACATTTCCGCAGGGATGGCCCATGAGATCAGAAATCCGCTTAACTCGATAGGTTTGTATGTCCAACTCCTGAAAGGTGGCCTGGACGACCCTGAGCGTTTCGAATTTCTGGAAAAGATCGAAATGGAAGTTCGTAGGATTGACGGCATCCTCAGAAAGCTGATGGATGCTGTCAAACGTCCGCGTTATCATTTGCAACAAGTG
>JAWDJY010000129.1:0-4422 GCA_032469775.1 Geobacteraceae bacterium | reverse complement strand
GGAGTAATTGATGGCCGTACCGCCCCGCCTGCGCCTGTTTGTCTTGCTGATAGCCTGCTGCATGTTCCAGGGTTGCCTGGGGGGCAGGCCTCTGCATGAAATTGATTACCAGCGTTACTGGTGTGAAAAACATCATGGGGAGCTGGAACATCGGCTTGGTGACGGTGCCAGGGTTGACTGCCTGACCGGCGAATATGCGGTGGAGGTGGAATATGCCCACAAATGGGCCGAAGCGATCGGACAGTCACTCTATTACGCTCGCATGACCGGCAAAAAGCCGGGGGTGGTGCTTATAATCCGGGAGAATGGTGATCAGCGTTTTGCCAGGAGGTTGCGGGCTGTTGCGCAACAGCAGGGAATCAGGGTCTGGACGGTCAGGCCGCGTGAACTGGAATAGGAAACCGTAAACTGTTGTCCGGGATTATTCTTACTCCAGGATCTTCCGGTGTTCAAGGACGCTGTTTTCCAGCCTGACCTCGCGAATGATCTTTTCAGCCTCCTCGCTGGTCAGCCCCACGCTGGGACGGTTGCCCATCCAGTGGGTTACATCGCCTTTGCTGGGGTCGAGCGGGACCGGAAGAGGCGGTCCGGGAATCGCCCTGCCGTCGATATAAAGTGCCGCCTGAAAGGCGTCCTCTTCGCGTACCAGGGCAAAATCGGCTTTGAGGCCGTTTGAGAGGATTTTGCTGACAATGTTCCGCTTGAATATCATCTCTGGTTTCTCCGGTGTTGGGATGTAAATGGACTGTTTGGAGCATTTTGGGATAGTTAACCCGTTGTCAAATCAAATTGCAAGATTTTTTGGAGGTCAGGTGTCACAGTCAACCAGAAACCAGGTTTTTATTGAAATGCTGGAAACGCTTTCACGCGATTACCTGCAGGGCAAGGAAGATGTGCTGCGTCTGTCGGTGATAGCGCTGCTCAGCGGTGGGCACATCCTGATCGAGGATCTTCCGGGGCTGGGCAAGACGACGGTTGCACTGACTCTGGCGGCCATCACCGGTCTTTCCTTCGGAAGGGTGCAATGCACCAGCGACCTGCTCCCCTCGGACATAACCGGGCTCTCGGTATTCAACCGCGATGAAGGGCAGTTCACCTTTCAGCCCGGCCCGATATTCAACAACATCGTGCTGCTGGACGAGATCAACCGCGCCATGCCGCGCACGCAGAGCGCGATGCTGGAGGCGATGGAGGAGCGGCGTGTGACGGTGGAAGGTGTCACGCACCATCTCCCTGGCCCGTTCATGGTTTTTGCCACCCAGAACCCGTCTGACCAGAGCGGAACCTTTCCGCTTCCCGAGTCACAGCTTGATCGTTTTCTGATCTGCACTGACATCGGTTATCCTCCCAGGGCGCTCGAGCGTGGCATAATCGCCGCAGGGGGGATCCGGGAGCGTATCAGCGACATGACGCTGCTGGTGACGCAGGAGGACATCATGACAGCCCGTCGAGACGTTCATTCGGTGTACCTGTCCGAAAAGGTGCTGGACTATATCCATGCCTTGATAATTGCAAGCCGCTCGGACGAACTGATCCAGACCGGTCTTTCCACGCGGGCCGGCATCAACCTGGCTCAGGCGGCCAGGGCTGCGGCGTATCTGGCCGGACGAGACTATGTTGCACCGGACGATGTAAGGAATACCGCTGTCGCGGTCTGCGCCCACAGGCTGGTAATGCGGGGCGGAGAGATGTCGGCCTCTGAAAGGGGAATAGTCCTACGGACAATCATCGACCGCATACCGTTGCCTTTGGCCTGAAGATCACCAAGGCCGGCGGACTCTACATCGTCCTGACCCTGCTGCTGGGCTTCTCGGCGGTCAACACCGGCAACAACCTGCTCTTCCTGGTGGTTTCCGGGCTTCTGGCGTTCATGTCCGTGACCGGACTGGCGGGGATGTCCAATATCAAGGACCTTACGCCGGTTCTGTTGCCCCCGGATGACATCTTTGCCGGGACAGCCGCTCCGTTCCGCCTGCGTGTGAGCAACGGCAAGCGTCATCTCCCCTCCTTCCTGATCCGCGTCGAATGTCGGGACGGCCTGTCGCAGACATTTCCGGTCATTGACCGTCAGGCTTTCCGTGAAGGGAGTGTCATGCTCACCTTCGACCGGCGGGGGCATGTTCCGGTCGGTCGGGTCACGGTCAGTTCGACTTATCCGGTCGGTTTTTTCACGCGCTTCTGGAGTTTCGACCTCGACGCCGTATTGACGGTCTTTCCGCATCCGCTGGCCGGCAGCTATACCGCCTCCGGAATCGACGCACCCCGTAGTGGCGCCGGCCTGCGGCGTGAACGTGGAATCGACGGAGAGCTGGAGCGGATTGATCCCTATACCGGAGCGGAACCGTTGCGGATGATCCATTGGAAACTGTCGGCCCGCGGCTCCGATTTCCTGGTCAAGGGATTCGGACGCCGTACGGCGACACCGCTGAGCATAGATGTTGCGGAACTGCCGGGGCAGGGGCTGGAGGAGCGGCTGTCCCGGGCGGCCTGGCTGGTGCGGCGCTGGGTGTCCGAACGTCCGGTGGGGCTGGTGCTGGGCGAACGTGTGATCCCGCCCGGTTGCGGCCGGCAGCATGGACGCATGTTGCTGACGGAGTTGGCGTTATATGGTCTCGATTAGACTCATTGCCGCCATAATGACCTATGCCATCGGCCTGTGCGGAATACTGCCGCTCTTCCCCTGGTTGACCACTGTTCCGCGCCTGGTCCTGGTCGCCGGGCTCCTGTCCGGGATATGGCAGGATTCCAGGAAGATCTGGCCGCTTAAGCCCTGGATGCAGAACAGCGTGATAGTCCCGGTGTTCTTCTATTATGCGGTCCAGTTCAGCCGGGCAAATCCGATCCAGCCGGTGGTCAGCCTGCTGGCGATCATGCTGGCGGTCCGCCTGGCCGGAGAGAAGACGGTCCGGCACAGCCTGCAGATCCATGTGCTGGCGCTCTTCTGCCTGGCTTCCTCCTCGCTGTTCGATCTCAGTCCCATGTTCCTGCTCTATCTCGGCCTGATGCTTTTCCTGGTGGCGATTGCGCTGATACTGCTGGCTTTCCAGAGCCAGGAAAACTCCCTGCTGCTGTCGAGGGAGGAACTGCGCAAGGTGCTGCTGGCCGGATGTCTGATGCCGCTGCTGTCACTCCCGCTGCTGCTGCTTTTCTTCCCGATACTGCCCCGCACGCAACTGCCGCTCTGGAACTTCCTCTCCTCGCCGGCGGTGCGCACATCCGGTTATTCGGACAAGGTTGAGCCGGGAGTGCAGCCGAATGTGGGCGAATCGCGCGCGCTGGCGTTCAGGGCCGAGATGGCGCGCCAGCAACAGCAGCAACTTTACTGGCGCGGGTCGGTTTTCAACCGGATGCAGGAAAACCGCTGGGTGCGGGTGGAGGGCATCCCCTCGGAACAGAACGTTTCAGGAGCAGATCCCGTGGACCAGCTGATATACCCGGAGCCTTCCGTTTCCCGGGTCCTGATCGCGCTGGACCGGCCGGCCGATATCCGCCTGACCCGCCTGAAGCGTTCGCCGGATGGGGTCTTCGAGTATACCGGGCCTTTGGGCAGGCGCATCAATTATCAGGCCAGATCAGTGACGTCCGGTGCGGCGGCCAATGCTCCGCTGAACAGGCGTTTTTACCTGCATCTTCCGGAGGGAATCCCGCCGCGCATAAACAGGCTGGCCGGGGAAATCGGACGGCTTGGCAGAAATGACCTGGAAAGGCTGACGCTGCTGGAAACACATTTCCGGAACGGCAATTACCGCTATTCGATGAGCGGGCTCCCGACCGGTGAGCGGGCCCTGGAACAGTTCATCTTTAACGGCAAACAGGGGCATTGCGAATTCTTCGCTTCGGCCTTCGCCGTGCTGCTGCGTGGCGCCGGAGTGCCGTGCCGGCTGGTCGGTGGCTATGTGGGGGGCGAGTACAACCAGCTGGGCGGGTATTACCTTGTCAGCGAGGATATGGCCCATGTCTGGGTGGAAGCTTTCATCGAGGGACGCGGATGGCTGCGGATCGATCCCAGCAGTTTTGCCACGAATGCCGGCGAGGTCTGGAATCCGGAAAAATCCCGTTCCATGATGCTGCGGTTGCGTCTGTCGTTGGACTATCTGAATTACCAGTGGAATCGTACTGTTATAGTATATGACTTCGAGCAACAGTTTGAGTTTGTCCGGCGGGCCGGCAAGCGTCTGCACGGTATCAACCCGGCCTGGATCATCAGCTTCTGGCCGTATCCTGTTACGATATTACTGCTCTGCGCTCTTATGTACCTGATTCGCAACACGACTCTCTTCCGTCGACGGGAGGAGCGGATACTGCGGCGGTTCCTGAAACGGATCGAAACGGATTTCGAAATTGATGCCGGCCAGGGGCGGATGGGACTGTTCGAAATAGCCGAACGGGTCGGTAATGAAAGGGTCGGGGAGTTTGCAGCGA
>JAWDJY010000128.1:0-4749 GCA_032469775.1 Geobacteraceae bacterium | reverse complement strand
TGATCGTGGCCCATTTCAACGACGGTGATGATGTGCTGGGAGGGCTGGAGTTGATTGCGCGTCAGGAAAATCTTCGCGCCGCCTGTTTCAGCATCGTCGGGGGCATCAAGCGGGGCGCCTACGTGGTCGGTCCCGAAACCGAGCTGATGCCGCCGGTTCCCGTCTGGCGCTCGCTTGCTGAAAGCCACGAGGCCACCGGCTTCGGTACCATCTTCTGGCACGAAGACCAACCCAGGGTCCATTTTCACGGCGCCTACGCAAAACATGACAACGTAAGGGCCGGATGCCTGCGTCGTGAAAGCGAGGCCTTCCTGGTACTGGAAGTGGTGATAACCGAGATTCTCGGCGTAGACGCCAGGCGGGAGCTTGATCCGGAATCGGGAATGGTGCTGTTGCGCATGGCTCAGACCAAGGTGCAATCAAAATGAGTACAAGGCGGCTAGGAGAGTGGCGACCGAGGCGTGCTATTAGTACGTTGAGGAGCCACCGACGAAGCCAACGACGTAATCGTTTGATTGCGACTTGGTATCAGGCCGCTTGAGGTTGGAATCCGGCAGACAGAACGGGGAAGGAGCGGCTATGAAGACATACCGCAAGGAACTATGGTTTGAGACGCGACAGCGCCGGGAGTTGATCAACATTACCCCGGAGGTTGCCGGATGCCTGCAGGAGAGCGGTATCCGCGAGGGGTTGCTGCTCTGTAACGCGATGCATATCACCGCCAGCGTTTTTATCAACGACGACGAGTCCGGCCTGCACCAGGATTTCGAGACCTGGCTGGAGGGACTGGCGCCGGAGAAACCCTATTCGCGCTATCACCATAACGGTTACGAGGACAACGCCGATGCCCACCTCAAGCGGACCATCATGGGGCGTGAGGTGGTGGTGGCGGTGACCGACGGAAAACTTGATCTGGGGCCGTGGGAGCAGATATTTTACGGTGAATTCGACGGCAAGCGCAAAAAGCGGGTCTTGTTGAAGATAATCGGGATGTAGAAGAAAAAAGGATACCGGAATGCCGGTCAAACCGCAGTTTCCGATACAGGTTTTCTATGACGGATCATGTTCCGTATGTGCCGCCGAGATAGAGCACTATCTGCTCCAGGATCATGGCGGTCGCCTACAGGCCGTGGACATCAGCGCTCCCGACTTCAACCCCGGGCCGCAGGGTATTACCCTGGCAGACTTCATGTACGAACTGCACGTGATTGATCAGACCGGCGCGGTCTATCGTGGTGTGGAGGCGTTTTGGGCCATCTGGCAGGCATTCCCGTCCTCGATCCTGTATCGTGCCCTGGGTGCTGCGATCAGCCTTCCGGTGGTGAATCCGGTCGCCCGTCTGCTGTACAAGGCCTTTGCCCGTATCCGCCCCTATCTTCCGAAGCGTCGCGGCTGCGGCGACGGAACCTGCCGATCAGGCAGAAGATAAACTGTATCCGGAATCGGATGGTCTGGAATAACAGTTCAGGATTACAGTGAATAATGAGAAATAAACGCTTCTACACTTTTTTGCATAAACAGATTCCGGTAATGATTGCGCTTTCTATCTTTCCGGGACTTGGTTATCTGTTGCTCGGCTGGCTGAACGGGATCTTCATGCCGGCCTTTGTCTGGTATCTGCTGATAGTTGTCGAGTCGCTCTGGGGAGCCAGTCTCTACCGAGGTTTCGATTTCGACACGATGAGTGAGAGCCGACGCGAGTCCTGGTATCAAAGACTCTCGTGGTTTTATTACCTGTTCATGTCGCTGTGGGTGCTTATTTTCCTGCTCTATGTCGTGCACGACTCGCAAAAACTCCACTATATTGCCATATTCACCGAAATAGGCGCTTCGGTGGTTGCTGCGGCTCTGCTGGCTTCTGACCGGCGGCTTTTCAGACCCAGCATCTTGATCCTGATGGTGCCGCTGATAATCTACTTTTTTATCATCGGAGAGTGGTACGGCTATGTCCTGACCGCCTTTGCCTGTACCCTTACCTGGGTGCTGCTGTACGCGGCCAACAGCAGCAACAGCCTGTTGATGCAGGCTGATTATCAGGCCAGCCACGATATGCTGACCGGAATGTACAACCGGCACTATTTCATTGATCACCTCCAGAAACGGATGAATTCGTTGCGCGAAAGCGGCGGCTTTGCTTATCTGCTGTTGATTGACCTGGATCACTTCAAGACTATCAACGATTCGCTGGGACATGATATCGGAGATCTGTTGTTGCAGCAGATTTCGGTGCGGCTGCAAAATCAGCTGTCCGGCAATATTGTACTGGCACGCTTGGGAGGGGATGAGTTCATTCTGGTCGGCGAAACCTTTTCCGCTCAGGAACCATGTTCAGAGGCGGCGATCAGCATATCCGAAAAACTGATCGCGACACTGAAGGAAACCTATATGGTTGAGCAGCATCATCTCTACATCAGTGCGAGTATCGGCGTCAGCATCGTCAGCGGTCGCAGCGCCAACGCCAACAATTTTATCAAGGAAGCCGATATCGCCATGTATGAGGTAAAGGCCAAGGGACGAGACGGTGTCTTCATGTTCAATGAAGAGATGTCGGACCGGGTCGAAAGCAACCTGGAGATCGAGCGCCTGTTGCATTTTGCGCTGTCTAACGGTGAAATCTCCCTGCATTATCAGCCACAGGTTGATTGTATGGGGAAAGTGGTCGGTGCCGAAGTGCTGGCCCGCTGGAATAATCCGGTGATCGGTTCGGTCCCGCCCGACAAGTTTATAGCGATTGCAGAACAGACCGGATTAATCATCGAACTTGGCAGATATATTCTCGAAACCGGATTTACTTCTCTGCGTGAGTGGTGTGAGGCGGGTATCGAGCTTGAACAGTTCTCAATCAACATCAGTATGCGTCAACTGATCCACCACGATTTTATCGAACAGGTTGAAGCATTGGTACATAGACATCTTTGCAGCGATCTATGCGGCAAGGTGGTCTTCGAGATCACAGAATCTGTTGTTGCCGATGATATTGAACGGGTCATTTCAATCATGGAGCGTTTGAAAAAGATCGGGATTCGTTTCTCGATGGACGATTTTGGCACCGGCTATTCATCGCTCAACTATCTGAACCGGCTGCCTATTGATGAGATCAAGATCGACCGCTCCTTTGTCAGTTCGCTTGGCAGGAATGAGGGGGATCAGGCGATGGTTGCAACGATTCTCAAGATGGCTGCCATCTTCAATCTGAGTGTCGTGGCCGAGGGCGTTGAAACCGCCGAACAGTTGGAATTCCTGCTTTGTCATGAGTGTAATCTTTTCCAGGGGTACTATTTTTCAAAACCATTGCCGAAGGAGCTGTTTGAAGCTTTCTGCAAAAGCAGGTTGTCGCAGTAGAATATGTCGGATCGGGCATTCGTCGCCGTTTTAGCAGACACTACGCGGCTGCGGCGACGGAACCTGCCGATCAGGCAGAAAAGTCTGAAACAATTACGGAGATATCATGATCGAACTGTTACGCCAGCGCCGCAGCATCCGAAAATTCACTTCCGAAAAAATAGACCCTGAAACCGCCGGGGCACTGATCGAAGCGGCGCTGCGGTCGCCATCGTCGCGCGGCATAAATCCGTGGGAGTTCATCGTGGTGGATGATCCTGAAATGCTGCTGAAACTTTCAGGGGCCAAGCAGCACGGCTCGGAATTCCTCGGAAAAGCCCCGCTCGGGATCGTGGTCTGCGCCGACAGTACCAAGTCGGATGTCTGGATAGAGGACTGCTCCATCGCCGCCATAATCATCCAGCTGACGGCCCTGTCAAAGGGGCTTGGCAGCTGCTGGATCCAGATTCGAAACCGCCAGCATGATAGCGAAAAAACCTCGGAAGACTATGTCCGCGAGCTTTTGGGGCTCCCGGAACAGATCCGGGTAGTCTCGATCATCGCGGTCGGTCATCCCGGCGAGCGCAAAAGCCCGGTCCCGGAGTCCAGGCTCCAGTACGACAAGATCAGGAACAACCGGTGGCTTTGAGGCCGGAATAATCGGGGTGGCTATGTCAAAAGGTTATCAGGCCGACAAGGAACGACAGGACGAAATCAACGGCTACGGCAAGAACATCGGCAAACGGGCCGGTTTCAAATGCGAGTGGTGTGAAGGCAAGGATGATTTGCGGGTGTGGGATTATCAGCCGGATTCACCTCCAGGGCCGGATACGCTGGCCCTGCTTTGCCAGCGCTGCCGGGGATGGGCAGACGGCAGAAAAGCCGAAGCGGACCAGCTGCGCTCCATCCGCAACGCGCTCTGGAGCGATGTCCCGGCCATAGCGGAAGGCGCCGCCTTTGTATTGGCGCGTTGCAGCGAGACATGGGCAAGGGAGGCGATCGAGGAGAGCCTGATCGATGACACCGTGAAGGCAAAAATCCTGAAGTAGGATACTTTCACTGCTTACAGCACCTTGAGCACCACCATGGATATGTCGTCCTGCAGCGGGCGAGACTGGCAGAATTCTGACAACGACTCCAGCACGGAATCGATGATCTTCTGGGGCGGCTCCGCATGATTTCCGGCAACGATCCTGCTGAGCCGGTCAATGCCGAAAAATTCGCCGTCATGGTTCTCCGCCTCGGTGATACCATCGGTATAGAGCAGCAAGATGTCACCCTCCAGCATCATGATGCTCTTGTTTTCGAAAACCACCGCTTTCATCACCCCCAGGATCAATCCCTCGGCATCGATTTCAATGCATGCCACTTCTCCCTGCCTGAAGAGCAGCGGCTTGTTGTGGCCGGCGCTCGCAAAGGACAGCATGC
>JAWDJY010000127.1:0-5105 GCA_032469775.1 Geobacteraceae bacterium | reverse complement strand
CCTTTTCAGGGTCAGAGCCCCAGACAAATATCCAGCCTATAGCCTATCTACTCCAGGCAGTTACAAGCATTAAACAAACTGCCGGGAGCGGTCAACGAGCTTTTGTTTCTTTCATATCATCTCCTTTCAATAAGTACCCATTTTTTGATTTTTGGTGATTTCATCGTACCCCCGATGATGGAAACAGAGATAGATCAATCCTTTTAGATTATTGCCTAATCGTACAAAGGACCCCGTAAATATTGTAAGGCAGATTGAGTCCTGATAGTATGACTGTATTCCGTGAGTGTAGTTTTTTGCGTAATAACAGACAGATGTGGGGCTTATGTGAACAACAGGATGGAAGTGACGCGTGAAACCCTCAGAGAGAGTATTGCCCGATGGACGAACGCAGGAGATCAGTTTCCAAGCGCAATCCCGGCTTTATCACTTTTTCGGGAAGACGAACCGACAGAACCGATGAGTGCAGTATACGAACCGAGCATTTGCATGGTTGTGCAGGGTGCTAAACGCGTGCTGCTTGGAAATGAACAGTATGTGTATAACGAGCATCAGTATTTGATCACGTCTGTGGACCTGCCAACATTTTTCCAGGTTATCGAAGCGAGCAAAGAAAGGCCATTACTGGGACTCAAGGTAACGTTTGGCATACAGGAGGTTTCAGGGCTGCTGGTTGACAGTAATTTCCCCCATCATCGTCAGCAACAATCCGGTCATGCTATGGCAACAAGCGAGATTACCCTGCCACTGCTCACAACCTTTCAGCGTCTCATCGACCTGCTTGATGAAGAGCATGACATCCCGGTCCTTGCGCCCATCATTCTGAAGGAGATCATGTACCTTTTACTTGTTGGCGAGCAGGGTGCGCGCCTCCGTCAGATTGCTGCGGCGGGGAGTCAGAGTCAACAGGTCGCGCGGACAATTGGATGGCTGAAAAACAACTTCGCACAGCAGCTTCGCATTGATGATCTTGCGTCCCAGGCACACATGAGCACTTCTTCGTTTCATAGCCATTTTCGCTCCATGACCGCTTTAAGCCCGTTACAATACCAAAAACATCTGCGTTTGCATGAAGCCAGGCGTTTAATGCTGGCGGAGTCACTGGATGCCGCAACGGCAGCATTCCAGGTAGGCTATGAGAGCCCTTCGCAGTTCAGCCGCGAATATAACCGCCAATTCGGTGCTCCTCCGTTACGGGACATTAAAAACTCCGTCAGATGTCCGCTGTGTAAATGCAAACAGCTTTCGCCCTGAAACGAATGAGCCACTGAAGGTGAACCAGTAAAGAGGCAAGAAATGAACGATATAAAGGAAATTACCGGGCGACTGCTGACCGGGGTTGCTATTGCAGATGCAGTTGACGATGTGGCGACGCTCCGTCTCGAAATTTTCAAGGAGTATCCCTATCTGTATCAAGGGCAGAGAGAAGACGAACTCTCATACCTTGTCACCTATGCCGAGGCACCTGATGCCTGCATTATTCTCGCATATCATGGACATGAGGTTATCGGAGCGGTTGCCGGTATGCCGCTTATCCATGAAGACGCCTGGATGTCTGAAGCCTTTGCCGGGACAACATTTCCACTCAACGAGGTGTATTACGTTGGGGAACTGCTCTTTCGCCCGGACTACCGCAACTGCGGGATGGGCCGCAAGCTGCTTGCCCAACTGGAAAGACATATCGGCTCTCTCGGCCACTACCGCAAACTGACGTGCGCCACGGTTGAGCGCCCCAAAGATCACCCCTTGCGCCCGCGTGACTACATCTCCATAACAAGATTTCTTGCCCGTACCGGTTTTTCCCAGCTCTCCGGGGTAACAACCAGCTTCATGTGGTGTGAGGTTGATGGTGTCAAACGGAATCACCCCATGCAATTCTGGAGCAAAGAGCTGATCTGATCACTCTAACGGCGGGCATCGCCAATGAAAAAAACGAGGAGTACACTCTGGCCTTTGCCCTGTCGCAGATGTTTTCTCCGAAGCAGAAGGAGTTGTTTAAAAAGAGGCTGGAAGGGTTGCCCCTGACAAAGACGGAACAGGAGTATTATTCCCGTTCGGTAAAGAAAAAAGTGGTCGCGCTGGGCGAGAGTAATTCCGGGGACAGTATATTTAATTCAACCACATCCCAAAACAACCCGAACCACGTCACGTATCGCCACCGCTGCCCTTACTGATTCCTCGGCATCATCTTCATCAGCAGTAATCCCCGGATACCTGACTTTGTAACGCCTCAGTCGGAATTGGACTTTCAGGCTGCTTGATCTAATGGTAAGTAAGCTTCCCCTGAATGCCTGATTTCAGAATAAGCTTGCTGTCGTTTTTGTCTTCTCAGTTCTCTGGCTGCTTCAAGCTTTCGGTCCCGTTCTTTGAATATATCCTGGTCTCTGCCGCTCAGTTTGTCTGCTGGTGCAATGAACCCAATGGCACTGTGTAACCTGACTGTGTTGTAGTGTTCGATGTACTTTTCTACTATCCGGCGAGCATCGTCAAGGGAAAGCGGAGTCCCCGGACGGATGCATTCAGTTTTGATTGTTTTGTGGAATCGTTCCAACTTGCCGTTTGACTGCGGATAGAAAGGCGATGTCCGTACATGGGTCATGCCGGAAATCCGGATGAATTCCTTGAAATCCTTGGCAATGAACTGTGGCCCGTTGTCGGAAATGATCCGTGGGCGGGCAGCAGGGTATTTTTCTTTGGCGCGTTGAAGGATGATTTCAATGTCTGGTTCGGTCATCTGCTCTCTGATCTCCCAACGGATAATGGAGCGACTGCAGCCATCCAGGAAACTGCACAGGTAGTAGAAAGTACCACGGATGTTGAGGTAAGAAACATCCACGTGCCAGTGGTCATGAGGCAACAGCGGCTGTACGAATCCGGTGCCCTTGAGAGACGGTTTCTGATTCCATTTGTTAAGCAAGCCTGCTTTTGAAAGAACGCGCCAGGTACTGGACGGGCTGACGGCAACAATATCCTGATCCAGCATCATGAAGGTCAACCGCCGGTATCCCTCAAGCGGGTTGTCTATGGCGAATTTGATGATAGCTTCGCGCTCCCAGAATGCCAGCCAAAAGTCGCGAGGGATCGGAGCGTTGTGTTCGTTCGCTTTGCCGTACCGCTCGATCCATGTGTAAAATTTGCTCTTTGAGACAACCAGCCAGGATATGAAGTGTTTCAGCGGAATCTCCGCCTTCTCGCTCCATTCCTTGGTGTAATCGACAACGGCATCGCGAATGTCATGGGGAACCCAGCCGCCTGTTAAAGCTCCCCAAGCTCTTTTTTTAGCTTGATGTGTTCCTCCATCAACTCGGAGAGCACTTCATGCTTTCTGATCAACTTGGCTTCAAGCTGTTGGATTTTGACTTCCTCAATACGCTTTTGAGGCTTGTCTTCACGGGTAAATGCTGCTGCTCCGTTCTCAAAGAACTGCTTCTGCCAGATGTAGAAGATCTTTGGCTGAAGTTGATACTCGTCACACAGGTCGGATACCGCAGTATGCTCGACCAGATGACGCCGTAAAATGGAAACCTTCTCTTCTGGGGTGTAATTGTAGCGTTTCTTTTTCATGGACTTTCCTCCGTTCGTGATGGTTTATCACAAACAGACCAAAAGTCCTATTCACGCTGAGCCTATACATTGAAGGGATGATGGGCTTTAACGGCAGATTTAAAACGTATCACAAGCCTGTTGCCTACATACTTGACCTAGTGATAAATTCTACACTGAAATTCCGTCCAAATTCTTGACATTTCGGCCATATAACTGTATTTTAGCTAGCTTTTAATGACTTGACTGACGGAGATAGAATCCTATGGAATATAAAGACACCCTCAATCTGCCGGAAACCGCTTTCCCTATGAAGGCAAATCTGAATCAACGCGAACCGGAAATGCTCACCAAATGGGAGCAGACCGGTCTTTATGCCAAACTGGAAGCGAGCGGCAAAGATAAACCGCTGTATGTCCTGCATGACGGTCCCCCCTACGCCAACGGCCATATCCATATCGGCCATGCGCTCAATAAGACCCTCAAGGATATCGTGCTTAAGGTTAAACGGATGGAAGGGTTCCACGCCCCGTACGTTCCGGGGTGGGACTGCCACGGTCTGCCGATCGAGCTGCAGGTAGAGAAGAATCTTGGATCGAAGAAACATACCATGAGCAAACTGGAAATGCGCCGCGAATGCCGGAGTTATGCCGCAAAATTTGTCGATATCCAGAAAACGGAATTCAAGCGCCTCGGCATCCTTGGTGATTGGGAAAATCCCTATCTAACCATGAATTATGAATATGAAGGGCTGACCGCTGCTGAGCTGGCCCGCTTTGCCCACAATGGCGGACTCTATCGCGGCCGCAAACCGGTGCATTGGTGTTCATCATGCGTCACCGCACTGGCGGAGGCTGAAGTCGAGCATGCCGACCACACTTCCCCTTCCATCTATGTCCGCTTCGCCTTGCGGGATGACCTGTCGGCAGAAATCCCCGCTCTGGCAGGAAAACCGGCGTACGTTGTCATCTGGACGACAACGCCCTGGACAATTCCGGCCAACCTTGCCGTTGCGCTCCATCCGGAGTTTGATTATGTGGCACTGGAAACGGAGAAAGGCGTCCTGATCGTCGCCGAAGGGCTTAAAGATTCGTTCCTGGCGACGATCGGCCTGACCGGTAACGTCATCGCAACGTTCAAGGCCGGAGTACTGGAGCGGAAACTATGCAAACACCCCTTTTATGATCGTGATTCGATCGTGCTGCTGGGTGATCATGTCACGCTTGAAGCCGGCACCGGATGCGTTCACACCGCTCCCGGCCATGGCCAGGAAGATTATGAACTGGCACTGAAAGAAGGGCTGCAGGTATACAATCCGGTTGACAACCATGGCAAATACCTTGCTGACGTCGAGTTTTTCGGCGGCCAGCAGGTTTTCCCGGCCAACAAAAGCGTCATCGATAAACTGATTGAAGTTGAGGCACTGCTGTATACCGCCCCGATTATCCATTCGTACCCGCACTGCTGGCGCTGTAAAAAGCCGATTATCTTCCGGGCTACCGAGCAATGGTTCATCAGCATGAACGCGAATGACCTGCGTGATAAGGCGCTAAAAGCCATTG
>JAWDJY010000126.1:0-5283 GCA_032469775.1 Geobacteraceae bacterium | reverse complement strand
GACAAGACCGAAGTCTTTATTCGTGATGCTGAGAATTTCCAGAAGCTTTTCGATCTTCGCTTTCGGAACTCCCGCACGTCCAGATTCAAAACGGGCAACAATCTGTATTGCACTATTGCCTTCATAGCCAAGCGCCACCCCGACTTCCTTGCGGTTAAGTCCCTTTTCCAGACGTTTTTTCTCAAGGAGTTTACCAACTGATTTCCGGAAGATGTCCTTCTGTTCTTTAGTAATCATTCCTATTAGTCACTCTCTTTATATGTATTTAACCGCAAAATCCGGTACACAAACGGGATTCATTGTATATATTTATTTATAAAAAATAGCAATATTCAAACATTTTCTAAAATTTGTTCTTGACTTTTATTTAAATAATGCATAAATATTGTTTACAGATTACAACATCACAGCCAAATCACCAGTAAACGGAGATACACATGGGAACAGCAAATTTCACCAAAGAGACAGCCGCCTTTAACAAAACCGCACTTAACACCAGCTTTGATGCTCTGAACACAATTTCCGGTCAAGCGGTTGCAGCAACCGACGCCCTTCTGACAGCAGTACCTTCTTTTCCTGAAGAGGGAAAGAAAGTCGTCAGCACCTGCTTCAAAGAAAATCAAAAAGCTCTGGACAACCTGAAGAAACACATCGGAAACGGCCTTGAGCTGGATCTTACCGCAGGGACTGCACCGGTAAAAAGCCTTGAAGCACTCGAAAGCTTCTACAATGATGCTGTCAGCCAGGTCACCGTACTCAGAAATGAGACAAAAACCCTGGTTGATTCCGCCACCGATAAACTGCCTAAAGAAGCAAAATTAATCGTCGCCTTCTGGAATGACTCTTTCAATTTCGGTTTTGATTCTTTCCAGAATTATGTGAACAACAATTTTGCCCTGGCAAAAAAAGTTGCGACAGAGGTTTTTACTGTTGCCCCTGCTGCTCAAACGAAAACTGCCAAGTAATTCCAATTCCAATTGGTATAAGCTCATATAAACCGCAAAATTAAAGGGTAGCCGTACTGGCTACCCTTTAATTTTGTGAATTGGTAATGTGAGAAAAATATCAGTGCTATGTGAGCCCCGAATCTGCTGAATCGACTCTTCTCCTTAATTCTTTGCGCCTCCGGAGAGCAACTTTATTCCAGATATCACAGACGACTTTCCAAGCACCGTACTCCTCTTCTTCCGCCCGTCTCTCTCCGCTCTTTCGCTCTTCAATCAACCCTGAATAACCGTCACGTACAAATGAGCAGGTCATATACACCTCCACTGATTCTTATTTGCTTGCGAACTGAATAAATTCTACAACCAAAATGAGTCATGTCAAGATGGATCGAAATATACGAATTGACTCAAATTAAATGTAACCGTAGCTTGTAACTAAAAGATAACGTTGCATCATATTACAGGTAACCGAAAGGAGGCCTGTCATGGTGCTTCGTTCTCGTCGTGATTATCTTGAAGCTGTCCGCTTGCGATATTTCCATTCCGGCAAGAAGGACAAAACGGCCATTCTGGATGAATTCTGTGCAATTTGCGGCTACAACCGCAAATACGCAATCCGATTGTTGAGCAAGAAGAAGGCTAATCCTGGCACAAGAAAAAGACCGGGACCACGCTCCATCTATGATAACGAGAGTCTTCTTAAGGCTCTCAAGCGTATCTGGTTTGCAACGGATCAGATGTGCTCCAAGAAGTTGAAAGCTGCCATCCCGTTATGGCTGCCTTTCTATGAGTTGGAGTATGAACGGCTTGCCGTCGAAGTAAGAAACAAGCTGCTCTGTGTAAGTCCGGCAACTATTGATCGCCTGCTGAAACCAGTACGGGCGCTTCATAAAAAGGGACGCTGCGGTACAAAGCCAGGCACACTGCTCAAAAACCAGATTCCTATCAAGACTCACAACTGGGATGTTACCGGACCGGGCTTTTTTGAAGCCGACACAGTGGCCCATTGCGGCAATTCAATGGCCGGAGACTTCGTCTACAGCCTAACTTTTACCGACATCTTCACCGGGTGGACTGAAAACCGGGCCGTCTGGGGTAAAGGCTCTCAAGGCGTGCTTCGTGAAATCCAGGATATCGAGGCTATGATCTCATTCCCGATTCTTGGTTTTGACTGCGACAACGGGTCAGAATTCCTCAATCATCATCTTGTCAGATACTTCACCGATCGGCCTAAGGCTCCGGTATTATTCACCAGATCACGGCCATATAGAAAGAACGACAACGCCTTTGTTGAGCAGAAAAACTGGACCCATGTCAGACAATTACTCGGGTATGACCGTTTTGACAACAAAGACCTTATTCCAGTGATCAACAACCTCTACAAGAACGAATGGAGCCAGTTCAACAACTTTTTCTGTCCAACATTAAAACTCAAGGGAAAACAGAAACTGAACTCAAAATACATCAAAAAGTACGAATCACCACAAACCCCGTATCAGCGACTAACAGCATCAAGCGACATCACTGAAGAAGCAAAAACAAAACTGGAAACGCTTTACAATTCACTCAACCCATTTACACTGAAAAAGGCAATCGAAACCAAGCTGAAAACTATCTTCCATATCGTTAGGTTACCAACAACCTGATGTAACGTTTTAATCAACTTTCGGTTACCTTTTTCTATGAGTCAACGCGATTGCCGGCGAAACAACGGAGACCAGCCCGCGCTTGCACTTTTCCCTTCGGGTGCTTATTATAGACGCAGTCAGATTTTACGTAGTGTCATAATTTATATGTGAGGCCGGAATGAATTTACGTAACACGATATGCACGATATGATCATCAGACGCGCCGTGACCGGCGCCTCCTCTGCAAACCCACGGCAGGCCGCCTGCGAGACCCTTCTGCGCATCAGAAAAGAGGGCGGTTTCGCTGACCGCCTGATCGACAGCGAACTTTCCAAAGGAGTATTAACCGGACCGGATCGAGGGTTGTATGCCGAACTGGTGTACGGTGTGCTGCGTCGTCAGGGAACACTGGATCATATCCTTCAACAGCTGCTTGAAAAACCGATGATTGAGCTTGATCCGCTGGCGCTCGTTATCCTGCGAATCGGCCTCTATCAGCTGACCTGCCTTGACCGCATTCCCGAGTCGGCCGCCGTAAATGAATCAGTCAAACTGGCGAAGCTGATCACGCCAGGCACGAGCGGGTTGATCAATGCCGTGTTGAGAAACTTTCTGCGCCGCCGCGATACGATACGTTTTCCTGATATCAGCACTCATCCGGCAGCGGCGATCGCGGCACGGCATTCCCAGCCGGAATGGCTGGTTGAGCAATGGCTTGACCAGCTTGGCGTTGCCGAGGCCGAGCAACTTGCAGAAGCCTCTTCTCAGCACCCCCCGCTGACACTGCGCGTCAACACGCTCCGCTCTAATCGCGAGGAATTACTGAGCGAGTTTAACCGGCAGGGTATCGATGCGGGCCCCTGTCGCCATTCACCGGACGGCATAACTCTCGGCGAGCGCCATATCGTTACCGCGCTGCCCGGCTTTGCTGCCGGCCTGTTCGCAATTCAGGATGAAGCATCACAACTGGCCGGCCGACTGCTCGGCGCCGAACCGGGGGAGCGCATCTGGGATGCCTGCTGCGCACCCGGCGGGAAGACCTGCCACATAGCCCAGCAGATGGATGACCGTGGTGAACTGATTGCAACCGATATATCCCGGTCGAAATTGACAATTGTTCAGGACAATCTCCGCAGGCTTGGCATCAACTCGGTTTCAACAGCGGTTGCTGACCTGCATCAACCAGACACTTTCCCGGAAGGCGAGTTTGACCGCATCCTGCTTGACGCGCCATGCTCCGGTCTTGGTGTTATTCACCGCAATCCCGAGGCCAAGTGGCGACTCTTTTCCGGCGACATCACCCGCCTTGCCGCTGTCCAGAAGACCCTCCTGAAGAATGCCGCAGCCAGACTGAAGAGGGGGGGGACACTGCTCTACTCAACCTGCTCGACATCAGAAGCGGAAAATGAGCTAGTGGTGGAGGATTTTCTTTTGCACCATCCCGGGTTCGTGCTGGAAAACCTGAATGAACTTTTTCCTGAATGGAGTAAACTGATTGCATTTTATGGCATGTTCAGGGTCTGGCCGCACCGTCACGGTATGGACGGTTTCTTCGCCGCACGTCTAAAACGATTATAAAATCTACAAAAAAGACCTGGAGCCTTTATATGAAAAAAATTGCGCCATCTATCCTGTCTGCCGACTTTTCCCGTCTTGGTGATGAAATCCGTGCCGTTGAGGCGGCCGGGGCTGATTACATTCATATCGATGTCATGGATGGTCATTTCGTTCCCAACATCACGATCGGTCCGCTGATTGTTGCAGCGGCCCGCAAAGTGACATCGCTGACGCTGGACGTTCACCTGATGATCGAGAATCCTGACCTCTATATCCCGGATTTTGCTGCGGCCGGTTCCGATATCATCGTCATTCATGCAGAAGCGACCAACCACCTGCATCGCAGCATACAGCTGATCAAATCTTTCGGGAAAAAAGCCGGAGTGTCTCTCAACCCGGCCACACCGCTGCATGTTCTTGATTACGTCATCAATGACCTGGACCTGGTGCTGCTGATGACCGTCAACCCGGGGTTTGGCGGACAGAGCTTCATCGAAGCCTGCCTTCCGAAAATCCATTCATTGCGTGCGCTTCTCGACCGTTACGGCTCTGAAGCCGAACTTGAAATTGACGGCGGAGTCAAACCGGCAAATATCGCCCGGATCTCACACGCGGGGGCGGATGTTTTTGTCGCCGGCAGTGCCGTGTTCGGCGCGACTGACTATGCGGCGACAATTTCTGAAATGAAGCGCCTGGCTCACGAACCGCTGCTCTGATTTTATGCCGGATTCCCGCAGAGATAGCTGCATTATTAATTGTGTTTTACCACGAATTCATATAAACTGCCGCTCCATGCCTACTAGTGTACTCATTATAGATGATTCGGTTACCGTCCGGGAGCAGATTATCGGAACCCTCGAGTCATACAATCTCTTCAGCCGCTATTATGAAGCAGAGGACGGTCTGGAAGGATTCAAGAAGCTGCTGTCATCTCCGGTGGATATAATTCTCTGTGATCTGGAGATGCCGCGCATCGATGGTTTTAAATTTCTGAGCATGCTTAAAGCCAGGCCGGATCTTCAGGATGTTCCTGTTATCATCCTGACCGGAATGAACGACCGGGAACGCAAACTCAAGGGACTTGATCAGGGCGCGAGCGATTATATCACCAAACCGTTTGACCATGAAGAGCTGGTTGCCCGGGTTAAAGT
>JAWDJY010000125.1:0-5286 GCA_032469775.1 Geobacteraceae bacterium | reverse complement strand
GATTCCAGAGTACAGTTTCACTGGGCACCTCCTGATTGTGCTTTGCAAGATTGGACGTCTTACTGAGCATATCGGAAGGTTTTTGCATCCGTTGATTCAGGGGGTGCCTTTTAGATGATTATCAGGTCTTGAAATATAAGTTTTTAGAGGGAGTTTCGATTGTACAATTCAAAAGTCGGCCAATCGGCCGCCTTTGCTGTTTCTCTGCTTAAAATTTCCCGCCGAAATAACCACACTACCCCCCCATGGACATCCTGGCAACCATACGGAACGCCCTTCGGCTACGCTCAGGACAGTGCTCGACTTTATCTCTCCGGCTCCCAACCGAGTTGCGCATGGCGTACATTCACATAATTTTTATTTGCATTATAGGTCTGCCATGCTATTTTGGTAGCTAGACAGTCTAGCTAGATACGGAGGCGCTATGAAGGCTAATAAAACTGACCGATCTCCCCATGACCGGGAGTGGCAGCTTCAGGAAGCCAAGAACCGTTTGAGTCAGGTAGTTGACCAGGCTCTGCATGACGGCCCGCAGACCATAACCCTGCGCGGCAAGCCTTCGGCGGTAGTGGTTTCTCTCGATGAATACCGGCGGCTGACGCAGCCGCGCACCGGGTTGTCGCAGTTTTTCAGGCAATCGCCATTCTGTGAGGTTGAGCTCGACCTCAGCCGCAGTGACGATCTTGCCCGCGAGGTGGAGCTGTGAAGTATCTGCTCGATACCTGTCTGATTTCCGAACTGGTAAAAAGGGAGCCGAATCCGGCAGTGGTGGCCTGGCTGGACGAGCAGAATGAGCAGAAGCTGTTTCTGAGTGTCCTGAGTCTGGGCGAGTTGCAAAAAGGGGTCAGCAAGCTCTCCGACAGCACAAGGAAAAGAGAACTGCAAGCGTGGATTGCCCTCGATCTGGTGGAGCGGTTTGACGGAAGGATTATTGAGGTTGATCTTGCAACAGCGCTTTGTTGGGGGCGACTCCAGGGAGAAACGGAGCAGACTGGCGTGAAACTGCCGGTAATGGATTCGCTCATCGCTGCCACCGCTAAGGCGCATGGGTTGGTAGTGGTTACAAGGAATGTCAGGGATATTGAGAGATGCGGGGCAACGGTGTGCAATCCTTGGGGTTAAAATGAGTGCGATTTCCTGAATTACCAAAGGTGGTGTGATAATGAATGCGAGCTGGGGTAAAGCGGGCACACCGGTGCCGGGCAGTCGGGATGATCGCATCGAACTGATCGAGGACACGACAGATGCGCGTGAAAAATTCGGCGAAAACTATGGTGCGTATGAGTTCCGGTTGACGCGAGAACAGGTCGAAGGATTGTTGGAGGGTAAAGTTGTAGCGTTTGATATTAGTGAGCGAGAATATGCTGGGTTCGTGTCTTTGAAAAAATAAGCGTGCTTTTTAGGGAATGTTGGGGCAACCAATGGGGTCTGGCTTGACTTTCAGACATTCATGGCAACCAATGCGCACGAGTTCCAGTTTACTTAATTCAAAAGGCGGCCAAACGGCCGTCTTCGCTGTTTCTTCTGAAAAAGTACGGTATTATGCTTTCGGGCAGATCATTACTGTAATGCATTCAGCCGCAACGGTTACTACCGGACAGATTGGGAGACGTATCATGCACCAGGAACCGACGCCGGGGCTCTATCGGCACTACAAGGGGGGCGAGTATCGAGTGATCGGCACTTCACGCCACAGTGAGACGGACGAACTCATGGTGGTCTACCGCTGCATCTACGATAACGATTCCCTCTGGGTGCGGCCGCTGGCGATGTTTCAGGAGAACGTGACGGTGGACGGCGGCGCGATGCCCCGCTTCAGCCTGGTGGCCCCCGACTCTGCCGGCAGACCGGCCGCCGCGGAGCTGATTGCCGGCCTCGGCCTGACACGCCATCCGGAGGGGGGTTGGTACCGTGAGACCTACCGGGCGACCGGGACCATCCCCGGCGCTCTCCTCTCGGAACGGGCGGCCGGCGAGCGCTCCTTTTCGACGGCGATCTATTTTCTGCTGGAGCGGGGAGACCTGTCGGCGCTTCACCGGATCAAGTCGGACGAGTTATGGCATTTCCATGCCGGCGCACCCCTGATCGTGCATCTTATAACCCCCGAGGGCACTCGCAACTCCCTGACCCTGGGGAGCAACCCGGCGGCGGGTGAATCGTTCCAGGGGGTGGTGCCGGCTGGGTGCTGGTTCGGCGCCGAGACCACGGGAGATTTCTCCCTTGGAATTCAGGGGACACCATACTCAACTCACAAGGCGGCCATTCGGTCGCCTTTGCCATTTTCAAGCGCACACATCCACGGTTGTCCGGACGGTACAAAACAAGTATCAGAAAAAGCCGTAGGGTCAGGCTTCCAAGATGACAAGTTTATTTAGTAGGCGGCCAATCGGTCACTTTACTGTTTCTCTGCTTGAAATTTCCCGCCGAAATAATCCACACTACACTCCATGGACATCCTGGCAACCATAGCTGAACGCAAGATCACCGAGGCGCTGGCGCGGGGAGGACTGGACAACCTGGCCGGGGCGGGCAAACGCCTGTGGATTGAATTGATCATAAAAATTTTCTGAAAATCAGCCCTTTTTGAGAACCTTAAACGGGTAATGAAATGATGAATATATTTTAGCTTAAAATGGAGGAGATCATGTTTGAATTTACTGATTGCGTTAAATACCTGCCATGGATTGGTGAAGCATACAATGATGGTTTTAACGGCACCAGAATCCTTGTAATTGGCGATTCACATTATGGAAAAGCGCCGGGTAAAGAGTGTGACTTCACTTGTGATGTATTACAAATGCACTTGTCTGGAAAGCAACGAATTAGTTTCTTTACCAACATTGCCCGGGCCATAACAGGTGTGCCTAATGATGAACTTGATCAAGAGGAATTTTGGAAATGTGTGGCTTTTTATAATTATGTTCAAGAGTCCGTCGAAGAGGCAAGATCGAGACCAACGGCAGAGCAAGGTGTTAGCGCCCAAGTGACATTTGAAGAAATTATCAACAAATTACAGCCTGATAAAATAATCATGCTGGGTAACTTTGTCTGGGATATGACTCCATCATCCGGATATGAGGGTGAGTCTGTTTGTTCAGATGTAACCGATAAAAGAATGCGTACATGGCATTATCCAATAGAGTCAGGCAAAATTATATTTACCGGAAAGATGGAGCACCCGAGCTCTGGCGGTTTCAGTGGCGATGCATGGCATCCTGTTGTGAAGAAATTCTTGGAATGTGAAAACTAAGTGGTACTGAGGTTAATTTACTGCATTAAAAAGGCGGCCAAGCGGTCGCCTTTGCTGGTTCTTCTGTAAAAGTACGGTATTATGCTTTCGGGCAGATCATTACTGTAATGCATTCAGCCGCAACGGTTACTACCGGACAGATTGGGAGACGTATCATGCACCAGGAACCGACGCCGGGGCTCTATCGGCACTACAAGGGGGGCGAGTATCGAGTGATCGGCACTTCACGCCACAGTGAGACGGACGAACTCATGGTGGTCTACCGCTGCATCTACGATAACGATTCCCTCTGGGTGCGGCCGCTGGCGATGTTTCAGGAGAACGTGACGGTGGACGGCGGCGCGATGCCCCGCTTCAGCCTGGTGGCCCCCGACTCTGCCGGCAGACCGGCCGCCGCGGAGCTGATTGCCGGCCTCGGCCTGACACGCCATCCGGAGGGGGGTTGGTACCGTGAGACCTACCGGGCGACCGGGACCATCCCCGGCGCTCTCCTCTCGGAACGGGCGGCCGGCGAGCGCTCCTTTTCGACGGCGATCTATTTTCTGCTGGAGCGGGGAGACCTGTCGGCGCTTCACCGGATCAAGTCGGACGAGTTGTGGCATTTCCATGCCGGCGCACCCCTGATCGTGCATCTTATAACCCCCGAGGGCACTCGCAACTCCCTGACCCTGGGGAGCAACCCGGCGGCGGGGGAATCGTTCCAGGGGGTGGTGCCGGCTGGGTGCTGGTTCGGTGCCGAGACCACGGGAGATTTCTCCCTTGTTGGGTGCACCGTAGCCCCCGGCTTCGACTTTGCCGATTTCGAAATGGGGAGCCGCTCCGACCTGCTCAGCCGGTTCCCGGTTCATGCCGACCTCATCAAGAGGCTGACCCCTTAAGTAAGCAGATCAAGGAGATGACCAATGAAATTCAAAATGGATCATATCGTCATTAACACGGTCGACATTGAAACAATGCTTCACTTTTACACCAACATTCTTGAACTGCCGGGCGAACGAATAGAGCAGTTCCATGACCATCAGGTTCCATTTCCGTCAGTCCGCATCACTGTTGATTCGATCATCGATCTATTCCCCAAAGGATTATGGGAAAACGACAAGCCGGAGAACGTTTGCCGTCCGAATCTCAACCATTTTTGCCTATCTACCAACAAGGCTGAGTGGGAATTGCTCCGGAAAAGGCTTGACGACAATGACATAGCGATAGATGATGGCCCGGTGAAACGCTGGGGTGCACATGGGGCAGGAATATCTATCTATTTTCGTGATCCTGAACAAAATGTCATCGAAGTGCGCTATTACGAAAGTGACGAAGCGGACAAGCCCTGCATGCTCAATTCATAGTGGATTAACAGCGGGACTGAATTCGGGGACAGCATACATAATGCAAAAGGCGGCCAAATGGTTTTACTTGCCAGGAGTTACTTTGGCCGGTAAAGATTAAAACCATGCGCGTCACGGTATCCCCATATGTTCTCCTGATTCTTACTACCCTGTTCTGGGCCGGCAACTTTGTACTGGGCCGGGCAGTGAACACGGTTATTCCTCCCATCACCCTCTCCTTCTGGCGATGGGCCATTGCACTCCTCATGCTTCTGCCGTTCTCCCTGCAGCACCTGATTTCCCAACGGTCCCTGATCCAAAAGAGCTGGAAAAATCTGACTGTTTTCGGAATACTGGGGATTGCCTGCTTCAATACCTTCGTCTATATCGGCCTCCAGTCCACGACCGCTACCAACGCGCTGCTGCTGAACTCGATTATTCCGGTGCTGATCGTTATCATCTCGAGGATGTTCGCAGCAGTGCCGGTTTCACGAGCTCAGGCCACCGGTATCCTGATGTCTCTTGCAGGGGTTGTTATCATTATCTGTCGCGCCGATGTTACCCGTTTACTGGCCCTGCGGGTTAACGGCGGAGATCTGTGGGTACTCCTGGCGGTTGTCTGCTGGGCGATTCATACTTTCCGCCTCCGGCTGCGTCCTGCAGAACTCCATCCGTTGAGTTTTCTCTCCGCAATCATCGCCATCGGCCTCGTGT
>JAWDJY010000124.1:0-5774 GCA_032469775.1 Geobacteraceae bacterium | reverse complement strand
GCGACTCCAGAGACTTCTCCATGCCGGACGGCCCGATGCGATACCAGAACCACTGCTGCCAGAGCCGCTCGGAACCGTCAACCACCAGGGAGTAAAGACCGGTGTAGGGAGTGGCGTCGTCAACAACGGCCTTGGCAAGGACGATCCGACCGCTCTTGACCTGCAGGGTGTGCGTTGTCGCTTCACTGACCGATACCAGAGAGCAGGCAACCAGTATGACTGACAGCAGCACGGATAGCAGCACGTTCGTTGTTCTCATCTCTCGACTCCTTGAATTCGTTACAATGTTGTTGACTGCAGACTCCGCCCGGAAACTACCTGATCAGTTTTTCTATCTTTGCCGATTGCTTCAGGTTGTTGAGGAGTTCAAGTATCTTCTTTTCGCGATACTCTTTCAGCAGGTAGCGCCCGATAAAATCCTTCAGCTCTTCGAATTCCTTGATCTTTTCCGGACTTTTTTCGTCAACTCGTATGATGTGGAGGCCATGGGAGGTCTTGACAAGTCCGCTGGTCTGGCCCGGTTTAAGAGACATGACCGCGGCGTCGAACTCCGACGGCATATATCCTTGTTTGATGAAGCCAAGGTCGCCACCTTTTTTTTTGCTGGCACAGTCGGAATACTGCTGTGCCAGTTCGCCAAAGTCTTTGCCTTCAGCCAGCTCTTTAAGAATCCTGTTGCCCTTTTCAAGCGCTTCCCGCTCTGATGACGGCTCTTTTGAAATCCTCAGCAGAATATGATGTAGCCTGACAGAGGACGGTTCCGTAAAACTCTGTCGATTGTTGTCGTAATACTTGCGGGACTCCTGTTCGGGAACCTGAAGCGCAAGGATTCCGGCGCGTGCCAGATACTCGTCAATCAGAATTTCCCGCCTGATCTTTTCCTTGAGTACTCTTTCATCGGTTTTTGCGTAATCGGCGTTTTTGCCTTCACCGATCATTTTTTCTGAGTATCGCTTGTTCGTCCGCTCTTCCAGGTCAGCAGGCTTTATGGCCAGTGCCGCTTGATAGATGAGTTCCTGCTTGATGAGATTGTCCAGTTCTTCGTCCTGAAAACGCCGTCTGATCTGCTCCAGTCCGGTCTTTGCGCCGAGCTTTCGATAGATTGCCAGCCGTTTGTTCACCAACGGTGCAAGCTCGGCATCCTTTATCGCCACGCCATTTATGAGTGCAACAACTCGCTCCCCTTCAGGAATCTCTGCTGCGGATAGCATGGCTGCGGTCATCAGTATTTTTGTTGAAATAAACAGCAAGGTTTTTAGTTTCATAATTCTCTTTTCGCGTGCCGCGTTATCAATGCGTTTGTTAAGAACATTATTATAGCGTTATTGCTAAAATCCTCATAAGACCTCGCAATTACTTGATTTTTCGTTGTGGGCGTGGTTTGGTCTAGCCGGCTGCCGCCGTAATTGTAATGTCTGCCGTGGAACCTGGTTTTCCTGCTGGCAGGAATAGAAGTGAACCTGAGTCACCGATGCTCACATCGAACTGCACTCTCCGGGGGGCATGCTTCACTTTGGCATGTAGGCGATGCTTTTTTTGATCCGTTTCGATGTTATCAAGGCCCTTGTTGTCCAATACCGCCACTTTAAGCTGAATGTTGCCGTTGTACATGATTTCAACCCTGTAGGCGCCGGGTTTCAGAGGCACTTTCAGTAGTTGTGATTTGGGAGGGCCACCGTTTCTGACAATGGTGTAGTGATATGTGGATGGTGGTGGAGGTGTAAGTGCTTTCCCCAGGTCAACGATGCCGAATCCGAAATAGGGATCACGGCCAGGGTCGCCCAGATCTTCGGCCGAGGCGGCCAAACTGGTTCGGACTCCTTCCGCGGCATTGATGCCGGTGTTGCCGTCGGCAATGGCTTTGGCAAGCAGTATCGCGGCGGCTCCCGATACATGAGCTGTGGCCTGGGACGTGCCGCGCATGGTTCCGTATCCGCCGCCACGCAAGGTGGATTTTATGTCCATTCCCGGAGCAGCAAGTTCAACTTCGGAACCATAATTGGAGAAGCTTGCACGCGTGTCGTCAATATTCGTGGCGGAGACAGCTATCACCGACTCATATGCCGCAGGAAAATCAACCACACTGCTGTTGGCATTGCCGCTGGCCGCAACCACGATGATGCCGGCCTGGCGGGCCCTGTCGCAGGCTTCCTTGAAAGCTGTGGAATCCTGCGGAGAGCCGATGCTCAGGTTTATTACGTTCATATTATTGCTGATCGCCCATTCGATTCCGGCCAGAATGTCGCTGAGGTCTCCCATGACCATGCCGCCCAACACCTTGACCGCATAGAGCGAGACTTCCGGCGCCACTCCCACTACTCCGGTTCCGTTGTTTCTGGCGCCGATTATTCCGGCGATATGTGTGCCGTGACTGATATAGCCATCATCGTACGGGTCGTCGTTTTCATAGACAAAGTTGTAGCCACCCTTGTAATTGTCGACCAGATCCGGGTGTGAATAATCAATTCCGGAATCGAGAACGGCAACCTTGATGCCGGCGCCGGTAAAACCGGCTGCGGCTGCGGAGTTGCCTCCAATCCTGGTTACGCCCCACGAGTCCGTGTACTCCTGGGTAAGCGGAGCCAGTGTAAGGGCCGGTTCGCTGACCCCAACAACCACATCCGGTTCCACATAGGCCACATCCGGATCCTTTTTCAATTTTTCAATCTCATTTTCCGGAAGTTGTCCGGATATCGCGTTAATAATTTTATGTGAGCGTTTGATCTGTCCGCCGGACCTGTAAAACTTCTGGCGTTTGCCCTCATCCGAGACTCCGGTCACTTTCCTGAAACCGATAATAACCTTGCGATCAGCGGCAGAAGCCAGGGAACTCAGGCCAAGCAGGACTGCAATTGTAATGGTTGCAATCAAACGGTTCATTTCGATGTTCCTTTCCGTACGGTATAAACATTTCCGTCAATTCGAATCAATGGGGAGCGCCTGGCTCCCCATTGATCTGTAGTCGTGTTGCTTGTCAGCGGGTTTTCTTGACTACTGCGGTGATCTGTTTGGAGATCGAGCCATTGATAGTCTTGACCGTCAACATTGCGTTTTCTTTAAACTGCAAGCTGGAAGCAACGATCTTGGTGTCGCCCCATGAGACGATCTTGGCCATGGTTGTTCCGACAGATACTCCAAGGCCTGATTTGTATTCTGCCGGTGGTTTCGGTCCAAAGCCTGAGCCGGTAATAGTAACGGTGCCTTTTGCAGCAAGTGCCGCAGTTTTAATTGCGAGCTCTGGAATTACAGTGATTTTGGCGAGGTTACTCTTTACACCGGTTTTAACAACCTGGACGTTGTAGATTCCAGGAAGAAGTGCCGGTATGGTTACCTGGATTTCGCTGTCGGTGATTGAGTTCGGTGTGAGTGTGAGGCTGGTGGTTGCGCTTGTGATGGTAACCGTCGGGTTGTAGGTTACATTGTTGGCGTCCACGTTGGTGAAAGCTGAGCCTGTCAGGGTCAGGGCGTTTGTCTTGCCGGCTGTCAGGGTGTAGCTGCTCTGGCCGGTCAACGCGGGAACCACTGCTGACGTCATTGTGTTGGTTGAATTGCCGTACCATGACCAGTGGCAACCCTGGCAATCCCAGTTGTTGCCCACGTGTCCGTAACCGAGTTCTTCGGCGCCCGGAACGATGGTTGCGTTGGCGGTAGATTTCTTCTGGATGTTGTGCAGTGACTTTACACCGTGACATGCTTCGCACTGGCGAATGTCTGCCTTGTTGAAGTCGTGGCACAGGTTGCAGTTCTGGATACCGGTCCCATGGTGGGTGTCTTTGTTGCTGAATATGGCACGGGTGGTGTTCGTGCTGGGGTCGATCGCGGTTGCATCAGGCTGGTGACAGGCCTCACATCCCTGGACGATGACCACATTACCCAGCGGGTCTGTAACTGAGCGGCCGCTCGGCATCGGAGTCACGCTGCTGACCGGATATGTCGGTATATAGTGCCCGTCCTGCGGGTTGTCGATGAAACTTCCGTGACATGCCTGGCAGTCGAGCGCAACGGCCTTGGCCGAAGTATGGTGAGGCGTTGCCGTGTGGCATTTAGAACAGGTCCTGAAATCGTCGAACACGAAGCCGCCGGTACCGTCAGGGATCATCGTGTGGCAATCAAGGCACATCATGTTTTTGGTGTTGATCAGGGCGTGGTGCTTCGGGACCAGAACCTCATCGCTGATATGGCAGACAAGGCAGTCGTCTTTAGTGAAGCTGGCAAACTTTGCATCATAGATGCCCAGATACTGGTTGGCCGGTGGTGGCGGGGTTTTAGCCATCAATACGGCGGTTGCTCCGAATACCAGAGAAGCTGTCAACAAGGCGCTGAATACTGATTTTCTGTTCATTCTTTTAAACTCCTTTCATATTTGGTTACGGTAGCTTCGGTAACTTTGTCTTGTCAGCATGGATGGATATTGGTTGAGCCAACTACGCGTGGTTTTACGTATGCCAGCTTCTTCATGTTTCACCTCCTTTCCGGTCATCCTGTGATAGGACTAACGCTGAATTGCAGATCAGATTCACTTTAGTCTGGCTGTGATCCTGAGCTTGAAGCCATACGGAGTATCAATTACGGACTTCCTGCGGTGCTTCCCGGTTGACTACGTTTTTCCAACCCCAGCTAACTCCGTTGTGAACAGTTACTGTTTTGGGACTCTTCCTGTTTATGCTTACAAGATAAGTTTCCGATCTCCATTCATGGTCATTTCCAAGATCATCACGAGCAACGTCGTATTCGAAGTGTGGCGGCACTGCTTTTGTCGGAGGCGGATTTCGCCTTTTGTTTTTCGGGACTACGTCAAAAAAAGGCACTGACACCTTATTGATGACGGAAGACTTTATTCCGATCCTGTTCTCGGATGTGCCATGACCCGAGCGCCGTTTGTGGTTGGAAACCACTCTCTGAATCCAGTGCAGTTCTGTGCCGTCGTCTGTTACAGGATCATTTCCTGAGTGAATGTAGTTGAAACCAAAACCGCCGCCGCCTACCTTTCCGTTAAAGAAAACGTAGTATTCAACGACTGAGAAGTGCCCCTGCAGGTCTTCTTTGGCAGGAACAAAAATCCAGCCTCTGGTTGAGGGGAACTCTGTGCCAAGCGCCGCCAGGAACTCTTCCGTTCCTCCTCTTTTGCTGCTGGCGAATTCGATCGGCTGTCTTGTCAGGATCCCTGAAATTCCGTTTTCAGTTTCGTATGTTATTGATGGAACGAAAGACTTGTCTGAAGCAGGCAAGTCCGTGGTGATGCTGAAGGCGCATGCCGGTATATCGGCCATGCTCAGTGAAACAGATATAATCAGAAAAAATATAATATAATTAAAATATGCCAACTTTTAAAATCTCCGTACAAATAGACCGCTTGTTGCTTCATGGTATTCTGCACAACTATATTCTGACCAAGGAGAGGGTGGCGCGGAATGGCGCTTGGTAACTTGGTTATGCTCAAGTCCTTCCTGCCGGTTTATCTTTTGGTTCCCCGGCAGGAAGGACAATCGGTATATCAGCTCAGATCATAATTATTCGCCAATGTCATCGGGATGAAACCTTGAAACTGTCAACTTGAGACCATGCTGAAACTAATGACGTCCTGGTCTTGTCGCGGGCCTGTACACGCCAATAATAGGTGTAATTGGTGCTGATCCTTGGTGAGTAGCTGGTTGTGGAAATCCAACCCGAGGAGTATTGCACCGACGAGAATGACGAACTCCTGCTGACCTGGACTTGGTATTGCGTTGCAGCGCCTGAATTCCCGTTTAAGGAAGGATTCCAGTTCAGGGTCG
>JAWDJY010000123.1:0-6145 GCA_032469775.1 Geobacteraceae bacterium | reverse complement strand
CGATTGAAAACGTGATGTTGCCGCTGGCTATAGTGGCGATGAAAAACGATGCCAAGAAGGAAGCTGCCCGCATAGCCCTGGAGCGGGTCGGCCTGGGGGCCAAGCTGGACCGGTTGCCCAACCAGCTTTCCGGCGGCGAGCAGGAACGGGTGGCCATTGCCAGGGCGATTGTCAATAATCCGCAGATTCTGCTGGCCGACGAGCCGACCGGCAATCTGGACTCGAAAACCAGCGAAGATGTCATGGCCCTGTTCCGCGAGCTTAACGACGCCGGCCAGACCGTGGTCATGGTGACCCATAATCCGGACAACGGCAGGTATGCCGACCGGACGATCACGCTCAGGGACGGCATGGTCGTGCAGTAGGGGTCCTCTCGCCGGGCCCACGCAGTTGCGGAGATGTCGTCTCCAGTCGGACGATCTTTTCCGGGCAGCGCGGGCCCGGTGTAACCGGATTCATACTTCTGCTCTGTTTACCCTTGTGTTTTTCATGACTTCCGCTATAACCAGAACCATGAAGCCTTCCATCCTGCGCATAGGCCTGCTGGCCCTGTCCATTCTTGGCATCAGCCTGTTTCACTATCTTACCCCGCTGCATCTTCACTATCTGCACGACATATTCCAGCGTTTCTACTACCTGCCGATCATCCTGGCCGGTCTCTGGTTCGGTTTCCGTGGCGGCCTCGGGTGTGCCGTGGCGGTCAGCATAGCCTATGCGCCCCATATACTTTTCCAGTGGGGCGGAGGGCTGACCCTGGAAATGGAGAAGTATCTGGAGATAGTCATGTATAACGTGGTCGGCGGTGTCACCGGCTTTCTGTCTCAGCGTGAACGTGAGCGCAGCCTTGAGTTGCAGCGCACCGCCGAAGGGTTGGAAGAGTCTTACAAAAAGCTGCAGTCCCAGTCGGAGCGTATCATTGCCGTGGAGGAACAGTTGCGCCGGGCGGAAAAACTGTCAACCCTGGGGGAGATGGCTGCGGTGCTGGCTCACGAGATCAGGAACCCGTTGGGGTCGATCCGCGGCACGGCCGAGATTCTGAAGGATGACTACCGCCCCGGAGATCCCAAGCATGAGTTCATCGAAATCCAGATCAAGGAAACCGAGCGGCTCAACCATGTGGTTGAGGATTTTCTGCGCATGGCCCGTCCCCAGGTTGCCGAGAAGCGTCGTTGCTTGCTGCGGGAGGAGTTGGAAACCATTGTCGTACTGACCGCGAACGATGCCGGCCAGCGCCGTGTCCGCCTGGTTTTAGAACCGCCGGTGGAAGAACTGGCGGTCTCCGGAGACGGTGAGAAGCTGCGCCAGGCCTTCCTCAATATAGTCATCAACGCACTGCAGGCCACGCCGGCGGGCGGGAGCGTTACCATATCGACCGGCAGTAAAGATGGCTTCTGTGAGGTTCGTTTCAGAGATACCGGGGCCGGTATAGATGCGGAAACTCTGGAGCGAATCTTCGAGCCGTTCTTCACAACCAAAGCCGACGGAACCGGTCTTGGATTGGCCATAACCAGAAAAATCATTGAAGCGCACGGCGGAACCTTGACCGTGGAAAGCCAGTTCGGTTCTGGGACGACGGCAACCGTCAGGCTGCCTGAAGCAAAAATGAGTTGATACTGCCTATGGTCATATGTGGGAAGTAAAGTATAAATGTTCCATTTGGGGGGATGCGCGTTAACCGCACAAGAATAAGTAAGTATATCGAGCTCATTTTATATCCGTAAGCAGGTGTGCAATTTTAACAATGTCTCGCTGTCTTCGATAACTAAAAAAATATCTGCAAGGACCACCATGAAAACAACCATCCTGATCATCGACGACGATACCTCGCTCAGGCGGGTGCTGGAATACAACCTCCAGGAGGCCGGTTATGCCGTGGCCGCCGCCGCTTCCGGCGAAGAGGGCTTGCGGTTGTTTGATGAGATAGCACCTGCTTTGGTAATAACCGACATGAAAATGCCGGGCATGGACGGCATGCAGGTGTTGAAGGCCATCAAGGAACGCTCTCCGGAAACGCTGGTGATTATCGTCACCGCTTTCGGCACGGTCGATATCGCCGTGGAGGCGATGAAGTCGGGCGCGCATGATTATATCACCAAACCCTTCAACCGCGATGAACTGCGGCTGACCGTGGCCAATGCCCTTCGTTTCAACGGTCTGGCCGCCGAGAACAAGCGCCTGAAAAGCGAGTTGTCCGACCGCAGCGATTTTCGCACCATGGTCGGTTCGTCGTCGGCGATGGAAAAGGTTTTCCAGGTGGTGCATAAGGTGGCCGACAGCGAGGCCTCGGTGCTGATCACCGGAGAGTCCGGTACAGGCAAGGAGTTGGTGGCCCGGTCGATCCATGCCCAGAGCGGCCGCAGGAACGGCCCCTTTGTGGCCATCAACTGCGCCGCGATTCCCCGCGACCTGCTGGAGAGCGAACTCTTCGGGCACGTAAAGGGCGCCTTTACCGGCGCCGTCAAGGACAAAACCGGGAAGTTCCTGATGGCGGAAGGCGGGACGCTTTTTCTGGACGAAGTCGGTGAATTGCCGCTGGAGTTGCAGCCTAAGTTGTTGCGTGCCTTGCAGGAGCGGGTGGTGGAGGCGGTCGGCGGCACAAGGGAACAGAAGCTGGATGTGAGGGTGGTGGCCGCCACCAATCTGGACATCGAAAAGGCTATTGCCGATGGCGCCTTTCGCGAGGATCTTTACTACCGTCTCTCGGTGATACCTATCCACCTGCCGCCGCTGCGGCAGCGACGCGAGGACATCCCGCTACTTCTGCGCTACTTCTGTAGCAAGTACGACTCAGCCAGGGTTGTATTCGACAGTCAGGCGCTTGCGGCGCTTTCCTCTTATGCATGGCCTGGCAATGTGCGGGAACTGGAAAACCTGGTGGAGCGGTTACTGATAATGCGAGAGGGGGACACGATCACTTTCGGGGAGCTGCCTGAAAAAATCAGCAGAGGCACGGTCTCTCCTGAAACCGCGACCGGTGCGTACACAGTGGTAAACCTTCCTGACGACGGCTACTCGCTGGAACAGCTGGAACGCGAGGTGGTGGTGCAGGCGCTGGAGCGCAACAGCTGGAATCAGGCCGCAGCTGCCCGTTTCCTGAGAATACCCCGGCATACTCTGATATATCGTATGGAGAAGTATGAGATTGTCACTCCGGACAAAGTTTAGATAGTGCGCTGCTGAATATGCCACAAGTATTGTAGAATATTCTGCATAATCCAGGAGGGTGCTGCTCCTGATAAATTGTTTGATGTGTTTAAAATCGCTGTGTTACCTGCTTGGCACGATAACTGATAATGGTTTTACAGAAATCAATCGAATCAGAGGCTGCCATGAAATCACTGCTTGCCATAATCGCCTCCATTATCATCTGCTTCACTCCCGCTTTTGCTGATGACTCCAGGCCTGTCGAAACACTTGCCTCCCTGGTCGAAAACGCTCTGGCCAACAATCCCGAGCTTAAATCCTCCCAGGCTCGCTGGAGGATGTTTGTTGGCCGGGCCAGCCAGGCCGGTCGCCTGGACGATCCCATGTTCATGTTCAAGCTGCAGAACCTGCTGGCCCGTGATCCGCTCTCGTTCGGCGGCAAGGATCCGAATACGGCCAAAGTGATCGGCATCAGCCAGCAGCTTCCCTTCTGGGGCAAGCGTGAATTGAAAGAGGAAATCGCCCGTTACGAGGCCGAATCCTACCGCTGGCAGATCGAGGAGCGCCGGCTGGAACTGAAGCGGATGGTGAAAGAGACCTATTACCAGATATATTCCGTGGACAAGGCTCTGGAAATTGTGGCCAAGAATATTCAGATCATCAGCGACTTCACCACCATAGCCGAGTCCCGCTACAGTGTTGGGCAGGGGGCGCAGCAGGATATATTCAAAGCCGGACTCGAAAAATCCAGGATGCTGGATATGCAGATAACACTGCAGCAACAGAGAAAAAGCCTGGAGGCCAATCTGAATTACCTGTTGTATCGTCCGGCCGGTACTGTCGTTGGGCGCGTGGAGGACTTCGAGCTTCCGGTCGTTGCTCAGACGCCTGACCAGCTCATGGAAAATGCCAACCAGAACCGTCCCCAGGCAAAAAGCCTGGTGATGCTGGCCAACAAGGGTATGGCCACACACCGTCTGGCTCGCAAGGAATTCTACCCGGATCTCAATCTGTCCTTTGAATACATGTTCCGTGAACAGGCCATGTCGGATCCCGGTTATAACATGTTCACGGTCGGTTTGACCTTCAACCTGCCCTTTCAGCAGGAACGCCGCCGGGCCATGCTGACCGAATCTTCCTCCGAGACCGACATGGCGATGGAGGAGCTGAACGGCCTCAAGAACAGCATCGGTTATGCCGTCAATGATTCCATGGCACAGATGGAGCGCCGCCGTAAGCTGGTTGAGCTCTACAAGGGGGGCATCATTCCACAGGCCGAGCAGTCGCTGGAGTCGGCGATTATAAGCTACCGGGTTGGCAAGGTGGATTTCCTGACATTGCTGGATGGCAGAGTCAGCCTGTTCAACTACGAACGGGAGTTGTACGAATCGAAGGCCGAGTACATGATGCAACTGGCGAGACTGGAAGCGGCGGTGGGTATCGATTTTGCCCAGCCGCCAGCCGGCACAGCAAGTAAATAGCTTTCATCCGGAAACTAAATAGAGCCCAGAGGTTTACCATGGCATTGAACAAGAAAATAACCGTTCCACTGATCTTGCTGTTACTGATCGCCCTGGCCGGAGGCGGCTGGTATGCCTGGCAGCATGCCGGCCACGACCATCAAGCCGAAGGCAAGGCCGGGCAGGGGGCAGTACAATATACCTGCCCGATGCATCCCTTCATCATCAAGGACAAGCCGGGCACCTGCCCGATCTGTGCCATGGAGCTGATCAAAAAAGTCGATAGCGCTGGAACAGGTGCCCCGTTGACAGCCGAACAAAAACAACAGGCCGATGCACTGGGACAGGTCTCCATTTCCACCACCCAGCGGATCATGGCCAACGTGGCCACCGTGGAGGCCGGGCAGCAGGCGCTCAACAGGGAGATCAACGCGGTCGGAGTCGTGCAGTTCGACCAGTCGCGCCAGGCCAAGGTCACCGCCTGGATCGCCGGGCGCATCGATCGGCTCAACGTCAATACCGTGGGGGCTTTTGTCAGCAAGGACCGGCCGGTGGCCGAGGTCTATTCGCCAGAGCTGCTTGCGTCCCAGCAGGAGTACCTGCTGGCGGTCAGGAGCCGTGAGCAGCTGAAAAACTCGCCTATACCCTCTATTTCCCAGAATGGCGACGGCCTGGTGTCTTCGGCCAGGCAGCGTCTTATGCTGTACGGGGTCAAGGAAAGCCAGATCGCCGAGTTGGAACGGGCCGGCAAGCCCAACATCCGCCTGCCGATATACACTCCGCTGTCAGGCGTGGTGATCGAAAAGCTGGTCCAGCAGGGACAGTACGTCAATGTGGGCGATGCGCTGTTCAATATCGCCGACCTTTCCACCGTATGGGTCGAGATCGAGGTTTATGAAAGCGAGTTTTCCAGCATCCGCATCGGCCAGCCGGTGGAAATACGTTCCCAGTCTTTTCCTGGAAAGTCTTTCCGCGGCCGGGTGACTTTTATCTATCCCTTCCTGGATCCCAAGACCCGTACGGTCAAGGCCCGGGTCGAGATGCCCAACCCCGGATTGAGGCTCAAGCCGGACATGTTCGTAAATGCGGTTATCAAGGTCGGGTTGGCCCAGACCGTAGTTCTGCCGGTCACGGCGGTGATGGATAGCGGCAAGCATCAGACCGTCTGGGTGGAAAGCCACCCGGGAGTATTCGAACCGCGTGAGGTGCAGGTGGGACAGCGTACGGACGACAAGGTGCAGATTCTTTCCGGGGTCAAACCAGGTGAAAAGGTGGCTGTTTCCGGCGCCTATCTGATCGATTCTGAATCGCAACTGCGTGGTGGGGGTGGGCAGGATCACAGTCAGCATACCGGCGGGTCCGTGCCGGAAGGCAAGGCTCCGGCTGCCCCGCAGCAACCGTTGAAAACGGCACCGGCCAATAAAGCTCTTAATATGGATGATATGAAGATGTAGCGTTCAACCCCGTCTTACTGTTAGGGCAGGGACACTTGAAGGTAGGTTAGGTTATTCACAATGATCGAAAAAATCATCGAATATAGC
>JAWDJY010000122.1:0-6164 GCA_032469775.1 Geobacteraceae bacterium | reverse complement strand
CTGTGGGGGAGAAGAGGCAGCAAGATAGGCAAAACCGCCCCTCAGAAAGTGAAAGACGGTTCAGTTCCGACCAGTATATTTACATATTTTTATTGGCGCAATCAAGTTAAATATATTTATTTTAATGCAGTTTTAATAATTTACATATGCATCTAGAAACTGTGCGAACTCTTCATCAGCATGCTGACCCCCAGGTAGGTGAACAGCATCACGAATACCCCGGCTATTCCGAGCCAGGCTGTAAGCTTGTCCCAACCGGCCCCTTTCAGCCGGACATGCAGCGCCAGCGCGTAGAAAAGCCACAGGACGGATGTCCACAACTCCTTTGGCGTCCAGAGCCAATAGGTGCCCCAGGCATAATAGCCCCAGATTCCGCCGGATATCATCGATGCCGAGAAAAACGTCCATCCCACCAGTGCTGCTTTGTAATAAACGTCCAGATAGCTTCTTGTTCCGGACCAGAGAAAGGCGGCACAGGCCAGCCCGCCGATCGTGAACAGGGCGTAAGCAAAAAAAGCAACTACCACGTGCAGCTCGAACCAGAACGTATCCAGAATCTGTGGCAGCGGCATGTTGAGCGGTTTGAATCTCAGTGCCAGCAGCGTAACCGAGCCGGCCGACAGGCCTGAGGCAACGGTAAACCAGCGCACGCCGCGCAGGATCGGCGAAAATGACATGAAAAGGCCGACTGCCGCCAGCGACAGCGCGAAGAACATCAATGTGTCATGGGGCCCGATCAACGGCAGGCGGCCAAGGGCCAGCCCGCGACCGCCGACATAGATGAGCTCGGCCAGCAGACCGACCGTGAGTCCGATCCGCCAGCGTGTCCCGAAGACAAGCACGATTGCTGCAAACCAGGGCATCCAGTTACCGATCATAGTTTCAGCCACCTCACAACCTGACTACGGTTGTGATGGTTCGTTCGTGCAGATAACGTTCCAGCATGTACAGGGGGATTCCGACCAATGCGCTGATGAAGATGATGTTGAAAATTTCGATCAGATAGCCGGAGATCGTATGGGGAATCGGCTCCAAGACCCAAAAAATGAAACCGGCGATCATGGATACCGGCACATAGGCCATGGCGGTCCAGATCAGCCAGGAAAGAGCCTTAAGTGACACGTGCAATCGCCTGTAATACATGACGGCCACGGACAGGGCAAGCAATCCATAGAGAAGTTTCAACCAATGCATGACCCCGTAATTAAGGAAGACATACCAGCCGGAGACCTGCTCGTCGCGCTGTTCCGAGAGTCGTACCTGTATCGCCTGGCCATCATAACCGGCCACCCCCCACAAACCGACCGCAACGATTACTACCGCTGCCAATGCCACCCCCCAGCCGACCAGGTTGACCGGATGCAGGTTCTCGATAAAATCTGCAACCGGCGCCGATTCGGCCTCGGGTGCGGGCGGTTCGTCATCACGGCCGAACTTTTTCGTCAGAAGTTCCTGGTTCCGCTGTTGCAGAACTTCTTCGCGCTGACGTTCCACGAAGGACTTGATCAGTACACCGCACTTGGGACAGGTTCCGAAAGTTTCGTCTCCGAATGTACTGAAATTGCAGGCCGGACAGGTGTCAACCAGGTACGAATCGTTGCCAGCACGCGGTTTCCTGACCGTAAAGCCCTGCTGACAGCGCGGACAGCTTACAAAACGACCGGCTTCGGGGATTTCATGTTCGGGTATGTTTCCAACTGCGTTGCACTTGGGACAGGTAATCTTCATCTTGACGACATCTCCGTGGAAATGATTGCTGAATGAAAAACAGTGCTATTTGTATCAAATGATTGTCCAGCTGTCATCATTACAATTAACCGGTCCAAACAAGTAGAAATATTTAAGAATCTTCCGCCCTGACAATATTAATATTGACAGCAACAATCTGCACAAAAATTAAATTTTGCGGTATAGTACAGACCACAAAATCAGAAAGGGGCATGCATATGTCATTCAACGGCGCTCTGGAGCATATTCCACTGGTAGATGTCATCCAGCTTCTGCATATGACCGCCAAGACCGGCATTCTGTATCTGAAGAGTCCGAAAGGTGAAAGCCAGTTGGTGTTTCACGAAGGTTTTTTTGTCAGCGCCAACCACCTCAACAACAGTGTGCGCATCGGCAAGGTTCTGGTGGATATGGAGGCCATAACCACCGAGCAGCTGGAGCAGGCTCTGGAACTGCAGAAAAGCGCCGGTGAGGAAAGAAAACCGTTGATCGCGATGATGATCGAACAGGGTGTCATCGACAAGGATACCGCCTACAAAGGGCTTGAATCACTGATAGAAATGACCATTGTAGAAGTCCTGACATGGTCGACCGGCACGTTTGCACTGGATGTTTCAAAAGAGTACGTTTCGGACGAGTATCGCTATTTCCCCGAAAAGCTGCATCAGGAAATTCTTCTTAATGCCCAGGGTGTGTTGATGGACGCACTGCGCATCTATGATGAAAAGATGCGGGACGGAACTCTCAGCAAGCTGTTCTTCAGCAATGACAGCAGCGGAGAGTCCGAGGCCGGGACCGATCAGTCGGACACTCCGGTCATAACAGCCGACCTGTTGGGACTGGAAGACCTGGATACGATTGAGCGGGATATCCCGGCGGTGTTCACCGGCCTGGTTGACCATGACCCGGCCAAACAACACCGGCAGATTGTTGCAACAGCGCTCCCGGAATCCCCATTGGACCTCCAGGAACAGCTGATTTCATTTCTGAGCGCCCTCTCCCGCAAAAGCTCCGATTCAACAAAACCACCGGTCACGGCGGTGATACTGATGACCCGCGACGAACTGCTGTCACATGTGATCACCACCTATTGCAGACATGAAAACCTGTTTGCATTTTCCACAGATGATGAGGCTACCCTGGACATGATTATCGAGCAGTCACTGGGACGCGACCTGCATCCGGTACTGGTCTTCGATGTAACCGACGATGACGACAAGGATCAGGCCCTGGAATTCGTGCTTCGCAGACTGGACTCCTATCCCCGGATATCCGTGTTGATTGCGGCATGCAGCGGCATGTGGAACTCCAACGGCATGAAGGCCATGGAAACTGGAGTCCGCGCAATCATGCCTCGCCCCTGTCGCCAGTGCCATGGTGAACGCTACGTGACGCTGACGATCGATTTCATGTCGTCGCTGGGGCGATTCCTTAAGACGGTCATGTTCCCCTGCCAACCGGAAATAGAGCAACGCTTCAGCAGCGGCATGGCCCGCCTGAGAACTCTTTCGGAACCGCCGGAAATCGCACTGGCGCTGCTAAACTTCGCAGCATTGCAGTTCGAGAGGGTGATCACCTTCGTGGTTGCAAAATCCGAACTGATTGCCGAGAAGTCAATCGGCGTAACAGGATACAAATCCGACGGCCCGACACCGCCGTTGATGTTCAGGATTGCATTGGAAAGCCGCTCACTCTTTCATGAGGCTGTCGAAAAAGGGCGGCCCTATTTCGGGCAACGCAACGACACCGTCCTGACTACGGTGCTTTACAAGGAGATCGGAGCTCCCCGCAGTCCGAAAGTGATGATTTTGCCCTTGATCAGCCGTGGCAAGGTGATTGCGCTGACCTATGCCGATTTCGGTTCAAAACCGGTATCTCCGCCGCATATCGGCCTGCTGGAAGCCATGGCCCAACACGCCGGGTTGGTGCTGGACAACGCGCTGTACCGCAAGAGCATTGAAAAACCGGCCTGATCTGTTATACAAGAAGGATTCATCGATTCAACTTCAGCGGGGGACGTGATGGACGCAAACATACTGCACCAGATTCTTGAAATAGCATTCCAGAAGAAAGTCTCGGACCTCCATTTCGAGGTGGATAACCCCCCGTTTTTCAGGGGTCGGGGACAGCTGATCCGCGCCAAGATGCCCAACCTGACTCCTGCCGACACCGAGTTTATCGCGGCACAGGTGCTTGAATACAACGGACGCCAACTATCCAATGACCTGAAGGAATGTGACGCTTCATACTCGATCCCGACCGGGGGGCGCTTCAGGGTCAGTATTTTCCGCCAGAAAGGCCACTACGGAATCGTGATGCGCGTAATTCCGCCGGTAATCGGCACCTTCGAAGACCTTAACCTGCCGCCGGTACTGAGCGAAATCGCCCAGGCCCCCAACGGCCTGATCCTGGTCACCGGACCCACTGGAAACGGCAAATCCACATCGCTGGCATCGATGCTGCGACACTTGAATGAAAACTTCAGTTACAACATCATAACTATCGAGGATCCGATAGAATTTTTATTCACATCCAAAAAGAGTTGCATCATTCAGCGTGAAATCGGAATCGATACCGAAAGCTTTTCCACGGCGCTCAAGGCAGCGTTGCGGATGGACCCGGACGTTATCATGGTTGGCGAGATGCGCGACAAGGAGACCATCGACGCATGTATCAAGGCGGCCGAGACAGGCCATCTGGTGCTTTCTACGCTCCATACCCAGGGCGCCGTCTCTACCATCAACAGGATCATCGGCCACTTCCCTCCCGAAGCCCAGGAGATAGTCCGTCAGCGCCTGGCCGACATACTGGTGGCCACCGTTTCTCTGCGCCTGATCAAGGACAAGAGCGGTGAGAGCATCCTGCCGGTGGTGGAGATAATGAGATCGACCACAACCATCCAGGCCTGCATCCGTGAAGGGCGCCTGGACGAGATCGAGAAGCATATCGAAAACGGCGCTTCCCAGTATCAGATGCAATCGCTGGACATGCACCTGCTGCAGATGTACCGCCAGGACATGATCTCGATCGAAGACGCCAAACGCCTGACCCATTCCATGGATTTCGAGCGCAAACTCATGTTCGACAACTAGCAGATGTCGGACACAGGATTCGGTACCAGCCACATACTCCACCTGGTGACGGGACGGCCTTGAAATGATGCGCCTGACCCTCTTCAAAAAGATCCTGACGGTCACCCTGTTGCTTTCGCTTCTGCCCCTGCTGGCGTCATCATTGATCCTGATGTCCAATCTGGAATCGGTCAACAGTCGATTGACAGCTGAAATTGGCGACACATCCGACATCCAGGCTTCCGAATCGCTCCAGATGCGGGCGCAGCACGTGGCCGAAACAATTGCCGATTTTCTCCGGCAGTGCGAAAGCGATTTGCTTTTTCTTTCCAGCACCCCACTTGACAATCAGACCCTGCTCAACTTCTATATCACGCGCCGCAGCGAAGTCTGGAAACGATTCGGCAAAACCGAGAATATCCATGAACTGATACCGCTTTATCGTTCGATCGCCTTTATCGACAAAAACGGCATGGAGCGTTTGGTAATCCGGGATGGCGCGCTTTTACCTTCTGCCGAATTACGCGACGTATCCACACCTGCCGGCACCGAATACAAGTGCGAGGATTATTTCAGCCGGATCAGTAAATTGCGATACGGCGAGATTTATGTTTCCCACCTGACCGGCTTTCACGTTTCCAAACAGGAGCAACTGGCCGGTGCAGCTGATCCGGAAAGTGCTGCCAGCGGGGCAACCTACGACGGTGTGTTCCGTTTTGGCTCGCCACAGTTTGACAATAAAGGCAATTTCAACGGCATGGTGGTCATTTCCCTTGATCATAGTCACATGATGGAGTTTACCCAGCATATCGACCCGGGCCGCAACTTCTCCACGGTATTTCCCTCCTATAAAAGCGGCAATTATGCTTTCCTGTTCGACGATGAGGGGTGGATCATCACCCACCCCAAATACTGGGACATCCGGGGGGTAACCCGCAACGGCATACCGGTGCCGGCATACAACAAAAACTCCAGCAAGGCAGACATCGACAGCGGACGCATTCCCTTCAACCTCTTCAAGGCAGGTTTTATCCATCCCAACTACCCCGTTGTGGCGGACGCAGTCAGAAAACATAAAACCGGTTATGTGGACATCACTAATGTCGGGGGTTCCAAGAAGATCATGGCTTTTGCGCCTATTCCATATGAGACTGGCGACTACAGCAAATACGGCATCTTTGGCGGTGTAACCATCGGTTTTCAAGTCGACCAGTTCCATGACGCCGCCCGCAAGGGGAGCCGTTTGATCCATCGCGAACTAAGGGGACACCGCAGGGTAAGTGCCCTAATCATTCTTGCTACCGCATTTATTGCCGGCTTATCAGCCTGGGCGTTGTCACGCGGCATCACACGTCCGCTGCACCA
>JAWDJY010000121.1:0-6399 GCA_032469775.1 Geobacteraceae bacterium | reverse complement strand
GGGCAATTGAGGTGATCCGTCCAATCCTGAAGCCGGAAAGCTTGACCGGCATTCCCTTGGAAAATCCGGTGCCTCGATCCACTGTAAAATGAAGGCTGTAGGTTGCGGTAAAGAAATCTTTCTGGAAGCCATAGAACAGGAACGCCAAAACGATCGCCGCAAGTGAAACCGCAACAAAAAGGCCGATCTTTCGTTCCAGATGCTTAAATCTTGGGTCTTCTTCACGTGTCATTAAGTTACCATTCCAATAAACTAATGTTGAAGTAAAGATACGACATTATCAAAACCATTAAGATCAACAGTGTCTTTGGAAGATGCAAATACTATCGAAGTTCTTTCTTGCATTTCTCCATGGAAGCGGTTCATCACTTTCAAAAGCAGGTTTCGCTCACTGGTTGAGATCTTTTCGAGACTGTTGCAGTACAGCATTATTTCCGGTTTCATTACAGCCGCTCTTGTAAATGCAACAACTCTTTTTTCAAACAGAGAAAGATGAGCTGGCAATTCCATCCTTTTACTTTTGTATCCGAGCTCATTAAGGTAGTCGCGTGCAGTCTCCTGATCCTTTTCAGTCGGTTCACCGATATGGTACGTCATTGGCAGAAAAATATTCTCCCATACTTTCAAATTCGAAACCAAACCTCCAGAAAAAGGCACAACACCAATTTTAAGGCGCATATGTATAAGTGGGTCACAGGTGGAATCAGTAGTTGAATAGCCCAGGACGTTTATGGAACCGGAATCTGGCCTGACCATTCCTGTGATTAATCGTGTGAATTGATGACTGTCTTCTTCTCTTGCTACCAGGACAAGCGAACTGGTACCTCTATTGAACATGCAAGAAAAACGACAAAGCAGATTTGAATGGCTTACATTATCGAATAGCAAGGAGGCTGACATGACCTACATACTATCTAGAAAAGTATTGTTGTCAACGTGAGAATTACTCATGAAGTCAGAGTTGACCTCTTCCTGCTTGACCTGCCCCTCTATTTGCGTTAGCTTTCTCTCTGAATCCGAGTCAGAGGAATTTTAAATGCGTGTAATTGCCGGTATCTGTCGCGGAATGAAACTGAAAGCACCGCATGGGGAGATAACCCGCCCCACGGCTGACAGGGTCAAGGAGTCGCTTTTTAATATTATATCCAACCGTATAAATTACCATGGATGCCGGGTTCTTGATATTTGCGCCGGCACGGGAAGTCTGGGGATTGAATCATTAAGTAGGGGTGCTGCTACATGCACATTCATAGAGCAGAACAGGAATGTCTCAGCGATACTTGCCGAGAACCTGACTGCCGCCAGGATTGATAACAAGTCAGAACTGTTGACAATGGAGTCACACAAGGCTTTAAAGTTGCTTTCCAAACGTGGGACCGGATACGATCTTGTGTTCCTTGATCCGCCATATGACTCGGGTATTTACCTGTCGATCGCAGAACTGTTGTGTGATCTCGGATTGTTGGCAGTAGATTCATTGTTTATTGCAGAGTGTTCCGTACGGAAGCCCTTGCCGGAAACTGTTGGAACTCTTATCAAGACCGACCGGCGCGTTTATGGCGATACGGCGATTGAATTCTATAATCTGGAGAGGTCATGAAAAAAGTCGCAGTGTATCCCGGGTCTTTCGACCCGATCACATATGGTCACCTGGATATCATCAGGCGAGGCCTGACGATCTTTGATGAGATAATCGTCGCAGTCGCGAAAAACTCCCAAAAAAACGCTTTATTTTCAACCGATGAACGCGTGGCGCTTATCCATGACGTACTCAAGGCGGAGGATAGAGTCAAAGTTGACACTTTCAGCGGTCTTCTGATAGATTACGCATCAGCGCGTGGTGCGCATGTGATCATTCGCGGATTGAGAGCGATATCGGATTTCGAATACGAATTCCAGATTGCACAGATGAACAGTACGATCGGTCGCGAAATTGAAACTCTGTTTATGATGACCTCTTTGCAGTATGGATATTTATCTTCTTCGATCGTCAAGGAGGTCTGTTCTCTGAACGGAGATATCGATATGTTTGTACCTCCGGAAATCAAGGCGGCATTAAGGCAGAAATATGGACTGGAATAGCAGGTATAAAGCTGGAGTGGATGTTCACCCGCTAAATTGTTAGGGAAAAGTTATGAAGCTTGCAGACCACGCACGTCAAATTCAGCAGTATCCCACTCCGGCAATAGATGCCGGCATTACACACTACATGCCGTTTGGCGGCCCAGTCAAATATGCCCGATTTTCATATACAACCGGTATGGAAAACAATAAAGGTATGCACCGGATAGAAGAAGCGATAAAAAAACTTAAATAGTATGTTAGAATGAGGCGCTGCAAGGCGCCTCATTTTTTATGAGCGGGGGTAGTGATGATTACTCGAGACATGATCATAGGCGACATAATTTCACAGCGGCCAGAAACCCTGCAGGTGTTCAAAAAATTCAACCTGGACTGTTATGAGTGCCAGATAGCCGATCTCGAAACCCTCGAACATGGCGCCGGCGTTCACAAGGTTGATATTGACGATCTGCTGGCTTCCCTGAACAGTGTTCTTAAATGAATATATTTGCCAGGAGCCTGAGCTATGAGTGACCTTGAACAGTATGCCCGATATTTTCAGGTCGGGATCAAGGTTGGCGTAGGCATTCCATTGCCTAATGCCGAAGTCTTCAGGGACTGGGCAATTATCTATAATATCGATGAAGACCTCGTATCACTGCAGCTATCCAGGGATATTCTGCCAGTCAGCGTAAAGCTCCAGTATGGACAGATTCTTGAATTGCGGGGAGGTAAGGAGGGGGCCGGGTACAGTTGCAGGGCCATTATTGTCTCGGAGGGTGATTCCAGGGAACTGCTGCTAAGGCTGATCGGTGAAATTGTCTCCGATGAACTGCGCGAATACTACCGGATCGATGCTTTTCTTCCTATCAAGTATTATGTCAGCCGTGAACAGAACATCGAAGTTCTACACAAACAATGGGAGCTGCGCCGGGCACACCGCCAACAGATCGAACTGGAACAGAAGGAGAGTCGCTGGAATAGTGACCTGCTTTTCCAAAGTGCGGAGCTTCCGAATGAAAAAATACAGGATGCGGAGGGGAGAGTTGCCGGGGAAAGTGAAAACGAAAACACTGATTCTTGGGATACCATAATACCGCTTGCTGCAAATGTCAGCGGTGGCGGTCTCAGGCTCATAACCCATCAGGGGTTTGAAAACGGTGAGTATGTTCTGCTTGAAATCCTGGTTCCTTCCCCCAGAAGGGTTGTGGACGTCGTTGCACGCGTGATATTTGCAAATCGCAATTATGCCGTCGGGAACGACCAGGAATATTTCAACACCGGTATGCAGTTCGTTTACATTGGCGAGCGTGAACGCGACGCGATTGTAAATCACATCTCCAATATCCAGCTCAAGAGAATCCGGCAAATGAGGGAGAGGTACCTGTACAGAGGTGCCAATGGGGAGGATGATGCATATACACCGGGCATATTCAATGCAAAGTCATTGGTTGTCTGGGCGGTGGCAGCAACGGTGATCACGCTGATTTCTGCAGCCCTGATAAACTATTTCTGGGGGTATGCACATAACCGCCCCAAAGGCGAGATCGAAATGATATTTGAGGATGCGATCAAGAAATATCAGGACAAATATAATTCTAAATATTGAGCTTTATGTCGTATTCCATCTCGTCTACCTGTTGCCTGTTGAGCCGAATCCACCAGTCCCGCGCCCTGTTTCCTGACTGAATTCTGAAACAAGTTCCAGTGTAACCTGTGTCACAGGAACGAACATCATCTGGCAGATTCTCTCGCCAGGTTCAATCGTGTAGGGATTCAGCCCCCTGTTGAAGATGCCTATGCCGATCTCTCCTTGATAGTCAGAATCGATCACTCCGATTGTATTGGCAAGTACGATGCCATGCTTGATGCCCAGACCAGAACGTGGGACCAGCAGCGCTACCAGTCCGGGGTCATGTATGCTGATGGCAATGCCGCTGGGTATCAGGACGGTTTCTCCCGGCTGTACTGTCATGGGGTGATCCAGGCAGGCGCGCAGGTCTAGCGCAGCTGAGCCGGTGGTGGCATAACCGGGGAGCGGTATGCTGGTGCCTATCAATGGATTCATGATTTTGGTTTCAATTTTATGTTGGTTCATGTAAATTTCCCTGTCCGGTTCTCGTATGAATAAAAATTGCCACAATAGCAGAAATGCCGTCAAAGGCAACCTTCATTCCTGATAAACCTATAGTCGTTTGCCGGATTAATAAAGCACAAGGAGCTGTTATCTATGAAACAACGCGTTGTCAGCGGCATGAGGCCGAGCGGCAGATTGCATATCGGACATTATCATGGAGTTCTTGAAAACTGGATCAGAATGCAGGATTCATACGATTGTTTCTTTTTTGTCGCTGACTGGCATTCATTGACCACCGAATATGCTGATACGTCCGGAATTGCCGAAAGTACCCGGGAAATGGTGCTGGACTGGGTCGCCTTCGGTCTTGATCCGGCCAAGAGTGTCGTCTTCCGCCAGAGTCTGGTGCCGCATCATTCAGAATTGAACCTGATCCTCTCCATGATTACACCGGTGTCATGGCTCGAGCGTAACCCGACCTACAAGGAGATGCTGGATAATATCGAACAGCGCGATCTTTCCACCTTTGGATTTCTCGGCTATCCGGTGCTGATGGCAGCCGATATCATACTCTATAAGGCAACCAGGGTTCCCGTCGGCCACGACCAGTTGCCGCATCTGGAAATAACCAGGGAGATCGCCCGCCGTTTCAATCATCTTTACGGCAGTGTGTTTCCTGAACCTGAGGCTCTGCTGACCGAAACCCCCAAACTGCTTGGGCTTGACGGCCGAAAGATGAGCAAGTCCTACGGCAACTCGATCTACCTTTCCGATACTGCAGAAGAGACCAGCAAGAAAGTCATGTCGATGATGACCGATCCGGCCCGTGTGAGACGTTCGGATCCAGGGGACCCGGATGTCTGTGTCGCTTTCAATCTCCACCGCATCTATGTTCCCCAGGACAAGCTTGATGAAATAATCCCGGCCTGTCGCAATGCATCGATCGGTTGTGTTGAGTGCAAACGCATTCTGGCCGGCTGCATGAATGAACGTCTGTCTCCGTGTCGTTCCAGGCGTGAAGAATTGGCCGTAAATCCCGCTTTTGTCGATGATCTGCTAAGGGATGGCAGCCAGAGAGCGTCATTGATTTCAGATTCCGTCATGACAGAGGTTCGCACCGCATTGAAGTTCTGATATGAGCAGAAGCGAAGCAAGGCATTTTGCCGAGGAAGCCGCGCCGTTATTGGAAGGTTTTCACGAGCAGTACAGCGTTCATCTGGACAAGTTCGATGGACCTATGGACCTGCTGCTGCACCTGATCAAGAAAAACGAACTGGATATCTACGATATTTCAATTGCGGTGATTACCCGCCAGTATCTGGATTACATCAAGCTGATGAAGGATCTCAACCTGGAAGTCGCTGGGGATTTCCTGGTAATGGCCGCTACGCTTCTGCATATAAAATCACGGCAGCTGCTGCCTCTTGACGATCAGGAAGAGGCCGAGGACGAAGAGGCCGATCCGCGGGCAGAGCTTGTGCGGCGTCTGTTGGAGTACCAGCAGTACAAGGAAGCCGGGATGGTGATCGGGGCGCGGGCATTGTTGGGGCGGGAGGTCTTTGCGAGAGCGGTGAACGAACCGTTTCTGCTGGCCGCCCAGAACGAGGAGGGGCCGCTTGAGGTCAGCCTGTTTGAATTGGTTGATGCATTCCGTGCGCTTCTGAACCGTATTCCGGCCGAGAGTTTCCATGACGTTTCACCTGGAGACTCACTCAGCATCGCTGATTGCATCAATGAGATCCTTTCGCTGCTTCAGGAAAAGGAAACTGTTCAATTCGACGATCTGGTGCGGGATGAATTGACACGGGAACGGATAATAGTAACATTTCTGGCGCTACTGGAACTCAGTCGTCTCAAGCTTATCCGTATATTCCAGGGAGACCGGCACGGATCAATCTGGTTTGTTCCTGCAGTTAACCAGACTCTATTGGAAGAATAACCCCAGATGCCATCGACACTGTCCTCGATCATAGAAAGCATAATATTTACCTCGGAATCCGCGATATCGACTGACCGGATCTGCGATCTGCTCGACGAATTCGATCGTGACGAGGTGCGGGCTGCATTGTCGGAACTGTCGGAATTCCACGAGGCGAGGGGGGGCGGATTCGAACTGGTTGCGGTCGCCGGAGGATGGCAGTTCAGAACACGCGCCACCTATCAGGGCTATGTAACGCGCCACATCAAGGCGCGTTCATCCAAATTCTCACAATCGGCCCTGGAAACGCTGGCTATAGTTGCCTACCGTCAGCCGATCACAC
>JAWDJY010000120.1:0-6996 GCA_032469775.1 Geobacteraceae bacterium | reverse complement strand
TGACGACGACCATCGTGATGATCTCGCTCATGCGCAAGCTGCTGGCCAAGCATGAGGACCGCCTTTTCTTTGCCGGGATCATCGTTATCGCCGCCAATTCGGGGGGCGCCTGGTCACCGATCGGCGACGTGACGACGACGATGCTGTGGATCGGCGGCCAGATTACCTCGCTGGCGATTATGAAGGCGGTGCTCTTGCCGGCCTTGGTCAGCATGATCGTGCCGATGGGAATAACCGCCTACGTGTTACGCGGTCGCGAGGTAGCGAGTCCAGAAATTGTCGATGATGAGCATGGCGTACGCACCACGGAGTTTGAACGCAACCTGATGTTCTTCATGGGGCTCGGCATTCTGGTGGCCGTTCCCGCCTTCAAGACGATTACCCACCTGCCGCCATTCATGGGCATCCTGTTCGGTCTGGGGCTCCTCTGGCTGGTCGGCGATCTGGTCCATCGGCACAAGGAAGACGAATTCAAGGTCCATTTCACTCTGGCCCACGCCCTGAGCAAGATCGACTTGAGTTCGCTGGTGTTTTTCATCGGCATTCTGCTTTCAGTCGCCACCCTGGAACATACGCATATCCTGACCTCGCTGGCTACGTGGCTGGACCAGACCGTCGGAAGGCAAGATGTCATCGTTCTGATCATCGGCATCGTTAGTGCCATCGTCGACAACGTGCCCTTGGTTGCGGCCTCCATGGGTATGTACAGCCTGACGACCTTCCCGCCTGACCATTTCCTCTGGCAATTCATGGCCTATTGCGCGGGTACGGGCGGCTCCATCCTGATCATCGGCTCGGCGGCTGGCGTGGCCGCGATGGGACTGGAGAAGATTCACTTCTTCTGGTATGTGAAACGTATCAGCGGCCTGGCGCTGGTTGGTTACTTCGGCGGTATTGCCGCCTACATTCTCCAGTACCGGGTGTTTCATTGAGACGATGATCTCTCTTCCTGCCGAACATACCCTGTCGGCTCCGATCTCGAACCGGACCCAGCGACTTTTCTGCAAAATGCCGATTCACCCGCGCCGGATACTGTCACAGTTTCTGATTGCACTCCTGCTACTGCTCTCCCCGATTACCTTTTCGACTGACAAGATCACCAACTTTGTCTACGAATGCCCGATTTCCTCAACCTGCACGCTCAAGACCCGTCGCTCTGTTGTAAATCTGCGCTCCGAAGTTGTGCAGACAGGTCGGACATCCGCAAACCTCGCAAACCATGGATTGCCGGTCACACCTCTCCCTCCTGCCGTGCCGGTCTGCTTCACCTCTCCCTGCCGCGCGCCACCAGCCTGATCCTCCCGACAACCTGATACCAATCAACAGCTGTTTTTGACTATCTTCATCCGGGTATTTCGCCGGTTAAGGAGGAACTATGTTTAAAACACTGAAGGATTTTCTGCGCCTGACCCCATCCTCGACCGGACGGACGGAGTATAGATGTATCTGCTGCGGTCGCTGCTGTGAGCAGTTCGGCGGACATCTTAACGCTTCAGCGCGTGACCTGGAACGCTGGAAACAGGAGGGGCGCGACGATCTGCTCAGACGGGTAAACCGGCTCGGCTGGATATGGGTCGATCCCGACACCGGACACCTGGAAGATCCATGTCCGTTTATCGAGCGTACCGATGACAATCGCGGGCTGTGCGGCATCAACGACACCAAACCGGACATGTGCCGGGATTATCCCACAGTTGCCCACGGGCATCGCTGCCTGAGCGGAGTATTTCTGAAACTGTAAGTACAATTGAAAGGATTCAAGCAATGTTTAGAACTCTGTTTACAATACTATGCCTGCTTGTCACGGCTTTACCGGCCCGGGCATCAGGAGGCGGTGAAATCCGGGATCTGACCAGCACTGCCACCGGGATTTTAGCGCTGATCCTGTTCGTATCGGCCTATATCCTTGTGATTATGGAGGAACAGCTGCACCTTCGCAAAAGCAAACCGGTCATCGTGGCGGCCGGCATCATCTGGGTGCTGGTGGCGCTATCTTACCAGGCTCTGGGCAAACCGGATCATGCCCACGCAGCGATCCTGCACAACCTGACCGAATATGCCGAACTGTTTCTTTTCCTGCTGGCGGCCATGACCTACATCAACGCACTGGAAGAGCGAAACGCTTTCCGGGCACTCCGTTCCTGGCTGGTCAACAAAGGTTACACGTTGCGGACAGTCTTCTGGCTGACCGGACTGCTTGCCTTCATAATCTCTCCGGTGGCCGACAACCTGACCACGGCCCTGCTGATGGGGGCCGTGGCCATGGCGGTGGGAGGCAAAAACACAAAGTTCGTGGTGGTGGCCTGCATTAACATTGTCGTGGCCGCCAATGCTGGCGGTGCCTTTTCCCCCTTTGGCGATATCACGACCCTGATGGTCTGGCAAAAAGGCAAGGTCCAGTTTTTCGAGTTTTTCTCGATTTTCATCCCCTCTCTGATCAACTGGATCATTCCGGCGGTCTTTATGAGCCTGGCCGTACCGAAGGAAAAACCGACTGTAAGTGACGAAGCTGTTTCAATGAAACTGGGCGCCAGACGGATCATGGTCCTGTTTCTGCTCACCATCGTGACGGCTGTCTCGTTCCACAACTTCCTGAATCTCCCACCGGCAGTCGGGATGATGCTTGGGCTGGGCTATCTGTCGTTTTTTTCCTACTGGCTTAAAAAAGTCGAGCATCGGCAAATGAGCGGTGACAACCCTCTGGATATGACCGGCCACCAGCACGCCACTTTTGACCTGTTCCGCAAGATCGCCAAGGCCGAATGGGATACACTGCTTTTTTTCTACGGCGTGATCCTCTGCGTCGGCGGCTTGGGACAGTTCGGCTATCTGGCCGTGACTTCCAATTTCATGTACAACGGCCTGGGCCATACCACCGCAAACGTGCTGGTGGGACTTATGTCGGCTGTGATCGACAACATCCCGGTCATGTTCGCCGTGCTGACCATGGATCCGCAGATGTCTCACGGCCAATGGCTGCTGGTGACCCTGACCGCCGGTGTGGGTGGCAGCCTGCTCTCGATCGGTTCGGCCGCCGGGGTGGCCCTGATGGGCTCGGCCAGGGGAGTCTACACCTTCGGGGCGCACCTGAAATGGAGCTGGGCCATCGCACTGGGATACGCAGCCAGTATCGCCGCCCATCTGTTGCTGAATGGAAAATACTTTACGCACTGAATCATTAACAATCTGGATTTTGCATACTTGTAGTACTATTGAAAAGACAGTATGAATGATTCGCTTTTAGGAAAGGAGATTATCCATGAGCACCAGAGAAGACTATGTCCGCAAGATGCATGCTAAACTGGAAGAGTGGAACGCCGATATCGACATATTGACGTCCAGAGCCAATGAGGTTTCGGCAGAGATCAGGAGCGAATACAACGAACAGATAGTGTCTCTGAAGTCAAAGCAGGCTGCGGCTCGCCAAAAAATAGAAGAAATTCAAAAATGCAGTGAAAGCGCCTGGGAAGACATGAAAACCGGCATTGATCTGGCCTGGACCGCCATCGGCCAAGCAATCGACTCGGCCAAGTCGCGCTTCCGGTAGGAACGTCGGTTACCAGCCGGATCGTATGATCCGCAATGACTGAAGGAAAAGCCTGGCGGTGGTATTTTCGCACCGCCAGGCTTCGCATTCCTGCATCAACAGGCACGATATTGCAACCTGCGATGCCCGTGATTTCAACACCTTTGCAAGTATCAGCGCACGCATTTCCGAACGCCAAGCAATTTACCGAGCATAATTCCGGCAAGTGCGGCAACCGCACTGAACATGGCCCCCATCTTGGCTGCTCCGACAATGTTTTCATCGGTAAAAGCCTCGCCAGCAACAAAAATTGCAACAGTAAAACCGGTTCCGGCTATCACGCTGATAATCAACAGATCAAGTTTTCTCACACCGTTAGGCAGCCTGAAACCCAATAGTTCAGCAAGGCAGCCGAATCCGAAAATGCCTGCGGCTTTACCGACCAGGAGCCCGGCCAGCACCAGCCAGCTAACCAACCCGACACGCTGGAATTCCACTCCGGCATTTGCCAAACCAAAAATAAACAGGCCAATATCAACCACTACTTTCCATTCCCTTTCAAAAAGTGACAGTGTGGAATAGTCTGTTGGATTTTCCTCGAACAGATATCCAGTTTCCCGCTTGGCATGGGGAAGAAAAGGAACAATGAAAACCAGCGCTAACGCCGGATGCAGGCCGGCTTGATACAATCCGGCCCAACTCAGGCCCCCACCGGCAATGATATAAGGCCAGTAGTTCCTCACATTCAGATAACGCAGGCCATAGGACAGAACCATGCCGGAAACGATCAGAAGCAGCCAGACAGGAACAAACGGATGATGCGGACTCGGGTAAAAGAATGCGATAATTGCAAGTCCGATCGCATCATCGGCCACGGCCAGAAGCAGCAAGTATGACACGGCCGGATGTGCAGCACCGAAAACAGTACGTGCCGCCAACCATGCCAAAGCGATATCCGTCGCAGTTGGTATGCCCCAACCGTGGGCATACGCCGGTGAACCGAACAGCATGTTGAGGAGAATGTATACTGCAGCGGGACCAAGTACCCCTCCCAGAGTCGACAGCAAGGGATTCAATGCACGCGAAAAAGGATTAAGTTCCCCCCCTGGCTGACAGCTCTGGGTGATCTCGACAGCAGCGATACCGAAGAACAGCACCATGAAGATTTCGGTGGAAATAAAATGGAACGAAAGCCCCCCGAACATGGGGGCATTGTTAAAACCATGATAACCGGCCGAATCCAGATTTGCCCAGATCAACGCCAGCAATACTCCACTGATCAGCGGAATTGAAAATTCCCTGAGCAGATTCATGTTATGTCGCAAAAAATGTCTCATTGCCTGCCGTCCAGTGCTCAGAAATCTCTGGGTGATCGCTGCAATTTCAATATCGCCGGCAGGGTTATCAACGCACACAGGGCGGTAAAACCGACCCCCAGGTTGGTGGCCCACCCAATGGATGCAAGGGCCGGATAGTCAGCGAAGGCCAGTGATCCGAAACCGGCGATGGTCGTCAATGCCGAGAGAAGCACTGCTCTTCCTGCCTGGATAAAACGTTTTTCCCTGCCATTACCATCTCCACCGCCGACCCTGTGCGCTACATGCAGGCCATAATCACTCCCCATTCCCACGATTGTCACCAGAACCATGGCGTTCATGAAGTTTATGCCCATGCCGAAGATGGCCATACATCCGAGCATGAGAACGGCGCCGGCGCCCACCGGTAAAAAGGTATACAACATTCCCATCCTTGATTTGAAATGGGTAATCATCAGAAACAGAACGATCAGACCGCCAACAAGAAAACTCCACATAAAACTATGGGCAACCGAGTCCGCCAGCTGGCTGCTGACAAGTTCGACACTGGTTGCGCGCGCCGGCGGATCGATGATTGCCAGCTCCTTCAGGAACGCCCCCATGTCAAGGGCAGTATCTGCGTAATGCAGAAACACCAGACTGTGGTAACCGGAGTCGTCATGGATCAGATGCCGGTTGACGACACCCCGTAGCGGAGATGCCAGCAGATGATCGATAGCTTCAGCCTCCGACACTGAAACAGCGCTACTGAAGCTGGACAGCGAATCCAGAAAGGGGGTGAACGGCCCTGTTTCGAAACCGTGACGATCCAGAGCCGACCGCAGGTTTGCCGCGGACGCAGCCCCGACTGAAGCGGCTGACAGAGTTCGGGCAACGGCCAGCTGCTGGTTCCGGTCATTGATGATCGTACCCAGAGAAGACCAGGCGACTATTTTATTGCCGGCACGGTACTTTTCGACCAACTGCCCCACCAGCCCGGTCCGGTCAAGAACCTGGGCAAGATCATGACCGTCAATCGCAATCAGCAGTTGACGTGGAGCCAGACTCAGATGTTTTTCAATTTTTCCCTGAGTAAGGAAAGCCTCGGAATGTTGCGGTTGCAGGTTCTTCAGTTCACCGTCGAATGAAACGAAAAATGCGGCAACAGATCCGGCGATAATCAACAAAAGCGATACCGTCAGGATTCGTATTGAGTGACGGGCCGTGAAACGATATACCGCCCCCATGCCAAGACCCGCGATCGGCTGAAATGGAGACGGAAAGCGACGTTCCATGTAAATCAGCACCGGAGGCAGGAAGAACAGCGTCGCGTAAAGAGAAAACATCACCCCCAGACCGACCAGCAGACCGAGTTCGTACAACGCGCGCACATCGGAAATCATCAGCGCCAGGAAAGGGAGCGCCGTGGTTGAGGCGGCGGTAAAGAGCCCATGACCCGTATCCACGACCGCATGGTGCAGGGCCTGCTCAAGATCATACCCTGCTACCCGTTCGCAATGGTAACGGTCGTAGAGATGGATCGAGTAATCCGTACCCAGGCCGATAATCAGGGCCATGAAGGCAAATGAAATGATGTGGATGGAGGGAAGAAAAAAGCCGGCGGTGCCCAGCGCCATTGTTACTCCGTACAAGAGGATCAACGGGATGAGCATGGTCGGAAGAAAGCGGCGGTAGGTCAGGTAGAACAGCCCAAGAACCACGAATAGGGATGAGATGATACAGACAAGGATATTCCGCTTCATTACCGATTCGTCTATGACGGCGCTCAGGTGGGCACCGGTACAGGAAATGGTTACCCGTGCGTCCCGGCGGGCATCGTTGATACCTGCCACCAGTTTGCGGGCAAAGTCCATGTCGTTCACCGGTTTCACCGGTTCGGCGATCATTATCATGACCTTGCCGTCCCGGGAAAGTAAATAGGGTGAGTCCGGATCAAGGTTCAATGCCTGACTTGCCGCTTTCAGGCGGGGGAGCACCAGGTCTCGCAAGGAAAGTGGGTCGGCCGCGATAAGGTCGCGCATTCCCATCCCCACCTGGCTTGCCAATTCTGTCCGGCTACGCAGCAGCGATTGTTCAATGGCACCAGGGGTGAGCTTTTGTGCAAAAGAATCCACCTGAGATCGGTCAAGAAAAAGTTCCGGGTGTATTACGGCG
>JAWDJY010000119.1:0-7129 GCA_032469775.1 Geobacteraceae bacterium | reverse complement strand
TAGGCTTTTTCATATTTGAATATACCACCGGAAAAATCTGCAAAACGGGATCGTCAGGGACCAAAATGAAAATTGTGGAGTGGAACGAAAAATACTGCCTTGGAAATGAACTTATTGACAGCCATCATAAACATCTGATTGAACTATTAAATGCTTATTATAATACCGTAAGCCAGGAACGTAATTTAGAAGAGATTGCTCGAATATTTAATGAGCTGTTTAAGTACGTTGATTACCATTTTAAAGCAGAAGAAGAGATGATGAGAGATTATGGCTACGCGAAAATACAACTGCATACTTCGGAACATGAGTCTTTTGAAAACAGGCTGAATGAGTTTCAGAAAAGTATGATTTCATCTGAAGAAGAATTTGATGTCGAAGTTATTTATTTCCTGGAAGAATGGCTACTGAATCATATATTACTCTCTGACAAGGAGTTAGTAAATTTCATTAATAATACCAGCATCCATATAGTTTAAGCTCAGACCGGCTTTAGTAAGTTAGAAGTTGTTTTCTGCTATTTTCAGTCAGAAAATAACTTCGTTAACGCACTTACCCTGTTTATCAGGGCTAGGATAATATTAAGTAATTATTCAAACAAAACTGCTACATACACTGAAGCACAAGCCTTAATCTCGCGCAAACAAAGGGAATTGTATGCTGCTAAAAAATGCACCTACACACTTTGCTCCACCGGAGCGCAAGAGCTCTGACGAGATACAGCAAGACGTCATTTCCATATCCAACAATCCGGTTATTGACAGCTTGATGACAATTTCCAATGGCCTCTTCGCTGTGATAAACGATAAGCGCCAGGTCATCTCACTTAACGACTCGTTCCTGAAGCTCATGGGCATAGAAAACGTAAAAGAGGCATTAGGCCTGCGGCCTGGAGAATATGTAAAATGTATTCATGCCTGTGAAATGCCTGCCGGCTGTGGCACTTCCGAGTACTGTTCCACCTGTGGTGCAGTACTGTCAATCATTGCCGCCATGGACACCAGAAAACCGCAGGACCAAACCTGTGCTTTAACTATCGAGAAGGATAATCAGAATTTAGATCTGTACTTCAGCGTTCGCAGCTGCCCTATCTATGTTGAAGACAAGGTATTTGTCCTGCTCTTTCTCCAGGACATAAGTATTCAGCAATACCGGGCTTGCCTTGAAAGCAGTTTTTTTCATGACATAAACAATATCCTGTGTGCTCTGACCATGAAAAGCGGGCTTTTGGCAACCAAGCAGCAGGCTCCGCAAGAGAAGCTTCAGGAACTGGCAATAATAGTTCAAAGAGTCGTGCAGGAAGTTTCCATTCAGAATAATATGATGAAATCTATCGAGCCGAACTATCAACCGCTCTACTCGGAAGTCTCGGTCAACAATCTGTTGAGAGAAGTTGAACTTGTCTTTCAGGAACACCCGCTGACACTCATGCGGAATGTGGAAGTGGCTTTCCCAACATATGATCTCAGGTTGACCACAGACTTCCACCTGACGTGCCGGATTATTGTAAACATGGTCACAAATGCCCTTGAAGCAACTCGCGAGGGCGGCACAGTCAGGGTCTTTACCGAGCCCGGAGCAAATACGGTTACTTTGTGTGTCTGGAATGAAGGGTGTATACCGGAAGAGATAAGAAGGCGTATTTTTCAGAGGAACTTCAGCACCAAGGGTACCATTGGAAGAGGTTTCGGAACCAGTTCCATGAAGTTATTCGGTGAAAAGATACTTGGCGGGCGCATTACTTTTGAAACCTCGGAAGAAGCAGGGACTTTCTTTAGATTTGCCCAGATTTATCCTTAGCAATAATTCTTCTGAAACACGGATGTTTTTTATGCTTTCAGAGTCAAGCCGCCACACAACCTGCTCCGGGAACGACCATCACTGTATGCCAGCAACAAACAGGGAGTTAGCCAGCACTGGTTAAATCCTTTTTTATTGTCAGGACTCTTGCCTCTGTTTCTGTCCCGGCAGGCCCGGTCCGGACGGATGGGACAAATAATAATTTTCCGACAAACATATATGACTTGAATTTTTCAATCCGCTGCCTTGACAACCGGTAGCAGCTTGAGGTACCAACTGATTTTGCACGAACATCTGAAGAGCAAAAAACCTGATACTGGTTGCTGAGGTCATCAGACATGTCAGAAAATATGAAGAAAAAGTTTCATTTTTCCAAATCACTGCTGTTCGACGCACACCGGCTGCTCTTCGGCAAGTGCGACAACGCCGCCCATGCAATCCAGGTTTTTTCAGCCGCCGAGCTTAAAACCGCCCACAGGATTGCCGCGAAAGCCACCCACCCCGACCTGAACCATGCTCTCCACAACGAATTGCTCAATACAAACTTCCGCAAGGTTACCGAGGCGTACAACCTGCTGAACGATTTCCTGTTGGCGCGTGATTCGGCACAGGTATCTGCCGAACATTTCAATGAACAGATATGCAAGCATAAAAAGCCTCAATGGGCACCGAAAACTCACACCTACAGACCTGCTGCAACTAGGATGTACCGCGAACGCGAATCCTTCTCCAAAAAACCTAAAGTGGAAAGCCACCGTTACTACGAAGGCATGATGCCGACCATCGCGTTAAAAACCGGCCTGTTCCTTTATTACAGCGGCAAGATATCCTATGAACAGATGATCGAGGCACTGGTCTGGCAGCGCAATATGAGACCGCCGATCGGAGAACTTGCGGCGCATTGGAATTGGCTGCACAAATCGTTCATTGACATAATCCTGAAGGAAGTCTCACGCGGCGGGCAGTTTGGCGAGCGTGCGGTCAGCATGGGACTGCTTAAGGAATCACAGGTCAAGGTGCTGTTGCGGCATCAGCTCTTCATGCAAAAACCGGTCGGCAGTTATTTCGTAAGCAACAAGATCTTGACCCGTGAGGAATTAAAGGAAAGCCTGCTGGTTATGAGCATCCACAACAAGCTGTTCGCTGAGGAGCGAAAGGCACGAGAGCAGAGATTGCTGGAGTTCAGTGAACGGCAGCGCAAATAAGCACGGATCAATAGCCGGCTCCGGAAACGGGCCGACGACATCCGCTTCTAAATAGCAGCCTCATAATCACTCACAAAATCACCTCACTGCCAATAGCCCATTTATGCAAAGTGTGCCTTTTTGGACAATGACAGAACCGGCTACCGTAGTCGCACCAACCGCCGGGGACGAATACCCGGCCCCAAGTCCCCCGTTGACAGTCAGGACAGCGTTGTCGATCCGGTTCAACAGTATTGACTCCTGGAACGTATAAACCTGTGCCTCGACTGTTGCTCCGCTTGCCGCGGCAGAAAGCGCATCCTGCAGGGAGGTGTAGTAGGTAACCCCAACCCGGGCCTGGTAATTGGGAACAAAGGTCGCAGTTACCGTCATATCCGCATTCAGGTCAAATCCGCATAGCGTGGCCCCGTTGCCCCCGCCACAGGCCACACCTCCCCATGAATCGAACAGATAGCGCCAGTTGTTCGGGTCTGCGACAAGATCGATATGAGTGCCCAGAGGCCATGTCACACCGCACCCGACCGCAGGCGGTGTGCCGATGCAGTCGATTCCGGACGGGCTCTGATATACCCTGCCTGTTCCGATGACGCTGACCTGCAGAACCCTGTCCTGTACCGGCAAGGTTATGGTAACCGAGGCCGTTGAAGAGGATGTCGTATCGGATATGTTGCCGGCGGCATCCCTGGCAAAGACATACAGCGTTCTGGGAGTGGCGACCCCGGGAGTGATCCCGCTGAAGATATACTGCAACGGAGCCACAACAAACGGATTCGGGCATTTGCTGGAATCATTCTGTTCAATCACGCAGTACCCGGTTACAGCGATATTATCAGTGGCTGTTACCGAGCCGATGGTTATTATTGCGCTGGTAGAAGTTACAGGAATGGTGAATCCGGTTATAACCGGCTTAACGGAATCAATTACCGTCAGGTCGGTGATCTGCACATCTCCGCTGCCCAGGTTGACGGTCGCCTCGGTCAGTTTTGCATAATTGCCGGAATGGGCGCTGACGGTGTATGTTCCCGGAGGCACCACCGCAAGGTAGACTCCGCCCTCAATCGTATTTACCCGGGCAATCAGCGTGGCTCCGGAGATTATGTCAACCGTTGCACCGGCCACCTTGTTTGTTGAAGTATCGGAAACCGTACCCTTGATCCATCCCGGCAGGCTGTTGGTGTTGTCGGTCTGGAAAGTCCATTGCTGGCTGCTTATACGTATACTTCCATACCGGTCAACGGCAAGGATTCTCCAATAATAATTGGCCTTGTCCTTGAGAGCGGCACTTTCGTCAATGTATAGCCAGTTGTTTTCGATCTCCTCTTTTTGATAGACAATCTTGTCTGAGCCAAATCCGGGATCACTCGCTATCTGGACGGTGTAGGTCAGACCGTCAGGGTCGGTCGAGGCTTGCCAAACCAGGTTCAGCTCTGTCCTCACACTTACTCCGTTAAACGGCGAAATCAGGTTGAAGGTCGACGGCTGCAGGTTGCCGGCTGAGTTCTTGTACACCAGGGAGCGCTTCATCTCCGAAATTTCGGCATTGGTGCTCTTGGTAAAGTAATAGACCTCGTATTTACCGGGAGAGGTGAAAGTCGGATTTGATCCGCTGACCGGTTCCCATATGCCAGAACCTTTCAGCTCCATCAGTATCTTGGGGATTTCCATGGAGAGCTGCCCCGAACCTCCGGTCCCGGCAAGAAGGGTGCCGGGCGCCTTGACTTCAAACCAGGCCGAGCTTACGGCGGCATTGCTGTAGGCTTCGGACCAGAGCGGAGCCGGGGTGCTGGTGGCACTGGCAGCCAGGAAGTGCGTGGAGGCGACCTCCTTGAGATCGGCCGGTCCCAGCGAGGCATTGGTGACCCCAAAACCCAGGTGCATCAGGGACGACTCAATGCCGTCGCCGATGCCGTCGACCAGGGTATTGCTCCCCTGGCCGATACCGTCGTCTTCCAGCAGCGGGTGCTGGACCGAGTTGTCGCCGTAGCCGTTGTTCGAGTTTCCGGAAGCGCTCCCCTGGCTGGTGAAGGTTTCGGTCAGGGCACTTGCCTCAGCAAAAGCCGTCTTGAAGGAAGCGCCTTTCCTGAGTTGTTTGAAGAGTTCCTCCATGAAGAATTCTCCGCCACGGATGCCGTCCGGTTCGTTGGGCCCTTTATAGGACTGCTCGTTGGCCGCAGCGCTGGCTATGACAATCCGGCCGGCGTTCGATCCTGATACAGGCGCCTGCTTGAGTTTATCGATAAAACTGCCGGAGTAGCACATGCCGAGGATTGAAATACGTTTCTCCATTTTTGCCGTCGAATTGAGGTTTGACTCCAGACTCACAAGCCAATTATTCAGCTCTGTAGACGAAATCGTGTCGGGATATACGTGAAAGGTATTGCTGGTGCCATGGTCCACCATGATCAGGTATAGCGGCGCCGGAGCGCCGTTCATGCGGCCAAGGGCCCAGGACTGGATGGCATTCTGAATCGCGCTTTTGCCGGGTACGGCATCAACACCCGGCACTCCGGAACCGAGATAATTGAAGTACATGATATTGTCGTCTACAAAGCCCCTCTCCTTGAGAGCTTCGTAGATGCGGCCGGTAGTCTTGTTATGTGATTCAAGCCCCTCCCCGGTGCTAACCTTTCCTTCTACAATTATGGCATATCCTGCTGAAGCGCCAACCAGCAGTGACTCGCTGCCGGAGTCCGATGCCTGGTGCAGGCCGGTGCCGTCAAAGTGCACTTTCAAGATGTAATTGCCCTTGAAACTGAAGCGGTCAAGACCCTGAAAACGGTAGTGGCCAAGTGGGCTGTAGGTAGTGGCATTCTCCACACAGCCGGCGGCACAGGGGCTCCCCGGCGGACCGGTAACCGTCAGGACAACCGGGAGTCCGGACAGATCCATGCCGTTATTGGGGAGAGCGGCACTGTCGGGGTAGCGGGTCAGCTTGCCGGATACGTCCAGAAGGCCATTCTGCAGCAATGTCGGGCTGGCAAGGTCGAGGGTCAGACTGCTGTAGCCGGCTACGAAGGAGTAAATTTCGGTCCTGATCGATTCGGCGTTGCCCAGGCTGTCCACGGAGAAGAACTTGAGTGAAACCGGGCTGGTTCTTCCACTGATGTTGAGCGGGGATCCTGTATATTTCGAAGATGACGTGCCTGGAGGGGTGCCGTCGAGGGTATAGTAGATGTCGGCACAGCCGGAGCCTGCGCCGTCGATACAGTTGAGGGAAACTGCGACCGCGCTCACGTTGCTGCCGCCGCCGGGTGAAGCCGTGGTTGAAGGCGCATGGTTGTCCAGAAAAATAACATCCGAAACGGAAGTGGACCAAACCCCGCCGGCCGTATCCCTGAACTGGGCATACACCGGCTTGTTGCCATCCGTGGCCGTGCCGCCATACCCGGTCACCAGATTCCAGGCGGTTGTTGTCGCAAAGGCAATCGGAGTGGACCAGCTGGCGTTATCATTGCTGAAGCGCATCTGGCTGCAGCCGCTGGTGGCATCGGAACATGTCACGGCCAGGCTGACAGCCGGACTGGTGGTGCTTGCGGCATTGGCGTTGACCTGGACAGTGCCGGATGGTGAAACGGTATCCAGGATAATGCTGTTGCCGATAACAGCCGTAGTCCAGTTGCCGGCCGCGTCCTTGAACTGGGAGTAGACGGTTTTGCTTCCGTCCGCAGCCGTCCCGCCATAAGTAGCGTTGTTCAGGTTCCAGGCTGCACTTGTGGCATAGTTTGCCGCAACGGACCAGGACAAGCCGTTGTTCGAAAAGCGCATCTGGGTGCAGCTAGTGGTTGCGTCACTGCAGGAGAGATTCAGGGTGACATTCGCACTGGTGGTATAGGTTGTCACTCCCTGAAATGACAGGATCGATCCGGTCGGCTGGTCAGTATCCAGGGTAATGCTCCCGGACACCGTCGGAGAAAGGTTGCCCGCCACATCACGGTAGCGGGCATAGACCGTCTTGGTTCCGTTGGTCGGGTTACCACCGTAGGCAGTGTCCGTCAGATTCCAGGACGCAGCCGCCACATATGCCACCGATGGCGACCAGCTCACGCTATCGTTGCTGAACTGCATCTGCGAGCAGCCGCTGCCGCTGTCATCGGAGCAGGAAAGTGCGAGTGTCACAGCCGCAT
>JAWDJY010000118.1:0-7302 GCA_032469775.1 Geobacteraceae bacterium | reverse complement strand
GGATTCGCCATGGGGGCTGCCGGCACGGATACCGCCATCGAGACCGCTGATGTGGCGCTGATGGACGACGACCTGCGCAAGGTGGCTCTTTTCGTGCGACTCTCTCGCACCACCTCGGCGATTCTCAAACAGAACATAACTCTGGCACTGGGGATCAAGGCGGTTTTTCTCGGGCTCACTATTATGGGGCACGCCACCATGTGGATGGCGGTATTCGCAGACATGGGGGCTAGTATGATTGTGGTCGCTAACGGGTTACGCCTACTACGGAAATAAATCACATTCAACGGTTTTGATCCTAACGAGGATCTCATGCGAAATTTGGTATTTCGGACAATCTGTGTACTGATGCTGCTCTCCTTCGGGACGATGTTTTCGGGAGTTGCTCTCATTGCAACCGCCGAGTCTCCGGCAGTGATTGGAGCAATCGAAAATAATCATTGCAACCCCGACGGGGCGCAAAGATGTCCGCTCCCTTGCGCCACGCCTGTCTGCCCATTATGTGTGTGCGCTATTGCCGACACTGTTCAACCGGTAGATATACAGACCACCTTCCAGATGGTTGAGTTTGAATTTCCGGATGTTGTACGGTCGATTCCAGACCCGTACGTGAACGAGATTTTTCATCCTCCAAGATCAGAAAATAGTTTTCTACGTTTGTGAGGCTAAGCGCTTAACTCAACGAAATCAAATTTAACACTATTTTCAAGGAGAATACGATGAAGAATAAAGTTATGGCATTGGTTCTTGTGGTAGCAGTATTGGCTTTTGGTGGTGTGGCATTTGCCGAAACGGCTCAGGTAAGCGTGAAGGCCATCAGTGCCGATACGTTGAATAAATTCAGGCAGCAGACGGTTAATTTAAGGGAACAGCTTAAAGCCAAGGATCTGGAACTGCGTGAACTCAATGCTTATGACAGTATTGATATGCGGCAAGTCGATGAACTTGAAGGGGATATAAAGGAAATCAAAGCGAAAATAAGGTCCGTTGCTGTGAGCATGAATCTTGAACCGTGTAACTGTCTGTAGACATGATTAAACTGGTGAGAGGGAACTCTGCGTTCCCTCTCACGCATTCGCTGCTGACATTGAATATTCTGAATGTTCATTTGTGTCATTCATAACATTATATTGTGGCGTATTGAGAACTTAGTGTTGTTAGAAAATTAGAAATGTGGGGAAAATGACAATGAAAATGAATCTGGTTATTGCTGGAGCGGCTTTGATGCTCTGCGTTGTTGCGAGCGGTTGTGCAAATAACAGGGATCTTATCGCCAAGACTTCGCTTGCAACCAGAAGTGATGTTTTTACCGAGGCAGTTAGCTCAGACGTTCAAACAGGAAAGGCCATAATCGACTTCTCGTTTGCGGTTAAGAGCAATTCCTATTATCTCATGGGTACGTATGGCAAACATACTGCCCCCCCTTACCGCGTACATTTGAATATTGACGGACAAGCTACCGTACTTGAAGCTGAGCCGGTCCTGGAGGACAAATCACCGGTTGATTCGAACGTGCCCGAAAGCGGTATTGGCTGGAAATACCAGTTCACCAAGCGGATTACCCTTGCCCCGGGAAAACATAAGCTGACAATTGCGCTTCCCGTAGATGATGTGATTGTGGAAAAGGAAGTAGAATTGCATTCCGGTTCAAACTCCATTAGTGTGCAACCCATCTATAGCAGGAGAAATCTTCGACCATTCAAGGGAGAAAATTTTACTGGTGGGGTAAATACGCTGGAAATACGAGTTAATCGGAGAAGGGAGCCATCAAGGCTCCCTTTTTTGTCCCATGAGTGAATAGGACTTGACAAGCCGATTATTGAAAACTATTGATCATTATCAATGGTGACCGCAATTAGTCCATTTATGCCCTGCCATAAATATTTGCCATTTCGATCCGATTAATTGCAGGTGGTGCATGCTCACGCTGTACGAGCAACAATACACAGGAGGAATGCATGTCTTTTGTTAGAGTTCTGCCCTATTTAGTTCTTGCTGGATTGGTCTTCTCAGGCGGGCTGGGATATGCGGAAGAGGTCAAAAAGATTCAGGACAACTCGTTTCTGCTGGAAGAGGCGTACAACCAGGAAGATGGAGTTGTGCAGCACATTTCTGTATTCCAGTATATAAATAAATCAAAGGACTGGCAGTACACCTTTACGCAGGAATGGCCGGTTCCGAAACAGACGCATCAGTTTTCCTACACTGTTCCGGTAACTCATCTCCATGATAACGACTCAACCGGTGTTGGCGATATTCTATTGAACTATCGCTATCAAGCAATTTTCCAAGACAGAATTGCCCTGGCCCCTCGTATTTCTCTCATTTTGCCTACCGGCGATTACAAAAAGGGACTTGGCACCGATACTGTCGGCTACCAAGTCAACATCCCACTGAGTGTAGAGCTTTCCGACAAACTTGTGACCCACTGGAACATGGGTGCAACCTACACCCCCGGGCAAAGGATAATGTTGGAGATGAGGCAAATATTCGCGGATTCAACTACGGGGCTAGCCTTATTTATCTTGTAAATGAGAACTTTAACCTGATGCTTGAAGCAGCGGGAACCACTACTGAAACCGTACCCAAAAATGGGACTACAACAACCGTAAGCACATTTTTCATCAACCCCGGTGTTCGGTTCGCAATTAACTTGAAATCGGGTCTGCAGATCGTGCCAGGGCTTTCGGTGCCAATCGGTATAGGTTCTTCGGAGGGAGAATATGGCGGTCTTTTGTACCTTTCCTTCGAGCACCCTCTGTTTTGATGGTATATAACAATAAGATAAGGGGCGACAGAAGTTGCCCCTTATCTGTGTGAAGAAAGGCAACCCCCTCGGTTATCCCTGTCCGCACTTTAGCACCATCAAGGGTGCGGTTGAGAAAAGGCTTGGGCCCGATCTGAAGATAATCGACTGGACCCACTGACAACAACCCCGGCCGGGCCGTATCAAGCGATATGAACTACAAGTGGCCCGTAATAATTGAACAATCGTATCACTCCCCCCTCACTTCAGCACCATCGGTGTGCGTAAATTGCTTTCCGGATGCGCTTCCCAACAAAAACCCTCCTTGCTTTTATGTTCGATTATGCTAGAACCATGGTTTATTTATACGCATATTTGTGCGGATATTTGAATGCTATTCTGGTATTATATCCTCCTATAATTTAAGGCTATCAGCGGGAGATTCAGAATGACCGAAACGGTCCGATTTCGTGGCCCCGATGCCCAATCGCCACAGGTCATGGTGGTTGATGACGAGGAATGCATCCGCGAGACCATGCTCAAACTGCTTGATTCGTTCGGCATCGGCGCGCTGACCGTCGCCGGTGCTGACGACTGTCTTCGGCTTCTGCGGGAGGGGTTTCGCGGGGTGATCCTGATGGATGTGATGATGCCGGGAAAAGACGGCTGGGAAACAATCCGCGAGATGGAAAAAGAGGGTTTGATGCAGGGCAATATCATCTCGATGCTGACTGCAATGGATGTACCGGACGAACGTTTGGAAGGGCTCAAGGAAACGGTGCTGGATTATATTCTCAAGCCTTTTGAGCCGTCTGAACTGATCGTTTCCGTCCGGAGGTACCTAAAGCTTCTGGACCGTGTGCAGAGCGGAGCCTAGCGAATGCCGCCCTGTAGCATTGTCATGATCGGTGCTTCCACCGGCGGTCTCAAGGTTCTTGAAGAGCTGTTCCCGCGTCTGCCGGTTCTGAATGCGGCGGTAGTAATTGTCCAGCACTTAACTCCGTTGATAGACCAGGCCTTTGTCACCTCACTGGCCAGGGTTTCAAGGATGCCGGTCATGCTTGCTCGTGAGGGTCAAACACTCCAGCCGGGCAATGTGTTTCTGGCTCCGGGCGGCCTTCATCTGCATCTGGTGGGAAATCGTTCGTTTCACCTGACAGATGGCGAAAAAGTCAACTCAGTGCGCCCCTCGATAGATGTTGCAATGAAATCACTTGTCTCATGTGCCGGCCAGAGAGTCGCCGGAGTTATCCTGACCGGAATGGGCAGTGACGGGGCAGCGGGCATCTCGCACATCAAGCAGCTGGGTGGAGTTACCATCGCCCAGGACCAGAAGACCAGCGTGATCTACGGCATGCCCAAGGCGGCCGCTGAAACCGGTATGATCGACTTCATACTTGGAACGGAAAAAATTGCAGACAAGCTTGTTACACTTTTTGGATAATTCCCATACCGCCCAAAGGAGACTCAGCATGCAAATCACCCAATTCAAAAACTGGCGCATTCAGTACAAGATCATGTCCATTTCGGTCATCAGTGTTGCGGTAATGATGATCGGCCTGTTTACATACCTGCTGCCGCTGATCGAATCACGCATCATCCGTGAGAAAAAAGACGCCACCCGGCATATCGTAGAGATGGCAATGGGAATTCTTGAATTTCAGGAAGCGGAGGTGAAGGCCGGACGATTACCGCTGGAACAGGCCCAGAAAGATGCTGCGGCTCGTATCTCGAAGCTGCGATACGAGAAAAAGGAGTATGTCTGGATCAATGATCTGGGAAAACCGGTGCCGAAGATGATCATGCACCCGACCGTACCTGCGCTTGACGGCAAGGTGCTGGACGACCCCAAGTTCAACAAGGCCACCACGATGAGTGACGGGTTGTCCGGCGCAGTGCAGAAAATAGACAACAAGAACCTGTTTGTAACCTTCAACGAGGTGGTAGAGCGGGCCGGTCTGGGGTTTGTCAACTATGAATGGCCGAAACCCAAGGCCGGTGGCGGTACGACCAGCGAACTGTACACCAAGCTCTCCTTCGTCCAGAAGTTCGAATCATGGGGCTGGGTTCTGGGGAGCGGTATCTATATTGACGACGTAAAAAAAGACGTGAATACCGTCAAATGGATTCTGGTCACTCTGAACATTGTCTTTGCCGTTTTCATGCTGACACTATGCTATCTGATCAGCCGCGGTATCACCAAAACACTGGGTTATGTTGACGCAAGCCTGGAAGAGATGTCCAGCGGCGGCGGTGACCTGACCAAGCGGCTGAAGGTTGAACGTGATGACGAAACCGGATCTCTGGCGCGGTCATTCAACAAATTTCTTGATAATCTGAAAGAGATCGTTACCCGTATCAACAATAACGCGATAGAGGTGGCTTCATCGGCTGAACACCTCAACATGACCGCGGCCACGATCGCCGGCGGCACGGAAACGGCTGCTTCGCAATCAACCTCGGTGGCCATAGCCTGTGAGGAGATGGCGGCCACATCGGCGGAGATTGCCCAGAACTGCATCCGTACCGTCGAAATTTCCAATAGGGCCACCCAGACCGCCATGAGCGGTTCGGAGGTCGTCAGCAGTGCGGTTCAAAGCATTCAGCGTATTGCGGTCAAGGTCCAGCAGAGCGCCAAAACGGTTGAATCGCTCGGCTCCCGCTCGGAACAGATCGGGAATATAGTCGGAACCATCGAAGATATTGCCGACCAGACCAACCTGCTGGCGCTCAATGCGGCCATCGAGGCGGCCCGGGCCGGCGAACAGGGGCGCGGCTTTGCGGTTGTCGCCGATGAAGTGCGTGCGCTGGCCGAGCGTACCACCAAGGCCACCCGTGAAATCGGGGAGATGATCAAGGCCATTCAGCAGGAGACCAGGTCAGCGGTAGCCGCGATGGAGGAAGGTGTTCACGAGGTTGAACGCGGCACCGAGGATGCGGCCCGTTCCGGCAAGGCGCTGGAAGAGATCCTCAGCCAGGTCGGTGATGTGACCAGCCAGATCAACCAGATAGCTACGGCGGCCGAGCAGCAGACGGCAACCACCAACGAAATCAGCAAGAGCATGCACGAGATCACCGGGGTTGTAAGCAGTGCATCGCACAGCTCCCAGGATACAGCCGGAGCCGCCAGCCAGCTGGCCAGGATGGCCGAGGAACTGAAGCGGATCGTGGCCCAGTTCAGGATGTGATTAAAGCCCGGTAACATGCCGGTATTGGCCGGTATTGTCTCCATGCGGGGCCTGCGTACATTTTCGCAGGCCCCGCGCCTGTTCCGGTATATACTCTATCATGCCGGATATGCGGCTAAATTCCTGTTGCCTGGTGCGATCGCGATTTAGTATACTCAATAGGCAAAGTCGGGAAACATGGGGTTACAGATGGAAGCGGTTTCCTCCACATCCACATATGCTTATTCATCGAATCGGTCCGGGCATGCGCCGCAACAGGCGCGAGCGGGTGGAGCCGGCGGCGGTGATGGGAACTCCGGGTCTCCGGTCGGGAGGATCTATCCAGATCAATCCGGCCGGCAGCTGGGGGTTCAACAGTCCGTTTCAGGTGCATCGGAATTCATTCCATACTTGCCACAATCGGGCAAATACGGCGGAGATGTTGCCGCTGCTGCAGCAGACGCTAAAGGCATTCCTCGCGGAAGCAGCGAGCAGGATTCCATCGGCGCTTCTCTTGCGGCCGTAAGCGGCTCGGACCAGGAGCAGGATGCGCAGGTCCAGGCCGAAGTCGCCCGGCTTAAATCGATTGAAGCAAAGGTCAAGGCCCACGAGGCTGCCCACAAATCGGCCGGCGGTACATTGACCGGTCCGGTTTCCTATACCTACACGCGCGGACCGGATGGAAGAAGTTATGTTACAGGCGGTGAAGTGCCGATTGAGGTCTCTCCCGGAAGGACTCCACAGGAGACCATCAGCCGCATGCAGCAGGTTATTCAGGCCGCTCTGGCGCCGGCTGACCCGTCACCGCAGGATCGCGCAGTAGCTGCGCAGGCAGCCACACAGCAGCAACAGGCCCGGCAGGAGGCGGCTGCAGCGTCGGCAACCGGAGCCGGTGAGCCTTCCTCCGACGCAACTTCGACGCCTGCAACTTCTGCCGAAAGCTCATCAAGCACGGTAACTCCTGCAAAGGCTGGAACTTCACCGAAAACTCCCGCTGTTCCCGATGCATTCCGGCCGCTGTCCTTCTACGCATAACCCTCCGGATAAATTACCTTTACTCTGGACGTGACCAACCAAATAGTGCATTATTCCCCCAATTCGAGAAAACCCGGCTGGCCGGGAAAGCTTTTTTCCGTATTAAAACTGGAAAAACATTTCCGGTTCACTGAATATGCACCATAAGGCACGCCATATGCGCCCCAGCCGTACAGCCTTGATTTACTCGCCGCTCTTCGGCAATTTCAGTTACGGCGATGAACACCCTTTCAAGCTGCAGCGCAACCGCCTGGCGTATGACCTGTTTGATGCGTACGGTCTGCTTGATCTTCCAAACATGGAGATTCGGGATTGCGGGCCGATCAGCGATGAACTGCTGCGGACATTTCACGA
>JAWDJY010000117.1:0-8062 GCA_032469775.1 Geobacteraceae bacterium | reverse complement strand
ATGGCCAGTGCTAGTAACATCGAGATGCATCTGAGGCTGAAAAGGAATTTATGCATAAACCTGCCTTGTGGGTGGTGGTCTGTGGCCAAGCGCCGCTTTCCCGCTCTTCCTGCCGGCATCTGCCAGCGGATATAGATGGTGAGTTCGGGCGAGTATGGTTATAATCAATTTGCGGAATAAAAACCACTTTGAATAATGCCCAAAAGATGTTTTCCTCTCCATCCGGCCGCTCATAACCGGCCGGCACGGTCCACAAACAGGGAATTGGAATCATGCCGCTGATAAATCCGGCGCCGGACAATAAATATATATCGAATGCTTTTCTGCGCTGGCTGCTGATAGCCTGCGGCTGGATTGCGGTGGCTGGTGGTGTCGCCGGGATTTTTCTGCCGCTGGTGCCGACTGTGCCGTTGCTGCTGCTGGCGGCAGCCTGCTTCGCCAGGAGTTCGGAACGTTTCCATCGCTGGCTGGTCGAGCACAACCGCCTGGGACCGCTGGTGAGGGATTACCTTGGCGGGGCCGGGATTCCCCTCAGAGCGAAAAGAACCGCGATCTGTATGGTCTGGGTATCGTTTCCGCTCTCCATATTCCTGTTTGCGCAGCAGTTCTGGTTGAAGGCGCTGCTGGTGGCCATCGCTGTCGGCATCACGCTGTATCTCCATTTCCTGCCGACGGCGCCTGACGGGAAGCTGCCTGGATGATGTGGCGCAGCAGGATGTCATGCCTGTTCAAGTCGTACATCGTTACCGGATAGTCTGCCGGTCACTATCATGTTGAATCTGGAATATTACTGATGAGATCATTTGCCAACCTGTTCCTGATACTGTTTGTTGCCGATGGCGGTTTTTCCCTGGTGGACGAGCTTGTGCCGCTGCTTTTTCCGCTGGCGCCCTTTACCGGGTTGAGGCTTTTGCTGGCCGGAGTTGTGATTGTCATGGCTGTTCCGCTCTATTTCAGCCTGGGCATCGACAGTCGCCTGCCTAAGAGAGTCTTTCTGCCGCTGATCGCCTTTACCCTGTTCTGCCCGTTGTTGACCTGGTTTTTTCCGGCGCTCGCCGATATGCGTGCATTCGGGCTGCTTGCGGCCGTCGTTCAGGTCCTGCTCGGCATGCTCCCGCTACTCTGTTTCCGCAATGGCGGTCATCGCTCTCTGACGATGCCGACGGAACTGTTTGCCGCTCCTTTTTTCAGCTTCAGGAACACGCTGCTCTTCGGCGCGGCAAGCCTGGCGGTCGTTCCGCTGGTACTGTCGATTTACCTGCTCTCCATTACGGATGCTTACATGGCTGAACATACCGCAGGTTTCATGCGTCTTGAACCGGGAGGGTTGCGGATGACCGAGCGGATCTATCGGCGCGATAACCGCACGATCCGGCTGGCGGCGATGATTCATGTCGGTAACAGGGAGTATTATGACGAACTGAGCAGTTCGATTGCCGCTGGCAGGATCGTAGTCCTGGCCGAGGGGGTCAGCGATGCCGGCAAGCTGTTGCGCAACAGGATCGATTACGGCCGGGTGGCCGGCTTTCTGGGGCTGGTCTCCCAGCAGGAGATGCGTTTCAGCGGCCGGCTGATCGAGGAGGATGAGTTAGAGTCGCCCCGTCCGGATCCGCCGGATGAGGAGGGTGGCAAAGCCGCTGAGCAGCCGGATATCCTCAGGGCTGATGTGGATGTGAGCGCCTTCCGTCCGCAGACACTCCTGTTTCTCGACGCGGTCGGCAAGCATCTGGGGGAGAGCCCCTCCTTCATCAAGGGGGTGGTGGCGCTCAACTCCTGGGGAGAGAAGAACATCACCCCGGAAATGCATGCCGTCATCATGGACGACATCCTGCACCGTCGCAACATGGCCGTGATCCGCCATCTCGACCAGGCGCTCGAACGTTACGACACCGTCGTGATTCCCTGGGGGGCGCTGCACATGAAGGAGATCGAAGCCGAGGTCATGAAACGGGGCTTCAGGCTGCAGGAGGAGCGCCAGCGGGTCAGCATCGACTTCCTCAAGCTGCTCCAGGGCCACAGTTCAAAGCTATCCGCCGGGATTTGAACAGGAACAGAGATCTGCAGAGGAGATACAAGTCACTTATGACCACATCCAGCTGTGATTATTATTGCGAGAAGGTCCTGAAGCGCCGGATTGACGTGCCGGTGTACTTCGAAAACGAACAGGTCTTTGCCTTTCACCACACCAATCCGCTCTGGGAAAATCATGTCGTGCTGCTTCCCAAGCGGCACATCGAATCGCTGCTTACCATGACCGAGGCCGACAATGACCTGCTGCTGGAGCTGATGCGTACGGCCAGGCTGATCGCGGCGGACTTCATGAGCCGTTCCGGCGCCTGCCGGGTCTACACCAACCTTGGAGATTACCAGTCCTCCAAGCACCTTCACTGGCATATCGGTTGCGGTGCGCAGTTGCGTCCCTATTGACCGGCACTGTCCGGCAGGAATGTGGCGAAAGCATTGCCGCCCGGGTGTGCGGCCGTTACGGTCTTATTCTACCGTGTTGTCATCCTGGTATTGGTCAATGAACGTATTTTTGTTCATACGGTCCAGACCCTTGGCAAGCAGACGGAAACCGAACATCATCATGATCAGCCCGAAAAATGCCAATGGAGCCGACTTGAAGGCCAGGGCCATGATGCCGCAGGTCATGAATACGATCCCCAGGCCCTGGCACCTTTCCTGTCTTTCCACCCCCACGCTGCTGACCGAAAAGCAGTACAGCTGATAGAACATGACCAGTAGGGGAAGAATTATCATGATTTCAAAATAAACGCGCATAATCACCCCCGATATAAAGTTTGTATATTTAATTAACCTCTACCATTTCAATAATAATATCAACTGATTTTTTGTTCGTGCGCGTGACATGCATTGCATTGCGAGTCTAGGACCGGCCCCGGTCAATGCATATGCGGTTTTGTGTGGTATACTCACGAAAGTAAACAAATATTCCTGGCGGAGTCTTAGGCGACGTCATGTGACCGACAGAAAGGGAGTGCCATGAAAACAGGAAAACTGGTAGTTATCGAAGGTATCTACGGAACCGGCAAGTACGCGGTCAAACTGGCAGAGAATCTGCGCGAGGCGCTGGTGCGCCAGGGTAGGGAAGTGTACGAGATCGACAGTCCCGATACCGGCCGGGCGCTTTTGATGGGTGCCCAGGATCTGGACTGCGGCTGGCGTTACGGTCTTTTCAAGCCCGATTTTTTTTACGAACTGGCATCCAGGGCCAGGGCCTGCAGCGTGATTCGCGATGAGATCCGTTCCGGTAAAATAGTGCTGTGCAAGAACTTCACGCTGGCTTCGATCGCCTATGCCGAGATCAAGGGGCATGACTGGTACGGGGAGGGGTTCGACGGGCTTGAGGCCCGCGCCCGTGGCCTGAACTTCGGAGGCGAGATCGCTCCAGATCTGACCATTTACCTGGAGCAGTCGCCGGAGATCGTTCTGGACCAGCTGGGTGTCAGATTCGAGGGGCTGTTCGCTCCGGAGGATCTCCACCTGCAGGCTGCCTGCTACAAAAAGGAGTTGGCAAAGCTGCCGGCGGACAAGGTCGGAATCATCAATGTCATCAATCCGGACGAGGTGATAGCGGCCGAGGCGCTCAAACTGGTCAAACGGCTCCTCTGAGCAGTTCTGCCTTCAGTCAACACGCGACAAAACCCATATGACCGGAGACCGGCCGAATGAAAAAATTACTTAGCTGGAGTACGGTCGGCCTGTTGACCACGGCCATTCTCGATCCGGTCGTGTATTCGATGCTGGATCTGCCGATCCCATGGGGCCGGGACCTGCTGATGGGTATCGGCGGAGTCGGCTGTTTTTACCTGCTGGTCAGGTTTCGTAATGACCTGTGATCCGTTCAGCACTTCCATGCACGAATTGGAATGAAAAGGGCGGCATTTCCGATGCCGCCCTGCTTTGTCCTATCTCTCCCGGCGTTCCCTTTCCTTGAACCCCTTTTCCTTCTGGTTCTGCTCCCTGCCTTCATCCGGAGCAACGACTCTCCAGACTTTCTTTTCTTTTAATCCGCCGCGTTGCGGTTCCGGTCGCGGTTGCTCGACACGTTGCGCTGCTGGGGGCGGTTGCGTTGTTTCCGGTTGCGGGGCCTTGATGCCCTGGCGGCGTTCCGTGCGTGGCGGAGTGGCCACTTGGGGAGGTCGTCCGCTTGTTGCAGCAGGAGCCGGTCCGGGGTGCCCGTCTTGTCTGGGAGACGCTGCCGGGATCGGCGGTGCGGGTTGATCGTCATTCTGCGGCGGCAACCGACGCCGGTCAGGACGTTGTTGTGGCGCTGGCCGGGGCGTGGCGGTCGGTCTCTGGTCAGCCGGAGTCGCGGCCGGTTGACGGACTTTTATTCCCCTGCTGTTATTTTCGATTGCAGCGGGTGACGTTTGCTGCGGCCTGTGGCGAACATCCGCCTCCGGGGTCAGGCGCGGGAATCTCTGGCGTAATTCACGATTGTCACGATATCCGGTTCGGGGAGGTGCTACCCTGGGCGGGGTCTGCCTGACTGTCGGCATGCGGGTCTCCCTCAGCGGCTGGAGGATGGGGCTGCCGGCCGAAACCGAGATCGAAATCGAAGCGTTACCGGAAGCGGACTGTGAAACGATTCTGCCCCGGAGAAAATCGTTCTGTGGCACGACAGTCACCCCGCCCCGCACATTACGGTTCCTGTATGCAATATTCCCGGTGTTGACGGTGGTTGTGGTGACGTTTATGCTGTGTCGGCCGTAGTGCCTGCGGCCGTAAAACGGTTCTCCCGGCGCCAGCGGAGTCCAGCCGACGTGGTTGCCGGTGCGGTACCAGCCCACGTAACCGGGGCCCCAGTACACATCGCCACGTGCTGGCGGAACCCAGCACCATCCAAAGCCGCTGACAACCGCCCAGCGTCCGTAATGGTATGGAATCCAGCCCCAGTTTTCAGAGGAAATCCAGACGTAGTCATTGCCTTTCCAGATCCAGCGTCCGCTGCGATAGGGTGCCCAGTCATTGGAGACAATCACGGTCGGCCTCCAGACCATGCCGTATTCTGGTACGCGCACCCAGCTGCCGTTGGAGTCCAGCTCGCCGGAATAGCCGCGCAACTCTTCGGGCAGGGGCGATTCTGCCCTGGCCGCCCGCGACTGCTCCCGGTCCCGTTCCATGTTCCACTCTTCCCAGCTGTCGGGGGGATTCAGCGAGAGCAGCTCGTTGTGCCCCTCTTCCAGCGCGATGTGCTCCCCGGCTCGAACCCTGGTGCGGCTGCCGTTGCCTTCCACATAGGCCGAACCCTTGAATATCGAAACATCCTCCTGGTTGCCGGGCAGGATATCGATGCGCAACCTGGTGCGCGCGGCCGGCAGGACGGTGGTGTCGTCGGCATCGATCTGGAGTGAGTCGGCGTCGGCGGCCTTGCCTGTCCTGACATAGGCCCTGCCGCTGGCCAGGTGCAGATGGGTGAACTGATCCTCGTTGGCCAGCAGGTCCAGTTGGGAATCTTCATCCAGCCGGACTAGGCTGCCGTCAGTCAGCTGGATCTCGACCCTGGCGTTTTCGGGGCACCAGAGCGCATCTCCCTCGTCAAGCGGAGTGTTGACGGCTGCCGGCAGCCATTCTCCGGAGTCGGGCGTGCGGAACATCACATCCCCATCAACCATCCTGATCCTGGCCGGTCCGATGATCGCGGCAGGTGACAATGCAGGGACGATCAGCAGCAACAGGCATATCCACAATATATGTTTCACTTTCAGCCTCCTTGGGCGGGGTTGCGATACGTGTTTCATTTTAACTGTGTACCGCAAGGAGCGTGCCGTTGCGTATCAGGCCGGGATCAGGGGCTGCCGGGCTGTCACTGACGTTGGGTCTGCCTCATTTAGGGTGAGGAGCGGTTTATTTGAAGTTGTCTATGATCCAGCGGGCGATGCTCCTCGGCGGGGGGAGTGCCGGAAGGGCGTCGGTCCCGAACCAGCGCGCGTCTTCCAGTTCGGAGGTGTCAACCGTGATTTCCCCTCCGGCATAGTCGGCGACGAAGCCGGCCATCAACTGGGACGGAAAGGGCCAGTTCTGACTACCGACATAACGGATATTGCAGATCTCGATGCCGGTCTCTTCGCGCACTTCTCGAATGGCGCACTCCTCCAGCGATTCGCCGAAATCCAGGAAGCCGGCCACCAGGCTGTACCGGCCCGGTACCCACTCCGCCTTGCGGGTCAGCAGGAGTCTGTCGCCATGTTTGACCAGAATGATCGCGCAGGGGTGGATATGGGGGAAATGATCGCTCCGGCATGATCCGCAGCGTTTGCCCCAGCTGCCGCGGACGCGTTCCGTTGCGGCGCCGCAGCGAGGACAGTGCCGGCTCTGCAGCTCCCAGTGCAGGACCTGCCGGGCAAGTCCCGCCAGGGTCAGACTCCGTATATCCAGGCGTTCAGCGTTGGAGTTGAACGGTTCCGCTACAAAGGGTGGGTGCAATTGCAGGTTGCTGCTGACGGAGATCGCGTACAGCGCCCTGCCTTGCCAGGAGCCGACCAGGAGCGGGGGGTGGTGGTGGACCAGCCACTCCGGAAGCGGTCCGGTCGGCAGGGTGGCTCCGGAGCCGCTTTCGACGGTCACCACGTTGTTGCCCTGGATGATGGCCCAGATGCTGTCAGCTACCGGTTGGCGGTCGTCACTCTTGAGAAATTCAAAGTCGTCTGAAATGCAGGCATGGTTGAAAGGCAGGTTGATCGTATCCGGGTACGGCGACCTGCTTTTCCGGCGGTCTGCTTCACCGGCAATCTGCTGTCTGACAGCGCCCTGCACGGCAAGTCCCTTGCATTTCGGCCATAGATCCTTAGTCATCTTGAACTCCGTAGGTTTTATCGTTTTTCAGCTGCTGCAATCGTATCTTTTTGGCCGGCCAATGTACAGCCCGGACTTGACTCGCAGCCGATAATTAAACATAATGCGCCCATGTTTCCCCCCCATGTTTCCCCCAGATCCCTGTTCGTGGCCGCCCTGCGAATATTCCTGTCACTGCTGTTGCTGTGGTACCTGGCCTGTCTTTTCTTTCCGCCGGGCAACGGGACGGTCGTGATCGATGTTTCGTTTCCTCCGGGCAGCGGCATCCGCCGGCTGGCCGAAGAACTCAAGTCGGGTGGTGTTATCCGCAGCTCGTGGCATTTTGTGCTCATGACCCGTCTACGTGGCCAGGCGCATCGACTCAAAGCCGGCGAATACCGTTTCAATGACGGCATGACACCGGTCCGAATCCTGGAAAAGCTGGCGTCCGGCGATGTCGATTACCGCAAGTTTTCCCTGCCGGAAGGTTATTCTATCTACCAGGCGGCGGAATTGCTGGAGCAGAAGGGGTATTTCAGGAGAGATGAATTCCTTGCCGAATGCCGCAATACGGCGCTGTTGTCACGTCTTGGGGTGGGGCAGCGAAGCGTGGAAGGGTATCTGTATCCGGCCACCTATAACCTGTCCCGCAGTGGAAGTGCGGCAGAGCTGATATCCAGGATGGTTGAACAGTTTGAAAAGAAGTATGCCGCGTTGTCTGCTGATGGCGGTAATTCAGGCCTGTCGCGTAATCAGGTAATCACGTTGGCGTCGATGATCGAGAAGGAGGCGGTTTCTGAGGAGGAAAAACCGTTGATTTCATCGGTGTTCCATAACCGCTTGCGGATCGGCATGCCTTTGCAGAGCGACCCGACCGCGGTCTACGGTGTCCGTGCTTTCCAGGGCAAGGTGACAAAGGCCGACATCCAGCGCCCCTCGCCCTATAACACCTACCTTAACCGGGGACTGCCGCCCGGGCCGATCGGAAATCCCGGCAGCGGAGCGATCCTGGCGGCTCTGAATCCGGCACGCACCGATTACCTCTATTTTGTCGCCCGCCGGGACGGCACCCACCAGTTTTCCCGTACGCTGGAGGAGCACAACCGGGCCGTGGACCTCTATCTCGGACGCTAATCATGGTGAATTCACATTGTAAGTGCACCACGTGATGCTTGATTAAAGACTTCATGTGGTGTCCGGTAGTCGAGGCACTTTCTTGGTCGATGATTTACCTTTTTTACTATTTGATCAAGTTCTTCTTCCG
>JAWDJY010000116.1:0-8109 GCA_032469775.1 Geobacteraceae bacterium | reverse complement strand
GCGGCTACTGGCGCCGGGACGGCTATCTGGGGCTGGGGGTGGCGGCCCACTCCCTGCTGCGCCGGGAACATGGCTACCGTTTCAGCAACCACGACACGCCGGAGGAGTACGGACTGGAGCTGACTGCCTGCCGCCTGCCACGCCGCGATCAGCATCTCCTGACATTGGAAGATGCTATGGCCGAATTCATGTTCCTGGGGCTGCGGTTGGCAGACGGCGTCCTGGCTGAAGATTTCAAACGTGAATTCGGCTTACCGTTGCGCTCCGTTTATGGAACCGTGATCGATGAACTGCTGCGGACCGGCCTGTTGCAGCAGGAGCGGGGCGCGCTGCGCCTGACCCGGCGGGCCCTGCTGCTCTCCAACCGGGTTTTTGCCCGCTTTCTGCCGTGATTTCCGCTTGCCACGCCGCACAAAGCAACTATAATACCGCTCCATGATCCCCTTTTCCCTGAAACAGGAACTGCAGCAGCGCGTTGCCCGGGCTGTCACCAATCGTGAAGCCGCGGTGGACGTGATGAAGGAGCTGCAGCGCCACTACGGCTGGCTGAACGACGAGGCGGTCGCGGAAGCGGCCGAACTGCTGGAGCTGTCGCCGCTGCAGGTCGAGGAACTGGCCACTTTCTACGAAATGATCTACCGCCGGCCGGTGGGTCGGCACGTGATCCACGTCTGCGACTCGATCTCCTGCTGGAGCCTGGGGGGCGAAAGCCTGCTGCGGCAGTTCGAACAGCTTTTGGGGATCGAGGCCGGCGGTACCACCGCCGATGGCGTCTTCACCCTGCTCCCCTGCTGTTGCCTGGGCAACTGCGGCAACGCCCCGGCGGTGATGTCCGGCGAGCGCCAGTTCGGCCCGGTTTCGCCCGAAAGCATCCCGGCCCTGCTGGACGAACTCCGCGGCACCCCCTGCTGAACCGCTTTCATGCGGCGTTTGACCCTGCCAATCATTCTGCTCCAGCTGACCCTGGCGATTTGCGCCACCGCCGGAGACAACCCTTTTCCCCTGATCTGGAGCGGATTTTCCACCTCGTTTGCCGGACGCAGCCCGGAGCAGCGCAACAACGCCGCCCTGGCCGGCCGCTATATCGACGGTTCCATCATCCCCCCCGGCGGCGTATTCAGCTTCAACGAGCTGGTCGGCGGACGCAGCCGCGGCAAGGGTTACGATAGCGCCCCCTTTCTGACCTCTGACGGACTGTTGCAGGATACACCCGGCGGCGGCATCTGCCAGCTGGCCTCCACCATCTACAACGCCGGACTGCTGGGGGGGCTGGAGGTGGTCGAGCGCCATCCCCACTCCCGCACCGTGCTGCATGTGCCCCCCGGCCGCGATGCCACCATCGCTTCCTGGCGCAAGGACCTCAAGCTGCGCAACCCTTTCCCGCATCCGCTCCAGATCAGGATCAGCAGCGACGAAAAGCGCCTGACCGTGTCGCTGCGCTCGTCGCAGGAGAAGCACTTCAGCGTCGGGATCAAGACCGAACAGGTGCCGCTGGAGCCGCAGGCCGTGGTTGCGAATACTGATCGCGGGCAGAAGGGGGCGCGCGGTTTTTCCACCGCCACCTGGCGTCTGACCAAAAAGGATGGCCTGGAACGCCAGGAACTGCTGTCGGAGGATGTCTATCCCGCGCCGAGCCGGATCATCGCCGGGGGCGGGGAATGAAGCGTCCGGGGTTTTTGTTTCGGCTTGCCAGGGGTCTGCTCGCCGTTTTGCCGGTTGCGGCCATGATCCTCATGCCGGATGTCGCCCGGGCCGAGCACGGTTACACCAAATCCGAAAAGCAGCTGCTCCTTGATTACGCCCGCAACTGCCTGGCCGCCCGCTTGTCCGGAGCCCCCGCGCCGACAGCGCCGGAATTCGCCACCCGGCAGCAGCGGGCCTGTTTCGTGACCTTTTTCAACGGCAGGCGGGTCTTCGCCTGCTTCGGCGGGTTCACACCCCGCCGGGCCACGCTGGCCGAAGAGATCGATGAGAATGTCCGCCTGGCGCTGAAAAACGACGGCCGCGCCCGCGCGGCGACCCCCGGCATCGCAGCACGGTCCGGCGTGCAGGTCACTTTTCCGCTAGGCCAGCCGGAGCGGGTTGTGGACTACCGCGGCATCGACCCGGCCCGCGAGGGGATGTTCGTGGAGGGCGCGGGCGGCGGCGTGGCCTTTGTGCCGGGCGAGGCGCGCACCGCCAGCTGGGCCTTCCGCGAGGCGCTGCGCCGCCTGGGTGAAAGCGACCCGGCGGCGGTGGCGGTTTACCGCTTCAGGGCGGAGGCGATTTCGACCAGGTGACGGTGTTGAAGTTTGATCTGGAGATCGTTATGTGGGCAAGACCTGCTCTTCGCCTTGAAGATCAGTTTATCGAGCAGGCAAAATTGTACGCGGCACAGGCGGGCAAAGTTGCCGTGAGTCTGCCGCTGGTGTTTCAGATCCTGGACTGGTATCCGCTGCGGCGTATAAACAGTGGCCGCGAACTGTTGCGACTGGCCGTCGAAAAACTTCCCTGATCGCACTGGCCGCAATAACTTCCGTAATGACGGTGAATGCCCAGCAGGTTGCGCTTAACCAGGCCCTGTTATTTTTTTATCTGGTAACGCTCCTGTCGATGCTTGGCGTCTTTCGGGTTGGTTGGCAGTGGGCCGCGGATCGCTAAGGACTGCATCTGTTCTTCCGTCTTCACCCAGGGATCTCCCGGCATCAATGGAGCTAGTGCCTGCAATACATAGCGTGCCGCCGCCCGGTAGTCCCACGACGACCCGGTAGTAAGCAGTGGACCTATATCATCGAGAAACCGTCGGTCATTCAGTTTCCCAAACAGGTTAAGCTCAAACTCAGCTCGTGATACCTGATGCTCTTCATGTTCTAGGTAACGCAAAAAACAAGAAACGATATTCTCTGGACTGACCTCAAGTGATAGTGCGGCATACCAAAGGTCGAACAGATCACGGCCCTTTTTCCGCTGGTAGAGGGCACGCAATTTTGTGCCGAGTAATTCATCAATGCCATACGTTGAGATGGACGCAGTACCGGTGTGCCAGCGTGAGACCATCTGGAATTTGAATGGCCGGTAACCCAATACCGTAAAGTGCTCGCGGGAGTTGATCTCAACTTTCAACCGAAGCGGTAACCCTTCTTCCGATTCCACCCGCCACATTAGCGTTACTCGCCCCTCAGACTGTTTCCGTTTGGGAACACCCAGCCAAGGGTTCAGCTTTTCCTGTACTGCGTCCATGGCCGGACCGATGGGACCTGGTTTCATCTGTACCAGGTCAATATCTTCTGAATAACGTGCTGGCGAAAGATGCAGCTTGAACAATGCTGTTCCTCCGCGAAAAGCAAGACTTTCCGCCAGAAGTGGATGGCTGTACATATCCACCAAAGCCCGGCAGATAATCAGGTCCTGTTCGACCTGTGACAATTGTGGCCAGGGCGCATGGGTTCGCCAAGCGGTGATGTAGTCGAGGGGGATCATAATTCCGGCTCTACCTTTTCATTTGGGAACAGCCGCCAGCGCATATCCTGACGCACCCCTTTGTGAGGTTGTGTCGGGGAGAGTGGGATGGGCACCGCATCCTTGCTGCTCACATATTCGGCCAATCCTTCCGCCAACTCGCCTTCGCCAACTAAATCCAACAGATACCCCAGTCGCTGGGACCAAGCCACCGGGGATAGCTCAATGATACTTGCCAGCTTCGCGGCATCGATGGACTCAGCCAACTCGCTTAATACGGTTGCAACATTGTCCAGTCCTCCGGCATGGTGCGGGTATCCGGCTAAATCAAAAGCCGTTACTTCAGGAGTGGAAACTTTCAGGTAACCGCGTGGAGTCTTGAAGTCCTGAGTGGGAATTGCAGCGACATTTTTTCGGGAAACAAAATCAACCCGCACCCCGCCACACGTAATGACAGGACGGGATCGTTTTACCATAACCTGAAACGCTTGTGGCCTGTGGTGAGCTGCGCCATGGTGTTCAGCTGCGGTAAGCAGTCCCGCGTAGTATGGCTCTTCAAGATGAGCCATCAGCGAAGGTATGAACTGGTTGGCAGGCAAACATCCCAGGATTCTCAGCTCTGGCGGTACAATTACATAGAAGCCCCGAAACGGCATGGCAATCTCGCCTTTATGCCGCAAGCGGCGCAGTGCCGCACGAGTAGCAATAACACCTGAACCAAGCGCCTGAACTGCCTCCACTCCGCTGAAACAGTACTTTCCCTGAGTCAGCAGGCCGTTGATGTAGTGAGAAATTCCCATGAGTATTTAAGTACATCAACCAAGCACATAAAGCAACACTTACTGTTGTTATTCTGGCTTATTATATTTTTTTGGGAGTAGATAGTTCTCGCAACACTGGCAGGCGTTAATTACTAACATACCCGCGAATCCTGTCTGCGGCCGCACGATCCACTTTTTCAAGAGCCTGGATTTCCGTTTGGGCCTGCCCCATGTCACCTCTGAAGATATACGCCAGGGCAAGATACTCGCGAGCCAAAGCATTATTGGGATTGAGTGCCAAGGCTTGAAGCAGGACCTTTTCGGCCTCGCGATAGCGACCGGTCGAGCAGTAGATTATCCCGGCGTTGGTCCACACATCGCTGTCGGAAGGGTTAATGTCCAGCGATTCGTTAAATTGCTGCAAAGCGGCTTGATAGTCCCTGTTTCGCATCAGTGCCGCGCCGAGGTTGTTATGGGCCAGGCAGTTCCGGTCGGTGACCGACAGGGCATGACTGAACAGCGTTACGCTGTCATGCCAGAAGCCCGTTTGCCGGAATGTCAGCGCTGCCAGCAGGAGCAGAATTGTTCCGGCAAACAGCGAAACAGTGCGCTTTGGCAGGCGGAATCTATCGATTATGTCGGCAGCCCCCCAGGACAGCATGATGAACAGACCGATGCTTGGCAGATAGGTGTAACGGTCTGCCATGGATTGCTCGCCTACCTGGATCAAGCCGATTACCGGTATCAGGGTTACCAGGTACCAGAGCCAGCCGATTGCAAGATACGGATATTTCCTGAAGCCGGCCATGCACAAAAGGGAGATTGACAGCAACAGAGCTAGCGATAGCGCGACTTGCCAGGTGGGGATGGATGCCTTGAGGGGATAGAAGATCGATAGTCCGGTTGGCCAGACTGTCTTCTGCATATATGCGCCATATGAATAGATCGCATTCAAGACTCTCGACAAAAACGGGAGGGAGTTAAGCGATGACTGTTGGGCATAATAGGTGACGAAGCTTGCAACTGCGCTCGCGGCCACCAGGGGGAGCTTTTCTAGGAGCAGGCGCGATAACGGTAAAGATGGATAGGCGGCTTCGCCCATGGAAGGGTATGCTTCACGCCGCCATCGGCCAAGCGGCCAGAAATCAAGCAACAGCAGAACAATGGGGAGCGTCACTACCATCGGTTTGGAGAGCAACCCCGGGAGAAAGCAGATGCAGGTGAGAATATATGCCCCCAAATTCGGATGCCTGGCGAAACGTTCGTAGCACACCATGGTTATCAGCCAGAAGAAGGCACTCAGTACGTCCTTGCGCTCCGCGACCCACGCGACTGACTCCACATGCAAGGGATGCAAGGCAAACAGCGCCGCTACGGTCCAGCTTCGCCAAAAAGCACCGGTCAGGCACTTGAGCAGCCAGGCCAGCAGCATCGTGTTGGCAAGGTGCAGCAACAGGCTGGTCAGGTGGTGCCCTGTCGGATTCATGCCGAAGAGCCGGATGTCCAGCATGTGCGAAAGCCAAGTCAGAGGATGCCAGTTGTTGGCATGCAGCGAGGTAAAGGCCCAACGGATACTTTCGATTGACAGGCCGGCCTGAACGTACGGGTTTTCGGTTACGTACAGTCTGTCATCACAATTGATGTAACCAGCGGTCAGAGCCGGAGAAAATGCGGCCGCCGTTACGATTGCCAATAGTATTGACACGAGTATTCTATTTGAAAGAGTGTTGTCGGCGCGTGAATTGGGCATCAATGGAGGTCTGCCTGATATGTTTTTGGATGCTTCACGGATAACATACTAAATTTCAACGTTCAACGGAATTAGATCGGAATCGTATCCGTGCGGTTTCTGTTGAACATTGGCTGCTGAAAAATCATATGCCACATTCATATGGTTTGTGGTAAATGTTGCATGAACCCGATTGGCACCTACTCTGTTCATTCTGTCCGGTACCAGTCGGGTTCTCTGTTGTCCGATCCGGCCTTAACACGAAAAGGATATGATTAGTGCAGCAACGATTCTTTCATAGATTTTCAAGAGAGCTGTTTGTAGCGATACTGCTCATTATCGCCATTTTGGCGGTGTACGGGCAGGTTGTAAATCATGATTTCATCCAGTTTGACGATAACGCCTATCTGTTGGACAATCCCCACGTCCGTACCGGCATAACCTTCAATAACATCATCTGGGCATTTGCCTCCTTTGATGTATCCAACTGGCACCCGCTTACCTGGCTGTCCCACATGGCGGATGTACAGTTTTTCGGAATGGCCCCGGGCAGCCACCACTTAATGAGTGTTGCCCTGCACCTGGCGAATACCCTGCTATTATTCCACCTCTTATGCCGTATTAGCGGCGCATTTTTGCGTAGCGCCTCGGTAGCGGCATTGTTTGCCATACATCCCCTTCACGTGGAATCCGTTGCCTGGATTGCCGAAAGGAAGGATGTTTTAAGCGCCCTTTTTTTCTTGCTCACCCTTAATCTGTATGCCGGTTATGCCGAACACCGGAAGCGTGGAAGTTATCTCCTGGCGTTGTTCACATTTGTGCTCGGGCTGATGGCCAAGCCGATGCTGGTAACGCTGCCGTTTGTGCTCCTGCTTCTGGACTATTGGCCTTTGCGACGCACCACCGCGAATTGCGGGCCGGACGGCTTCGGTTCGGCATCAGGGCCGTCGAAGAGTTCCATTTTAGAACTGCTTCGGGAAAAGATCCCGTTTTTACTGCTTTCCGCCGCCTCGTGCGCGGTCACGATCATGGCCCAGCATAATGCCACGGCATCGCTGGATGCCACGGCCCTGTCCGTCCGTATTGCCAACGCACTTGTTGCCTACCTGGGCTATATTGGTAAAATGCTCTGGCCGTTCAACCTGGCGGTATTTTATCCTTTTCCGGAGTCGATTCCGCTCTGGCAGCCCGTTGTTGCCGCCGTGATGCTGACTGCAGTCTCTCTGATGGTGGTTCGGGAGCGTCGCCGCCCCTGGCTCATCGTCGGCTGGCTCTGGTATCTCGGAACACTGGTTCCGGTCATCGGCATTGTAATGGTGGGGTTGCAGTCCATGGCTGACCGCTACACCTATATCCCCATGATCGGCATCTACATCATGGCCGTCTGGTGGATCAGCGACATGTCCCCGGCATTGTGGCACCGGCGTTCCGTGCTGGCACTACTGGCGGCGGTCGTTTTCTCGGTTCTTTCCGTCGTCACATGGCGCCAGGTCTCATTCTGGCGGAACACGACCACGCTTTTCAGCCACGCGCTTGACGTTACCTCCGGCAATTATCTGGCTCACTTCATTCTCGGCCGCGAGGCGGTGAAAAGTGGACAATACAACCAGGCCCACAGTCACTTTGATGAAGCCGCCAGAATTGCGCCATGGTATGAAAAACAGAGGAGCCGGCAGGGTGTTGCCCGTCAGGAGCAGGAGCGTCTCGATGCTGAAATCGCCTCGGCGTATGAGTCGGTAAGGCAAAACCCGGGCTCGGCGGCTGCCCGTATCGGTCTGGGCATTGTCCTGGCTCGCAATAACAAGCTCGATCAGGCCGTTGAAAATTTTACCATGGCGGTCAGCCTGGATCCACAATCGGCGGCTGGACATTACAATCTCGGCTTGACGTTGGGCCGGCTCGGCCGGTTTGATGAGGCCGTGGCGAATTTTTCAAGAGCGTTGCAAGTCACCCCAAACGCCCCGGATATTCGCAATAACCTGGGAATAGCTTTTGCGGAACTTGGCAGGCTGGATGAGGCGATCGAGCAATTCAAGCTGGTGCTGGCTCTTGAACCTGATCATCCGGAAGCCCGTAAGAATCTGGAGCTTGTGCTCGGAAAGAAATCTCATGAGTGATTCAACAAAAGTAGATGGAAACCTGCTTGAATAAGACCGGCAACCTGCTTCAAAGATTATTGTA
>JAWDJY010000115.1:0-8296 GCA_032469775.1 Geobacteraceae bacterium | reverse complement strand
ATTCCAGAGTACAGTTTCACTGGGCACCTCCTGATTGTGCTTTGCAAGATTGGACGTCTTACTGAGCATATCGGAAGGTTTTTGCATCCGTTGATTCAGGGGGTGCCTTTTAGATGATTATCAGGTTTGACTTTTGGATATTCGTTGTTAACCTACTGTTCGTTTGCGCAGGATGGAAACTAGAGACACTCCCCCTATTTCTTCATGTCACCGCTCTATAGAAAACGGATTAAGAAACTGCCGTCCCCACAGATAGTTTTTATCAACCTGGCTGAGTTCCGCTTCTTCGCAGACCCTTTCCCAATTCTCACGAATGGCTGTCTCGATCCGGTCAATCAAAGCGGCCGCTGACTGCCGCGAAAGCAGGAAGTGGTGCGCGGCAGCCAGGCAGGTTTTGAGCTGGCTGAACCGGTTGTCGCCGGTTATCAGCATGGCCTGGGTCGCTTCGTTGCCGGTACGCCCCTGCGGGCAGACATCATAGGCCGGCGTCAGGGTCAGCTCGTGCCCATTCCAGAATGCGGCATGATTGCGGGCATGATCATCAGTGTTGCCGCACAGGATATTGAAAACCAGCCGGCCGTAAAGCTCTTTGAGAGTTGCTGCCGGTTCGGTAAAGCGATGGCGAATGATTTCGGCAAACTCTTCATAACTGGCATAACGGGCCGTCATCTCACTGAGTCCGAACAGGGTCAGGGCGGAAACAATGGTTTTTCGCGACCATCCGGAATCGAGCGCAACACGGTCGAAGCGCTCGATCAACAAGACATCCTTGCCAGCCGCTTTTACCAGCTTGACCGGCGCCACCTTCAGTCCGGCCATTGAAGCCAATCTCATGGCAACGTATTCGGCTTTGACAACGCTGTAGAGATCACTGCCAGACGAAAACTTGGCAATATATTTGGTGCCTTGATCTTCTATCAAAGCCTTGGGGCGGGCACCGCCAATGGAGCTGCCATGAAAGAGCGCCTGATCAAGCTCGGCGGTTAATGGAATGCCTTGCTCAACCCGTTCGGCCGATGCCAGCAATTCTTCAAGGCTGGCGTTATTGGGAGTTCTCGGAACAAATTCCGTTGGTGATCGCTGAAAATCAAGCGCGCCAATCCGGTCAGACCCCGATTCCAACAGATAGGTGAGCTCATCCAGGCTGCCGGAATCAGCATCCCGGCCCTTCAGCCCGAATTTCCTGTTGATGATAACGCGTCTCCCCCAGGCATCGGGAGCTGCATCACGAATGCAATTTGGTATCTCCAGATCACCTAAAAGGGGCAACACCCCGGCCCGCAGCGGTAATTCCGGCTCATAAATCGGAATGGCCCGGCTCTTGCCACCTCTCCGCTCAAGATAACTTTTGCCATAGTTGAAATGGAATGTGCCGTTATCTGCTTCAAGCTTACCGGCGACCACCGGCTCAGTCTCTCCGGGAAGCCAGATCCAGACGAAGGCTTCTTTCGGCTTAGAAGTCATCATCCACCGCCCTTATCTTGCTTCTGATCCGCTTGGGGAGGAGCGCGATTTTACTTTGTGCCAGTTCGATACCGGTTGCAAGTGACCGGCTCTCTTGATCAAACAGGGGGATGCCAACCAGGGCGGCGACTTCGAAGACCAGCCCGATGGACGGCGACATGTCACCGGACTCTATCTTCTGGAGTGTCGCCCGGGAAATACCGGCTCTCTCCGCAAGTTTTTGCTCGGACCACTGGCGCTCCTTGCGCCCGAGCTTGATCTGTTGACCGAGTAATAAAGCTGCCTCTTTTGCGTATTTTGAGTATGCTCTTTGTTTCATCATAGTCTATCCAAAGATTAAGTAGCCAGAATAATAGTCGTAAAGCTGATTAATGGATATTATGATGATCGTTTAGTTGGTTTTCAAGAAAAATCCGAGAATTGACTAAAATAATATGCACGGACTAGACTAATGACCAGTAAATTGGTCATAACCACAATTTGAATTCCGGATACAATAAAACATTGACTTCTGAAGACGGTCGGTCTAATTATTAACACATGAATGTTCCTGACAAAAAACCTCGTCGACCCGGCAGACCTCCCAAAGAAGCAGCAGGTTATAGCGAAACTCGCGAATCCTTGTTACGTGCCGGAGTTGAAGTTTTGACCGAAAAGGGATTCTCATCAACCGGTATCGATGAAATCCTGCGTCGGGTAGGCGTACCGAAGGGTTCCTTCTATCATTTTTTCGGAAGCAAGGAAGCCTTTGGAGCCGAACTGGTCAAACGTTATGCCTCATATTTTGAACGCAAACTTGATCGATTTCTTCTCGATACCACCTTGTCGCCACTACAACGCTTTCGTGCCTTTATGAATGATGCGCGGAGCGGCATGGCCCGTCATGAGTACAAACGTGGCTGTCTGGTCGGAAATCTGGGGCAGGAGATGGGAGCTATACCTGAATCTTTTCGTGAACAGCTAAAGTCAGTTTTTCATGATTGGCAGTCCCGTGTGGCATCCTGTCTCGAAGAAGCGAAAATATCGGGTGAAATCAGCGCGGAGGCGGACTGTCGGCAATTGGCAGCAATTTTCTGGATCGGGTGGGAAGGTGCAATCCTGAGGTCTAAACTGGAAGGTTCTCCCGATGCACTCGATCTCTTCGCAAATTTTTTCTTGGATGGACTGCGCAGATGATTTTTTTGCCAGCAGATAGACGGTCGGTCTAATTATTACAGGAGGCAGCACATGATTGATTCAACACGGTTCAGGGCACTTGTTGTGGAGAAAACAGATGACGGCCAGTTCGTTCGGCAGATCAAGGATCGGTGCTTGGATGACCTGCCGCCGGGAGACCTCGTTGTACGGGTTAATTACTCCTCGCTCAACTATAAAGATGCTCTCTCGGCAAGCGGGCACCCTGGCGTGACGCGCGGCTTTCCCCATACCCCGGGAATCGACGCCGCCGGGACAGTGGTTTCCGATGCCAGCGGCCGCTTTTCCGCAGGGGACGAGGTGGTGGTGACCGGCTATGACCTGGGCATGGAGACCGATGGCGGATTCGGCCAGATTATCCGCATCCCCTCCGAGTGGGCGATCCCGCTCCCGGAAGGGATGAATCAGCGCGAATGCATGATTCTCGGAACTGCTGGTTTCACGGCGGCCCTTTCGGTCTGGAAACTGAAACAGAACGGGGTGACTCCGCAGCAGGGAGATATCCTGGTCACCGGCGCGACCGGCGGAGTGGGCAGTGTGGCGGTAGCCATACTGGCCAGGTCCGGTTACCGTGTGATAGCGGCAACGGGCAAGGACAACGAAACCCCCTTTCTTCAAGATCTCGGTGCCGCCGGGGTAATCGGTCGGAATGATGTGCTCGCCGGGGCGGAGCGCCCGATGATGAAGGAACGCTGGGCCGGGGTAGTCGATTGCGTCGGCGGGGATACCCTTGCGGCAGCGATCAAATCGACCCGTTACGGCGGCAGCGTCACCTGCTGCGGGCTGGTCGGTTCCACCGACCTGAACCTCAACGTATTCCCGTTTATCCTGCGCGGTGTCAGCCTGCTCGGCATCGACTCGGTGCAATGCCCCATGGAAACGCGCCTCAAGGTATGGGAGCAGCTTGCCGGCGACTGGAAACTTCCCTACCTTGAAAAACTTGCCTCCGAATGCGGCCTCGAAGACCTCAATGAAAAAATAGCCGCCATCCTTTCGGGGCAGATACGCGGCCGCACCGTAGTTAATCTGAACGATTAAAGGGGACTACATGGACTATATCAACCTGTTGCTGGAGATCTCCGGACAGATCGCCACAATTACCATCAATCGCCCCCATGCGATGAATTCCCTCACGGTCCAGACCCTCGAAGAACTGGAGCACGCATTCATCGCCATGGGAAATGACCCGGGAGTTCGGGTGATCCTCGTTACCGGTGCCGGAGAAAAGGCTTTTGTAGCCGGCGGCGACATCTCATACCTGGCAAACCTCGGAGCTGTAGAGGCACGTGAGCTGGCCCTGCTGGCGCAGCGCGTCTATCAGCGCATCGAGCATTGCAGTAAGCCGGTGATAGCCGTTCTCAACGGTTACGCACTGGGTGGTGGCTGCGAGCTGGCTCTCGCCTGCGACCTGCGCCTGGCCAGCGAAAAGGCCAGGATTGGACAACCCGAGGTCAATATCGGCATCATTCCAGGCTGGGGCGGGACACAGCGGCTGCCGCGCCTGATCGGAAAAGGACGTGCCCTGGAAATGCTCTTCAGCGGTGAAATGATCGACGCCCGGGAAGCATGGCGGATAGGACTGGTCAACAAGGTTTACCCGGCCGAGTCCCTGATGGATGAAGCTCGCGCCCTGGCCGGGAAAATCAGCAGCAAAGGGGCATTATCCATCAGATTCATCAAAGATGCGGTTCAACAGGGGATGGAAGTTGATCTGCAACGTGCGAACCTGCGCGAGGCCGATCTTTTTGCACTCTGTTTCGGTGGTGAAGAGCAGAAGGAAGGGATGAGCGCCTTCCTGGAAAAACGACCTGCAAAGTTCGCTTGATAAGGTTTATTGTATCGAACGCCTGCAACTGAAATAGGGAGTTCGACTGAGCTGGAGCGACTTCCCGCTCCACCCCGAAACCCCGACGGAAGGGAGAGAGCTTGTCGAACTAGGTTGCCGCGACAGTGGATGCCGACTGGCAGCGGGCCATGGATCTTTGCATTACCGCCGTGCCGACTCACCTGTGTGGAGACAGGCGCCTGACCGGCTTCGCAGCCTATGAGGATTTTGTCCGTCTGATCGGGAAGAGCGGGTAAGCTCGTGTGGCAGGACAGCAAAGGCGGCCGAATGGCCGCCTATTTAAAATATGGGGACTGTTCCCAATTACCCCGTGAAGCAGAGAGGTTTTGCTCGCCGACCTTCATTACCTGAGCATACTGCTGAACATATTAAAATGCAAAACAGGTACAGCCAATACCCCAATTACCATTTTCGCTAAACACCGTATGGGTATGCTGGTGGAGCGGGTTACTGCAGGCGCACGATGGCGAATGCGCACTGATCAAGTGTTCATGGGGCTCATGACGATATGCACCACCATAAACTCCGGTCGGCGCCCAATCAGGGCTGACAGGCGGCAGTGGTGGCGCCAGGTTGCCATATTCCTCAGTGGCGTGTACTACTTTGCCCCCCATGACTGTCAGGACCGCCTCGATCCCTTTGATTTCCTCTTCCGGTACCGTGAAGTAATCGGCTGACAGCACCGCCAGATCAGCAAGCTGTCCGGCAGCGATCCGGCCTTTTTTGCCGTCGTCGCCCGAGAACCAGGAACTCCCTTCGGTGTACAGCCGTAGTGCCGTAGTTCTGCTGAGCCGGTTTTTACCGTCGTACAATGACAAGCCACCAACCGTCTTGCCGCTTACAAGCCAGTAGAGTGATACCCAGGGATTGAAACTGGAGACCCTGGTGGCGTCAGTACCGGCACCCACCGGTATGCCAAGGTTCAGCATCCTGCTGATCGGTGGTGTCATCTGGGCTGCCTCAGCCCCGTAACGGTCCACGAAATACTCTCCCTGAAACGCCATGCGATTCTGGATAGCGATGCCACCCCCCAAATTGCGTACCCGCTCCATACTCCGCTCGGAGATGGTCTCGGCGTGGTCGAAGAACCAGTGCAGGCCGTTGAAAGGAATATCCCGGTTGATCTCCTCAAAGATGTTGAGGAAACGGGTGATCGACTCGTCATAGGTGGCATGTAACCTGAACGGCCAACGTTTCTCGACCAACAGGGCGATGACTTTCCTCAGTTCGGCTTCCATGACTGGCTGTAGATCAGGCCGCGGCTCAAGGAAATCCTCGAAATCGGCAGCAGAAAACACCAGCATCTCTCCAGCACCGTTAAACCTGTAGAGGTCATTGCCCTGTCCGGGCGAGACAATATTTGCCCAACCGGCAAAATCGTCATACTCAGCCTTCGGCCTTTGGGTAAAGAGATTGTATGCTATGCGCAACGTCAGCTGGTCCCGCTCCACCAGGTGGTCAATAACCTGATAATCCTCCGGGTAGTTCTGAAAACCGCCGCCAGCATCGATGCAGCTGGTGATACCCAGACGATTCAGCTCGCGCATGAAGTGGCGGGTCGAGTTGACCTGGTCGTCGAAACCGAGCTTTGGCCCTTTGGCAAGGCTTGAATAAAGTAGCAGAGCGTTTGGCCTGGCAATAAGAAGCCCGGTTGGATTCCCGGCTTTGTCCCGTTGTATTTCCGCCCCCGGTGGATTGGGGGTGTCTTTGGTGTACCCCATGGCGTGCAGACCGGCGCGGTTTACCAATGCCCTGTCATAGAGATGCAACACGAACACCGGTGTGTCAACGGAAGCGGAGTTGATCTCATCGAGTGTCGGCATACGCCTCTCGACAAACTGGAATTCGGACCACCCACCCACTACACGCACCCATTGCGGGGGAGGCGTACGAACTGCCTGCTCCTTCAGCATCCGGAGAGCTATAGCAAGTGACGGAACGCCATCCCAGCGCAACTCCATGTTGTAGTTGAGTCCACCCCGGATAACATGGATATGGGAGTCGTTCAGGCCAGGGATGACGGTACGTCCCTTGAGGTCTATTCTTTTAGTGTCAGGACCAGCATGTGTATGAATAGTCCGATCATCGCCAACCGCAAGAAATTGCCCGGCCTTTATTGCAACGGCACTGGCTTCAGGTGCAAGTGGATCAAGAGTGGTGATGCGGCCGTTATAAAGAATTGAATCTGCGCATGATGTTTTCATGATTATTTCCCCTGCGGATGATTCTCCAGCCAGGCCCGGAAGATTTTTGCCAGCACCGGCATGACTACCCAGGTAAGAACAGCTACAATTCCGACCGCTATTACGAGTGCTTGCAGAAGCTGCGGTACACCGGCTAACAAGGGTTTAAGCACGCTCGGGACAAGTATGCTGACGGGCCAGACCCCAAGAACCGTTATAATGGCCATCTTCCAGCGCGGAGGGTGGGCCGGAGATGTCGGAGATGTAAACCAAAACTCCAGTCCGTTACCTGTTTGATAACGCACCACATCAGCGCGTAATGGTTCTGCTTTCCGCAGCAATTCTTGCCGCTCTGACGAGTTCTGCCATGCATCAAGGTGCTCTTGACTATCAAACTTGTAGATAACTGCGTATTCTCCGGACGGAGTCGGGTTACGCGTAATGCTGACGCCCATATAACCAGGAAAGTGAGCAGATTCCCTGGTGAAAGCCTGTTGCAACTCTTCAAAAGCAGCTTCCTTCCCCGGTTTCAACTTCCAGGTTGCAACTACGGTGAGCGGTTCGGAACCGCTCACCTCATTTTGCAACGTATTGGCTGACATGACCTAGTGACCTGCTGCACCTGCGCGGCTTGGCGGTGCACCGTGTACCATGGTGTAAGCATACTCAACTCCCTGACCATACGCACCGCAATGCTCCTTAACGGTTTCAATGACAGCATTGTAGGTGTCCTTGTGTGCCCAGTCGCGTTGGTACTCAAGCAGGACCTGCAAAGCAGTCATAGGAACGGCACCCGCCTGCTCGATGCGCCGCATGGCGGCATTGTGGGCAGTAAGGCTGGTTCCGCCGGAAGCATCCTCCACGGCATAGACCTCGTAGCCAGCCTTCATCGCCTCTAACGCCGGAAAGGTTAGGCAGACCTCGGTCCAGAGAGCCGCCATTATCAATTTTTTCCGGCCGGTGGCAGTAACTGCTTCAACAAATTTGGCATCTTCCCAGGAGTTCATGCTGCTCCGCTCAATCGGTTCCTGGTCCGGGAAGATATCCAGAACCTGCGGCCAAAAGTTACCAGAGAAGCTTTTGGTTTCCACGGTTGTCAGGATAGTGGGAACATTGAAGATCTTAGCCGCTTTAGCCAGTAGAAGTACGTTGTTGAACAATGTCTGGCGGTCGATATTGGCGACACCGAAGGTCATCTGCGGCTGGAAGTCGATCAGGATCAGGGCGCTGTTTTCCGGGTTCAAAAGTTCTGTTTTCATGATGTGTCTCCTGCAATAGGATTAAATTTGTCTTCTATGATTCGACCATAAATCATTATTACAAAAAACACCCCATACTCTTTTCTGTTGTCAGGTATGTTTTATTGTTATAGCTTGAGGATATGGAACTTCGCCACTACCGATACTTTCTGGCTGCGGCCGAGGAGCTGAACATCAGCAGGGCTTCGCGCCGGTTGAACGTCTCCCAGCCGGCCATGAGCCGCCTGATCCGAGATCTGGAAGACGAGCTGGGTGCGCCGCTCTTCAAGCGGGAGCGTTTCGGGCTCGCCCTGACGCCGGCGGGCGAAACCCTGCTGAGCTATGCCCGCCAGATCATCGACCTGAGCAAC
>JAWDJY010000114.1:0-8560 GCA_032469775.1 Geobacteraceae bacterium | reverse complement strand
GCAAGGAATGCATTTCCGACATATTCAGTTACCTGCTGTAATCACTGGGGTTTCAAATAATTATGATGTCTTGGCATGTGAAATGTAGTATAGAGACCACTCAGTTTTTTGATACCCAGCTGATACCATCAAAAGGAGAAATACTGATGAAAAAAACAGTCATTGCCATGTTAGCTTTGGTAGCTTTTGCCGGAACCGCCTTTGCCGCCGATGTAATTGAATTGAAGCGAGGAGTCAAGTTCCCGCATAAAAAACATCAGGAGATGCTTAAAGATTGTAAAAAGTGTCACGAAAAGGGTCCCGGGAAAATTGCCGGCTTTGGCAAGGACTGGGCTCACAAGACATGCAAAGGCTGTCATACCGACATGAAAAAAGGGCCTACAAGCTGCAACGACTGCCACAAAAAATAAGCACAGGCGACAGGCACCGAAAGCCTTAATAGTTAAAAACAATCATGTTTTAAAATGGTATTTACTTTTTCTCGGTTGATATGATATACGGTTAAAGCTCGGATATCGTATACAACTCTGATGACAGACATCCATATTTGCACTTACAACTTTCCTGCGCTTTTGTGCGGAAAAAAAACATAACGAGGAGATACGAGATGAAAAAGACTTTAGTAGCAATGCTTGCCATGGTAGCTTTTGCTGGAACCGCATTTGCCGGCGATGTAATCGAAATGAAAAAAGGCGTGAAGTTCAATCACAAGGCCCACCAGGAAGCGCTGAAAGACTGCAAGAAGTGCCACGAGAAGGGCGCCGGCAAGATCGAAGGTTTTGGCAAGGACTTTGCCCATAAGAGTTGCAAAGGCTGCCACGCCGACATGAAAAAGGGTCCTACCAGCTGCAAGGAATGCCACAAGTAATCTGACCTGATTCTTGTTTATGTTGTTTTGGAAAGGGAGAAATGCAATGGCGCATTTCTCCCTTTCTATTTCAAGAAACTTCCTTTCCAGTGACAGTTCACCTCAATGCCAGTTCGATTTCCTCCAGCTTCCTCAACCTGTCCCTTAAAGTCGCGGCGCGCTCGAAATCCAGCTCCTTGGCTGCCGCCAGCATCTCCTTGCGTGTTTTCTTGATCTGCCTCGGCACATCCTTGGGGGCAACACCGTAAACCTCGCTCGCTTCAGCCACACTCCCCGGCGGAGTATAGTAATCCTTTTCCTCTATCGAACCCAGTATCGATGGCATCTCCTTCCTGATCGACTCCGGAGTGATACCGTGATCACGGTTATATTCCAGCTGCCGGTCACGGCGCCGGCCGGTTTCATCAATACAGGTCTGCATGGAACGGGTCACACTGTCGGCATACATCAGCACCCTGCCGTGGATGTTGCGGGCGGCTCGGCCGCAGGTCTGGATCAGGGATCGGGCCGAGCGCAGAAAACCCTCCTTGTCTGCGTCCAGAATAGCCACCAGTGAAACTTCGGGCAGATCCAGCCCTTCGCGCAACAGGTTGATGCCCACCAGCACATCATACTCTCCCAAACGCAGATCACGCAGGATCTGCATCCGCTCGATCGTGTCTATGTCCGAATGCAGATAGCGGACACGCACCCCCAACTCACGGTAGTAGTTGGTCAGTTCCTCCGCCATGCGCTTGGTCAGGGTAGTTACCAGAACCCGTTCCCCCCTGGCGACGGTTTCGCGCACCTGGTGCAGCAGATCATCCACCTGCCCAAAACCTCCGCCACCCTCTCCTTCAATGGGGGAAGCATCAGGAAGAGACCTGCCTGCCGTAGCAGGCCTGACCTCTATTACAGGATCTACCAACCCGGTCGGCCGGATGATCTGTTCTACAAATACGCCGGCACTCTTTTCCAGTTCGTAATCGGCCGGAGTAGCCGAGACGTACACCGCCTGCCTGATGCGCGCCTCGAATTCCTGAAAGTTGAGCGGCCGGTTATCCAGCGCCGCCGGCAGGCGGAAACCGAAATTAACCAGCGTATCCTTACGGGAACGGTCACCTCGGTACATGGCCCCGGTCTGGGGAATGGTGATGTGCGATTCGTCCACAAACAGCACGAAATCATCGGGGAAGTAGTCTATCAGCGTGTAGGGGGGCTCACCCGGCTGGCGACCGTCGAAATAACGGGAATAGTTCTCGATCCCCTGACAGAACCCCATCTCCTCCATCATCTCGATATCGAAAAAGGTGCGCTGTTCAATGCGCTGGGCCTCCAGCAGCATGTTTTCAGAGCGGAAATAACGGATACGCTCACCCAGGTCGATCCGGATCTGCTCTATGGCCTTTTCCAATGTTTCCCGGCTTGAAACATAGTGTGAAGCTGGATAGATAGCACATTTTGACAATCTGTTCAGCACCACGCCCCTCAACGGATCAATTTCGCTGATCGTCTCGATCTCATCGCCAAAAAACTCGATCCTGAGCGCTTTTTCACTGTCATAGGCGGGAAAAACCTCAACCACATCCCCCCGCACCCGGAAAGTGCCACGGTGGAAATCCATGTCATTGCGCTCGTACTGAATCTCGACCAGCTTTTTCAAAAGCGTGTCGCGCCCGTATTCCTCTCCCTGATGAAAGAAAATGTGCAGACTGGAATACGCTTCCGGTGAGCCGATACCGTAGATGCAGGAAACCGACGCCACGATGATCACATCCCTCCTGGTCAGCAGACTGCGGGTGGCGGAGTGTCGCATCTTGTCGATCTCGTCGTTGATCGCCGAATCCTTCTCTATGAAGGTATCGCTGGCCGGAATGTAGGCTTCGGGCTGGTAGTAGTCATAGTAGGAGACAAAATACTCCACCGCATTGTCAGGAAACAGTTCCCTGAACTCGCCGTAAAGCTGGGCTGCCAGGGTTTTGTTCGGGGCCAGAACCAAAGCCGGCCGGCCGGTGCGGGCGATAACGTTGGCAATAGTGAATGTCTTGCCGGAGCCGGTCACCCCCAGCAGGGTCTGATGCCTGTCCCCGCGTTCAATGCCTTCCACCAGTTCATTGATAGCCTGGGGCTGGTCACCGCGAGGAATGTACGAGGTTGCTAGATTAAATTGGGACATGGCCACACACCAGATGAAACAATGTTTGAGAATTGATCGTTTTTGAGTATACTGGAATACATTAGATGACTGTTTTGATGAATATACCGGTTGTTGAGTGCCACAACTCAAATCCCTGCATGACCAGAGAGACCAGCAAGCGCTAAAATTTTGTGTCTACAGCCGGGAGGATACCATGAAAATCATCGAAAGTCCTCAACGCATCAACATACTTCTTGTCATTGACAATGAGCGCGATCGCGCAACTTTCAGACAGATTCTGGAGCAGGATTCGGTCGAATACTCCATCACCGATTGCAGTACTCCACATGAAGCCTTCAGCGTTGCTGCCAGGGATTGCCAGGCATTCGACGTGGCCGTGATCAATCATCACCCCCCCTGCCTGGACGGGCTGGAGTTATGCAAGAAAATACTGGCGGCATCCATCCGGTTGCCGCTGGTGATCCTCACCGTCAGCGGCCTTGAAGGGATCGCCGCCAAAGCGTTGAAAGCGGGTGTCAATGACTATATCATCAAGGACCCCTACGACGCCTACCTGGAAATAGTTCCTTTTGTTCTGAACAGAGTCGTCGCATCCAGCCGCGAGCATCGTTTACGTGAAGAGGCCACCATATCACTGTCCGAGAACCGGGAACGATTACTTCATATTATCGAAGGCATTACCATACCCACCTTTGTAATCAACAAGAACCATATCGTTACACACTGGAACCAGGCCTGTGCAAACATTACCGGCGTACCGGCAGACGAGGTAATCGGAACCCGCCAGCAATGGCGGGCATTCTACTCTTCCGAACGGCCGGTCATGGCGGATCTGATCGTGGACAGGGTCATCGAAGATATGGTGGCAAGACATTACGGGGGAAAGTACCTGCATTCAAAAATCATTGACGGAGCCTATGAAGCCGAGGATTTCTTCCCGCATTTCGGTGAAGCAGGCAAGTGGCTCTATTTTACCGCAGCGCCGCTCAGGGATTCCAACGGACAGATCAGCGGCGCAATTGAGACACTTCAAGACATTTCGGAGCGACGTAAAGCCGAACTTGCGCTGAAAGAGAGCGAACGACTTTACCGCGAACTGAGCATAACCGACGGGCTCACCCACCTATACAACTCACGCCACTTTTTCGGCCGCACCAGGGAGGAGATAGTGCGCTGCAACCGCTATGCATCTCCGCTCTCACTGATACTGCTTGATGTTGATAATTTCAAGAAGTTCAACGACACCTACGGCCATATCGACGGTGACCGTGTACTGTCCGGACTGGCGGATGTTATCAGGGAAAGTATCAGGGGGGTCGACTCCGCCTACCGTTATGGCGGAGAAGAATTCATCGTGCTTTTCCCGGAAACAGAGCCAGGGGAAGCAATAATAGTTGCCGAAAGAATCAGGCAGAACTTCGAGCAGGCCAAGTTTTTTCCAGCCAATGGAATCTGCGTGAATATGACCGTCAGCATCGGCGGCGGCAGTTACCATTTCGGAGAGGACCTGACCAGTTTCGTCAAACGCATCGATGGGGCCATGTACGAGGCCAAGAGGCTCGGGAAAAACAGGGTGGTCTTTGTCGAATAACTTTGCTGGTGGCTAACAACCTGACTCGTTGTAAAAAAAAGGGGGCGATTCCGGTCACCACGGAATGCCCCCCTTTTTAATCGGATTAGTGCCTTATCGACTATTTTGCCGACAGGAAAGCTGCAGCACCATGAATTCGTCTGACAGCCTCTTCCATCCCCAGCACATTGATGATTTCGCCAATGCCGGGCGCTTGGGTTCCTCCCGACAGGGCGATTCTGACCGGTTGCCCCACCTGGGGCATCTTCCACCCGTGTTCGCTGCAGATTTCCTTGAATAGTGCGTCAATACCGCCGGGATCAGTAGCGGTGGAGACCGACAGCTTTTCGGCTACGACAGCGAATACCGCCAGCAAGTGTTCCTTTTCGAATTTTGCCATCGCGGCCTCATCATACTCTTGCGGCGCATTGTAATAAAAAACGGCACGTTCGGCCATTTCTTCCAGGGTCTGAGCCCGTTCCTGCAGGGTTCTGACAACCAGCATCAGGTCCGGACCGCCCAGGGTTGTCACTTCACGCTTGGATAGATGCGGAAGCAAAAGGTCCGCCAACCGCTCCGTATCGCAGTTTTTTATGTAATGGGCGTTCAGCCAGAGCAGCTTTTCAGTATTGAAAACCGAAGCCGAGCGTCCCACGTTATTCACGTCAAATTTTTGTATCATCTCGTCCAGACTGAAGATCTCGTCATCACCATGGCTCCACCCCAGACGTACCAGGTAGTTGAGCAGAGCTTCCGGCAGAAAGCCCATATCGCGGTAGGCGATTACGCTGGTGGCGCCGTGGCGTTTGGAGAGCCGCGCCTTGTCGGCGCCGAGAATCATCGGAACATGGGCAAACTGCGGCACCGGGAAACCCAACGCCTGGTAGAGCTGGATCTGGCGCGGGGTATTGTTTACATGGTCATCACCGCGGATGACCGTGGTTATGCGCATGCTGGCGTCATCGATTACAACGCAGAAGTTATAGGTCGGAGTGCCGTCAGTACGCTGTATCACAAGGTCGTCCAGCTCTTCGGCCGGGAACGCGATCCGTCCCTTGATCAGGTCATCGAAGGCCACCTCTCCCCCCTGCGGTGCGCGGAAACGCACCACATGCGGAGCGTCGGGCTGATCAGCACGTTCACGGCAGGTCCCGTCGTACTTCGGCTTGCGCCCCTCTTTCATCGCCAGCTCGCGTTTACTTTCAAGTTCGTCGGCACTGCAGTAACATTTGTAGGCCTTGCCCTCGTCCTGCAGCTTCCTGACATATTCCTTGTAGAGTTCGAAGTTGTCCGACTGGTAGTAGGGCCCTTCATCCCACTCCAGGCCAAGCCACTGCATCCCCTGCAGGATTGCGTCCACCGATTCCTTGGTGGAACGTTCCACATCGGTGTCCTCGATACGCAGGATGAATGTACCGCCCTGTTTCCTGGCCAAAAGCCAGTTGAACAGTGCGGTGCGAGCTCCGCCAACGTGCAGGTAACCGGTCGGACTTGGGGCAAAGCGGACTCTTAATTCTGACATTATGATGTTCTCCTTGATATTGAATGAGGCCCGGCATGCGATCGTAAGCCGTTTGCATCAATGCGGCTGTTTACCGCACAAAGTCCAGGATCAATTGCAATAGCACGGCCAACACAAGGGTTCAATGGTTATCTTGTGGCAGCCTCGAACCTTGCCATGTACCGCGCCGGCGCAACTCGTTCAGCACTGCGAACCACATCTGGTTGTTCTTGAGCCCCCACTGTGGAGCCACCCGGATATCAAGCGGAGCCGAGCCGTACAATCTCTGCACTGTAACCCGCGCTGGAAGATGTTCCAGAAAATCGGCGGCTACGGCCACATATTCGGCAAGCGTCAGCGGCGAAAACTCGCCGCGCCGGTACATCTGCGCCAGCTCGGTACCCTCCACAGCGTGCAGCTGGTGCAACTTCACCGAGTCGATCGGCAGCGAATCGATCAGTTCGGCACTCCTGATGAACAATTCGGCAGCCTCACCCGGAAAGCCATAGATGAGGTGTGCACATATGTCAAAATTCCGACCGGCAGCCCGCTTCACCGTGGCAACAAAATCCTCCAGCGTGTGTCCGCGGTTGATGCGAGTCAATATTTCGTCATCCATCGACTGCAACCCCAGCTCAAGACAAACGTACTTTTCCTTCGCGATCTCTGTCAACAGGTCCAGGGCTTCATCGGTAAGCGAGTCGGGTCGGGTTCCGACCGAGATGCCGATCACGTCAGGGTGGGCAAGAGCGCGGCTATAAAGGTCGGCCAAAAGATCAACCGAAGCGTAGGTATTGGTATACTTTTGAAAATATACGATGAATTTTTGAGAACCGAGACGGACACGGTGGTATGCCATACCGTGCTCCATCTGCTCTTCCAGCGGTATGATCGAACGGGTATCTTTGGGGGAGAAGGAGCTGTTGTTGCAGTAGATGCAACCGCCGCTCCCCTTGCTGCCGTCACGGTTGGGACAGGTAAAGCCGGCATCCACGTTGACCTTGCTCACCCGGCAGCCGAACCTGCAACGCAGATAGTGCCCGTAGGAGTTGATACGGAGCTGGGGATGAAGGCATGGATCAGCGACGTGTGGCATGTTTCTCGATCTTTTCAAGCATTAAGCTGGCTGCATTCCGAGGGTCCGGCTCCGAGACGATCCCGGAGATCATGGCCGCACCTTGGCAACCGCTGGACATGACCTCTGCGACTGTCGACATTTTGACGCCGCCCAGCGCAAAAACCGGTATGGCCAGTGCACGGACCGCCGCTACAAGCTGCTGCACTCCGACCGGATCGCCATATTTCATCTTGGACGGAGTCTGGTAAACCGGACCGAATGTGACGAAATCAGCACCATCGCGCTCCGCCTGCAACGCCTCTTCCACCGAATGGGCTGAATATCCGATCAGCAGCTTCGTCCCCAGCAATCTTCTCACTTCAGCCACCGGCAGGCTATCGACACCGACGTGCACACCATCCGCGCCAACAGCCATGGCGATGTCGACTCGGTCGTTGATCAACAGCAGTGCACCGTGTGCGCTGGTGATTGAACGCAACTGCAGAGCCAGCTCAAACTGCCGGCGCGCCGGCAGATCCTTTTCTCGCAGCTGAACCAGGCGCACTCCTCCGGCCAGGGCATCTGCGACAACGGCAGGGAGTTCCCTCCCTGCCGTCTGGGTCCGGTCAGTTATCAGATAGAGGTTGAAATCGACCATCACAAGGTCATAGGAACATGCCGTCCAGCGGGCTTGAGGCATTGGCGTACAGCTTGCGCGGAATCCGGCCGGCTTTGTAAGAGAGCCGCCCAGCGATCACCGCCAGCTTCATTGCTTCGGCCATTGCGATCGGATCACCTGCGCCGGCAATAGCGGTGTTCATCAGGACGCCGTCACAGCCCAGCTCCATCGCGAGCGCGGCATCTGATGCGCAACCGACACCGGCATCGACGATGACCGGCACCTTCACATTCTCAAGTATGATCTTGATATTGTACGGGTTGCGAATACCCAGGCCGCTGCCGATCGGCGCACCCAGCGGCATAACCGCCGCGCACCCCAGATCTTCCAGCTTTTTGCAGAGGATCACGTCGTCGCTGCAATAGGGGAGCACTGTAAAGCCCTCACTCACCAGTACTTTGGCAGCCTTGAGAAGTTCCTCGTTGTCAGGGAATAGGGTTTTCTCGTCTCCAAGCACCTCAAGCTTGACAAAGTCGGACATACCAGCTTCGCGCGCCAGACGGCAGGTACGAATGGCATCGTCGGCGTTATAGCAACCGGCAGTATTCGGTAGCAGGGTATATTTTTTGAGATCGATGTAATCAAGCAGCGATTCCTTGCTGCGGTCAAGGTTGACCCGACGCACCGCCACGGTGATAATCTCCGCACCCGAAACTTCAAGTGCCCTGGCGGTCTGCTCAAAACTGGCATATTTGCCGGTTCCCACCATCAGCCGCGAACCGAACTCCCGTCCGCCTATTACAAGTTT
>JAWDJY010000113.1:0-8630 GCA_032469775.1 Geobacteraceae bacterium | reverse complement strand
GAGGTCGGTTCGGCTATTTTCAGGATATCATGGCTGCGGACGCGTGTAGCCAGGTTGGACTGATGTGCGTCGCGCATGGTGGTATCGGTGATCAGCAGCTTCTTCTGCTCCAGAACCCACTTGGAGAGCCCTTCCGCTCCCAGCTTCATGAACAGATCCTTGCTGCCGGCCGGACGCGGACGGGTCAGATCCAGTTCCGGTACCCGCGCTTCGATCAGTTCTGCCGATTTGAGCGGCTTTACGATCCCGGTAGAGCCGTTGACGATCACATCTCCCAGGAAGTTCAGCACTTTGCTGGCACGGTCTTTCTTCTCGCGGAAGTGCAAAAGCTCCGGGTGCTTGTCGATAAAAGAAGTGTCGCAGGTGCCTTTGATGAAAACCGGGTGAGTGACGACGTTTTCCAGGAAGCCGATGTTGGTCTTGACTCCGCGGACGCGGAATTCCTGCAGGGCGCGGTGCATGATGTTGGCTGCGGCCTGGAAGGTCAAGCCCCAGGCGCTGACCTTGACCAGCAGCGAGTCATAGTGCGGGGTGATCTTGGAGCCGGTGAAGGCGTTACCGGCATCCAGGCGCACACCGCAACCGGCCGCCGAGCGGTAGGTGGTCAGGGTGCCGAAGTCGGGTGAGAAGTTGTTGGCCGGGTCCTCGGTGGTGATGCGGCACTGGATGGCGTAGCCGCGCATGTCGATCGCGCTCTGGCTGGGTATGTTGATCTCCGGATCGGACAGCTTGTGGCCGCAGGCAACCAGGATCTGGTTCTGCACCAGGTTCCGGCCGGTGATCATCTCGGTCACGGTGTGTTCGACCTGGATGCGCGGGTTCATCTCGATGAAATAGTGGTTACCCTCCTGGTCCACCAGGAACTCCACCGTGCCGGCGTTGCGGTACTTGACCTGACCGGCGATTTTAAGCGCTGCGGTGCAGAGCTCTTCCCGCTGGGTCTGGGTCAGGCAGAGTGAGGGGGCAAACTCGACCACCTTCTGGTGACGGCGCTGCACCGAGCAATCGCGGTCGAAGAAGTGTACCAGGTTGCCGAAGTTGTCCCCCAGTACCTGGATTTCTATATGCTTGGGATTGGCCAGGTAGCGTTCCAGGAAGACCGCGGCGTTGCCGAAGGACGCCTTGGCTTCGCTGCCCGCGGCCACAAGCCCTTCCAGCAGCTCCTTCTTGTTGTGGGCCACGCGCATGCCGCGTCCGCCACCGCCGGCAGCGGCCTTGATGATGATCGGATAGCCGTATTCCTTGGCAAACTTGAGCGCCTCTTCTTCTTTTTCTATCGGATCCTCGGTGCCGGGCACCACGTTGACGCCGGCCGCTATTGCCGCCTTGCGACCGGCAACCTTGTCGCCCAGGGCGCGCTGCATTTCGGCGGTCGGGCCGATGAAGGTAATTCCGTTGGCTTCGCATTTCTCGGCGAATTCGGCGTTTTCCGCCAGAAATCCGTAACCGGGGTGGATTGCATCCACGTCGGCCCTGAGTGCCAGCGCAATGATTTCGTCGATACCCAGATAGGCATCGATCGGTGCTTTACCCTTGCCGATATGGTAAGCTTCATCCGCCTTGTAACGATGCAGCGAGAGTTTGTCCTCTTCGGAATAGATTGCCACGGTGCCTATGCCCAGCTCGGTACAGGCCCGGAAGATACGGATGGCGATCTCGCCGCGATTAGCGGCCATTACTTTACGGAACTTGTGTTTCTGCATTAATTGTCCTCCGACTGTTTGATTTTGAGTTTCAGTTGTAATGAAATAGCGTTTACAGTATCGTTAAAAATTTAGCAAAACTAAAATTATTCAGTTATTTTGAATACTTACGCATAGCTTAGACGGCAATAAAACAGATTGGTTTGATTTTGTCAATCAGGATTTTACGGATTCGGATAACCTTGCGGATGTAGTCATGAAAATTTTCAGGAGGGAGTGTCGTGTCCGGCTTCAGATCAAAGATGCAGTCAAGGCGGCGAGGAGTGAGGCGACGAAGGCATACAGACAGTATGTTGAGGAGCCGAAGAGGAGCCAACGCAGAGGGCGCTTTGATTTGGAGCTGGAATTACGGTTTGCTCGGCTGACGCGGTTCCGCGCAACAGGAGAGTCTGCTGATGTCGCTGCCGAAGCCCTGGGCACACAGCTTCAGACCTTCGCCTATGGATGGATAAACATGCATCGTAGCGGCCAGGTCGTCCACGGTTGCCCTGAAGCGCAACGCCAGCGAGGCCTCGTTGATCAGCTCGGCTCCCCGGTGGCAAGCCAGGTGCACACCCAGTATCCTGCCGTTGGCCCGGTCGGCTATCATCTTGATTACACCTTCCATGCTGCCGGTAACGTGCGCCTTGGGAATTGCGCTGACCGGCATCACATTGACGGCGATTTCGTGTCCGGCCCGCCTCGCGCTCTCTTCGGAGTGGCCGACACTGCCGATTTCAGGATCGGTAAATATGGCCATCGGAGCGGCCAGATAATCCATTTTGCAGCCGCATCCGCTGTCAAACATGTCATCCACCGCCACGATCGCTTCCCTGGCTCCGACCGTGGCGATCATCATGCCTCCGGTGACGTCTCCGGCGGCCCATATTCCGGGTGCCGAGGTGCGCATGAACCGGTCGGTGCCGATAAACCCCTTGTCATCAACGGTAACGCCGGTTTTTTCCAGCCCGATTCCACGGGTGGCCGGTTCCGTCCCCACGGCCAGCAGCAGCCGTTCTGCGCTATATGCCTGATGGATGCCGTTTGTTCCGGCGATGACGGTACAGGATTCGTCACGTCCTTGCACGGAGCAAAATGCAACATCAGGAACGATCTCAAGCCCCTCCGCAACCAGGGCCCGCTGCAGTGACTCGGCCGGCTCCCGTTCGATCGACGGCAGGAGGCGCGGTCCGTGTTCGAGGATCGTGACCCTGCATCCCAGGCGATGGAACATCTGCCCCATTTCGACGGCAATTACTCCACCGCCGATGATTATCAGTGATGAAGGGAGCTTTTTCATCAGAAGCGCACTGCGGCTGGTCAGATATCCGCTTCCTTCGATCCCCGGAATGGAAGGTATGCGCGGATTGCCTCCCACGGCTATCAGGAACTTCTCACAACCATAGCGAAGATCATTGCATTCAACGGTTCGACTGTCCAGGAAACGCGCCGCGCCTTTTACCACTTCCATGCCGGGAACGTCCCGCAAAACATCCAGATAGCGTTCCTGGCGGAGGTCGTGGACGGTCTGCTCACGATGGGCGAAAAGCCGGGCGAAATCCACGGCACCCGCTTCACCGGACGTGACGCCCAACCCGGCTCCCAGTCCGGCCTCGTGCCTGAACAGTGCCGCATGGATCATGGTCTTGCTCGGTATGCAACCCCAGTTGATGCAGGTTCCACCCATGACGCTCTTTTCAAACATTGTCACCCGGGCCCCGTAAGATGAGGCCCTCAATGCAGCGGCAAAGGCGGTCGAACCGGAACCCAGGATTATCAGGTCGGATGTTTTGTTCACGGTAAGCCTCCAGGTGGAACCGCCACTCAATAAACAGCATCTGCATCGGGCTTGAAATCAATCGACCGGGTTTCCGTGCGTTTCCACATCGAAAATTTCCATCAGTGATTCAGGTGTGTAGGCGCATACATGTTTTGATGTGCCGGATTTGCCGTTGTGCACCCATTCAATTCTGTCGCCGGAAGTGTCGTGTACGAGTTTTACCTGCGTACCGCAGATCCGTTCGGTCTCCTTCCACATCTCATCCATCGTCAGAAGGTCAAGGCCGCCGATCTCTTCAGAAGCGCTGCTGTTCTCGATAAACCTGTCAATCAGGTCATAGTCGAGAAAATCCTCTTCCTTCCTCCACCATTTTACAAATTTGTGACTGTCTGTACGCCGGGCATCCAGCATCGAAATAATCTCACGTCCTCTCATGACCCACCTCCCGTCACGGCGAATATGATTATCAGGGCCTGGATCACCGTGACTCTTTATATTTACAGTATACATCCGTTGCCGCCGGAGGTGGGCGTTTTTATGTACGATGGCGTCCGTAGGGGCAGGGTTTTGTATAATGCAGAGTCGAACCAAGGGCGATCGTTTGGTCGTCGGAGCTTTAAACACTTGCCAGCAGCGGGATGGTTGGATATATTGGATGACCGTAGTCATACGCTGCCGTGAAACAACTGTCGGAGGGATGAGCATGGATATCAGGGTAATTTCTTTGCCAGCAGAAAAAATGAAGCAAAAAACCAGGGACGAATCCCAGTTGGGATTCGGCAAACTGTTTACCGACCGCATGCTGATGATCGAATGGAAAAGCGGGCAGGGGTGGTGCGATGCACGCATCGAGCCTTACGCTCCCTTCGTGCTCGATCCGGCCTGTACGGTCTTCCATTATGCCCAGGAGATTTTCGAAGGGCTCAAGGCCTACAAGTGGCCTGACGGAAGGGTTGCGCTGTTTCGGCCGGAGATGAATGCGCGCCGCTTCAACCAGTCCGCCGACCGCCTCTGCATGCCTGACCTGCCGGAGGAGCTTTTCGTGGACGGCATCAAGAAGCTGGTCTCCCTGGAGCGGGACTGGATTCCGACCGCTTCCGGCACCTCGCTTTACATCCGCCCGACCATGATCGCCGTGGAACCGGTTCTGGGCGTGCATCCTTCGAATCATTACTACTTCTATGTGATCCTCTCGCCGGTGGGGGCCTACTACGCGGCCGGGTTCAATCCGGTCAATATCCTGGTGGAGGATCATTACGTGCGTGCGGTGCCGGGGGGCACCGGCGAGGCCAAGACCGGCGGCAACTATGCCAGTTCGCTCAAGGCCGGGCTGGAAGCCAAGAAAAAGGGCTATGACCAGGTGCTCTGGCTGGACGGACGGGAGCGGCGCTATATCGAGGAAGTGGGCGCGATGAACATGTTCTTTGCCTACGGTAAAAAGATCGTTACCGCTCCGCTGAACGGATCGATCCTCTCCGGTGTTACCAGGGATTCTGTGCTCAAGCTGGCACCCTCCCTCGGATACGAGGTCGAGGAGTGCCCGATCGAAATCAACGCGCTGATGGCGGACATGCGTGCCGGCAAGGTGACCGAAGCCTTCGGCAGCGGCACTGCCGCGGTGATTACTCCGGTCGGCAAGCTCTGTTACAAGGATGAGGTGCTGCAGTTGACCGGTGGTCAGGTCGGCGAAATCACGCAAAAGCTCTATGATACATTGACCGGCATCCAGACCGGCAAGCTTGAGGATAAATTCGGCTGGGTCAAGTTCGTGGATTAGTATTTTCCAGCGTCAAAGTTCAGATATCCGGGGCCGTCAGGCCCCGGAAACTGGTACGGTAAACCATGAAAAGCAAACATAAACAGACCGTAAATCGTCCCCAGACCAACAAGCTCTGCAGCTCGTGCCGTCGTACCTGCAAGCAGGTAGCCAATGCAGTGGTCGCCAAATGCCCCCGCTACTACCCTTTCTCACGCAAACAGTCAAAACCCGAATTTACATGGAAACAGATGGACCTGGGGCTTTAGGCCCCCGGCGCGTTCCCTCCGTAATTGCGGCCCGTTGCAGTGGTTGCGGCCGTTGCGTGGCGGTCTGCCCGCCGAAGATCATTTCGCTTGAAACCGCTGGTTACCGCAAAACCGCCGTCATCTCTCGCGGCGAAGATTGTACCGGCTGCGGCGAATGTGCGGCAAACTGCCTGCTGGACGCAATCGAGTGATGAACCATCTATTTTAGCTTGATCTTCCTCCGGTTTTAATGCTATAAGTCTCCGCTATTCAATTCACACGCCCCTGACAGATCCGGCGGTGTCCCTAAAGCATGGCGGGGATTCGGTGGGGCGGAGGAAAAACCAAAGGAGAAACGTATGTCAAGTATCAGTATGAAAGAACTGCTGGAAGCCGGTGTCCACTTCGGTCACCAGACCAAACGCTGGAACCCCAAGATGAAGCCCTATATTTTCGGGGCCCGCAACGGAATCTACATCATCGACCTGCAGAAAACCGTCCGCTACTTCAAATCAGCCTACAGCTTCGTCAAGGAAGCCGCCCAGGATGGCAGCACCGTTCTGTTCGTCGGCACCAAGAAACAGGCCCAGGATTCAGTGGCCGAGGAAGCGGCACGTTGTGGAATGCACTATGTCAACCAGCGCTGGCTGGGCGGCATGCTGACCAACTTCTCCACCGTCAAGCAGAGTATTGACCGTCTCAAGAAAATCGATGCGATGTTCGAGGACGGCACTATCGAAGCCTACACCAAAAAAGAGGCGCTGCAGTTCGAGCGCGATCGTGAAAAGCTGCAGAAGACGCTTGGTGGTATCAAGAGCATGAGCAAACTCCCCGGAGTAATGTTCGTAATCGATCCCAAGAATGAAGAAATCGCCGTTCAGGAAGCCAACAAGCTTGGCATCCCGGTTGTGGCCGTTGTTGATACCAACTGCGATCCCGATCCGATCGACTACGTCATCCCCGGCAATGACGATGCTATTCGTGCCATCCGTCTGCTCTCCTCCAAAATGGCCGATGCCGTGATCGAGGGTCAGCAGGCCCGCAATGCAGCGCTTCAGACTGACAGCGAAGGCGCTGACGAGTATGCACCTGACGAAGTTGCCGAAGAAGTTGCAGGCGAATAAATACAAATATTGATCCCTGTTCAGGGGTAGGAGGATAGCATGGCCGTATCAGCTGCACAGATAAGTGAATTGAGAAAATCAACCGGCGCCGGAATGCTGGATTGCAAAAAGGCTCTTGAGCAGACCGACGGAAATTTCGAACAGGCGGTTGATTACCTGCGTACAAAGGGTCTTGCCGCCGCTTCCAAGAAGTCCGGCCGCGCCGCTACCGAAGGAATGGTGGTTGCTGCACTGTCCGCCAACGGCAACAAGGGCGTGCTGGTTGAGATCAACAGCGAAACCGATTTTGTCGCCAAGAACGACAAGTTCCAGGCTTTTGTAAACGACGTTGCCAACCATGTCCTGCAGGCTTCACCCGCCACTGTGGAAGAGCTTTTTTCACAGGCCTACGTGGGTGACAGCAGCAAGACGATCCAGACCCTGCTGAGCGAAGCGATTGCCGTTATCGGTGAGAACATGCAGATCCGCCGTTTCAGCACTTTCGAAGTACAGGGCGCCGGAGCCGTCGGTTCCTACATCCACGCCGGCGGCAAGATCGGCGTGCTGGTAGAGGCAACCTGTGACAACGAAGCAGCAGCCCGGGACGAGCGTTTTGCAGCGTTTGTCAAGGACGTTGCAATGCACTGCGCGGCAGCCTCGCCGCTGTTTGTGAAACGTGATGAAGTCAGTGCCGACGTACTTGAGCGCGAAAAGGACATCTATCGCGCCAAGGCCCGTGAAACCGGCAAGCCGGACAACATCATCGAGAAAATCATCGATGGGCAGATAAACAAGTTCTATGCCGATATCTGTCTGGTGGAGCAGCAGTTCGTCAAGGATACCGACAAGACGATCCAGCAGTACACCGCCGAGACCGGCAAGGCTCTCGGGACCAGCATCACCATCACCCGTTTTGCCAAGTTCGTTCTGGGTGAGGGGCTTGAAAAGAAGGAGTCCGACTTTGCCGCCGAGGTGGCGGCAGCAGCCGGCCTTTAATATTCACCTGAGCCGGCCCACCAAGGCCGGCTTTTTTTTTAACCATCTCCAGAAAGAGGTGTGTCATGAGCAGAAAGTCTTTTGACCGGGTTCTTCTTAAACTGTCCGGTGAGTCTCTGGCCGGGGACCAGGGTTATGGAATCGATCCCCAGACCATCAATACCATCGCCCGCGAGATCAAGGAAGTTGTAGATATGGGGGTCCAGCTGGCGCTGGTGATCGGCGGCGGCAATATCTTCCGTGGACTGGCGGCATCGTCCAAGGGGATGGATCGTTCCAGCGCAGACTACATGGGTATGCTGGCCACCGTGATCAACTCGCTGGCGATGCAGGACGCATTGGAGAAGCAGGGCGTGTCCACCAGGGTACAGTCCGCGATCGCGATGCAGGAGGTTGCGGAGCCCTATATCCGTCGCCGTGCCATGCGTCACCTGGAAAAAGGGCGGGTGGTCATTTTCGGAGCCGGCACCGGCAACCCCTACTTCACCACCGATACAGCTGCCAGTCTGAGAGCCATGGAGATCAACGCCCAGGTCATACTGAAGGGTACCAAGGTTGACGGCGTATATACCGCTGATCCCAAGAAAGATCCCGATGCGGTGAAGCTTGACAGTCTGACCTATATCGATGTCCTCAAAAAGGGGCTGCAGGTGATGGATGCAACCGCGATTTCGCTTTGCATGGATAACAACCTTCCGATCATAGTTTTCGACCTGACTACGGAGGGCAATATCAAGAAGGTCATCAGTGGTGAGGAAATCGGCACCATCGTACAAGGAGCTTAGACATGCCAAAAAATGTGCTTGCTGATATGAAATCCAATATGGAAAAAACGCTGGGTGTACTTAAGAGCGAATTCCAGAAGATCCGTACCGGACGTGCCAGCACCAACATTCTGGATTCGGTGAAAGTCGATTATTACGGCAACCCTTCCTCCATCAGCCAGGTCGCCACGCTGGCCGTTCCCGAGCCGCGCACGATCACTATTTCCCCCTGGGAAGCCAAAATCATCCCGGCCATCGAAAAGGCCATCATGAATTCCAATATCGGCCTGACCCCTTCCAA
>JAWDJY010000112.1:0-8910 GCA_032469775.1 Geobacteraceae bacterium | reverse complement strand
CAGCATGCGGCTTAAGACGTTGTATTTCACGTAAAACATCGTGATGAACAGTTCAGCGTTGGTCAGGTCCTCGTAAAGCAGTTCGTTCAGCAACGACAGCACATCCGGGGCGGTGGTCGCCGAGTATACACGCGCCCGGAGCACGCTGCGGGTTTCGGCCATGATCAGCGCCGCGCCCACGCTATGACCGGAGACGTCTGCAATGACGATGTCGATCACCTGTCCGCCGCGCAGGAAAAAATCGTAGTAATCCCCCCCCACGTGGGCGGCCGGAATACAGATCCCGGCAAACTCGACCCCCGGAAGTTCCGGCAGGACCGAGGGGAGCAGGGAAAACTGGATCTGCCGGGCTATCTCCATGTCCCTGGCGACCCGCGCGTTCTCCAGCAGCGCCTGCTCCTTCTGCAATCGCTCCCGCTCCCGCGCCTCCATCTCCGATACGATCGTCACCGCCTGGGCCAGCTGCCCGGCCAGGCTCGAGAGCAGGTTGAGGAACTCTTCCGTGAATACCCCGACAAGTGTCTTGGAAAAGAGCGACAGAATCCCCATGGGGGGTTCTCCTGCCCTCGCAATGGGAATGTGGGCAAAGCAGCTGATCTCCTCGCTCTCCATCAGTTCCCTGGATTGGGGCTTGGACATGTTGCGGGTGTCGTTTACCACCTGGACCCGATTGGATAGGAAACTCTCTCCGGCGTAGGTGGATTCGTCCGGCTTCAGGTTCTTCTGGGTAAGGCAGCTGAATTCGCTGCTCTGATAGCTGCGTACCGTCAGCATTCCATGCTCATCCTGGAGCCTGATGATGACCATGTCAAACTTGAACTCCCTGCGGATCAGGTCCAGCAGGTCGTCCATGATGATCTGCAGGTCCAGGGTCCGGTTCATGATCTCTGACGCCCGCAGCCTGACAGAGAGGTTCTCCTTGCTCTCTGCCAGCGAGGTCCGCACGGTGCTGAATACATCGTAGACCGATTCCATCCTGGAGCCCTGGTCCGAGAGGTAGCTCTCGATGATTGCTCCGGCCGCTGCCGCGCCGACCGACCCGGCCAGGGTCCGTTCGGCGAAGCGTTTGAACCTGGGTAGTTCGAATTCCGGCACCTGCCCGTCTTCGTCCATGTTTCTGCTTTCACGGTACTCGCGTATGGCGGCGACAGCCTGGGTTTCGCCGATGAATTTGGACAGGAGGGTCACGAACTGCTGGGTGGCCACCGGCTTGGTGAGCCGTTTGGTTTCCCACGGGGTGTTTTGCGGAGCCGGTATGAAAATGTCCACGAATTTCCCGGCCTGATCCTCCTCCCGGCTGCCCTGGGCGAATATTATCGAGCAGAGCAGGTACCCGGCGATGTTCAGGAACATGCTCCAGAAGAATGCGTGGGACAACGTGTCCAGGCCGGTCAATCCGAACAGCTCGGTCGGTTTCAGTAATTCTATTCCAAACGGTCCTTTGACAAGTATGTCGCTTTGCCACCATCCGCTTTTGATCAGGGACGGTATCAGCAGGGAATAGAACCAGATGGCAAAGCCGAGAAAAATTCCGGTTATGGCCCCGGTCTTGTTGCCCCTGCGCCAGAAAAGCCCGCCAAAAAGCGCCGGCCCGAACTGGACCACGGCGGCAAACGAGATCAGTCCGATGTTTACCAGCATATAGGTTTCGCCCACAATGCGCTGGTAGAGGTAACCCAGGAAGATCACCAGGAATATCCCGAGCCTTTTCAGGTTGATCAGCAGCAGCGGAAACCAGTCCCGCGGCTTGAACCTGACGACGACCGGCATGACCAGATGGTTCAGGAACATCGTCGAAATCGCCACCGATTCGACTATCACCATGCTGGCGGCAGCCGAAAAGCCACCCAGGAATGCCAGCAGGGCCAGCCAGGCATGGCCGCTCCGCAACGGCAGGTTGATCACGAAATAATCGGCGCCAAAGATGCCGCCGCTGTAGAGGATGCCTCCGAAGGCAATCGGCATGACAAACAGGTTTATCAGGAACATATATACCGGGAAAAGCCACATCGCCATTTTGATATGCTCTTCGTTCGAATTTTCGATGACCGCCACATGAAACTGGCGTGGCAGGAGCAGGATCGCGCCCATGGAAAGCCAGAGGGTGGAGAACCAGTTCATGTGCGCGCTGACGCTGTTTTCGTTGATTGTCACCAGGCGATCGAAGGTCGCTTCCCTGGCTTTCATCCTGGCGAAAATGTCGACGAAACCATCGAACAAGCCATAGGTGACGAACAGCCCGATCATCATGAATGCCAGCAGTTTCACGACCGATTCCACCGCGACGGCAGCCACCAGCCCTTCGTGGCGTTCCGATGAGATCAGGTTCCTTGCGCCGAAGATGACGCCGAACAGGCTGAAGATAAGCGCCGCCAGAAAGCTGGTGTGGATCGACATGGGCGAGGCGCCCGGCATGAATGGCAGCTGTATGTAGGGATAACCGCAGATGATGTCGAAGCTTGACGAAACCGCCTTCAGTTGCAGCGCAATGTAGGGCATGATGCCGACGATGGCGATGATAGTGACCAGCGCTCCCAGCGCCTGTGATTTCCCGTAGCGGGAGCTGATGAAGTCGGCGATCGAGGTGATGTTGTTTTCCTTGCTGATCCTGATGGTCTTGCGCAGCACAAACCACCAGAAAAAAGCGGTCAGGGTCGGCCCGAGATAGATCAGCAGGAAATCGATGCCGGTGGTCGCGGCCCGGCCGACGCTGCCGTAGTAGGTCCAGGTGGTGGCATACACGCCGATGGAGAGAGAATATATGAGTGGATTTGAGATGACGCTCTGGCCGAGTTCCTGCTTTTTGTCGGCGTAGTAGGCCACCACGAAGAGGACGAGTATGTACAGAAGGGATGTGCCCAGGACAAGTTCAATGCTGAGGATCATCGGTCTATTCTCTCTTGTCTCAACTCCGGTTCCGAAACATGTAATTAGCTGATATTGTATGCGAATAAGTTTTAAGAGCTTCCTGGTCCACTTGTGGCTGCCGGCGTCTGCCGACGGGGTGTGATGGAAAATACGGATTGTTGCGTCAATCGGTTAAAATATTAAGTATTTGTAACATATCATGATATAATCCAAACATAAAGGAATTTAGATACCGAGCAAAGGCAGGCTGCCATGGCCACGAGTACTTATAGAAAAAACGTAACCTCCGTCTCTCTGCTGGTATTTTGCGTGGTGGTAATCGGTTGCATTTTTCTTTACTCGGTGATCAAGACCAATATGATCAATGATACCATCCGGCATGAGACCGATCTGGCTGATACGATAATCAAGTCGGCGAGATATGCGATGCTGCAGGATGACCGCGTTACGCTGGGCAACATAATCGGCAACATCGGAGAGCGTGAGGGGGTCGAACATGTGCGCATATTCAATAAAAAAGGGCTGATCATGTTCTCCTCTCACTCCGGGGAGATTCATAAACTCGTTGATAAGAATGCGGCGGGATGCATCGTCTGCCATTCCGGTCCGGTCGTCGCGACCAGCATGGGACGGATGGAGCAGGCCCGGAGATTCATTAACGAGCGCGGTGTCCACGTGCTGGCCATAACCGCGCCGATCTATAATGAGCCGGACTGCAGCAGCGCCTCCTGCCACTTCCATTCCGCCGGTCAGAAACTGCTGGGCACCCTGGACATAGGCCTGTCGGAAGATATGCTGCAGAAATCCCTTACCGCAATGAAGCATACGATCCTGGTCTTCTGTTTTATCCTGCTGGCGCTGATAACTGGAGGCATCGCGGTACTGCTGAAGGTAACCGGGCGCAGTGAACCGCCGGTAGTCAAGCCGGACATTTCGGGTTGCGCCGGGGAATGAGGCGCTTCAGGCGGAGAGGTACGCAGGTCGAAAATTTAAACGTAGTATATCAGCAACCGTAATTGAATCGCCAAGCAGCGATAATCCATATCCCAGCTTTCATCCTCACTCTATATCCGCTGTTCCGACACATCAATTTTGATTTCCGCAAATAAACAGATCAGGGCTGAACGGTTACCCGGAATTTGACCTGCCCGGACGCTCCGGGCGACAGTGTGCCGGTCAGGGTCCAGGTGATCGTGTCACCGGCGGTGGCTGCACTGCAGGCGCTGATGTTGTTGGGAAAGGGCGTCAGGCCCGAACCGAGACAGCTGACGGTCGGATTGACGCAGCAGGGGTTGGGGGGGGCGGCGCTCAGGGAAGTGAACGCGGGCACCGTATCGTGGATGACGATGTTGCTGAGCGGACCTTTGCTGTTATTACCGTAGGTGATCGTGTAGGTCAGGCTGGAACCCGGCAGGGCGGTGGCGCTGTCCACGGTTTTGGTCAGCGTGAGTCCGGCGCCGGATGACGCGCCGACGGTCGTGTTGTCATTGCGGGTCAGTTGGGTAGACAGAGCCGGAACGGCGTTGGTATGGCTGAAGGTGGCGATCGTGGTTACCAGGTTGGAAGCGCCTATCGGTGCGTTGGCCGGTATGAACTCCTTCAGCAGCAGGCAGAGCTGCTCATTGGCCGACAGGGTGATGGCCGAGGTAATCTGCGGCTCCCCGCTGTCGAATGAACCGTTGCAGTTGCTGTCGCGGTAAAATACCTCGCTCCAGCCCGACATTGCAGGAGAGGCGACCGCCGATGTGCTGAAGCTGACGCTGCCGCCGCTGCCGGCTGTAAAGCTGTGCGGGTGGAAGATTACCGTTCCGGGAAGCGATGAAGCGGAATTGTCGGTCAGGAAACGGCTGTCGGGCACATCGGCCAGGTTGAGTCCCAAATAGGCGGAACCGATGGTGTTGTTGAAACTGACGGAGTCGCTGGTCCGGTCATAACTGCCGCCACTGGTGCCTGCAGAGCCGCCGGTGGAGATGTAGCCGCCAGGGTTTGTTTCCGCCACTTTGACCAGTGCCGCTCCCGCCGAAGCGGGTATCCAGAGGATGTAATCTCCGCTGCCGCTTGTCGTGGCCGAGTCATGGATGGTGGCGCCGCTGCTGTCGGTGGCTTTGACCGCAACCGCCGCGATGCCGCCCTCGCTGCCGTCCTGCAGGCCATTGTTGGCGATTCCTCCGCCGGAATCTGTATCCATGAAGACCCTGCCGCTGATCCGGCTGCCGTTGTACAGCCCGAAATTCTGACCGGTCATCGGATTGGATTGAAGCGTCAGCTGGCGTATGCCGCTGGAGGCTTCAATCGCAATCCATCCCGACGGAACCGCCGGGTTCAGGTCGGTCAGGGTGGAGTTGGTCGCAAGGATCACACAGTAATCGCCTGATGTGATGCCGTTAAAACTGAAGGCACCGGTAGCCGGATCCGGGGTCGCAAATTGTGTGGCCGGGCTGTTGCAGCTGTTTCCGGTTCGGGTCGCCAGCTTGACATACACGGTCTGTCCGGTACCGTTTTCGCCGCTCTCGCGGTTCCCGTTGTGGTTTACGTCGGCATAGACATAGCCGCTGACCGCGCCGAAGTTGGCATTGACCGTCAGGGTTGCTGTATTGCTGACGGCGCCGGGGCCTCCGGTTTCCAGCGAAGTTACGCCGCTGGTGGTGTTGTCGTAGACACCGGGCTGGCCCGATGTTACCGGGATTGTTACCGTGCAGCTGCTGGAGAGCGGCAGCGTGGCGTTGCTCAGCGTGAACTGGGCCGAACCCTGGGTAGCGCCGGTCAATGTCCCTCCGCAGGTGTTGGTGACAGGGGTGGAGCCGATGTAGAGGCCGGTCGGAAAACTGTCGCTGACCGCCACATTGGTCAGGGCGCTGGTTGCGTTGGCGTTGGTAAGCGTAAGCAGCAGCGCCGAGCTTTGAAAGTTGTTGATAGTTGCCGGGGTGAACGATATTGCCACGGTCGGTTTAGACAGTACCTTCAGGTCGGCCGGAACCGAGGCTGTAGAACCTGCATTGGAGGTGGTGACATTGAATGGCGCCGCCGGGTTGGTGTACAGACCTGCAATCGCACTGGTCACTCTGGCGTTGATGGTACAACTGCCGGCAGCCGGAATGGTGCCGCCAGCCAGTTGCAGCGAGTTGCCGCCGGCTGTCGCGGTGACAGTGCCGCCGCAGGTGCTGAATGCGGCAAGCGGGGTGTCGTTGATCATGTTGGCCGGGTAGGGGTCGGTGAAAGACGCGCCGCTGATTGCCACCGGGTTGCTGTTAGAGAGCGTGATTGTCAGAATGGAAGCGGTGTTGACCGGAATCTTGTCAGGCGAGAAGGCCTTGGCGAATCCTGGCGGCGACATGATGGTCAGGTTGGCGGTTGCTTCGCCGCCGGTGCCGATATTGGTGGTGGTGACCGGCCCGCTGTGGTTGACATAGGTCCCTGCCACAGCTCCGGTGACATTGACCGCCACGCTGCAGGAACTGTTGCCGGGGATGGTAGCACCGGAAAGCGTCAAAGAGCCGCTGCCGGCAGAGGCGGTGGCGGTCCCGCCGCAGCTGTTGGTCAGGCCGGGAGTGGCGGCATTGACTATGCCGGTCGGCACGCCGGTCGGATAGGTGTCGGTGAAGGCCACGCCGGTGGCTGCGGCAGCGTTGGAGTTGGAGAGGGTGATCGTCAGCCGTGAAGTTCCGTTGATCGGAATGACGCTCGGAGAAAAGGCTTTGGCCACACCCGGCGGAGGAGTCATGTTCAGCAGCGCTGAAGCGGGATTGGCATTGCTGGCGCCGCCGTTGACGGTCAGCCCGCCGGCCGGGATCGTGTTGAGCACCGAGTTGCTCGCCGAAACAAGCACCGTGACGGTGCAGGTGCTATTTGCCGGAATTGTGCCGCCGCTGAGCCCGACAAAGGTTCCGCCGATGGTCCCGGTGGCGGTTCCGCCGCAGCTGGTTGTGGGCGCTCCCGCGTTTGTGATGGTGCCGGGCAGGTAGCTGTCGGTGAATGCCGCTCCGGTCATGGCAATGCCGGTCGGATTGGTAAGCGTGATGGTCAGGGTCGAAGTCTGGGCGTTGGTGATCGCGGCCGGAGCAAAGGCTTTAGCGATGCTGGGCTGGCCGACCGACAGAATCGCGCTGGCGGCCGCGCCGTTGCCACCGTTGCTGGACGAGACCGGGCCGGTGCTGTTGGTATAGTTGCCGGCGACGGCGGCGGTTACGTTGACCGTGATCGTGCAGCTGCCGTTGACAGCCAGCGTGCCGGACGTGATGCCGATCGTGTTGCCGCCGGCGGTTCCGCCGGCGATGGTGGCGCTGGAACCGGCCGTGCAGGTGACATTTGCTGCCGGAGTTCCGGTGTTGACCATTCCCGATGGATAGGTGTCGGTAAGGGCGACTCCTGTCAGAGCCACGATATTGCTGGCGGAGTTGCGAACGATGATCTCCAGCTGTGTCGTGCCACCGGCCGAGATCGGGTTGGTGACGAAGCGTTTGGTGCTGTAGGGGGGATCCATCACAGTCAGCGTGGCGCTGGCCGCCGCGCCGGTGCCGGCGTTGGCGGTGGTGATCGGTCCGGTGGAGTTGTACAGTCCCCCGGCGATGGAGCTGGTCACGGAAACGGTAACGGTGCAGCTTCCGCTGGCCGGTATCGTAGCTCCGCTCAGCTCCAGCGTGCCACTGCCGGCTGCAGCAGTTACCGTTGCGGCGCCGCAGGTGGTGGCTGCGGCCGGTGTTGCGGCATTGACCATGCCGAAGGGGTAGCTGTCCGTGAAAGCGGCACCGGTGATGGCTGTGGCGTTTGGATTGGTAAGTGTGATCGTGATCGTACTGACCGCCCCTTTCAGGATCGTGGCAGGAGCAAAAACCTTGGTTGCGGTCGGTACATTGTTGCTGGTCACGATCAGCTGGGCGGTGGCAGGGGTGCCGGTGCCGCCGTTTGCGGAGGTGATGTTGCCGGTGCTGTTGCTGTAAGCGGTGGCCGAAGTGGTCGGGCTCTGCACGTTGGAGGAAACTGTGCAGCTGCCGCCCGGCAGCAGCGTGGCCGAGCTGATTCCGAGTGTGGTTCCGGCGTTGACACCCCCCACCCTGGTGGCGGTTGAACCGGAACTGCAGGTAAGCGTGGAGCTGGACGGCGTCGAATTGACCATCACCCCCGGAGTGTTGGGGTAGTTGTCGGTAAAGGCCACGTTATTGAGAGTTGTGGTCGGGTTGGGGTTGCTGACCGTGACGCTGAGCCGCACCGGGGTGTTGGCCCGCACCGAGGGAGCGGCAAAGGACTTGACAGCCACCGGAGCGCCGATCACCGTCAGGTTGGCAATGTTGCTGGGAATGCCGGCCGATCCGGTCTGGTTGGACACTACTCCGCTGGCCTGGTTGGGGTGGACTCCGGTTACGTTGCCGGTGACATCAACCGTGATCGTGCAAGAGGCGTTCGGAGCCATCGTGCCATTGGACAGTGAAATTGCGGATGCCCCTGCGGCAGCGCTGACGGTGCCGCCGCAGCCGTTGACCACGTTGGGCGTGCCGGCCACCAGCATGTTGGTAAGGGGGTCGCTGAAAGCCATGCCGGTCAGGGTCATGTTGGTCGGGTTCTGGATCAGGAAAGAGACGGTCGAGGTCGCTCCAGAGAGGATTGCCGCCGGAGTGAATGCTTTCAGCGTGACGGCCGGTTTGCCGACCGACAGCGTGGCTGAAGAGACGCTGCTGCTGCCGGCATTGGTAGATACCGCTGTAACGGTATTGACATAGTTTTCAGTCGCCAGGCTGGTTACATTTACACTGATAGTGCAGCTGCCACCTGGGGGGAGCGATGCGCCGGGGTTCATGCCGACAGTTGTGCCGCCGGGGGTCCCGCCGGTCAACGTGCCGGCCGCGGCTCCGGCGGTGCAGCTGATCGAGGCGTTGGGGGTGGCGGTGTTGACCAGTCCGGACGGGTAGGGGTCGTCCAGTGTTACTCCGGTCATCGTGGCCGGGTTGCTGGCCGGATTGGTGATCGTGATCGACATTGTCGATGAGCCGCCCTGGATGATCGGGTTGGGCGAGAAGGACTTGCTGACCTGTGGCGCGGACATGACCG
>JAWDJY010000111.1:0-8931 GCA_032469775.1 Geobacteraceae bacterium | reverse complement strand
TAGCCGAACCGACCTCCTATCTGGGGGCCGACCTGTTCTCGCTGGAATGCTGGGGCGGCGCCACCTTCGACGTCTCGATGCGTTTCCTGAAGGAAGATCCCTGGCAGCGACTGCACAAACTGTCGGAAGCGGTTCCCAACATCCTGTTCCAGATGCTGCTGCGCGGCTCCAATGCGGTCGGCTACACCAACTATCCCGACAACGTGGTCGAGAAGTTCGTCGAGGAGGCCGCCAATTCCGGCGTGGACATCTTCCGCATCTTCGACTCGCTCAACTGGACCACCGGCATGAAGGTGGCAATGGAAGCGGTCAGGAAAAGCGGCAAGATCTGTGAGGCCGCCATCTGTTACACCGGAGACATCACCGATCCCAAGCGCGACAAGTATCCGCTGGAATACTACATCAACATGGCCAAGGAGCTTGAGCAGATGGGCGCCCACATCCTGGCCATCAAGGACATGGCCGGCCTGCTGAAACCGCTGGCGGCCTACAAGCTGGTCAAGGCGCTGAAAGAAAATGTCGGCATCCCGATCCATCTCCACACCCACGACACCTCCAGCAACGGCAGCGCCATGCTGCTGAAAGCCAGCGAAGCCGGCGTAGACATCGTCGACGCGGCGCTGTCGTCCCTTTCCGGGCTCACCGCACAGCCGAACCTGAACGCGCTGGTGGCGTCGCTGGAAGGAAGCGAGCGCGACCCGCTGGTCAATGCCGCCGGACTGCAGAAACTGGCCAACTACTGGGAAACGGTGCGCGACTACTATGCGCCGTTCGAATCCGGCCTGAAAAGCGGCACCGCCGAGGTCTATCACCATGAAATCCCGGGCGGCCAGTACTCTAACTACAAGCCGCAGGTGGCCGGTCTGGGACTGCTCGAACGCTGGGACGAGTGCAAGGAGATGTACCACAAGGTCAACATGATGTTCGGAGACATCGTCAAGGTGACGCCATCCTCCAAGGTGGTCGGCGACATGGCCATGTTCCTGGTAAAGAACAACCTGGAGCCGGAGGATGTCTTTACCTCCAAGGAAGAGCTGGCCTTCCCTGAATCGGTGGTCGGCATGTTCAAGGGGATGCTGGGCCAACCCTACCAGGGCTGGCCGCAGGAGCTGCAAAAGATCGTGCTGAAAGACACACAACCGATCACCTGCCGTCCGGGCGAACTTCTGGAACCGGTGGACTTTGAAGAGGAGCGGCTCAAGCTGGAGGAGAAGCTGGGACATCGCATAGACGACAAGGCTCTGGTTTCGGCCATCCTCTATCCCAATGTCTATCCGGAATTCGACCGCCATCGCCAGGAATACTCCGACACCTCGGTTATCCCGACCCCGATCTTTTTCTACGGCCTGGAACCGGGCCAGGAGACATCGATAGACATCGAACCGGGCAAAACCCTGATCATCAAACTCAACACCATCGGCAAAGTCCAGAAAGACGGCACCAGGGCAGTGTATTTCGAGCTTAACGGCAACAACCGTTCGGTCATCATCCGCGACCACTCGGTAGAAACCGACGAAAAGGCCCGTGAAAAAGCCGACAAGGGCAATGCCAGCCACATCGGGGCTCCGATGCCGGGCAAGGTGCTCAAGGTCAACGTCAAGGCCGGCGACGAAATCAAGGCCGGCGATGTACTGATGGTGACCGAGGCGATGAAGATGGAAACCAACATCAAGGCCAAGGCCGACGGCAAGGTCGCCGAGGTGAAATTCAAGGAAGGCGAAAAAGTTGATAAAGAGGATCTGGTGATCGTAGTGGCCTGATCGTAACGACAAGTCTGCAGCAAAAACGCCCCGATTCCGAAAGGAACCGGGGCGTTTTTTTGTGAGTGTGGATCACCTGCCCGGAGGCGGTGGTGCATAGCCGCCGTTGTCCCACAGGCGGTTGGAATAGCGGCGCGGAGGGACGTCGCAGGTGATCACCCCCAGGCGGCAGAGCGTGCTGCGCCACTCGTATTTAAAATGAATGGTTTCAATCGCCCTCCCCTCCGGTTCGAAAGCCACCATCTGCACCGGCGAGTATTCTTCATACCCATAGCCGGTTCCGGCACTTTCCATGGATTTTTTCTCAGCTTTTGCTGAGTGATTTCGGGACATCTCACCGGATGGGGAGGGGGCTGCCGCTGCGGGAGAAGACTCTGACCGGTCGGCCATGCCGGAACTTTTGCCGGCCTGGTCGCGCTGCCAGACAGGCGCAGACTGTGACTGTACCTGCGGTTGCGGCCGATAGCGACGCATCTCCGGATATGCCGCCACCGAAATCACACCCATGGCGCTGCGGTCGCCGAAAGCGGCCGAGTATGAGTCCGGCACGCTGGTGAAATAGAAACGGTTGACATGGTCTCCTGAAGATCGCCAGCCGGAGAACTCACCCGAGCCATAGGGTTCCAGGATATACATCCGTTCGTTGTTCTTCATCCAGGATTTATCGCCACTGATGATATTGCGTCCGTCCACGGCGATTACCAGCCCTACCCGCCTGTCGAGGCGGTTGCGCACCTCGATCCGGTAATGGTCCCCCTTGACCGCTTCGGCATAGACTTTTTTAAGGCCGCTGCGCATTTTCACCGGATAGGTCGGCAGGCTGCGGCCGTCATCGCTGACGATGCGCACCTCCACGACATCCCCCACGCTCCCTGCCATTACCTGAACCGCACTTAATACTACTGCCAGAATTACCGCCACGATAGTTTTCATGATTTGTTCCTCCCAGGAAAATAATGTGTCTTTGTTTCCTTTGACAGCAGCAGGAGGATAAAAGTTCCATTTTTTTTGGACCGACCCATTTTTTTATTGTGTATAAATCAAAAGGCCGCCTCTTCCAGAGGCGGCCTTTGTTATAGCATGTACTGCAAGTAGTTCTCGGACCTATCTGACAACTACTCCGTTCATCCTGACTGTACCGGCCCCGAGTGTTATCGTCCCCTGGATCGCGGTTTGACCGCTGATGGCGCCGTAGACTGCATTGTAGCCACCTTCCAGTGTCACCATGATGTTCCTGTCACTGGTAAATGAACCGGTCAGTGTTCCTTCCAGCATCTTGATGACAGCGTTGTTCAGGGTTTCGGTGTCGTTGTAAGCAGTCTGAACAGTGGAGAAAGGCTTGCTGCCCACTTTGACCTTGGGCGCCGGCGTGAAAGTCGCGCCGACCGTTTTGTCGCTGTTCATGATAACGCTGCAGCTGCCGCTTGTGTTGGTACAGGCGCCGGTCCAACCTGAAAACAGAGTATAGACGCTGGGGGTGGCGATCAGGGTGACGGTGCTGCCGTTAGGATACTCGGCGCTGCAGACCCCTGTGGTGCAGACGATATCGGCCGGCACTCCGACGGTAGCCGAACTGCTGGTTACGGTACCGGTTCCGGTACCGGAGACGGTGACACCGATGGCAAAACGTGACTTGATGAAGGAAGCTGTAACGGTCTTGGCGCTGACCAAGGAATTGAAAGTACAGGTTGCCGCCGCGGTTGTGCCGCCCGCGACACCCCCCTTTGCAGCGCAATCGGTCCATACGGCTGTTGATCCGGCCGCTGCCGTTGCGGTCAGCACCACGGTCGAGCCATAACTGAACGATGAGGTGCCGCTGCTGGCCGTATTGTAGCTGTAGCTGATCCCGGCGGGACTGGAGCTGACGGAACCGGCGCCGCTGCCTCCCGCATTGGCCGTGACGGCCTGCAGCTCCCTCAGGAGCGGACCGTAAGCCACGATCCCGGCGTTGACGGAACCCAAACCGCTCGAAAAGACGATCGTTCCACGGCTGTCCACGGTCATGTTGTTTTCATCCAGAGCCGACATTGCGCTGATCGGTGGCAGGCCGCCGGTCACATCCATGTCGGCCGGAACCGTTCCGTTCAGGAAGCGGAGATGACGATGGTCGAAAGCGCTTGTATCGGCCGGCACCGGAAGCCAGACGTTATTCACGGAATCGAATTTCTGTTTGGAGCCGTTCCAGACCTGGCCGCTGTCATCCTGAGTAACATAATACCCACCTGAGTATCCGTCACTGCCGCTGGTAAACCTGAACCATGACGGGTCACCGCCCGCCGGGTTCTTCTTCATCAAGACCACCTCGTACCGGCACATGAACCAGGTGTTACCCGCATCGTCGACCATGACATCGTTCACAAAATAGTTGGCTGGAAAACCGGGGAGTTCCGCCGGGCTGAAACTGGTCCAGGCGCTGTTGGCCGGATTAAGATAGTAGACACCGTAGGCGCCGTAGAACCACTTGCCATCCTGCGGATCGACGTAGACGCCGTAATAGTACAGATCACTGAAGGGAGCGACAGGAAGGGTCAGCCACTGTTCCGTGGTGACGTCATAGGCCACCGGTTCGGATCGAAGGGGGGCGAAGTAGACTATGTTCTGCGAATCCGCAGCCGCCCCTACAACGCTGAAGCTTCCCAGCCCCGTACTTCCCGCCTGGCGGAACTGCTGCCAGCTGCCGTCGGCCTTCAGCCGGGCAATGCTGGTATCGTCGTAGGCCGGAAACCAGATACCACCACTCTTGTCCGCCGCGATCTGATTGAAACGCAGACTGGTCAGAGAGGTACTGTCGTTGCGGTAGGTATAGTGAACCACGCTCGGCTGCCCCTGGTCGGTAAAAGTCAGGTAATGCACTCCGGTGCCGTTACCGGGGATGGAGGGGTTGTAACCGGTCGAGAACCAGAGTCCATTGTTATCGAAGGCCAGACTGACAACCTCTCCGCTCTCCAGCCCCAGATCGGCCTGCGAGAACCGGGTCCACTGGCCACCGCCGGCAGGCATGTAGCGAAGAATACCGCTGGCAGTGTACACCCCCCCGAACCACACGGAGCCATCGCTGCCTGCAGCAATGTCATGCGCCTTCAAACCAAAGTCGCTCACCGTTCCGCTGTTATACTTATTCCACTGCCCACCGGCAGTATAGCTGTATATGCCGTCACCGGAATAGCTATCGGAGCCGAACCAGATGTTACCGAGGGAATCCTCCACGATCCGCGTAATCATGGTTCCTGTAGCCGCAGACGGATCGGATGGAAATAGTGTCGCTACATATGTGGTATTAACCAGACTGGTCCCCATTTCCACACCACGTTCTGAGGTAATCCAGTAGCGCCCATGGCTGTCCACCAGCGCGTCTTTAATGAAATCATTATTGTAACTGCTATAGACGGCTCTTGTTTCTACCACTGAAAAGCCGGAGTTAATCCTGAGAATTCCCCGCGCGGCTATGAGAAGTTTCTCCTGGGATCCGTCCGGCTTGTCGAGCAGTCGGATACGGAAGGCGCTGTCGACGTTGACGGTGTCAACACCAGGCTGAATGCTTGATGAATCCGGCATGTTGAAGGTGAGCCAGCTATTGTCGGCCTTCTGGCATAGCACCGTCCTGTTTTTCAGGGCATACCAGGTATTGCCGTCCTTGTCCTTGACCGCATAAAGCACCGGGGCATTCAGTTGCGGCTTCTCGATGGGTGCGTTATATGCGGCTTCCAGCAGGTTATTGCGCCGGTCGTTGGTGATGTACTGGAAGGCGGGAGCAGCAGAAGCGCCCGACGGGCGGTACCAGACGCCAGGAGAGTATTCGGTTCCGTCCTGGGCGCTGACCCAGACGCCACCGGAATTATCCACGGCAACTTTATCCGGCTGGTAGGGCACGCTGTTGGTGCGCAGACGGTACCATTCCGGTGTCTGGGCAGCAAGCGCATCCTGCCTGACTATTGACTGGAACAGTAATATCACCGTAACCATGCATATCAAAAATGGCCGGTATACCCGCTGGATGCTCATCATTTTTTTTCGGAAACCATTCATAATGCCTCCCAAGAAGTTGTAATGCAATAATAACAAATATTTCCAAATGTACAACGACTGTTCCTGCGGTCATATTATGAAACTGAATCCTGGAACCGATGATTCCGTATCGAAAATAAGGCCTAAAAGCTTCCTTGTAAACATTTTTGGTAAATGCTCAAACGAACTGAGATGGAGTTAATCCGGGAAGTTTCTTCAATACTCCGGCATGGGCTTTTAAATGCTCCTTGCAAAAGGAAAGCCCCGGAAGCCTGCAAGAGTCTTGCAATTTCCGGGGCTTTCAGACAGCAACCACCTGATGTGGTTATGTTTTGCTGGAGCGCGAAACTGAATTTCAAGATCGGTTCTAGCACTCCACTGTACATGCCTTAAGCGGCTGCTATCTCGTTGTATCGCGCACCCAAATCACCAGAGAGAATCTTTAGAAATCGAGAATCAACAATGCATCAAAAGCTGGATGATAAAACATCAGGCTCGTACACGCCAGGAATTCATAGACAAATCCGGAAGCGGCCCATGAGTGTTGGAAACCGTATGACGATTCAAATATCTGCAAATGCTATTTTATTTCACCTTCTTGCTTCTTTTCGGGAAGTTGATTTCAGTTGACATAATTAACTGTGGTGGGGTCGCTTGTACGCCTAATATTCTGACAATCCGTCCCAGACCGTCTACTATTGTACTCAGCTCCTGAACTGTATTTGATTCCAAACCTTTTACCAGAAGACTTTGTGCAACTTCCGGAGATTTATTTACCAACTCACGTCCCTGGTCTGTAAGGCAGATAAGAACAACACGACGGTCCTTTTCTGACCTGGTTCTCTTCACCAATCCCTTCAACTCCAGCCTGTCCAATAATCCAACCATGGTTGCTGGATTCAGATACATCCTGCTCGACAACTCGGACACCTTCATAGGCGATGTTTCCTCAAGCATTTTTACAACCCACAATTGCGGACCGGTAAGTCCGGTTTCAGACTCAATTCTTTTCGACTGTTCCGTAAGCACCTGAAAAACACGTCTTATATCGTCAACTATACCTGCCACCATCGCCGATTTTGATCTCATCAACAAGCCCCCTAAAACAATTATTGCATATATTAGCGATCAATCAGCAGCTGTCGCATCAAAGCGTTTACTGTCAGTAACATATTGCATTTCAATACTATACGAGATTTATTTGCCAGTCTATAAATATTTGTTGCCACTATAATCAAAAGCTGTTATACAAAGATATATTTTGTAACACTAATTATTTATAACACCAATATACAATATTTCGAGGCAAATCATGTTGCAGAACAAAAGTGTATACACGGTACAATCTGTACATAAAGCCTTTGAGTTACTGGATGTTTTAACCGGTTGCCCTACCAGTGCCAGTCTTCAAATGCTTGCTTCAAAGATTGAATTAACACGTAACAAGACCTTCAGACTGCTTGCCACCCTGTGTGAATGCGGCTTGGTGGAGCAGGAAAAACCGTCGGGAAATTACAGAGTTGGAATCAGCTCTTTTTCTCTGGCCCAAAAGCTCGTCAGGAATTCAAATGTTATCTGCCTTGCACATCCTATCATAGCAGAACTGGCCAAAAAACATGATGAAGATGTTTACATGGCTGTAATCAGAGAAGACGGCGTTTTGTTTCTTGATATGGCCGATTGTGATCAACAGATAAAAGCTGTCCCACTTATAGGAAAGACGTTCCCCTATTTCACGAATGCCGCCGGCAAAGTCATAAAAGCTCTGGAATCAACCGAAGTCATCGACTGGTTAAGAAATAGCAAACGTTGCAAAATTCAGAATATTTCTGATCCTGAATTGCTCGCGACTGAACTTATTGAAATCAGATCAAACGGCGGAGTCGCAGTCGAATCCGGCGGACTTGGCGAAGGACTGATCAGTATAGCTGTCGTAGTCAAGGATTATGCCGGCCAGGTCATTGGAGCAATAACACTGCTTGGGCCGTCATTCCGACTTGCTCGTGAACGACTTGAGAAAGAGATCATTCCATCACTTTTGGAAGGTGCCGCTTTAGTTTCCAAACGCTTTGGCTATATGCCCGTATAAAAATGAATCATCACATTTTAGGAAAGGAGATGTTGTAAAACCTCACCATTAAAATGAAAGGAGTAACATCATGGCAGAAAAACAGTATAACTGGTCAGCAATTGCAAAAAACCCGAAATTCATCGAACTGCATCACAAAAAATCGGCATTCCTTTTCGGCTGGTGGATCTTTTCCACCGTCTACTACTTCCTGCTCCCGATCGGAGCGGCCTATGCTCCCGGCCTGTTCAAGATCAAGGTTATCGGAGTCATAAACTTCGGCTACGCCTTTGCCCTTTCCCAGTTTTTCGTATCGTGGGGACTGGCGCTGTATTACGCAAAAGTGGCCAACAACGACTTTGACAGATTAACCAAAGAACTCATTGATGAACTTCATCTTCAGTAAAGGAGGATACGACATGACATTCAGAAACATCATCATCGCCGCCAGTTTAACACTTACATTTGCCGCAGCCGCCTTTGCTGAAGAACCGAAACAAGCTCCTGCCGCCGGCGCCACCGCGGTATCCGCCCCCGCACCCGCCGGAGCACCGGCCGTAGCCGCACCGTCCGCAACCACCCCGGCCCCGGCCGCAACTCCGGCTCCGGCAGCACCGGCCAAAAAGAGGGAACTCAAGGCCAACAAGGCCATCACCCTCACGATGTTCGCCGTGATCATCGGCATCACGATGGCAGTTGTCGTCTGGGCCGCACGCCAGACCAAGACCGCCGCCGACTTCTACGCCGCCGGCGGGGGCATCACCGGAACACAGAACGGCTGGGCCATTGCCGGCGACTACATGTCGGCCGCCTCGTTCCTCGGTATTTCCGGCCTGATCTCGCTCTACGGCTATGACGGGTTCATGTACTCGGTCGGCTGGCTGGTGGCCTACATCACCGTCCTCCTGATCATCGCCGAGCCCTGCCGTAACGCCGGCAAGTACACCCTGGGAGACATCCTCTCCTTCCGCACCGACCCCAAACCGGTCCGCGCGGTAGCCGCGATCTCCACCGTAGCCGTATCCACCTTCTACCTGACCGCCCAGATGGTCGGCGCCGGCAAACTGATGGCGCTGCTGGTCGGCGTATCCTACAAGC
>JAWDJY010000110.1:0-8968 GCA_032469775.1 Geobacteraceae bacterium | reverse complement strand
GAATTGTATACTGTCGTGTAATTCCTGACATGATAATACCGAATATTATTTATTAATAAGATTGATAATCAAGATTATATCGGTAGAATGAATATCAATATTATTAATCCTGTTCGGAAAGGTGGTGACAACATGGAAAAGGACATGATCAGAAGTCTTGTTGCCGGTATGGGGATTGCCGGGCTGGTTGCCGGCACAACTCTCGCAGCGCCTGCTATGGCGGCAGAATCCGGTTGAGGTGGCAAAGCGGGCGCCGGGAGTGCCCCAAAAGCCAAGGCCGCTACATTCAAGAAGGCGACATCCGCGACCAAAGCCGACAAAAAAGCCGTTAAAACGAAGAAAAGCCTTAAAGACGATGCTGGCAAAGAGGGGCTAAAGCCCAAGGAGACACCGGGTAAAAGTGGCTGAGGCGGTTCAACCAAGTAGCGCGGTCGCGCTACATACCTTACCGGAAGGCGGTTTCAAGAGATTGATTATGATCGTTGCCATCATACCATGACCAAGTTATCTGAAGTATTTCCGCGTTGTCGCGTCTTGCTCGGTGTAAAATCCTGGCAAAGGGTGCTCGGCGTTGTGGGAGATGGCCTGGAACCGACCGAGTTTCCGGTTGTTCTTGGCAAGTTGGGTGAGCCCGGAGTACCGCCATTTTTTACCGGGCTCGCCCGTATTGAACTAGCCTGTTTTCAGGTTAGTAGCGCTGATCCGATACCGGACTCGACAGATAAGCCAATGCTTAATCCCACCCTGCAGATTCTCCCGGTGACCTGGACCAATCTGGTTAATCTGCTTACCAGTTCCAAGGGGCGCGATCTTGCGCGTGTAAAACCGGGAAATGAATATATCCTTGTGTGGCGGGAGCCGGAAACAGGACGTGTTCGGGTGAAGGTCGCCGGCTCGTGCGATCTGCTGGCCATCAAGATCGTAGTTGAAGAGCTTGATCCGGATGATGTTGCCCGTGAATCGTCAGTCCCGACCGGGAAGATAGACGCTATCATAAGGGAAGCTGTCTGGAATGGGTTGGTGCTTTCACCGTTGTCGACGCTGTGTCGTGAAACGTCTGCTTCTGTCAAGGGGGGGGATGTCAATCATTCTGTGGCCGATGTATTCACATTGCAGTGGCACCTGACCCAGGAGTGCGATCTGCACTGCCGCCACTGCTATGACCGTACCAATCGAACCTCTTTCCCATTCGAAAGGGCTCTGAAGCTGCTGGATGAATTGGGCGCTTTCTGTCGCAGCCGTTTTGTGCGTGGCCAGGTTTCCCTGACCGGTGGCAATCCGTTATTGTACCCGCATTTCTTTGAACTTTACCAGGCCGCTGCCGATCGCGAGCTGATGATCGCGATTCTTGGGAATGCCGTTGAGCGTTCAGATCTGGAGCGGATAGTTGCGATACGGATGCCGGTTTACTACCAGGTCAGCCTGGAGGGGCTGGAGTCGCACAACGACCGGATTCGCGGTGAGGGTAACTATCGGCGGACGGTCGGCTTCCTGCGCATGTTGACCGAGATGGGGGTGCCGAACATTGTCATGCTGACCCTTACCAGGCATAATTTGGATCAGGTCATTCCGCTGGCTGACGAACTGGAGGGCATTACCGGTGGCATGGCCTTCAATCGACTGGCACTGTTTGGAGAAGGAGCGGCTCTTGAACTGCCGACGCCGATTGAGTATCGCCTGTTTCTGGAGGAGTATGTCAGGTCACTTGAGTCCCATCCTGTACTGGGTCTCAAGGACAACCTGCTTAACACGGTCATGGAGGGGAGCGGAAAAGAGCTGTTCGGCGGTTGTGCCGGTTACGGTTGCGGCGCGGCCTTCAACTTCGTATCGATTCTATCCGATGGAGAGGTGCATGCCTGCCGCAAATTCCCGTCACCGATCGGCAACATTATTACCGAAAGCCTGGAAAAGGTTTACCTTTCTGAAGCCGCCTGCCGATATCGTTCGGGATGCAGCGCCTGTGCCGGGTGCAGCCTGAATGCCGTCTGCCGCGGCTGCCCGGCGATAACCGCCAGCCTTGGCCTTGATCCCTTCAGTGAAAGAGATCCCTACTGTTTCAGAAATCCTTCCTGAAATAAATTTGCCGTTCAGAGTCTGCTGATTTTCAGAAAATTATCCAGAAGCTCCATGCCGCAATCCGTCAGAATCGACTCTGGGTGGAATTGTACCCCCCAGATCGGCAGTTGCTTGTGGCGCAGTCCCATGATCTCGCCGTTTTCTACCCAGGCTGTAACTTCCAGGCAATCCGGAAGAGTGGGGCGATCAACAATCAGGGAATGGTAGCGGGTGGCCTGGAATGGATTCGGGAGTCCGGAATAAAGCTCCTTGCCGTCATGGTGGATTGGGGATGTCTTGCCATGCATCAGGGAGGAACTCCTTACAACGTTGCCTCCAAAGGCGGCGCCAATGGACTGGTGTCCGAGGCAGACCCCCAGGATCGGAATTTTCCCGGCGAAATGCCTGATTGCCGCAACGGAAATTCCGGCCTCTTCCGGTGAACATGGGCCGGGCGACACAACGATGCGTTCAGGATTCAGTGCCTCTATTTCGGACAGCGTGATCTTGTCGTTGCGGTGAATCCGCACATCTTCTCCCAGCAACCCGAAATACTGGACGATGTTGAAGGTAAAGGAATCGTAGTTATCGATCATTAAAAGCATTTAGATCAAACCTCTCTCTGCAGTTTCAACCGCCCGCATTACGGCCATCCCTTTGTTCACCGTTTCCTGCCACTCCGCGGCTGGATCGGAATCGGCCACTATTCCGGCTCCGGCCTGGAGATAAACCTTGCCATCCTTGATAACCAGGGTGCGTATCGTGATGCACAGGTCCATGTTGCCGGAAAAAGAGAAATATCCGACGGCTCCGCCGTATATTTCGCGGCGAACCGGCTCCAGTTCGTCGATAATCTGCATGGCGCGAATCTTGGGCGCTCCCGATAGAGTGCCGGCCGGGAAGGTGGCCCGTACCAGATCGAAGGCATCCTGATCGCCGGATAATTCACCCTGAACGTTGGAGACGATATGCATGACGTGTGAATAACGCTCGATCAGCATGAGTTCAGATACCTTGACCGATCCGGTGTTGCAGACTCTCCCCAGGTCGTTTCTGCCGAGATCCACCAGCATCACATGCTCGGCGCGCTCCTTGGGGTCGGCCAGCAGCTCTTCGGCCAGTAAGGCGTCTGCTTCCGGGGTGGTTCCGCGCGGCCGGGTTCCGGCTATCGGGCGAAGTTCCACCTGTGATCCCTCCTTGCGGACCATTACTTCCGGCGATGCGCCTGCGATCACGGTATTCTCCAGGCGGAGGAAAAACATGTATGGTGAGGGATTGAGGGTTCTGAGCACCCGGTATATGTCCAGCGGATCGGCCGTGAGATCGCCGCTGAAACGTTGCGACAACACCACCTGGATAATGTCGCCGGAGCGAACGTATTCCTTGGCTTTTTCCACCGAAGCTTCAAACTCTTCACGGGTGATGTTTGACCGGAGTCCGACACTCCCGGTGGGATTGGCCCTGGTCGGCGCCGCAAGAGGGGCATGCAGGCGTGCAATTATGGCATCAATCTTTTCCGTGGCACGCTGATAGGCTTGAGCAGCTGTGGCGCCATCACCGATATGTGCGTTTGAAACTACCTTGATTTTCTGGCGCATGGTGTCGAAGATCACGATCGTGTCGGTGATCATGAAGTAGGAGTCGAATGCATCCAGTATGGCGGGCTTGTCGTTGGGGAGGGTCTCGAAATGCCTCACCATGTCGTAACCGAGATAACCGACCGCACCGCCGAAAAAACGAGGCAAACCTTCCACTTCGACCGGAGTGTATTTTGCCAGCAGGTCGCGTACGCAGTTCAATGGATCGGACGCGTTCATGCTGCTGGTTACACCGTCGTTGATTATCTCGACCAGATTTCCCTTGGAGCGGATCACGACGGAAGGGCTCGACCCCAGGAAACTGTAGCGTCCCCATTTTTCTCCACCTTCGATACTCTCCAGCAGATAGGAAAACTGGCCGTCATCGAGTTTCTTGAAAGCCGAGACCGGTGTGTCCAGATCCGCCATGATTTCCCGGTAGACCGGTATCAGGTTGCCGGTGCCGGCCAGCGTGCAGAACGTTTCTAAATTTGGAAAAAACATGGTCGCTCCAGAATGCAGATAGTGTCAAAAAGCTAGCACAGGCGCATTTGAGAGTCAAGTTTGGCCATATTGAATCTGCAAACGGGAATATTTCGGTTTCAGTAGCTTTGTTTTTAATAAAATCATGCTATACTGCCCCAATATTTATATCTCGGAGAGGTTGATACCATGGAACAGAGCAAAATCCTTCTGGAGAGTGACACCAATGAGCTTGAAATCGTAGAGTTCAGGATCGACGAGGTGGATTGGCATGGTAATGTGGTGCCCTGTTTCTACGGAGTCAATGTCGCCAAGGTGCGCGAGATCATCAGGCTGCCGCAGATGTCGCGGGTCGTCAACGCCAAGCCCGGTGTCGAGGGGATGATCAAGCTGCGTGACAAGGTCATCACAATCATAAATCTTGCAAAAGTGCTTAACAAGGATACCGGTGATCTGATCGCGGACCGGGTGGTGGTGTTGGAATTCAATAATCTCATGGTCGGCATCCTGGTGCATTCCGTTTCACGTATTTACCGCATTTCCTGGAAAAACGTTGAACCACCGGCACGATCGGTTCACAGTGACCAGGTGACCGGCTTGGTCAAGATGGATGACCGGATCATACTGGTTCTGGATTTCGAGAAGATAGTTGCAGAGCTTTGCTCCGAGAGCGCACTGAGGCCTCTTGACGAACTGATGATGATGCGTGCCGAAGCCAATCCGGAACGGGCTCAAAGAACTATTCTTGTTGCCGATGATTCGGTATTCATACGCAAGACCCTCTGCGGCAGTCTCAGGGCGGCCGGCTACACCGTGACCGAGGCGGAAAACGGCGCCGAAGCCTGGGATATTATCCGGGAAACCATGCAGAAAGCCGCGCAGGAGGGAAATACCTTCAAAAGCTATATCCACATGCTGATAACGGATGTTGAGATGCCGCAGATGGACGGCCTGCACTTGACTTCGCTGGTTCGCAAGGAGGACAGCCTGAAGGACCTGCCGGTGGCAATTTTCTCTTCTCTGGCTTCGGAAGACAACAAGCGTAAATGGATCAATCTGGGAGCCAACTGTATCCTGACCAAACCGGACCTTCCGAACCTGGTGAAAGTGGCTGATGAACTGACACAGTGATGTCTGTAATATTGTTTTGACGGTTTGCCTGATTGAAGTGTGAACCTTTTTTGCTTGATTTTTGTTTTTGGCGTGTGTATTGTCCACACAAGTAATAAACAAACATATTATCAGAGATACACGACAATACTAAACTATCCGCGAGGATAGGACGGAAAACCTAAGGGTCTCAACGAGACAGCCGGGCCGCCGAAATATCGCACAAACGATACCAGGTCCCGGCTTTTTTGTGTTCAAAATACGATACCGGAGGTGACTCATCACGAATCAGTTGTAGCGCCTGTAACGGCGAATTTTATACCGACCGGCGGCAATTGCCCTGATGCGGTATGAATATGGTAGTGGTACACGATAATACTAAACCATCTGCGAGGGTGGGGCGGAAAGCCTATAGGGTCTCAAGCAGACAGCCGGGTTGCCGAAATATCACGTGATTTCGGTGACCCGGTTTTTTTTGCGCCCATTTCCGGAAGCCAGCGGAGTCTGCAAACGTGAACAATCAGCGAATTATCTCCTGATGGGCCAGGGGGCATGATCGCAACTAAATCTACCTGCTGCTGATCTCAGTAACGCCGGCGGATAGAGGAGAACAGATGGAAGAATGCGCCAGGATGGAATGTTGTGTCAACTTGAGCAGGTTAAATATGAAAGGAGATATAATGAAAAGACTCGTCAGAATACCGTTTGCAGCTTTGATCGCAATTTCGCTCATGACCTTGGGTCTCATGCTTGCCGGTTGCGGTGGAGGCGGTTCGGGAGGTGTCTCCTCAGAGGTTGTCAGTGGCAAGGCCGCCGTCGGTTCACCGCTGTCAGGGCAGGTAAGCCTGAAGGATTCATCCACTCCCGCCAAACAAAAAACCACGGTCATTTCCAGTGATGGTTCCTTCGCCATTGATGTCACCGGTATGAAAGCGCCTTATGTGCTGCAGGCGACAGGAAGCGCCGACAATACTGCGTACAAATTGCAATCTTTTGCAGATGGTCCGGGGGTTGCCAATATCAATCCGCTTTCCAATGTAATCGTCGCCAGTGCCGCCGGCGATGACAATCCGGATGACGTCTATGAAAAATCGGATTCAGACAAAAATCACAGAATAAGGAACAATCTTTCAAAGACAGTTGCGATCTTGCTGAGCAAGCTGGAACCGCTCCTCAAACAGTACAGTTCGGATCACACCAATCCGATCACGAGCCGCTACATAGCCAACCATCTCGATCTGGACGACATGTTTGACAACGTGAAAATCACCGTATTAAACGGACAGCTGTCAATCATCAACAAGAGAACCGGAGCAGTGATTTTCACCGGCCTGGTCAGCGACATTGCCAACGGTATTTTCGATGGCGGTTCTTTGCCGCCGGCCCCCTCGGTTCCGGCAGCTCCAAACGGCTTGGCCGCCGTAGGCGGCACAGGGCAGATGACACTTTCCTGGACATCCGTCAGTAATGCGACCTCGTACAATCTGTACTACGCAACCTCTCCCGGCGTGACCAAAACCAGCGGAACGAAGATATCATCCGTTTCGACTCCGTATGTCCAGACCGGCCTGGCTGCCGGCGTCACCTATTACTACATCGTAACCGCAGTCAACAGCAGCGGTGAAAGCGCCGCTTCGTCCCAGGCCTCGGGCGGCACCGCTTCGACTCCTCCCTTGCCGACACTCCCGGCCGCACCGACCGGCGTAACAGCAACAGGCGGAACCAACCAGGTGACACTTACGTGGGGCCCGGTCAATGGCGCTACGTCGTACAATGTTTACTATGCTACAACCGGCGGCGTAACCAAGCTTAACGGTACCAGAATAACCAGCGCCACCACCCCTGCGGTTTTGAACGGTCTAGTTGCCGGCAGCACCTATTACTGCATCATCACCGCGGTAAACAGCGCCGGTGAAGGGGCTGCATCGGTCCAGGTCGCGGCCACCACACTTGCGGCGGTGCCGAACCCGACTGTACCTGCCGCACCTGCCGGCGTTACCGCCGTTGGTGGCGCCAACCAGGCGACCATTTCCTGGCCCGCAGTTAGCGGAGCAGATTCTTACAACATTTACTGGTCCACAAGCAACGGCGTAACCAAAACAAACGGGACCAAAATTGCCGGTGTCAGCAGCCCCTATGTCAAAACCGGGCTTTCCGCCGGTACTGCCTACTATTTCATAGTCACGGCTGCAAACAGTGTCGGTGAAAGTGTCGCTTCAAGCCAGGTCATGGCTACCACCAACGCCGCGCCGCTTGCTGTTCCGGCAGCGCCGTCCGGTGTTACCGCCACCGGTGGTGCAAATCAGGTGACAATCTCCTGGGCTGCCGTCTCCGGCGCAACTTCGTACAATATCTACTGGGGCACGGCTCCAGGCGTGACAACTGCTGCCACAAAAATCACGGCTGCCGGCAATCCCTATGTTCAAACCGGATTGGCCGCATCCACGACCTATTACTACATCGTGACCGCGGTCAATGCTGCTGGACAGAGTGCCGCTTCGGCCCAGGTTTCAGCAGCTACCAATGCACCGGTTATAACTGTTCCTGCCGCTCCGGCAGCTGTCACCGCCGTCGGCGGCGCAAACCAGGTAAGCATTTCCTGGTCGGCGGTTCCAGGCGCCACTTCCTACAACATCTATTATGCGACCTCATCCGGCGTGACAAAAACCAGCGGCGCAAAGATCATTAATGCAACAAGTCCGTACATTCAGACCGGCCTGGCCGCCGGCACAACCTACTACTACATCGTCACTGCAGCAAACGGCGCCGGTGAAGGGCTTGCATCGACCCAGGCCAGCGCTGCCACGAATGCTCCACCTGCCCAGACCTGCGGCACCTGCCATGCCATTCCGCCAGCTCTGGGGCAACACGTGTTTCATGCAAACCAGGGCTACGGCTGCGCCACATGCCATGGCAGCGGTTACAGCAGCACGACGGTAAATGCGGCAACGCACATTAACGGTTCTAGGGATGTCAGTCTCAGCGTCTGGAACGCGACTACACGTACCTGCGCAAGCTACTGCCATGGCAGCAAGGCGTGGTAAGGCGTCTGCATGGGCTGTTTCAGCAATTCTGGATTTATGCGCAGGGAAAAGGAAATGTCTCTTGACAACCGGGACGCCTCTGTGCTTAAGTATCCTCCCATGAACACTAACCGCTTCTTTACTGCTTATAACTTTTACTTCTGGTTCGGCTTTTATTTCAGGCCGTCTGCCCGGGTACAGGTGTAAGCGAGGAAGCTATCACACAAATCCACGAACCGGGGCAGACGCAAGTCTCCCCGGTTTTTTGCTGTTTGACAGATCATACAGCCTGGGCCGGGGGGAAACTTCCGGCCCGAATTGTTTGTGGTAAAGGAGCAGGAACGATGATTATCGTAATGAAGACAGGCGCAGCAAAAAAAGACCGGGATGAAGTGTTGAAGAGGATCAAGGAGTTGGGCTACAAGCCGCATGTGATCCATGGTGAAACCAGGGACGTGATCGGCGCCATTGGAGACGAACGCGGGAAAGCGGTGCTGCAGGCGCTGGAGTCGCTGCATGGTGTTGAGAACGTGGTGCCGATCCTGCAGCCCTACAAGCTGGCTTCGAAAGAGGTCAAGAAGGAGTGCAGTCTGGTGAAAATCAGTGACGATGTAGTTATCGGCGGCAAACAGGTCGTCATCATGGCCGGTCCCTGTTCGGTAGAAAGCGAACAGCAGATTATCGACTCGGCAATCGCGGTTAAAAAATCTGGCGCTCATG
>JAWDJY010000109.1:0-9595 GCA_032469775.1 Geobacteraceae bacterium | reverse complement strand
TTCAATGTCATGAACGCAGGCAATTTCGAGAAAATATCCGGACTGGTGGCCGTGAATTCGCTGATGGCCATGGTCGGAGGGGTGCTGGCAGCCCTGGTGGCCGGCAAGAACGACCCCGGTTTTGTTCACAACGGCGCCCTGGCGGGACTGATCGCCGTCTGCGCCGGCAGCGACATCATGCACCCGCTGGCATCGTTCGTGGTCGGATGCATTGCCTCGATAATATTCGTCTACGGTTTCCATTACGAGCAGGAAAAGCTGAAAATAGACGATGTGCTGGGCGTCTGGCCGCTGCACGGGGTGATCGGCTCCTGGGGTGGCATTGCAGCCGGTATTTTCGGCCAGAAATTCATGGGTGGCATCGGCGGTGTAAGCTTCATCTCGCAACTGGCCGGCAGCCTCTCGGCAATTGTGTTCGCACTGGCGAGCGGTTTTATCGTCTATGGGGCTCTCAGCCGGACCGTTGGCATCAGGCTTGACCAGGAAGACGAGTTTGCCGGAGCCGACATTTCGATCCACAACATCGGAGCCTACCCGGAAGACAGCATTCGCTGATATTAACGATACAGTACCGTACAAATGGTCTGAAATTCCTTTCAAAGCGCGTCAGATAACGGTTTCTGACGCCTTTCGTTTCCGTTTCTTTCGTTGACAAGGGCATGGAGAGGTGCTATTTAAAAGGCATTTTACCTGTGGATATATTCAGCTCTCCGTGCGCCGTCTAACTGCGTTGCCGGCCAGAAGAGGTCAACTAACGTGATTTCATTGAAATTATGCCGTAACACACTCATCCGACTCCTGGTCGTATTCGTCATAATTTCATCCCTTGCAATTCCACCTGCACAGAGTCAGGAATCTGAGGATTCTCAGGTATTTATCGCTGGTTTCAACGCCTACCAGCAAAAAGATTATGCCTCGGCCATCGCAAAGATGAACGAGGTCCTGCAAAAATATCCGGACACCCCCCTGCGGGACATGGCCCTGTTCTGGCTTTCCCGTGCTCACTACAAATCGGGCAACCAGAATGAAGCGGCCCGCTTTCTTTCCCAGTTTTCAAAAGAATATCCGGACAACCCCCTGAAAGCCACCGTCGAGGAAGAGCTGCTGACACTGACGGCCCGTTACGAAAAAGGCGAAAAGCTGCCTTCCGGTCAACCGGCGGCCAAGCAACCTGACCGCGTTGCGGCCCAGAAAGCCAAGGCAGCCCAGGAACGCATCGCGGCTGAACAGGCAGCCAAGGCCAAAGCTGATCAGGAACGTATTGCGGCGGAGAAGAAAGAGCAGGAGCGACTGGCGGCTTTGAAAGCGGAAGAACAGCGCAAAGCAGCTGAAGCCTCTCGTCTGGCAGCGCTCAAACAGGCCGAGGAAAAAGCCGCAGCGGAGAAGAAAGAACAGGAACGCCTGGCAGCAGCCAAAGCCGAACAGGAACGTATCGCTGCAGAACAAGCTGCCAAAGCCAAAGCTGAGCAGGAACGCATTGCGACGGCAAAGGCCGAAGAGGCCAAGCTGGCTGCAGCCGCGGCGGCTGAAGCGGCCCGTGTTGCCGCAATCAAACAGGCAGAAGAAAAGGCGGCGGCGGAGAAAAAAGAGCGGGAGCGACTGGCGGCAGCCAAGCAGGAACTGGATCGCATAACCGCCGCACAGGCGCTTGCCGCTGCAGAGCAGGCTCGCGTGACCGCCGAGCAGGAACGGATCGCAGCTGAACAGGCCGCCAAACTCAAGGCGGAGCTTGAACGTGTCGCGGCGGAGAAGAAAGAGCAGGAACGTCTGGCGGCTGTCAAGGCTGAGCAGGAGCGCATGGCTGCCGAACAGGCCGCCAAAGCCAAGGCCGAGCAGGTGCGGGTCGCGGCGGCAAAGGCGGAAGAAGCCAGACTGGCGGCTGCCAAGACTGAACAGGAGCGCATAGTTGCCGAACAGGCTGCCAAAGCCAAGGCCGAGCAGGAACGGATCGCGGCTTTGAAGACAGAGGAGCAGCGCAAAGCAGCTGAAGCCTCTCGCCTGGCAGCGCTCAAACAGGTTGAAGAAAAGGCAGCGGCGGAGAAGAAAGAACAGGAACGACTGGCGGCAGTCAAGGCCGAACAGGAGCGTATAGCTGCCGAACAGGCCGCCAAGGCCAAGGCCGAGCAGGAACGGATCGCGGCGCTTAAACAGGCCGAGGAAATGGCGGCGGCCCGAAAAAAGGAACTTGAACGACTGGCGGCGGAAAAAGCCGAACGTGAACGGATTATTGCGGCTAAGGCCGAAGAAGCGCGCCTTGCTGCGGCCGAAGCCGCTCGTATTGCAGCGCTCAAGCAGGCTGAAGAAAAGGCGGCGGCGGAAAAAGCTGAACGCGAGCGTCTGGCAGCTGTGAAGGCTGAGCAGGAACGCATTGCGGCAGTGAAGGCCGAAGAGGCACGTGCAGCCGCGGCAGAGGCTGCTCGCATAGCGGCTCTCAAACAGGCAGAAGAAAAAGCGGCGGCGGAAAAAGCTGAACGTGAACGCCTTGCAGCAGCCAAAGCGGAGCAGGAACGAGTGGCCGCAGTCCAGGCCGAGCTGACCCGTCTGGCCGAGATGAAGAAAGAACAGGAACGGCTTGCAGCTGCAAAGGCCGAGCAGGAGCGAATAGCGGCTGAGCAGGCCGCCAAGGCCAAGGCCGAACAGGAGCGGATCGCTGCCTTGAAAGCTGAAGAGGCCAGAATCGCTGCAGTAGCAGCCGAAGCTGCCCGCGTTGCCGCAATCAAACAGGCAGAAGAAAAGGCTGCGGCAGAGAAAAAGGAGCAGGAACGCCTGGCGGCGATCAAGGCCGAGGAGCAGATGCTGGCCGCTCAGAAAGCTGCTGAAGATAAAATCCGCTCGGAAAAGAACGCTCTTCGCGAAAAGGCGATTGCCCAGTACAAATCTATTATCGACAAATATCCCGGCAGTTCCGCAGCGGCATCGGCTGCTGCCAAGCTGCGTGAACTGGGCCTGGCTGTAGCTCTGCCGCAGGTTGCAGCCGCCGAGCCGGTTCCGGAAAATGCCCAGATCCTGAGGCTGGAAGTTGCCCAATACGCAGGTTTCGAGTTCAACCTGATGGCACGCCCCGAAGCGTTCCATGTCGCACAGCGCATAAATGTGCCGTTTGAGATTACCAATCGCGGCAACGGCAACGACGCCTTCTATCTTGATTCGGCTTTCCCTGAAGAATTCAAGGCACATTTTGCTGCAACTTCGTCGCCAGAGACCGCCATCAACCAGACTCCGGTGCTGGCCCAGGGAGAAACATTCAGAGGCATTGTCAGCCTGGTGATACCGGCATCAAGCATTGACGGTCTGCGAATTACCCACCCGGTCAAGGCCGCTTCGAAACTGATGGCCGAAGCCAGCCAATCCCGCGAAATCCGCCTGATTGCCTCGGCACCGCTTTTGCGGGCAGTATTGAAGACTGACAAGACACAGCCATTGCCGGGCGATAAAGTCGTCTATCGCATAGCGGTTCTGAACGTCGGCTCGACTGTGGCCAAGGACGTGACTTTCAGGCTTAATTTCCCGCCACAGCTGGAACCGGTCGATTACGCCGCAGCCGGATTCAAGCAGGAAATGAAATCGGCACTGGTATTCGACGGCTTGCAGGTCAATTCGGGTGAGAGTCGCGAGCTGAGTGTAACGTTCCAGCTGAAAGAGGATTCACTGGCCGGGCAGGAGCTGGCAACCCGGGCCGAGTTGATTAACAACCCGCTCAAGACAACCGCGGCATTTGTATCAAATATGGCCTATGTACAGCCACAACGGATGATTCTTGTCCGCACCGGGTCGGAACGTCTGGTAGCCATACCGGGACAGACCATTTCAGTACCGTTCGTGGTTACCAACACCGGCAATGTGCGCGAAAAGTTCAGAATCGCTTCCAGCGTAAAAGGGGCTCAGGACGCAGTAGTCTTCCATGATATAAATAGAGATGCAATCCGACAGGCCAGTGAACCGGTCATAATCGAAATCGGGCCGCTCGCTCCGAAAGAAGAGGCGAGTGTTGTTGTCGAAATAAAAACTCCGAGAAATGCCGCTGATGGAAATGAAGGCAACGTGCTGCTGTCTTTCACCTCCGAAGGGGATGCAACGCGCACGGCATCGGGCTCCACCCAGCTGATGTACTCACGACCGGTCCTTCAGATGGCAATGGCAGGTCGCGATGGCAGGCTCAAGCCGGGTGAGGTGGCATCTTTTGACCTTGCCATAACAAACAAGGGGTCTAACCTGGCAAGGGTGGTTGAACTGCAGAGCGCCTGGCCGGAGCAGCTGGAACTGGTGGCCGCCGACCCGACCAACAGCACGTTCCTCAATGGAAACATCACGTGGCGCTTCAAAGAGATGGGTGCAGGCGAAAAACGCAGCATCAAGGTTTCTTTCAGAGTCAAACCGGGCACAGGCGTAGGGACCAACATACAGGTAAAAAACATCCTGACGTATGAAGACCAACTCGGGAACAGGTACTGATATGACACTACATGTACGCCGTACAGCAGTTGCATTTTTGCTCTGTTCTCTGGCTCTGCCGGCATGGGGTCAGCAATACTATCTGTACGAACCTAAACCGGTCTCTCCGGACATCAAACGGGAAGCGGGCGATGGTGTTCTGGTCAGCGAAATACCGATCCATGACGGCGACACCCTGTTCGGGATTTCAAAAAAATATAGCGGGCACGGTACTTATTATCCGCAGATACTGCTGTTCAACGACATCAAAGACCCGAACCTGATTTACACCGGAGATACGATAAGGATTCCGCTGCCCAAGAACGGACCCGCTGAAGCTGTGACCCAGCCAAAGCAGAAACATGGAAAAGCGCTCAAGCGCAAAAAAACGCTCAAAAAGAGAGCCTCGACCAGCCCGGCCATGCCCGCACCTGCCAAGGCAAGCAGCGGAAAAGACAGGACTTCATCCACCGAACTATCCCTGAGCGAGTTGAAGAATCTTGAAAGTGGAAAGGGAGTTCGCCGAAGCCAGAAGAAAAAGGGCACTGATACAACCGCCAGGAAGAGCGCGATTGACGATGCCCAGTTGATACACCGGCGTGAGGAGAGTGAAGTTCCGGCCAAACAACAGAAAACCGGGGCGACTCCAGCCAGGCCGGACGCGGTCAGCACCGTTGCGGGACAACAGCTTTTCGAAAAAGCTGTCAAGGCTTACAGGCAGGATGATTTCCGTACTGCTCTCGAGCTGTTTGACCGCTATCTTGCCGACAATCCCAACTCGCCTATGGCAGCCGATGCCAGTTTGTACAAGGCCGAATGTTATCTGAAGCTTTCAGCCCAATAATTAGTTGCGATTCCAGAAATAATCGCAACCACTTCATTTTTGTAACGTCCCGGACCCTGCAAATCACATGCAGGGTCTTTCCTATTTCCAGGTCAGAACGAAAGCCCGCAGCCGATTTCCCTTTTCATCCCGGTAATACACAACTTTGAGATTTTCCGCTATATGACCGCGCTCGATCCTGTAACCCTCTTTTATTTCCGAAGAGTCCAGAATAAAAATAGCATTCTTGCCCAATTGCCTGTAAACGCTGTTAAGGAAAACATTGGAAATGCTTATTCCTCCCAGGGCAATCACCTGAATCGCCCTGATTTGTTCTTTTTCACGGTAAACCCGGTACTCCACTTCGGAAGAAGTGTACCTTTCCCATCCTGGATTAGTCTCTGAATAGCTCCTGTCGTGATTCCCCCTTGGTATGAAATCAGGTAATCTGGTCGGACGCGCTACAACATTAGGAGCGACCTGAATTTTATTCGCGTCCCGATTCTCGGTGATCGCCACGATCACGGATTTGTCGTTGTTGTTATGTGCAGTTGTGTCAGCAGAGGCCTTGGGCGTAACACTTATGTTCGTCGAGAGTGGCTTCTGCACCGGCTTCTGTGGAATTGCGGATGACAGGTTGGCTAATGCGGTTGCCGGTTTTTTTTCTGGAGCTTGAGCAGGTTTTGCGGCAGTTGTCGGTGCGGGGGAGGAGTGCTGCGATTCGCGGTGCTGCAGCAGCGTCATCACGATGACCGCGAGCACTACGGGCGCCAGCCACAACAGGAAAGTCAGCCCCTTTGAACGCTTCGGAGGAGCCTCCTCCAGCGCAAGATCACTTTCCAGCCAGCTCTTTTCACGAACAGGCTCAGCCTGACCGATTGATTCGGGTTCAGGAGCATTGTTCACAGCTGCGTCAAATGAACTGTTGAATTCGGAGTATACCGTCAGACGGGGTCGAGGAGGATAACTGATACCTTGATCCATGGGGGCATCAGTGTCTGTTGGTGTTGATGCAGCAACCTGCTGGGGGGCACTTGCTGCCGGAACAGATTCAGGCTGAGGCACCTCGTCCGGTTCGACCGGCACAGAATCCGGGGACTCTTCCGGTAATCGGGTTGAAGCTGATTGCACTTCATCAACAGCCGTTATTTCCTGTTTGACGACTTCAACGTTTTTTTTGCCTTTTGGCGTCAGTGAATTAAGCAGAAAACGCAGATCGTCCAGCAGGCGGTCATCTTCCAGTGATGTATCCAGCCACCCCTGAAATGGTGCCAGGATCGCATCGTTTACCTGCCCAGGCGAAGCCAGCAGCACAAAACGCGAACGCTTCCGCCCCAGCTGTTTCTTGAGATGCATGATTAATATTTCAGCAGACAATCCGGAAAGGTGTGTTTGAACAAAAACCACGTCAGGCTTGTCACTTGCTATTTCCTCACCACCTTTTTCAAGGTTGCTGGCAATTCTCAAGTGGACAGCGTTATCATCGGTGAGGCGGCTAAAAACAGTTCCTAGACGGGCAACATCGGTGATAAGCAGAATATTGTTCACGATAACCCCCTGACAAATTATCGCGCATTGTACGGCATGAATTGTGTGTTATCAACACTATTAACGGATGAAAACCACATAATCCGCCAGACCGGATCTGCCCAAATCATCTCTGTTTGAATTAACATCTTGACTTTCTCCGAATTGTTTTTCTAATATGGTAGAAATTGTAAAGGCAATGAAGAGGAGTAGTAACCGTATCAATGCTTTTCAGAGAGCCGGTGGTTGGTGCGAACCGGTAAGCATGGCGGTGAACTCGCCTTGGAGCCGCTTCGGTGATATGTAGTCGAAGCCGTGAGCCTGCGTCAAAGGTTTAATTAAGGTCTGCCGGTCTTGTCGGCAGGCGAATTGGGTGGTACCGCGGACGGCACAAAAGCCTCTGCCCCAAATCTGGGGCAGAGGCTTTTTTTATTCACTGGATGCGAAACATGGTTTTTGTGGTAAATACAATTAAAAGCAGCACATTGAAAGGAGTATATCTGGATGGCAAAGTCACAGCAACCAATTAAGGATGAGCGGAAAACTATCAAGATTTTTGATACCACGATGAGGGACGGAGAACAGGCTCCCGGCAACAGCATGAACATCGAGGAGAAGCTCCGCATTGCAAAGCAACTGCAGAAGTTGAATGTGGACGTAATCGAGGCCGGTTTTCCGATTGCTTCGGATGGCGATTTCGAGGCGGTAAAGAAGGTGGCCCAGATGATCAAGGGGCCGGAAATTGCCGGACTGTGCCGTTCCAGCGAAAAGGACATCGATCGCGCCTGGGAAGCGCTCAAATATGCCGGGGAGAAAGGGCGCATACATACTTTCATCGCCACATCCGACATTCACATGAAATACAAGCTGCAGATGGAGCCGGCCAAGGTGCTGGCATCGGCGGTCAAAGCGGTCAAAAGGGCGGCGTCCTACACCCCCAATGTCGAGTTTTCCTGTGAAGATGCTGTTCGCACCCGCCTGCCTTTTCTGGCGGAAGTCGTAGAAGCTGTAATTGACGCCGGCGCGACCACTGTCAATATTCCGGATACGGTCGGCTACACGATCCCATTTGAGTACTTCAACATCATAAAATACCTGAAGGACAACGTACCCAACATCGACAAGGCGATCATTTCGGTACACTGCCACAACGACCTTGGCCTTTCGGTTGCCAACTCCGTGGCTGCGATACAGGCCGGAGCCGGCCAGGTCGAATGCACGATCAACGGCATCGGTGAGCGTGCCGGCAACTGTTCTCTGGAGGAATTTGTCATGATCCTCAGAACCAGGCGCGATATCCTGCCATTTACGACCAATGTCGTGACCGAGCAGCTGACCCCGGCCAGCCGCCTTTTGACAACGATCACCGGTATTGCGGTGCAACCCAACAAGGCTGTTGTGGGGGCTAACGCCTTTGCCCACGAGGCTGGCATTCATCAGCACGGCATGCTGATGGAGAAATCAACCTATGAAATCATGACACCCGAATCGGTCGGACTCCTGTCCAGCGCGCTGGTTCTCGGCAAGCATTCCGGACGTCATGCTTTCAAAAAACGCCTGGAGGAACTGGGGCACGACCTGGATGACACGAAGCTGAACAGGGCCTTTGACCGTTTCAAGGAACTGGCCGACCTCAAGAAGGAAGTTTTCGACGAGGACCTGGATGCGATCGTATCCGAAGAGTCACGCGAAGAAGACCATTACAAACTCGAACACATTACCGTAACCTGCGGTTCGTTTGCCGTCGCGACAGCGACGGTCCAGATGGAGATAAACGGCATTACGGTCAGAACCGCGGAACTGGGTGATGGACCTGTGGATTCGGCCTTCAAGGCGATCAAGAAGCTCACCAAGTCCAAGGCCAAGCTGACCCAGTACAATGTCGGCTCGATCACCGGCGGAACCGATGCACAAGGCGAGGTAACCGTGCGCGTCAGTGACGGCAACCACACCGTGGTCGGCAAGGGTTCATCAACCGACATCATCGTTGCATCGGCCAAAGCCTATATCCACGCACTGAACCGGCTCAGCTACAAACAGAAACGCCTGACTGACGCAGTCTAGAAGTATTGAAACTAAAGCCGGGGTATATCCCCGGCTTTAGTTTCAATACATACCGGACATATAGGACTGTCTTAATCTTTTTGTTGCGTTTTGTAAAATATAGTTATAATGTTTCCCAATCGAGCTTGTCATCAATAGACGGGAGCCAGACCATGAAAATGATTTCCTGCCGCGTTATCTGCTCCGTATCACTTCTCGTCATCCCACTGACCGTTTCAGCCGCAGACTATTCCGTTGACTCCTCCACTATCCTCAGGCTTGAAAACCGAGACATTGTGGGAGCAAAAAAGGAGACACTGCTCCCTGTGACGCAGTTCCTCGGATTCGATGCCAACAACCTGGCCAACGGCAACCTGTCGCTGCATTTTTCTGGATGGTTCCGTTACGACCTGAGCGACAAGAGCTACAATGACGATGATTTAAACGGTAGCTTCACATACGGATACCTTCAGTACAAATTCAAACAGGCCAACGCGGACATCCGCGCCGGCCGTTTTTTTGTCCATGAAGGAATTGTCAACGAGCATGTAGACGGATTGAACGTGCGTACGGAACTTCCGATGGGGTTTGGCTTGTCGGCTTTCGGCGGAGCGCCGGTGCACACGACCCATCTGTATGGCGAGAGCAGCGACGGCAAGGGTGACACGATCTATGGCGGCCGTGTCAATTACCGCTACAAGGGGATGTTTGAGCTGGGCGCATCCGGTCTCTACGAGGGCAAGGCCCCGAAACTCAAGAATTATACCAACG
>JAWDJY010000108.1:0-10549 GCA_032469775.1 Geobacteraceae bacterium | reverse complement strand
GCCGGCGGTGTTGACCGTGACGTTCTCAGTGAAGTTGACGGTGAAGTCCAGGTTCTGGCCGGCTACGTAGGTGGCGTTGCCGGGAACCGTGACCGAGCTTATTGTTGGGAGTACGGCGTCCACCAGGACGCCAGTGGTGCTGGCGACAGAGTTGAGGGTTGTGTTGGTGTTGTTGGCGGCGGCGTCACGGATGGTGGTCGTGTTGAGGGTAATAGAGCCGACCGTTATGCCGTCGTTGTCGATGTCGCCGCTCTGTATGGTGTAGCGGTAGCTGATGCTGTTGGCGGTGGTGGAGAGCTGGGCGGCGGTACGGGCGGTTACGCCGATGGTCAGGCCCAGGGTGGAGTCGGCGCCGGTTACGGTGACGTTCTCGGAGATGTTGACCGTGAAGTCAAGGTTCTGGCCGGCTACGTAGGTGGCGTTGCCGGGGACGGTGACCGAGGTGACCGTGGGAGCCAGGGCGTCCACCAGGACGGCGGCGGTGCTGCCGACCGCGTTTAGGGTGAGGTTGGCATTGTTGGTGGCGGCGTCGGCGATGGTGGTTGTGTTGAGGGTGATAGTGCCGATTGTTATGCCGTCACTGTCGTTGTCGTTGTTCTGTACGGTGTAGCGATAGGTGATGCTGTTGGCGGTGGTGGAGAGTTGGGCGGCGCTCACGCTGGCGCTGCCGATGGTCAGTCCCAGGGTGGAGTCGGTGCCGGTGACATTTACGTTCTCGCTGAAGCTGACGGTGAAGTCCAGGTTCTGGCCGGCTACGTAGGTGGCGTTGCCGGGGACGGTTACAGAGGTTACGGTGGGGACTACGGCGTCCACCAGGACGGATGCGGTGCTGCCGACCGAGTTGAGGGTAAGGGTGGCGTCATTGGTGGCGGCGTCACGGATGGTTCCGCCGTTGGCGGTGACGGCGCTGCCGACCACGATGCCGTTGGTGTCCAGGTTGCCGCTGGCAATCGTGTAGCGGAAGACGATGGCGCTGGTGCCGGAGCCGGAAACGTAGGCGGCGCTGACTGTGCCGCCGGTATCCAGAGTGACCGGGATGTAGGGTGTGCCGCCGGCGGTGTTGACCGTGACGTTCTCAGGGAAGTTGACGGTGAAGTCCAGGTTCTGGCCGGCTATGTAGGTGGAGTTGCCCGGAACCGTGACCGAGCTTACGGTGGGGACTACGGCGTCCACCAGGACGCCAGTGGTGCTGGCGACAGAGTTGAGGGTAAGGGTGGCGTCTCCACCGGTTGCGTTCCTGATTGTGCCGCTGTTCAGTGCCAGTGCTCCAACCGTAATCCCGTCATTGTCCTGATTGCCTGATGCCACCGTATAGCGGAAGACCAGATTCTGGGAACCGGATCCACTCACATAAGAAGCCTGTACGGTGCCACCTGTGTTCAGGGTCAGGGACAAACTCGGACTTCCGGTCACAGTGACAATCTGATCGAAAGAAACTGTAAAGTTAAGGGCGTCTCCGATTTTGTATGTGCCGTTGGTTGGGACCGCAACTGATGTAACCGTCGGTACAGGCGCAACCGTTACGGTTATCTGCCGGGTGGCGCTGGCGGTGCCGTCGCTGACCTGTACGGTGAAGGTCTCTGTGCCGCTGTAGCCGTTGGCCGGCTGATAGGTGATGGTGCCGCCGGGGGTGATGTCCGCGCTGCCGGAGCTGGCGGTGGCGCCGGAAAAGGTGAGCGTACCGCCATGGTTGGGGGCCACGCTCTGGGTCCAGGTCTCGGTCTGGCTGGAGTCGGTGTCGCTGACATGGAGGAGAGCCTTGATGTCGGTAGCGCCCGAGTTCTGGTTGACCGTCAGGGTGGTGGTGGCGCCCACGAAGGTGGGAGCGATGTTGCCGCTGGCCGTCGAATTGTTGGTGACAGCGAAATTGCTGAATGCGACAGCCGGGTTCCACGCGTCGTCAACAAGCCCCTGATATGTGTCGTCATAGGCTACCTTGACCGTCTGGCCTGAGTAGATCGGGCTTGCCAGTGTCAATATTGCATTGTTGCCGGAAAAGGCAATGCTGTTGATGGTGACCGGTGTGGAGTTGGCAGTAACGGTAAAATCCGAAGTATAGACCGAGCCATCACTGCTGGCGACACTTTCGTTAAAGGTGATGGTGACGGTTGTGCCGGCGGTATTGGTTGCAGCGCTTTGCGGGACCGGAGGGATGGTGTCGGGGATGGTACAGGTTATCAGTACATCGAAGGAGCCACCATCCGCCATGTAGGCTGAAGATGTAAAAAAGTTAATATTACTCGTACACTGACTTGCCTGGCCATAATCATTGTTGTTAAAAACCAGCGTAAAATATCCGGGGGTCGTCCCCAGGTTAACGGCCAGGTTGGTGACATTGCCGGTGATGTCCTGCCAGGCAACCGATTCAAGGTAGTTGTTTCCGGCGTTGGGGATGTTGGAGCGCATGAACGTGATATGTCCGGGGGGTGGGTTCTGCGAAGCAAACTCCGCGTAGGTATTCATGGTTACCCGGGCTGTTATCTGGGCGTGGGAGGTCTCCGCAGAAAATAACATTGCAAGGAAAAGCAACCACAGCCACATAAGAACTTTTCCTGAACTGAACAGACGGGTAACAAAACGTAACAGAGATTGGGGGGGCAAGGCGGGTTGGAAAGAACTTGGCATAGAACATCCTCCTTGAATCACAAATATCATGCGGTTTTTTATATCATCAGTGGAAAATATAACAACCGGGTGTTATGAATTATGAAATATCAGATGGTTGACCTGGTTGCGCCCGGTTGACGGAGTGAGCCGCTAAACTGTTGGAAAACATCTAAAAAAAGAGTGCGGCAATGTTATTAAACAGATAACTTTTGTTTAATAAGATAAAACAAAATGGAATATGGTCATGTGTTTTAATTAACTTGTAGTTTTGTGATCTAATATCATTAATTCTGCCGCAAATCAATACCGAGTATTGATCCATTCCGCTTTCCGCTCTGCCCAATCCGCAATAAATTTTCTCCGACAGATTTCTCTGTACGGACAACCAGCGTTGCCGGAAGGGGTGCAGGTTTTTTTACACAAAAAAAAATCCCTGTAATATCGGCTGGTTGTGCGGATGTGTAAAGATTCTTTTCAATTTTAATAATCCAATAAAATCGAACAGTTACGAAGAAGTGGAAAGATTCTTTACACTTTTTTACGTTCAAACCAGTGTTGTTTTGGAGGATGACGCAATGATTAAAAAGGGTAACACAACGTAATCACTTGCAAAAATTGAAGTGGTATTAAATTTGCTTTAGTGCCTGGATTTCGCTTTATCGAACTGTGTCAACAGATGTCGCCTGTTGACCGGCGTATTCTTTGACAGCAGCAGGTTGGTGGGGTAGGGTGAGAATGTTTTCATCTGTTGGGTCCGGGGTGCGGGAACTTCTGGATTTGACGCTATTTAAAATCTATTTAATTGATATTGCAGGGAGAGTCCTATGACATTAAAAAAGAATCTCTGGTTACAGACAGGCGTATTGATGATGCTGATACTGTCGCTTGCGGCGTGCAGCGGCAGCAGCAGTGGTGATGCCAGGAACAGTGGTGTTGTGGATCCTGCCTCATCTTACAAAGGGGTCACAACCCAGGCAACTGTGAATCCCGTCAATTACGAGGATCTGGGTCTGGGCGGGTTCGGTGGCAGCAGCTTTGCTGCAGCCATTGGCAACTTTCCAGTATCCGGAAAGGTGGCTGCTAACACCCAGATTGCAGCTGAGCGACCTGTCCGACATCTGGCCCAGGTACTTAAGCAGGCGACACGGTATATGGACATCCCCGGCAAGGCCACTCTGCAAAAGCAGGAAAAGTCCGCAGCCGCTACCGGCAAAACAACGCATCGTACTGTAACGCACCAGGTCCCGGGGGCCGGCGGAGGCCTGGTTTCGTATTCCCTAGATATCAATGATTCCACCGGCAGTTTTTACGGTTCGCTTGACTTTCAGAATTATACCTCGGAAGGGGTTGCCATATCCGGCAAGGCCGACATGCTGGGGATGTTCGACGCAACCCGACAGCAGATCAGCCGGCTTACACTCTCCTTCAGATCACTGTCCATCAAGGAGGGCATATACTCCTTTACCATGGTCGGGACATTGTCGTGGGGCTATAACTACGCCGCCGCCTCCGAGGCACTGTCGATCAACATGGTTCTTGTGAACGACTCGAATCTGCAGACTTTCTGGTTCAATAACTATCAAATCACCACCATTTACGGCAGTACCTACCAGACTCAGACTGTCAGCGGCCGTTACTTTGACCCGGTCCACGGTTTTGTTGACTTCACAACCAGTACCCCATTGATAATCTATAACGGCAATGTCTGGCCATCCCAAGGTGGTTTGCAGTTTACAGGCAAATCGGGAACGTCGCTCCGTCTGAGCTTTTCTGCGGCCGCCCTGTTGATAGAGGCGGATACAGACGGAAACGGATCACCTGACTTGCAGAGCCAGCGGCAAACCAACATCCTTCCGGCAACCAACAAGCCGCCGGTTGCCAACGCCGGACCCGACCAGACCGCGACCCAATGGGCCACGGTGTCGCTCGACGGCAGCGCCAGCAGTGATGCAAACGGTGATCCTCTCACATATTACTGGTCCGTAGTCTCATATCCACAGAACGGTTACCCGGCAATCACCGGGGCCAATACCGCCACGCCATCCTTCATAGCCGAACAGGCCGGCACCTATCAATTCCGCCTGTCGGTGTACGACGGCCAAATCACCAGCACTGAAGACATCGTAAGCATAACGGTAACTGCTGTCAGCGCCAGCTCACCCGACCTTTTACAGGAAAAGTGGCAGTACGGGCTTTATGGTACCTATATCGGTCACGCCGGTCTCTTCACCAGCGACCTCGACGGTGACGGTAATCGGGAGATAATTGCCACAGCATCGCCTTCAGGCTTTGGCAGCAATTCCAGTTGGTACATTGTGCGTCGAACCGCCAATGGTGGCTATGAACAGGTTTGGCACAACAAACAGTATTCGACGACCATAGTCCAACTGGTCCTCGCCGACATCACGGGTGACGGCAGGGAGGACATCGTGGTCGGCCTGAACGATGGTACGGTCTACATCTACGACGGACCGACCAGGCAGGAGATCGGCAAGCTGAGTACCACCGCCATGATGACCGCCCTGGCTGTCGCCGATCTGGACGGCAACGGGGCCATGGAAATCATCGTAAGTGACGGTCTCGGAATCTTTGCCTACGCCGCTGACGGTAGCGGTCTGCGCTGGTCCGTGGCAACGGGTGGCGGCAGTTCCATCGCTATCGGGAACGTGGACGGTGATGCGGCTCTGGAGATCGTAACCACTGCCACCGGTGGCAAAGGTTATGTTATCGACGGGGCGACACATACCATCGATTGGGAATACATTAACGGATTCGGCGCCAGGGTCAGTCTGGGAGACCTGGATGGCGACGGCCTGCAGGAGATCGTCGGTGCGGCAGCATGGTACAAAATCACGGTGTTCGATGCGGATCGCAAGACCCCGACCTGGGAAGCGATGGCAAGTCATGATATTGCCTCATTGCTGATCGCTGACATGGATGGTGACGGAAAACTCGAGATCCTGTATGGCGATGCCCAGGGTGGGACAACACACGCCATCGACACCCAGACGAAAACTGAAAAATGGTCCATATACTGTTCCGATAGCGGAGTGTCCGGGATCGCGCTGGGTGACGTGGATCTTGATGGTACCAACGAGATATTGTGGGGGGCCGGGGGCAATTCAACCGGTCCGGATCACCTCTATATTGCCGATCCGGCAACCAAAGCGATCGAGTGGCAGAGTTTGCACGTCGACGGCCCCCTGAGCGCCGTGGCCGTCGGGGATGTGGATGATGACGGCGAGGAAGAAATCGTGATGGTTTCTTTCGAGAGCGACAGCGGATATGCCGAGGGGGTCATTCACATCTTCAACGCCCGGACCAAGGTTATGGAATACCAGGAAAAACTGGGCATCAGGGACTGGATGGGAGTGCGTTCGGTCAAGATTGGCGATGTGGACGATGATGGCAAAACCGAATTCGTAGTCACCACCGGCGATATTTACGATGGCGTTATCCGCGTATACGACGGCGCCGCCCATACCCTGAAAAAGCAGAGCGCCGGTTATAATGGCAACTACTTCTCTGCACTGGCTATCGGCGACGTGGACGGTGACGGCAAAACTGAAATCGTTGCCGGCCAGGGGCGGGAGCATACCGGTGCCACGGCAACCTGCCTGGTGGTGTTCGACGGTGTCACACTGCAAGAAAAATGGCGGAGTGTCGATCTTGGAAGCAGCTGGGCGGGCGTATACGACATCAAGCTGGCCGACCTGGACGGCGATGGGCACCTGGATATTATCGCCTCCATTCCCGACATCTCTCGACTAGTCGTATTCGACGGGGTCACCCACGACCTGAAATGGATGGTTGCACATACGGCCCGGGCACTGGCGGTGACTGATGTGGATGGAGATGGCGCACTGGAGCTGCTGGCCGGACGGACGGATGGCAAGATCGATGTTATCGCAGGCACGACCTTTGCCGTCAAACAGACACTCTCCACATTTGGCAAGACTCCGGTTGATGCCCTGCGTGTTGCCGACCTGGACGGTGATGGCGCCAGGGAATGGCTGCTTGCCAGCGGTGGTATCCTGACGGCGCTGGACGGGCAGGGGCTGAAATGGCGCAGCCAGGACCTGGGTGGGAGTCTGGGTTTGTATAGCCATCTGGAAGTAAAGGATTGCAATGGCGACGGCAAGCCGGAGATCTACGTCGGCGCAGTCGCGACTCTCTATCAATTTGCCACAGGAGGAACACCACTATGAAAAAACTGGTCATTGCAGCTGTTGCGCTGTTTGTATTCACCTCTGCCGCACAGGCTGCCGAGCTGCCGGTTGAGACTCTGGCCGCCAATGTGGTGAAACTCTCCGGAATCGAATATTCGCTGGCAGCGCTCCCGGAAACTCTGAGAGCTCAGAGCGATCTTTTGGCAGCCACGCGGCTTCCCGACGAAAAGCCGTCTGCCGAGGATGCCGCCTTGTCGGCGTTCGACCCTGCGGCGGCCAGGATGCAGATGATCCGGTATATGGCCTCCAGTTGCGATGCAGGGACGCTTTCAAAGGTACTGGTCTGGCTTGAGTCGCCGCTCGGGCAGAAAATGACCGCTGCCGAGGGTGCGGAAAAGGGCCTCGAACTGCAGACCGGGTTGATGAAGTATCTGGCCGAGATCAGGAACACTCCCCCCGATCCCGACAGGATCGTGTTGATCCGCAAGCTGGTCCAGGTAAGCGGCCAGCTGGAGATGGTTGCCAGGGTTTTCGAAGTGACCGCGTCAAGTGTGGCGTTGGCCATAAACGGCGGCGCGTCCGACCCGGAGATCGGCGAACTTATACATGCAAAGGTAAAAGAAGCCTGGATTCCCATGGAAAAGCAGTTCCTGCAACAGTTGGTTGCCAGCGATCTGTACGTCTACCGTGGAGTTACCGATGACGATCTCTCGGCCTACATCGCTTTCCTGGAATCGGAAGCCGGCAAACGCTACACAAAGGTCGTCGGGGATGGATATGGGCAGATACTTGAGGCTTTGATCCTGGAGAGCAAGAAGGATCTGATTGAGGAGCTCAAGATGCAGATGCTGGATGATGAAGATGAGGCCTGTATGGAGGATGGTGAAGGTGGAGCAGGAGGGGCGGATGATGGGAAGTGATTGTTGAAAAGATGTGGGTTAATGCTTTGATTTCAGTAAAGTAAAGTGTGTAGGGTTGTGAAAATGACGTTGCTTGAATGTGGGGCTTATAAATATGAATTCAAGAACAATTATTAGTTTTATTTTCCTCCTGTCTGCGTTGGTACTGCCGTCCATTGGGAACTGTGAACAACGAGAGGACATACTGTTATTCCTAAAGGTAACTGGTATGGAGGAAGGGATCAGTAGAGGCGCAAAGCTTTACCGCGACGAAATAGAAAAGAATTACCCGAAAGCACCTGAATTATTCTACAAGGCTCTGGATTCAGATCTTAAACAGTATGTTACGGAGATGAAAAGTTACTACGTGAAATTATACAGCAAGGAATTTTCAAAAGAGGACATGAAATCAATTCTTTCTTTTTTGGGAACACCTGCTGGAAAGAAGTTCGCCGTTATAAATACTGAAAAACTGCCACAGATTTATGAGTTTACAACCAAGAAAATGAGGGAAGTTGATGACAGGGTTGAGAAGAGGCTTAAGGATTTGAAGTGACCATAGCCACGTCCATCTTGCCCGCAAGTAATAAAGTAGCGGAGGGTCTACAGAAATACAGATACTGTGTTCTGTAGACCTGACCCTATGTCTATTTCGCTTTGAGACCATCATCCACAACCATACGGACAGCCTCACGCTTGAAGTCCGGATCGTACCTGCGTTGCATACTCATAGATACACCTCCAATTCCCGTTAGGGTAGTTGATGTGTCCGCTAAAGTGAAGATAGATCAAAGTTACAAAGTAACGAAAGGAATGTCTATGAACTCAAAATATCAAATACTAAATCGGATTTTGGACCTGTGTTGCAAAGAAGCACCGGTATCCTATCGCTCATATCACGACTCAAAAAATGATGAACAGGTTATCCAGCGGCGCGCACTCGGTTTTATTCACTTATATCTAAAAGTTAAATTTGGCCTTGCGGAATTTTCAACCCGACACGCTCAAATAACTGATGGCACCCAAGATGGTGGCATCGACGCATACCATATCGACGATGATAACAAGAAAATATATTTTATTCAGTCAAAGTACCGAGCCAATGAGAAAAACTTTGAAGGGAAAAAAATTGACGCTGATGAATTGCTTTCAATGGATATATCGAGAGTAACAAAGGGGTATACAGACGATGCAAAGGGAGTCCCGTATAATACAAAAATAATGTCACTTCAGCAAAAATTACGTGACATCCGTGACATCGCTAAGTACGAGTACATTGTTATCCTCTTGGCCAATGTCAAGCATGATGATGCTCAGATACGTCGCCTTATTGAAAATTGCGAATATCAGATTTTTGACTATGAGAAATCATATACTGATCTCGTTTTTCCGATGTCTACTGGAACATTCTATGATCCAGAAGAAATAAAAATAAGAATAAATTTACATGAAAAGTCATCTCCAAAGCTGCGTCAAGCAGTTGACTGCGACTTCGGAAGATACAGTGTCACGGTTATTTTCGTACCGTGTCTAGAAATTGCTAAAATCTTATCTCGTTATAAAAACTCAGTCTTAAAATACAATCCACGTTGTTATCTTTCTCTTGCTAAGAATAGTGTCAATGAAAAAATAAAGCAAGAAGTCACCGCTTCAAGAAAGAATAACTTCGCGTTGCTTAACAATGGGATCACAATTCTTGCGGACAACCTTGAGATTAGTGAAAGCACAGGCGAATTAAATGCTGGGCAACTCATATTGACGCAACCTCAAATTCTGAACGGTGGTCAAACTGCATATACATTAAGTCTGATCTACGACGATATCAAGGACAACGACTACACCGTGCTATCAGACAAAGAAGTCATGATTAAGATCATCACCAGAATAAAAACTGACGAAGAGTTTGACCACAGATTTGTTCAAATGATATCAAATGCAACGAATCAGCAATCTGAAGTAATTGAAGCTGATAGACGTTCAAACCACTCAATACAACTTAATCTGCAAAAAGAAATATTCAAAAACTATGGATATTTCTATGAACGTAAGAATGGTGAATTCTTTGAAGGCACGCATAACAAAATCATTAACAAGTCAATCATCATTGATCGCCTTGACTTCATCAAAGCAGTATATGCATACAAGGGTGAGCCAGCAGCGGCAAGAAGAGCAAATGACAAAGAGCTATTTAAAGAAGCTAAATTTTCCGAAATTTTGGGGGGAACGCTAGCCTTTCACGAACAGTTTTTCGCATATATGATATTTCAGCTTTTAGTAGAGCAGGAAACTAAATTTACTAAAAAGTACGATTCGGTCGATACATATGGTCATGCAATTACATACGGTAAGTGGGCAGTAATTTATGCCATTAGCTTAAAAAAGCTGTCAATACCAGACAAGTTTCAGGAGATGAGAGAATTAGCTGAATCACAGGTTACTCAGGCTTTAAAACGTTGGCCTGAATTCGATGAATTTATAAAAACAAAAAATAGGGGAACTAAGTATTTCACAGATAAGACTTCAAACTTCGAACTGTATTACAAAGTGAACGCGCTTGATAATGATATAAAGGAATTTTTTCTAAAATAACCAACCATGATAGAAACAAACGACACGCACAGACGGTAAGATTCGTAGAGGAAGAATGCCCAACAAAGCGTAACAGCGGTCGTTGCCGCTGTACTCACATGCGTTGGACGACTACAAAAGAAGTCGAAGTAGAGTAGCCCACAGCAAAAAGAAGCCAAGGGTCACCCATTAAAAGGTTGCTGTCAACGGCAAAAACGTTCCCTATGCAAGAAAATAAAGGTTTTCAAGCTTTGCTTGTAAGCCACTGACATTGTTGCCATTACCGTTATTTCTTTTGTTTCGATG
>JAWDJY010000107.1:0-10703 GCA_032469775.1 Geobacteraceae bacterium | reverse complement strand
TTCCGTTGCAGTCGCCGCCTCGCCCCAGTTGTTGCCCAAGGGGTATGCCTCATGGCAGAAGAGCGAGAGAAAAGTAGTCACCGACAAGAAATCCCTTTTTTACGGTATTCACTACATGTATGCCGACAAAAAGGCGATGCAGGGGTACAAGGCCGGAAACAGGTTTCCTGAAGGGAGCCGAATAGTGGTCGAGTTCTTCAACATCAAGGAAAACCCAGCCGTGGACGGTCCCAAAAATATGGTCGTGCTGATGAAGAAGGACAAGAAACGCACGGAGACCGGTGGCTGGCTTTTTGCCGGTTTCGGGGCTGATGGCAAGCCAAGCGGCATAGATCCTGTCAAAAACTGCTTTGATTGCCATCTTAAGGATGCTTCACAGAAGGATTACGTGATTTCGACGATCAAAGATTTCAATCGCTGATAGAACGCTGGACAATATGCGCACTCCACCAGAAAAAAAAGATCAAAACGCTACGCGTTTGCTGGTTATCGATGACGAAGCAGATATACTTCATGTCATTACGCTTTCCATGAAAGAAGCCGGAATCAGCGTCAGCAGCGCCAGAAATACGGAAATTGCCTACCGACTGCTGAAAGAAGAGCAGTATGATGCCATCATTACCGACGTGATGATGCCGGGTGAGGACGGAATCAGCTTCCTGGCGAGGGTCCACCTGGAATATCCTGAAACCCCGGTGATACTTATGACCGGCCATGCTCAACTCCAGATGGCTCTGGATGCCATCAAGAACGGCGCCTTTGACTTCATCCAGAAACCGTTCGATTTCGAGCTGCTGGACAAGGTGATCGGCCGTGCGGTCACTTTCAGCAAACTGCAGCGCGCGGAGAAGTGCCGGCGTGCCGAATTGGAGGAGGCACTGGCTGCCAGTACCGCCGAGCTGGAGAATACCAGGGTCAAGCTGGATTTTGCCCATGCCAGGATCCTCAAGGCTGTTTCCGCAAGAAACGAACCGGATAACCGTATATTGTCTGAAAACGATTCTTCGGGAACTGTATGCAAAATATTCAGCAGAAGAGTTTGAGAATTCTCACAGTTCGCACCTTGACACCCCGGAGCTTTTAGGGTAGCTTATCACGTCCTACCACAGGACGTCTGACACCATCGTCATTATCCCCGTTATACAAGGTTGCTCGGCATGAAGATTACAGCGGTAATACCCGCCCGTTTCGCCTCGACACGTTTTCCAGGCAAGGCTCTGGCCGAAATAGGTGGCAAGGCCATGATCCAGCACGTCTATGAGCGTACGTCACGGGCAAAACTGGTTTCTCGCACAATTGTAGCCACCGACGACCCGCGCATTGCCGATGCGGTCAGCATGATCGGCGGCGAAGCCATCATGACCTCCACCAGCCATGAGACCGGCACCGATCGTCTGGCCGAGGTTGCACGGGGTCTTGACTCGGATATCATTGTCAACGTCCAGGGGGATGAGCCGTTGATCTGTCCTGATATGATCGACCAGGCTATCCAGCCGTTTCTTGAGGATTCCTCCCTGCAGATGGGAACCCTCAAAACTCGCATAAAATGCCTTCACGATTTTCTTTCTCCCAATGTGGTCAAGGTCGTCACCGACAACTTTGGCAAGGCCCTCTACTTTTCCCGTTCTCCATTGCCGTTTTTTCGCGACAAGTGGAAGGATCTGAAGGACGATTCGTTCTGTTGCGGCAAACTGCTCTGTTACAAGCATGTCGGCCTGTATGTTTATCGTCGCGATTTTCTGCTGAAGTTTGCGTCCATGCCGCCCACATTTCTGGAAATATCCGAAAAGCTTGAGCAACTGCGTGCCATTGAAAACGGGGTGAAAATCCATGTGGTAGAGACCGAATTCGAATCGATCGGTGTCGATACTCCGGATGATCTTGCCAAAGCCCAGGAACGGTATCGACAGCAGGCTTCCTGAAAAGCAGCCTGAAATCATGTTGGCCGGCTCCCGGCCGGATTTTTTAGTTGCCGGTTAAGGCCGCTGTTTGCCGACGTAATGCAGTCCAAATTTTTATAGTTGTTTCCAAATACAGGAGCGGATTGACATGAAAACCAAATTTATCTTTATTACCGGCGGAGTTGTTTCCTCGATCGGCAAAGGTCTCGCGGCCGCTTCGCTGGGTGCTCTGCTGGAGGCGCGCGGCTTGCGTGTCACGATGCAGAAACTTGACCCGTACATTAATGTTGATCCCGGCACCATGTCTCCATTTCAGCACGGGGAGGTTTTCGTTACCGATGACGGCGCCGAGACCGACCTTGACCTGGGGCATTACGAACGCTATACCAGCGCGGTGCTTTCCAAGAAGAGCAACTTTACCACCGGGCAGGTCTATTTCTCGGTTATCACCAAGGAGCGCCGCGGAGATTACCTGGGGGGCACGGTACAGGTGATCCCGCACATCACCGACGAGATCAAACACAAGATCATTGAAAATGCCAGGGGTGCCGATGTGGCGATCGTAGAGGTCGGCGGTACCGTCGGCGATATCGAGTCGTTGCCGTTTCTGGAGGCGATTCGCCAGTTCCGCTTCGACCGCGGTCATGGCAACGCTCTTTACGTGCATGTCACGCTGGTTCCTTACATCCGCACCGCCGGCGAACTGAAAACCAAGCCGACCCAGCATTCGGTCATGGAATTGCGCAAGATCGGTATCCAGCCGGATATACTGCTTTGCCGCTGCGAGCGCGACCTGCCCGTGGATATGAAAAAGAAGATCGGTCTGTTCTGCAATGTCGCTGAAAAGGATGTCATCCCGGTGGTGGATTCTGAACACATCTATGCCGTGCCCCAGGCGCTGCACAAGGAACATCTGGACGATCAGGTGGTCGAAAAGCTTAATATCTGGACCAAGGCGCCCGACCTGACCCATTGGCAGGATGTCGTTGAAAAACTGCGGCATCCCAGCCACGGAGAGGTTCGGATCGCAATTGTCGGCAAGTACGTCAACCTGACCGAATCCTACAAGTCGCTGGCTGAAGCGCTTACCCATGGCGGAATTGCCAACGATTGCCGGGTTTACCTGAAGTATCTGGATTCTGAAAAAATTGAGTGCGACGGCGTGGCGGGACATCTCGACGATGTTGACGGCATCCTGGTTCCGGGGGGCTTCGGTGAACGAGGCACCGAGGGCAAGGTGATGGCGATCGAGTACGCCCGTACCCGGAAGATTCCGTTCTTCGGCATCTGCCTCGGCATGCAGATGGCGGTGATTGAATACGCCAGAAACGTCTGCGGCCTGGAGGACGCCTGTTCCAGCGAATTCCGTCATGAAGGAGGGCAGCCGGTGATCCACCTGATGGAGGAGCAGAAGAGCGTCAGCAAAAAGGGGGGCACGATGCGCCTGGGGGCCTATCCCTGCTCAATCTCCAAAGGGTCGGTCGCGCATCAGGCCTATAACGAGACTGAAATTTCCGAGCGCCATCGTCACCGTTACGAGTTCAACAATTCATTCCGGGACACGCTGACTGAAAAGGGGCTGGTCCTTTCGGGAGTGTATAAAGAGAAAGATCTGGTTGAAGTGGTGGAGATCGCCGATCATCCCTGGTTCCTGGCATGTCAGTTCCACCCCGAGTTCAAGTCCAAGCCGCTGGTGCCACATCCGCTTTTCAGGGCTTTTATCGGCGCTTCGCTGTCGCACCGCAACACTAAGTAACCGGCTGGATGAAACAGCAGCAATCCGTTTTAACTTTGTAATAACAGCGCACAACGCCCTTCCGGTATCTCCGGAAGGGCGTTGCAGTCTTGTTTGATTGACAACCGAGCATACAAAAACTAGTATGTCTGAATTCCAACCTGAAAGGCTTATATGAAGGTCATTATTCTCCTCGGCGACGGTATGTCGGATGAGCTCTATAAAGAACTCGGCAACAAATCCCCTCTTCAGGCGGCAGTCACACCCAATATGGACTTCATGGCCCGGCATGGGCTGAGCGGCCTGGCCCATACGGTGCCGGACGGACTTCCCCCGGGAAGCGATGTGGCCAATCTTTCGGTGTTCGGTTATGATCCGCGTAGTTGCTATACCGGCCGTTCTCCGCTGGAAGCGGTCAGCATGGGAGTCTCTCTCGGGCCGGACGATGTTGCTTTCCGGATGAATCTTGTCACCCTCAAGCCCAAGGGCAGCTCCATCTACATGCAGGACTTTTCCGCCGGTCATATTTCCACTGTTGAAGCTCGCGAGCTGGTTGAAACCCTTCAGCATGAGCTTGGGAGTCAGGAAATAGAATTTTATCCCGGGGTAGGCTATCGCCACCTGATGGTCTGGCGCGGGGGCAAGGACGGTATGAAGGGGACGCCACCGCACGATATAATCGGCAAGGCGATTCTGGACTACCTCCCCAAGGGGGACGGCGCTGAGAATCTGATAAACATCATGAACCATGCCCAGATGGTGCTTCACGATCATCCGCTGAACAAGCGCCGCAAGGAAGAGGACAAGTTTCCTGCCAACTCGATCTGGCTCTGGGGACATGGCAAGACCCCCCGCATAGCACCCTACAGGGAAAAATTCGGACTGACCGGAGCGGTGATCTCGGCCGTGGACCTGATCAAGGGTATCGGAATCTGTGCCGGTCTGGATGTAATCAACGTTGAAGGCGCCACCGGATACATCGACACCAATTATCTCGGCAAGGCCCAGGCTGCGCTGGATGCACTGGAGCAGCACGACTTTGTCTATGTCCATGTGGAAGCGCCGGATGAAGCCTCCCACGAAGGCCGGATGGATCACAAGATCCAGTCGATAGAGGATTTCGACCGGCAGGTGGTTGGAACCGTGCTGCAAGGAATCAGGAAATACGGAGACTATGCGATCGTCTGCATGCCGGACCACCCTACGCCGGTCAAGTTGATGACCCATACCTGCGAACCGGTTCCGTTCGTCATCTATCGCGGCGGTGAATCCGCTGGCAATGGCGCAACCTCATACGATGAGGCCCAGGCCGCTTCAACCGGACTGGTGATGGAAGGCCATGAGCTGATGCCGTTTGTGCTGTCGTAACTGTTTTTGATATAAATGCGCAGTTCAGCTGTCTTTATCATGCATGTAATGAAATGATCTCAAGTGAGGTGCATTGATGAGCCGACTTCCAAAGACGATAACTTGTTTCCTGTTGGTACTCACAACTTATCCGCTTTCATTGCTGTCGGCCGCAGAAATCTCCTCTCCGTCCATTTCGGAATCCAAAGCCAGAACAGAATCCAGGCCGGTTGCAAAACAGCAGCCCGATGGGCATCGCAAGGAAATATCGGTCTTTGCCCTTAGCAGGGACGGCCTGTATGCCTTGACCGGAGATGAGGATGAGAACAATTTTCTCTGGGATGTGAAGTCCGGCAAAAAGATCAGGGAAATCGGCAAGCCCGACCCGGTGCGTATCTGGGTGGTGGCAGCCGCATTCTCGCCCGACTCCTCCACGCTGGTATGGGCCCGCTATCGCAAACACACGCCGGTGTTGTGGGACGTAAAGAGCGGGAAAAAACTCGGTATATTGCTGTCCAGGGAGAACGGGCACAAGTCCGAGGTAGTCTCGCTGGCTTTCTCCGATGATGGCCGCTATATTGCCAGCGGTGACATGCAGGGTGTCATCGTGGTCTGGAATGTCAAGGACAGATCCGTTATCCGCAGGTATCAGGCCCACTCCGGTGAAATAAGCCAGATCCTCTTCATTCCTGGTGGCAATGACTTTGCCAGCGCCGGCATGGATGGCGCGGTCTATCTCTGGAATGTGGAGAAAGGCAAGGCTATTGCTTCACTGCTGCCGCCTTCGGATGATATCGTGACCTCATTGACTGTGTCGTCCAACGGCTCCGTTTTGTATGCCGCTTCTGACAACCTGACGGTCAAGGGGTGGAATCTTGCTTTGAGGAGTCTTCGGAGCACGATTACGTTCAAGGACCGGCTGATCAACAATATCACGCTTTCCCCCAACGGAAATCTGCTGGCGGTGATCGAGGAGGATGAGAGTGTTCAAGTCTGGAATTTCCGTGAGGGTAAACCGGCCTGGAGCAATCATCTGCAGGATTCGGCATTGACGGCTGGATTCTCGCCGGATGGCGCTTCGCTGTTCACATCTGGTGGCGACAACTGGGTTCGTGAATGGGATGTTTCAACCGGTCGACTGCTGAGAAAGTTCGGCGGGGTAGTGGAGTAACAGTCGCCGGAATCATAAATCCTGTTGAGCCAACATTCTGGACTGCTTCCAATCTCCGGCCCGTTCTTATCTGCCGTAGGTTGTTTTGAACTCGCTTGACCCCACCTGGCGAATCTCTTTTGTCTCCCTGTGCTGTATGAACCAGTCAACTCTCCAACTTCCGTTCGTGTAACCGCCGGTGTTGATGCCGAAATATGCAAAGCCGGGAGTGTAGAATCCGTGGGGACCAGCCTCGAAGGTTTTGCCGTCCGGGTAGGTTATCCTGTATCGGTACATCCAGACCGGCGTGCCATAGCTGTTCAGGTACTCGCTGGCAGGCGGCCCCTGAATCCAGGCGGCAAACAGCTGGTTGCCTCGATATTTACCGGCCAGGGCGCCATTTTCGTAGAGTTCCTTCGCATCCCAGGAATTGCCTCTTTCGGCGATATTCAGACGTTTGTCGTGGTTTTCGTCTGTTACGATTAGGCCCACTCCGATGTCCTTTGCTTTCCATTCGCTGATTATGCTACCCGGCTGCTGGCCGTAAACTGTCTTGAACTCGTTGGTTGCTACCTGTCGAATCTCCCTGGTATCCCGGTGCTGTATATACCAGTCAATTTTCCAGTTGCCGTTAGTGTAGCCGCCGGTCTTGATGCCGAAATAGGCGAATCCGGGAGTGTAGAAACCGTGGGGACCAGCCTCGAAGGTTTTGCCGTCCGGGTAGGTGATCCTGTAGCTATACATCCAGACCGGCGTGCCGTGGCTGTTCAGATATTCGCTGGTGGGCGGACCCTGCAGCCAGGCGGCAAACAGCTGGTTGCCGCGATATTTTCCGGCCTGGGCGCCGTTTTCATAGAGTTCCTTTGCGTCCCAGGAGGAGTTGCGTTCAACGACTTTCAGTCTCTTGTCGTAGTTTTCACCCTCTTCAATCAGGCCCACTCCGCTGTCTATCAGCTTCCAATCCCCGGCATTTGCCGACACTGCAACAACAAGCGAAATTATAACAGCGAGCAAGCGTATCATGATCGTCTCCCTATAACCATCGAACGGCAAGTGTTTGTGCTGGTTTAGATGGGTTCTGTATTGGTGGAATTATTGTATGTTCTCTACTGCGCAATTAACCCGGATTCAGCTGTAATCCTCTTTCTTGATGCCGTATTTCTTGATCTTGCGGTACATGGTGACCATGTTCATGCCCGCTTCTCTGGATGCGTTCTCGATTATCCCGCCATGTTTTTTCAGCAGCCCTTTAAGCAGATCCGCTTCAAAGCGTTCCAGCGCCGTATTGAAGGAGAGTTCGCCTACTTCAGCGGAGCCGGTTTCCGTCTGAGTATCGCCGAAGCCGGCTTCGACAAACTGAGCCAGCGTCTCCCATGAGATGTAATCGCCGGTTTCCATCGCCATGCAGGCTTCGATCACGTTCTTAAGCTGCCTGATGTTGCCCGGCCAGTCAAAATCACACAGCGAACGGACAGCATCGCTCTCGAACCCTTTGATTGTCGTGCCGAACTTCTGGTTCTGCAGGTGAATGAAGTGGGCCGCCAGTAGCGGGATATCGTTGCGCCGTTCACGCAGGGGAGGCAGGTGGATGTTGACCACGTTCAGCCGGTAGTAGAGATCCTCCCTGAATATGCCTTGCTTGATCGCCTCTTTCAGGTCGGAGTTGGTGGCGGAAAGTATCCGTACATCAACCCGTGTGGGGGTTGTGTCGCCCAGCCGGTTGAATTCCTTTTCCTGCAGGAAGCGCAGCAGGGTCTTCTGCACATTGATCGGCAGGTTGCCAACTTCGTCCAGGAAAAGCGTGCCGCCGTTGGCCGCTTCCAGCAACCCCTGGCGGCTCTCCTTTGCTCCGGTAAAGGCGCCTTTCTTGTATCCGAAAAGTTCGCTTTCCAGCAGGGTCTCAGGCAGGGCACCGCAATTGATCGCAACGAATTTCTTTTCCCGGCGGGGTGAATTGTAGTGGATGGCCTGGGCGATCAATTCCTTGCCGGTGCCGGACTCGCCTGTGATAAGCACCGACGTATCTCTGACCGCAACCTTTTCAACACGTTCAAGTATTGTTTTTAAACCTTCGCATGAACCGATGATGTTGTCGAAGCAGAACTTTGCTTCCAGCTCAGCCCGCAACTCGCGATTCTCTTCGATCAGCTGTGACTGCTGCAGTGCGTTCTTGACCCGGTAGATGAGCTCGTCCGGCTCGAACGGCTTGGTCAGCATGTCGTAGGCACCCTTGCGCAACGCCTGGATCGACATGTCAACCGTGGCATAGGCGGTGATCATGATCACCGGGATATCCTTCTGTTTTTCCTTGATGGCCTGAAGTACTTCCAGTCCGCTCATGCCCGGCATCTTGATGTCGCTGATCACCAGGTCCCAGGCCATGGCCTTGAACTCTTCGACCGCCTTCTGCGGAGATGTGTAGGCTTTGGCCAGATAACCGTGATCGATAAGGATGCTCTCCATCATCCGGCAGAGACCCTCTTCGTTATCAATCAGCAGAATGCGCTTTTTGCTGGTCATTTACAGTTCCTCCTGATCAACCGGCAGAATCACCGTCACGCAGGTACCTTGTCCGATGACGCTCTCGATCAGAATCTCGCCATGGTGCTGATCGATAATCTGTTTGGTGATGGCAAGCCCCAGGCCGGTGCCGCGCTCCTTGGTGGTGTAGAATGGCTCGAAAATTTTTTCAAGACTTTCCTGCGGTATTCCGCAGCCGCTGTCCTGGAACTGGATTCTGATTCGATTGTCGGGCGCCGGCTCGGTCTTTATGAACAGTCTGCCCCCTTCCGGCATCGCGCCGCCGGCATTCAGGATCAGGTTGATTGCAACCTGCCGCATCTGGTCTCCGTCAAGCTCGATCTGCGGGAGTCCGACTGCGAAGTCGGTGGTGATTGTCACGCCGCGCATATCGGTGTGGTTGGCCGCAAAATCGACAATCTGCTGTAAAAGATTGTTGAGATCGGTGGTTTCCAGTGTCGGACGCGGAGTGCGGGCGTATGAAAGCAGGTCCTGAACGATTTTTTTGCAACGTTTGCTCTCACGCTTTATCTCGTGGATATATTTGTAATTGGGATCCTCTTCACTCATCTTGCCTTCCAGGTAGCCGGCATAACCGAGAATGACACCCAGCGGGTTATTGATCTCATGGGCGACACCTGACGAAAGAACCCCGAGTGAAGCCATTTTTCCCTGTTGGGCCAGGCTGGCCTCCATGTCCCGGTTGCGCCGGATTATTTCGGTCATCCGGTTGAACGCGCCTGCCATCTCGGCCAGCTCGTCCTCACCGGATACTTTCATGCTTTCGTCCAGTTTGCCGCGTTTTACCCGCCTGATAACCTCGATCATGTGCGTGATCGGGCTGGTAATGATCGTGGATGCTCTGTAGACCATCATAGTTGAAGTGATCCCGACAACCATGATCAGCAGGATCATGCTGTACATGATGTGTGTCTTGATCTTGTTGGCTTCCAGGTAGAACTCGTCTTCATAGGAGCCGACCGCGATGATCCAGTCCCACGGCTTGAAGTATTCATAACGCACGATCTTCATCCGTGCCGCCTTGTCGCCCTGGTTTTTCCATGGGTAGCGGATCCAGCCGCTTTTCTTGGTACACATCTCCCTGAGGAACTGGTTGCCGTCCAGATCCTTGGCGTCGATCAGGTTCTTTCCCTCCGAATCCGGGTGGATCGTGAAGGTGCCCTTGCTGTTCATGCAGAAAATATAGCCGGTTGCCCCGACCTTTTTGCTCTTGATGCTGTCCTTCAGCGCAGCAAATGACTTTCTTTCGAAAGCGGCCTCTTCCGAGGTTTCGTCCAGGTAACCACCGGCGGCGATGATCCAGTCCCATTCACGGAAGTAGCGATAGGCAACGATTTTGTTGCGCGGCTGTTTGTCTCCCAGCACCTCGTTGCGCCAGGGGTAGGTGATGTAAAGCGTTTCCCCGTCCTTCGAGGCTTTGGCGGTTTTGCAGATCTCCCTGATGAAATAGCGGCCGTTCTCATCGCGTTCGTCAAAGACATTTTCGCCTTCCCGGGCGATATGGACCTGCAGGTCGCCCTTGCTGGTCATGGCATAGATATAACCGGTTTCGCCCACATTGACCTTTTTCAGGGCTTTTCTCGCTTCCTGTTTTGCCAATTCCAGGCCCAGTTGCCCCTTTTTATACTGATTGTGTTCGCTTTCCACCAGGTTATAGGAGAGTGCCGTCAGAGTAGCCAGTTCCTGGTTCAGGTATCGCAGGCGATCCTGCTTGTAAACCTGGAACTGCTGGTAGTGGGAGTTTAGCAGGTCGAGGCAGAAGGCGGACATGTGCATAAGATCGTCCTTGCTGGTTTTTGTCACACCGCGGTAGGCCTGCTGATTGGCAATATAGCCGATCACGCCGGCTACGATGAAAATCGGTCCGATCACCAGCGGCAGAACCAGCAACAGCAGTTTCCCGCGCATCTTCAATGTTTTTAGCAAGTCGATCATTGTGCCCCTGGATAGTGTATACAAATCTGCACCAACTGATATACCCGATTGGCGCGGCCAAATCAAGCGGTGAGGCTTGGAGGAGGCAAAAGGT
>JAWDJY010000106.1:0-11581 GCA_032469775.1 Geobacteraceae bacterium | reverse complement strand
ATCAGCACACCGTCCAGTCCGATCTTGGGCAGGTCGGGATGGGCTGAGGCTTTTTCAATGGTTTTATCGTCGATCAGGTTCTTGTCCAGCAGGTAGTTGTAACGGGCCTTCTGGCGTATTACCTTGGTGGTGACCGAGAGCCGGTAAATGTTGTGGATCGCGATCGAGAGCGAAGTTGCAAGCTCCATGGCGTAACTGATATCGGTGTCGTTGTAGGGGGTGTTGTCCTGTTTGTTGATGATCTGGATCACGCCGATCAGGACTTTCTGGAATTTCATCGGAACGCACAGCACCTGTTTCGTGACAAAACCGGTTTTCTTGTCCCAGCTGTCGTCAAATTTCAGGTTGCTGCTGATCATGCGCAGTTCATGGGGATCGTAGGCGTTCCTGATGTTGATCACGGTCCCGGTGATGGAACAGTAGCCGGCCAGGCTGGCGTCGCTGATCGGCACCACTATCTGCTGCAGCTCCGCTCCGCTCTTGACCTTTGATATCAAAAGGTTGCGTTTGGCATCGGCCAGGTAGATCGTGATGCGTTCTGCATTGAACAGGGCGGCAATACTATCCTTGATATGGATCAGGATCGTATTGAGGTTCTCTGCGGAGTGGATCTCGTTGATTTTGTCCATCAGGCGTTTGCGGTATTCAAGCTGCTGTTTCAGGATCTCATTTTCCTGCGGCATGGCGTCACCTTGTCAACGGGATATCAAACTGTTTCGAGATTAGCAGATTTAGCGCATATCTCAAGACATAATCCAATTGACTCTTCCCGATTTGCTGCTAATATTTTGTGGCCTGACATCCATTACTATCGGGAGGATCACATGAAACAGATCATAATGACTATATTGGCGGCGCTATTGCTGCCGACCATGGCGCTGGCGGCACAGGTCGGCAAAATTACCGCTTTGAAAGGCACAGTCCAGTTTCGTGTCAAAAACAACATCCCCTATTCAACAATAAAAAAGGGTGAAGCCGTCAACCAGGGGAACTGGATCAAAACCGGCGCAGATGGTTGGGTCGAGTTGACCCTGGAGGACAAAAGCAGGTTTACTCTGGCCAACAATACCGAGTTTGAGGTCACTAAATTCCTTTTGACTAAAAACAGGCGTGAAGGTTCGTTTAATCTGACCAGGGGCAAGTTGCGGGCATCTGTAGTCAAGCTGGCTGGACGCCAGAGCGGCATGACCGTCAGGAGCGGCACCGCCGTGGCGGGTATCAAGGGCACCGAATTCCTGATGATGTCCGAGGGACCGGCTAACGTTTTCTTTGGTAATGAAGGTACCGTGGCTGTTTCCGGCGACGGCAAGGGGACCGAACAGCCGCTGACGGTCGGGACCATGACCCAGAATACCCGCGGACTCACTCCGGTGGAGCCGATGAAAGTCGAATCCGGTACTCCGGTCGCGGAAGCAAAGAGCATCTTAGACAAGATCACCGCGGCCGTGCCGCCGGCCGAATGGACCGATTCCGGCAGGATTTCCGACATTATCGCCCGCTGGAACATCAACCATGGCCACTATCTGGCTGATGCCGGCAAATACAACGATGCGCTGCATGTGTTCCAGATTGCGCTCGACCTGACCAGGATCGCCGAAATCCGCGCCGATGCCCATATGGAGCGAGGTGCGGTTTATGCCCGATTCCTCAACAATCCCGAGCTGGCGCTGGCCGAGTATCTGCTGGTGATAGAGGAATACCCGAAACTGCCCCAGGCCGAGACAGCGCTGTTCAGCGCCGCCCAAACCCTGGTCGAGCTCGGATTTGCCGATCAGGCCAGGATCCGATTCGAACAGTATCTGAACGAGTACCCGACCGGGAAGCACAGGGACAACATTGAAACCCTGATGCAGAACCTGGGCAGGTAATGCCCGGCAGTTCGAGAGGGGGCGCGGCAACGTGCCCCCGTCTTGTTTTGGTGATGCTATTTAACAGCGGAGGAATCACATGAATAAACGCCTCATGTTCGTGCTGTTCGGGGTAGTCGCGGCTATCTGCTCTTTTCTTCTGTACAAGCAGGCTTCGCCGTCGCTCCAACAGCAGGATTTCCGCATGAAGGACGCCCGTTTCCGCATTCGGGGACCGGTCAAGCCGGACAAGGACGTGGTTGTGGTGGCGATAGACCACAAGAGCATCAAGGAGTTCGGGCGCTGGCCATGGTCGCGCGAGGTGACCGGAAAACTGATCGAGAATCTGTCGCTTCACTACGGCGTCAGGGTCACTGCATTGGATATCGTCTTTTCAGAGACCCAGAGCGTCGCTGCCGACCGGGCACTGGCCGCATCGATCAAGAAGGCCGGCAATGTGGTGACCGGCTATTTCTTCCGTGAGGAACAGGGTGAGGCTAACGCGGAATCCCTGGCCCAACTGGAAGATTCCAGGACGAAGCTGGTCAGGATCGCCGAAGGTGTCCAGAGCATACCTATCCCGGAATATCCCGGAGCCGACCTGAATATTCCCGAAGTCGGGGAGGGGGCGCTCGATTGCGGTTTTTTCAATGCCCGTTCTGATGCCGACGGCCTCTACCGCCGTTCAATCCTGCTTTTGTTGTACAACGGTGAGATCTATCAATCGCTGGCCCTTAAAGCACTCAGGCACTACCTGGGTTCGGAAGTGATGCTGGATGTGAAACAGTGGGGGGTGGATGCGCTGCAGATAGGTGAAATGAGGATTCCGTCCCGCGAGGACGGTACCATGGCGCTCAATTATTACGGCGGGACAGGATCTTTTACAACGGTTTCCGCAGCCGATATCATCGCAAAACGTCTTCCGAAGGATTCGCTCAAGGGCAAGATCGCTTTTGTCGGAGCCACTGAGATCGGTATTTATGACCTGCGCCCGACACCCTTTGATGCGACCCTGCCGGGGGTCGAGATCCATGCTACGGTTGCCGCCAATGCGCTGGAAAGGCGCTTCCTCAGATACGACAGCAATACCCAGATGATGGAGATAGTCTGCATCTTCGTCCTGCCGTTACTGCTGGGCGCAGCGCTGGCATTCGTCCCCGGCACCTTTGCCGGATTGGCTGTTATGGCGGTGGTTACCGGGGCTTTCTGTGTCTTCAATTACATGATGTTTGCAAATGCGTTTCGCGATATGACCCTGTTGTATCCGTTGTTAGGGCTGGCAATTACCTACCTTGGGGGGGAAGCCTGGCGTAACCTGGTGGTTGAGCGTAAGGGGCGGCAGCTCAAAAAGGCATTTTCGAGTTATGTTTCGCCGGACCTGGTCAAGCAGATCGAAAAGAATCCTGACAAACTGGTGCTGGGAGGTGAACAGCGCGAATTGTCGATCCTGTTCTCCGATATCCGCAGTTTCACCACCGTTTCCGAGAGTCTCACTCCACCCGAACTGGTCCAGTTGCTGAATGAATATCTGAACCCGATGACCCGTATCGTGCTGGAGGAGCGCGGGACGCTGGACAAGTTTATCGGCGATGCGGTGATGGCACTCTTCAACGCGCCGCTTGACGTGCCGGACCACGCGACCCATGCCTGCTCCGCAGCGGTCAGGATGATGGAGGAACTGCAGCAGCTTAACCGTGGCTTTGCCGAAAGGGGCATGAATACTCTGGACATAGGCATAGGCATCAATACCGGTCCGGCGGTTGTCGGCAACATGGGAGCAGATATCCGTTTCGACTACACCGCCATCGGCGATTCGGTCAACCTGGCGTCACGTCTCGAAGGGCTCAACAAATATTACGGTTCTCATATCCTGGTAAGTCAGGAAACCCGCCTGCAGGTCAACCACGACCGTTTCACATTCCGCGAGGTTGACCGTGTCAGGGTCAAGGGCAAAGTGCAGCCGATCGTGATGTATGAGCTGATGATCGGTGATTTAGACCTTCTGCCCAGTTTCGAGGATGCGCTAGGCAAATATCGTTCCCGGGACTTCAGCGGTGCCAGGGCAATATTCGAAGAGCTTTCCGTTACGAGGAACGATGGCCCTTCCCGGCTGTATCTCGGGCGCTGTGATGAATATCTGGCATCTCCGCCACCTGATGACTGGGATGGAGTATACATTGCCAAGGGTAAATGAACTTCAGAATGGCGAATGTGTAGCACGGTCTAAAAGCAAGACTGAATTTCAACTTTTATAAACTTAACTCGTTGAATAATATCAAAAAACCGCTCCGGATTTTCCGGGCGGTTTTTTGATTTGGCGATGTAACTATTCGGGATCAGACTGTAAATTCTAAAAATAATTTCAAATTATGACTTGAATGTCAAAATATATAAGCTAAAATTAATTTTAAATGTATAATGATGTGCGCTTGTCCAGGAAGTTTTTTTGAGTTTGCAGCACTAACCCGTGAGGAGGAATTCATGGCAAAGAATGTAAAAAAGACCTTGAATAAACCCGGAAGGGTATTGAACGTCAGGCGGGACAGCATCGACTTCAGGGACCGCATGTACGTTCCGACCCTGGTGGAAGTCCCGACGTTCAGAGATTTGAAAGAGTATCAGAAAATCAAGGCCCCGGTACTGGATCAGGGCAGTGAAGGAGCCTGCACCGGCTTTGGCCTGGCTGCGGTGGTCAACTACCTTTTGCGAACCCGCAAGCAGGTGCCGAGCAAAACAGAAGTCAGTCCGGACATGCTCTACCGTTTGGCCAGGCGCTACGATGAATGGCCCGGCGAGAACTATGAGGGATCCAGTGCCCGTGGCGCGATGAAGGGGTGGCACAAGCACGGTGTCTGTTCAACTACGGTCTGGAATGCGGAAAAAGGTCGGTTGACCCCAAGGGTTGCGGACGAGGCCCTGATTAATCCTCTTGGCGCCTATTTTCGTGTCAACCACAAGGATCTGGTGGCGATGCACTGCGCGATTACCGAGACCGGAATCCTCTATGCGACTGCCAACGTCCATGAAGGTTGGGAACAGGTGGACAAGAAGGGCATTATTCCGCTTAAGGAACAGATGCTCGGCGGGCATGCCTTTGCAATTGTCGCCTATGACGACAGGGGGTTCTGGATTCAGAATTCGTGGGGCGGTTCATGGGGGAAGGATGGTTTTGCCTGTATCACCTACGACGATTGGCTGGCCAACGGCAATGACGTATGGGTTGCGCGGCTTGGAGTACCGGTGCAGACAGTCAGCGCCGCATCCGCGGCGGTGCAGTATTCCGGCCTGGTGCCGAGATCAAGCGCTGCCAGCAATAATGAACTCCGTTCGCACATAATCTCACTCGGCAACGACGGACTGTTGAAGAAGGACGGTACCTTCGGCAATGACAGTGATGACGTGGCCGAAATCATCGGGGGCTGCGCCGGTAAGAAAATAGTGCTGTACGCCCATGGCGGGCTCACCGCTGAAGATTCTGCGGTACAGGTACTGGCTGATTTCCTGCCGGTATTTAGAGAAGCCGACGTCTATCCGGTCTCATTCATCTGGCACAGCGATTTCTGGACCACCCTTCTCAATATACTCAGGGAATCACTCGGCAAGCGCCGGCCGGAAGGTTTCCTGGACAGTGCCAAGGATTTCATGCTTGATCGTCTTGATGATGCCCTGGAGCCGATTGCCAGGGTCGCAGGCGGCAAGGCCCAATGGGACGAGATGAAGGAGAACGCGCTGGGAGCCACACTGGAAAAAGAGGGGGGGGCACGCCAGGTCGCGCATCATCTGCAGAAACTTGTCAAACAGGGTGCGGAAATTCACCTGATCGGTCACAGCGCCGGAAGCATCTTCCATGCCCCGCTGGTCCAGCTTCTGGCCAGCAACGGAACTATCAAGGGGGGACCGATGAAGGGAGCGGAAGGGCTGGGAGTGCCGGTCAGCTCCTGTACGCTCTGGGCTCCGGCCTGCACCATAGACCTGTTCAAAAATACCTACCTGCCGCTGATCGGTAACGGCATCGAACGTTTCGCGCTGTTTGCCATGGATGACAAGACCGAGCAGGATGACAACTGCGCCAGGATTTACAATAAATCACTGCTCTATCTGGTGTCGAACGCCTTTGAGAGCGAACCTCGCATACCGCTGTTCCGTGATGGATTCCCGATCCTGGGGATGGAAAAGTTTATCAGGCAGGATGCCGACCTGAAGGCGCTCTTCAGAAAGAAGAATGTCGAATTGATTCTCTCGCCGAACAGCTATTCCGACAAACCGGCTGATTACTCCACTTCCCGGCATCATGGAGATTTCGACAACGACAAGGCTACGGTAATGGCCACGCTGCAGAGGATAACCGGCACCCAGACGGTCGCTAAACTATTCAAATCCCGCAAGTCAACTGACATGCTGCGCAGCCAGCGCTGCCTGCTGCAGAGATAGTGTGAATTATTCTAAAAGATGCGGCATTGCAGAAAACCGGTTCAGGTAATGTCCGGTATACAAAAAAACAAGGGGGATTGGAGATGACAAGAACAAGAAAAATCTTTTGCGTTTCATTGATTCTGGCAGCATTTTCCGCGACTGCGGTATCGGCAGGAATCTCGGGCAAGGAGCTGCTTGGTAAAAAAATCTACGATGATTCGAATCTGTCAATCAACAATAACCAGGCCTGCGTCTCCTGTCATACCGGCAGTGTCGGCTGGACTGGTCCTGACAGCTATATAAATGCGCATGGTGCTGTGATGGAAGGTTCGATCGCCGGTAGCTTCGGTGATCGCAAGCCACCCAGCTCGGCCTATGCAACCCAGAGCCCGCTGTTCAATGTCCAGATGCAGGCGGGTGCCACTATGTTCGTAGGGGGCAACTTCTGGGATGGCCGCGCTACAGGATGGAAATTGGGCAACCCGGCTGCCGATCAGGCACAGGGGCCGTTTCTCAACCCCAAGGAGCAAGCGCTTCCGGATGCGGCTGCGGTGGTTTACAGGGTCTGCAATTCCGATTATTCGGAGCTGTTCAAAGAGGTTTGGGGTGATACAGCCTGCAATCCTGCCAACGCTGCTGAAGCCTACGACCTGATCGGTCTTTCTGTTGCCGCCTATGAGTCATCCCGCGAGGTAAACCGGTTCAGCTCGAAATTCGACTTACACCAGAGAGGCGGCAGATACCTGAGTAAACAGGAAATGTTGGGCAAGGCAATTTTCATGGGCAAGGGCAAGTGCAATCTCTGCCATGTTGCCAGCGGCCGTACTCCGTTGTTTACAGATTATACTTTCGACAACCTGGGAATTCCGAAGAATCCGGAAAATCCGGCGACCATTGCTGATCCTGCTTTTGTGGATCCCGGACTGGGCGGCTTACTGCGAAATCTGGCTGCCAATAATGACTGGCGCGCACTTCCGTTTGTTACCAGCGTAAAGAATTTCAGTTCCGATCAGCTGCTGCAATTTGCCGCTGAAAATGAGGGGAAACACAAGGTTCCTACGCTGCGTAACGTTGACAAAAGGCCGGATGAGACTTTTGTCAAGGCTTACGGGCATAACGGTTATTTCAAGAGCCTGGACCGTATCGTACATTTTTACAATACCAGAGATGTGTTGCCGGTATGCGCTCCCGCCGGTCATCCTTACAGCGATGATTATGCCGAGGCAAACAACTGTTGGCCATCGCCTGAGAATCCAGTCAATGTAAACTCGCAGGAACTTGGCAATCTGAACCTTAGCCGTTCAGAAGAAGAGGCTCTGGTTGCATTCATGAAGACCCTGACAGACGGGTACAAGGTTAAATAACGCGTATCACACCAATGGAGTTGCCCGGGCTTTCGCGCCACGGGATTAAATCGCGCGAAAGTCCGGCGCCAGCGTTTTGTATAGCAAGCTGCCAAGGAGTTCGTATTCGACATAGCCGGAGATTTGTTGACTGGGGAGAATATAATGAAGATTCTTATCAATCTGAAGAGCGTGCTGCTTGGCCGTGCATTGCAGGAGCTTCTGGAACGTGAGCCGGAAGCATACATTGCTCGCGCGGTTTCAAATATAAGCCAGGCCGGCAGGTTCCATCCGGATTTTATTGTTGTGGACGGTTGTACAATCAGCGAATCTGTAGCGTTCCGAGATACGGGTACAAAGATTGTATTGCTGGATTCCTGTCTTAGCGATCAGGATATAACCAGTCTGCTCTTATCCTTCAAAATAGATGGTGTCCTTTCAGCAACCACCGATCTCCCGCTATTCAAGAAAGCTCTGGAAGTTGTAATGTCCGGGCAGATATGGGTCGACAACGACAGGGTCAAGTCGATCGTCCGTAATGGAGATGCCGGAAAATCAGCCGCACTTGATCAGTCATTCAGCAAGAGGGAACGTGAGATAATAGTTTTTGTTTCGCAGGGGCTGACTAACCGGCACATAGCTGAAAAGGTCCAAATCAGCGAACAGACGGTCAAGACTCATCTAAGTCGTATTTTCAGAAAAGCCCGTATTTCAAGAAGATCACAGCTGGTTCCGCTGGCCATGAAGCTACGGGTTCCAGGTTACGCACAGGTCCTGTAATTCAGCGTTCCGCTGTCAGGAACTCACTTCTGATCATTTCAAAGTGATTGCAATGGGAGCGGAGTCGCCAGTCCACGTTTCCACGTCCGGTAATGCGCCAGGCCGGAGATATGATTTTCTGCTTTCCCTCCAGCAAAGCACTGACATTGTCAATTCCCCGACCGGCGTTTGGCCCGTTCGGCATTCCCCCCAACCAGAGATCTTCCGGGGTGTTGGCGGTTGACCATGAAAATGGATCAGAGAACAGAAACGAGGCCTTATCCTGCCTGGCAACCCGACTGATATCGAACAGGTGCGCCAACGGATACCGTACCCGGTCGATCAGGTTCAGTGACGCCACCTGTTGGAATGTGCCTCTGGCAAACGGCAATGCCATTGCATCCGCGATGATGAACTCGACCCTGTCCGGTCGCCAATCATCCGGAAGCACAAACCGGAACGTTTCACGCAGGTTGCCCTCCAGCGTCATAGAAAAGCCGATGCTTTGCTCTGCCGACAGGCGGCGCGCCGTGCGGATGAACGCTGAAGACAGGTCGCATCCGATTGCCAGTTCGCTCCTGACCGACATTTCAAATGTAAGTCTGCCGACGGCGCAGCCGGCGTCAAAGGAGATGCCACTCTGTCCGGCAAGCAGGGCTGCCCAGTCCGCATAGGCGGTGCCTGCGTCGGGTGCCTGCATCAGATCGGCATAGTGGCTCCAGAGATAGCGATCAACTGTTCCGGCCTCTTCGTATTTCCATTGTCCTCCGCCGGTGACCGCCTCCGGATCCGGAGCCAGCACCGCTATACCTTCACGGATCGGAAACCTTTTCCTGCAGTTGCGGCAGCATAGTTCCGCGCTGACAATATCGTCATCCCGTTCCCTGGCGGATGACAGTTCCAGCGGATATTCCTTTGGCAAACAGGCCGGGCAGACCAGCAAACCGGCGATTATACGTTTCATTTAGGCACCATTTAATCGCTCCTGGAGATTTGAGGACCCTGAATAATATTATACGCCGTTAAGGTCAACCATTATCATATTTGCGCCGATTTATGCTTGCTGATATCTGTACTGATTCGCCGCAGACTCATTTGAGAACGCTTATATTGCAGCAAATCTTCAATTGACAACCCCTCCGCTAAAATGTATACAGTATGCACTTCTATTGTTTACTACATCTGTTTGACCACAATATCCCACGAAGGAGGAACACTGATGATTGAAGCTTATCTTGCACATCAAGAGGAAAGGGCAGCGCAGGGTATACCAGCGTTGCCACTTAACCCAGAGCAAACCACTGAACTTTGCAAACTGCTTGAGGCTCCGCCGGCTGGCAAGGAAGAATTCCTGCTCAACCTGCTCAAAGAGCGCGTCTCTCCAGGTGTTGATCCGGCTGCCAAGGTCAAGGCCGAGTTCCTGGCCGGTATTGTGAACGGCAGCAAAAAGTCACCGCTGGTTTCAAAAGTGGATGCGGTTCGCATTCTGGGCACCATGCTGGGTGGTTACAATGTCAATCCTCTGGTTGAAGCCCTGAAGGATGCCGAGCTGGCCGATGAGGCCGCCTGTGCCCTTTCCGGCATGACCCTGGTCTATGACGGTTTTGATCAGGTGGTGGCTCTTTCAGCCACCAACGCCGCCGCCAAGAAGGTCCTCCAGTCCTGGGCCGACGCCGAATGGTTCACCAAGCGCCAGGGAGTGCCCGAGACCATCAAGGTAAAGGTGTTCAAGGTAGAAGGAGAGATCAACACAGATGACTTCTCTCCTGCAGGCGATGCCTGGAGTCGTCCCGACATCCCACTGCACGCCCTTGCTATGGGCAAGACCCGTTTCCCCAACCGTCTGAAGGTGATCGCCGACTGGCGCGCCGCCGGACATCAGGTCGCCTTTGTCGGCGACGTGGTCGGAACCGGTTCTTCACGCAAATCGGCCTGCAACTCGGTGCTCTGGCACATGGGGCAGGACATCCCCTGCGTGCCCAACAAGAAGACTGCCGGCGTGATCATCGGCGGCGTAATCGCACCGATCTTCTTTAATACCGCCCAGGACTCCGGCGCGCTGCCGATCAAGGCCGACGTCACCAAGATGAACGACGGCGACGTGATCACGATCAACTGCGCCAAGGGTGAAATCTACAACGAAGCCGGTGAAGTAATCTCCACCTTCAAACTGTCTCCCAACACGATTGCCGACGAATTCCGCGCCGGCGGCCGCATCCCGCTGATCATCGGTCGTGCCGTAACGATCAATGCCCGCAAGGCTCTCGGTCTGGGCGAGACCGACGTGTTCACCCTGCCGGTCAACCCTGCGCCAAAAGCCGGTCAGGGTTACTCGCTGGCACAGAAGATGGTCGGCAAGGCCTGCGGCGTTACCGGCATCCTGCCCGGCACTGCCTGCGACCCCAAGATGACCACGGTCGGTTCCCAGGACACCACAGGACCGATGACCGCCGACGAACTGAAGGAACTGGCTTGTCTCAAGTTCCTTTCGCCGATGTTCATGCAGTCCTTCTGCCACACTGCCGCCTATCCCAAGCCTGCTGACGTCAAGATGCACAAGAACCTGCCTCAGTTCATCATCGAGCGTTGCGGCGTACCCCTGAAGCCCGGCGACGGGGTCATCCACTCCTGGTTGAACCGCCTGCTGCTGCCGGATACTGTCGGTACCGGCGGTGATTCCCACACCCGTTTCCCGATCGGCATCTCCTTCCCGGCCGGTTCCGGCCTGGTGGCATTTGCCGGCGCAATGGGTTTCATGCCGCTGGATATGCCCGAGTCGGTTCTGGTCCGCTTCAAAGGTAAACTGAATCCGGGCATCACACTGCGTGACGCCGTCAACGCGATTCCTTATTGGGCCATCAAGCAGGGTAAACTGACTGTGCCCAAGAAAAACAAGATTAACATCTTCAACGGCCGCATCCTGGAGATGGAAGGATTGCCCGAGCTGACGGTCGAGCAGGCTTTCGAGCTGACCGACGCCGCTGCCGAGCGTTCCGCAGCCGCAGGCTGCATCCAGCTTTCCAAGGAGTCGGTTGCAACCTATCTGCGCTCAAACGTTGCCCTGATGAAGAAGATGATCAAGGACGGCTATCAGGATGCCCAGACCCTGCAGAACCGCATCGATGCCGTCAACGCCTGGCTGGCCAACCCCGAACTGCTGGAAGCCGACAAGAACGCAGTTGAAACCGGTGCCTACGCTGACGTTATCGAAATCGACCT
>JAWDJY010000105.1:0-11641 GCA_032469775.1 Geobacteraceae bacterium | reverse complement strand
CGGGATATTTGTCTGGGTATTTCTTGGATTCTGTGCCCTGATCGTTGTAGTGCAGGTAATGCCGGCAGTGATACTGATGCTGGGATTTGCAAAAGGATTGTCAGCTAAAATGACGAAAGCCGGAGTAGCTGCAAGCAAATGACATATTGATGCGCCGAACGTGCATCAAAAAACACGATAAGAATAACAGCGTATAAAAGCAGAGGGGCTGCCCATTTGAGCAGCCCCTCTACTTTTATATATTTGAATAACTGAAATATGACTTGTCAATATCACATGAATTTTGAAATCTCAAATCCTATCTGCCCAAGCGGAAGAACTTCATCTGCGACTCCGCCATCGACACAGGCCTTTGGCATACCGTAAATTGTCGAAGTTGCTTCATCCTGAGCAATGGTAACTCCACCCTTCTGTTTCAGCAGTTGCATACCTTTGAAACCATCACTGCCCATCCCGGTCAGTATGACTCCAAGCATTGCCCCTCCGGTAGCTTCAACCATGCTCGACAGCATCAAATCTACAGATGGTATATAGACATACTGCGGATAATTACTGGTAGCCTGAGTTTTCACAACTATGTTGTTTCCCTGACGAACCAGTGTGGTGTGCATTCCACCAGGTGCTATCAGAGCCAGTCCTGGTTTGAGAATATCTCCATCTACAGCTTCACGGATAGTCATCGAGCATTTTGCATTAAGTCGATCAGCATATGGACCGGTAAATGCTTTTGGCATATGAATGCCGACCATAATGCCATATGGGAAATTAACCGGAATACGGGACAGAACCTCCTGAAGCGCAACCGGTCCACCGGTTGAAGCGCCAATGCCAACATACTGTATCTTTTTTCCGGCAAACCTTGACGAAGTCGGTCGTTGCGGCGCAACCGCAGTTGCCGTTGCAGGCCTGGCAACAGGTGCCGTTGCGCCGAGAGTGCGCGTAAAGCGTGACTTGACCGCTTCTTTCAACTTACGCAGCAGTTCCTGACGAAAAATATTCTGAGCGTCAGCGGAGTCGGTTACGTTTTTGGGAATATAGTCGATAGCACCTGCATCAAGAGCCTCAAAGGTGGATTTAGCACCTTCGTTTGTCAAGGTCGAAACCATGATGACCTTGGTTGGCGCCTTGGACATAACCTGTTTCAGCGCGGCAATACCGTCCATGCGGGGCATTTCAACATCCATCGTAATAATGTCGGGCTTGAGGGCGATCGCCTTTTCAACTCCCTCCATACCATCAGCAGCAGTGCCGACAATATCAAATGCAGGATCTTTAGAGAGGATACTGCGGATGGCCATCCGCATGAATGAGGAATCATCAACTATAAGCACTCTGATTTTAGATGACTGGGGCATGAGCATCAGGCTGTCACCTGTTCGTTGGCATTAAATATGGATGAAACCAACTCCTTTACATCAGGAATTGCATCATCCAGTTCATAACAGAAACGCTCCACATCCAATGTTGCCAACGATGGTGATTCGTTTTTCAGGATATTCCAGGCTTCTTCATCACTGAGATTGAAACTGATCCATTGCCGCCCGCTGTAATTGAGTTCACGAACAGTGCAGAAAAGGTCCGACAGATTGACTATAGCGCAAAGAACCGGGTCAATTTCAGCATCACCCGGCTTGTGGTGACAGGAAATCACCTCGCAATACGCATCAGGAAAGTTCCATTTACGGGCAATGCAGAGCCCGATCTCACAGTGGGTCGTGCCAAGCATTTCCTCCTCGGCGTCAACCAGCCTGATCGGTTGGCTTTTGATCCTGTCCAGCACTTCCTGAAAGGGTTCGTGCATGTAGTTACTGAGAAAGACTTCTCCGAGATCATGAATAATACCGGCTATATATGCCTTCTCAAGATCCTGGTATCCGACTTTCTTAGCAATGATCTTAGAGACCATGCCGACACCGAAGGAGTGTTCCCAGAAAGAGTTAAGCTCAATTGCGCCCGAGTCGGCATCAAAAGCGCTGATGACCGATGTGGTCAACGCCAACTCACGGATATGCCGCAATCCGAGATACACCAGAGCCCGTTTAAGAGAGGTGATTTCACTGGCTGGCCTGTAGACCGGAGAATTGATCAGCTTCATAACCCGGGCGGTCATGACCTGATCAGTAAGCATCAGGTCGGCGATCTCTTCCACGCTGATATCCGGGTTGTCTAGCATCTGGATAACCTGAGTCGCGACGACAGGAATAGTAGGAAGGTCGTCCACCGCCCCCACCAGAATTTCAGCACGTTCCATCATCTGATTTTTATCCATATTCAAAACCTTTCGGGCTATTTTTTGTAGCCAAAACCGCCGGTAAAATGAACGGTCTTGAATTTGTCGTTAACGCCGTGCAGGGATTCCGACTGGCCTACGAAAAAATAACCGTAAGGCTGCAGATTGTTGTAGAAATGCTGAACGACTTTTGATTTTGAAGCGGTATCAAAATAGATCAGAACATTGGCACAAAATATAAAGTCAAAGCTCTTCATGAAAATCATCTTCGAGTCTTCGTACAGGTTGAGCTTGTTGAATGTGACGAACTTCTTGACTTCCGGAGACAGAATGAACTTACCGTTGTCTTCACGGATATATTTGCGTTTGTACATATCGGGAATATTGCGAACTGAATAAGCGTTGTAGACACCTTCTTTTGCCTGGGCAATCACAGTCTCGTTTATGTCGGTGCCAACTATTTCTATAATCCAGTCTTTCAGAAGAGTGGCCCGTTTTTCAAGTAGTATCATCGCCATAGTATAGGCTTCTTCTCCTGATGAAGAGGCTGCACTCCAGATGCGAAGCTTGCGAAAGCCCATCTTGTTCTTTGTTTCTACAATTTCAGGAAGCAGCTTCGTTTCAAGGGCGGTCAACTGGGGGACGTTGCGAAAGAAATAGGTTTCGTTGGTGGTAATTTCATCCATCAGGTACTTCAGCTCCTCGGAACCTCTCGGAGACTTCAGCAGCAGGTAGTAATCCTGGCATGTTTTTGAACCGGTTGCTTCCATTCTGCGGGTAAGCCGGCTTTCCAGGAAATACTTCTTGGTGGTATGAAAATACATGCCGCACAGGTTATAGATGAAGTCCCTGAGCTGCTCGAAGTCTTTATCAGAAATTGCCACGTCGTACCCCTTGATGATTTTCAGAATGTAAATTACAGAGCATGATTTTTATAAACAAAAGAGATATCATTCATTGCCCTCTATCATGCCCACCGGATCGACGATCAATGTCACACGACCATCGCCGAGTATTGTAGAACCGGCTATACCGGGAATGTTGGCAAGATAGTTTCCTAACGACTTGATGGCTACCTCCTGCTGTCCAACCAGTCGTGTCACAACCAACCCCATACGCTTGTCAGCGGCTCCCACAACAACAACGTAGCAAAAATCTTCACTCTCGCTACGCTGTTGAACATTGAACACTTTCTGCAGACGAATCAGCGGAAGAACCATGTCGCGCAGTTTTAGTACTTCCTGGCCGCCGATCATGTGGAATTTGCGCTGATCGACCCGGATCGTTTCAAGAACAGACGAAAGCGGAATCGAGTATACTTCTCCCTCCACTTCGACCAGCAGGGACTGGATAATTGCCAGGGTAAGCGGCAGGCGCAGAATGAATTCCGATCCTTGTCCCTTTTCACTTTTGATCTCGATCAGACCGTTAAGTTTTTTGATGTTGGTTTTGACAACGTCCATTCCGACACCACGACCGGAAAGGTCGGTGGCTTTTTCCTTGGTTGAGAAACCGGGCAGGAAGATCAGATCGAACATCTCGCGCTGGCTCAGTGCCGCCAGCTGCTCTTCAGTCAGCAATCCTTTTTCTATAGCCTTGCGACCGACCCTTTCGGTATCAATACCGCGACCGTCATCCTTGATGCTGATAATGATCTGGTTACCTTCATGCACCGCGGCAAGAACAAGCGTACCGACCCTTGATTTACCTGCCGCCACCCTTTCCTCCGGAGACTCCAGGCCATGGTCCATCGCATTGCGGATCAGGTGGATCAACGGATCACCGATTTCGTCGACAACGGAACGATCCAGTTCGGTCTCCTCGCCGAAGATCTGCAAATCCACTTCCTTGCCAAGGTCACGGGACATGCTTCTCACAATGCGTGGGAATTTTTTGAAGACTTTTTCCACCGGGATCATGCGCATCTTCAGGACCTGCATCTGAAGTTCCGAAGTAACAAAACTCATCCGCTTGGTGAGTTTGCCAAATTCTTCCTGGAAATCCGGACGATCAGCTTCTCCCTGTTGCAAATCCTGATTGATCTGGATCATGCGATTACGCTCAAGAACCAGCTCACCAACCTGATTCATCAGATCATCAAGACGCTTTACATCGACCCTGACCGTGGAATTGTCTGAAAGATCGTCCCCCTTGGAATCGGCAGGCTTGGGAGGGGCCGGAGCTTTCTTGGGAGCAACGTCGGCAGCCGGCTTCGGAGCAGGAACAGGTGCCGTTTGAGGTTGCGGAGGAGGCGTGGATTCGGGAGCCGCCTCGGCAACAGGAGCAGCCCCGGAGGACGGCTGAGCTTCGGAAACCGGCACTTCAGCAACCTCTGGTGGCGGGGTTTCTGAAACCGGCTGCACTGGCGCGGCGGTTTTTTGTGCGGCGCCGGCATTATCCGAAAGAAACGGCAACAGCTTGGAAATGGTGCCATCTATTTCGCGTTCCTGAATCTCTCCAGCCTTGATATCGCTGACCAGAAGCTTGACAAGGTCTGTAGCCTCAAGAATCACGTCCATTATTTCCGGGGTAACAACCAACTCCCCCTTGCGAAGACGGTTTAGTACATCTTCGGTCTTATGGGCAACTTTTACCAGAAGGTCAAAGCCGAGAAAACTGGAAGCGCCCTTGATCGTGTGGATCGATCGAAAGATACGATTCATCAGATCGGTATCATCGGAGGCCTTCTCAAGGGTAATGAGATCGTCATCCAGTTTTTCGATAAGCTCGGTCGTCTCGGTAAGAAATCCTTCCAGGAGTTCCTGGTCTTCGCAATCAATTGGTGGCATGTCAGCTTGCTCCCGGGTCTATTTTCATTATTAATATATCCAGCTGGTTTACATACCTGAGAAGAATTTCTTTTCGTCACGGGAGAACATCATCTCCAGCTTCAGCAACACCAGCAGGCGCTCGGCCTGATTAATGACTCCGGCAATACACTCCTGGTCGATACCTCCGGTAACAACAGCCGGTGAAGGCTGGATCTCGCTACCGGAAATACGGATCACCTCGGAAACAGCATCCACGATAAAACCCATCAACTCTCCCTCAACATCCATAACCATGATCCGGGTCTGCTTATCGTTTTCGGCCTCCATCAGGCCGAATTTCTTTCTCATGGAAATTATCGGGATAACCTTGCCACGCAGATTGATGACCCCTTCCACATAATGCGGAGTATTGGGAACCCGCGTAACAACCGGCATGCGGATGATTTCACGAACCTTGAGCACATCTACGCCATATTCTTCCTGATCAAGATTGAAACTAACCAACTGGATGAGTTCGCCATGGGCATCGTCAGCCTTAACCGGCACGAGTGCGTCTTGCATTTGTCATTCCCTCCCTGGACCGCGAGATCAGTAGCCAGACCGGCAATACCGTAACATGAATAGCAGTTTGAGAATTTAACATGCAAATCGATCTATATCAAGCAACATGAGTAAAAAACCAGACTCTATATTCAAATGAAGCAATTCGTTTCATTAATTTCTTTCAGACCACAGTCATTTTATTGACTTTTACAATAACAGGCGTATTATTGCCCAAAATACTGCCCTTTACATTGGATACTACCCGACATGCATGCAAACAGTAGCATTCTCATAGCCGACAACGACGTCAAGACGCGGGATCTGGTATCAGCTTTTTTGACATATCAGGGCTACAACATTGCCTGCGCGGAACACAACGCACCTTTTTTTGACACTGTCAAAAAACAGAATATCGACATTGTCATTGCAGACATTGCCCACCTCCACTCGATAGTTCCCGATTTCATCGAACGCGCCGCCGCCGTTAACCCGCTGCTGGTGCTGATAGCATACGGAAGTTCCTGTAATGGCATGAAAATCGAGTCCTGCGAAAATGTATTCACGCTGCCGAAACCACTCAATCTTGACGAGCTGGAGAGCCTGGTCATGCGTGCCCGAGAATACCAGACCATGAAATCCCTAGACGCGGCACAGGGAGATACGGACCAACACCAGGTCCTCTCGATGTCAATGATAGGCAAGAGTGCTCCGATGCGCGATTTGTTCAGCCTGATATCCAAAGTGGCCGCATCAAATGCGACTGTGTTGATACAGGGAGAATCCGGAACCGGCAAGGAACTTGCAGCGCGTGCAATACATCAGCTGAGTGCCAGAAACCGGAATAACTTTATTCCGGTGAACTGTGCCGCGATACCGGATGACCTGCTGGAGAGCGAACTTTTCGGGCACGTCAAGGGGTCCTTCACCGGTGCCTACGCCAATCGGGCCGGGCGATTCGAGATGGCCGACAAGGGCACGCTCTTCCTTGACGAGATCGGCGACATGAAGGCAAACCTGCAGGTCAAGCTGCTGCGGGTACTCCAGAACAGGGAATTTGAACCGGTAGGTGCGTCAAAATCACAAAAAGTGGATGTGCGCATCGTGGCCGCCACAAACAAGAACCTGGAAGAACAGGTAGCCAAACGCGACTTCCGGGAAGATCTCTACTACAGGCTCTCGGTAATACCGATCACGATACCGCCCCTTAGGGAACGGCGCGAAGACATACCGCTGCTGGTTCACACCTTTCTGGCACGCTTCAATTCTGACAAGCGCAATTCACTGAAAGGGTTTTCGCGTGAGGCAATGGAACTGCTGTGCAACTATGACTGGCCCGGCAATGTCAGGGAGCTGGAAAACCTGGTGGAACGACTTGTAATCCTCAAGGGAAGCGGCTTCATAACACCTGAAGACCTTCCCGAAAGGTATCTGTCAGGAAAACAACCCCCACCACCACAGTTTGTCGAACAACAATCGGACATCCAGCTGCCAGAAGGTGGCATTTGCATCAATTCAGCCGTAGACGAGTTTGAAAACCGCCTGATAATGCAGGCGTTGACCCGCACCGGAGGAAACAAGAAGGAAGCCGCACTGTTACTAAACCTCAAACGCACCACCCTGATCGAAAAGCTTAAAAAGAAACATCTGGCTTTCGGCGAGGATTAGACGTTATGTCGATTCAAGGTACTGAAAATCTTTCACTGCTGGCTTCACTGCTTCCTCTCCGGCAAGATCATGGCAACCGGGAACTCCGGCAGGATCGCGGCTTTTCGGATAAGCTGGACAGGGCTGCTTCAACGAAAACACCCGAAACCGTTACCAGCGAAAATGCAAGGGCAACAGCCGAATCGCTAACCCTGCAGATGCTCCAGACATCACTCTCTCTGGCCGGTGACAACCACCCCGATTCCACACCGTTCTCCACACTTGAAAATCCGCTTTCATCCGCCAGAGCACTGATACAGGCCTACCGGGCCAGCATGGCCGAATCTGCGGACAATTCGAGCTCCGCAGCTTCAGCAGCTTCTCAGATCGACAACCTGGCGACTGAAGAAGCTCGGCGCAGTGAGAAAACTGTTTCCAGTCGCAACAACGACTGGCTGGATCCGATCATAAACAAGGCATCACGGCGATACGGTGTCGATACCAGCCTGATCAAGGCCGTGATAAAGGCCGAGAGCAACTTCAATCCCCAGGCGGTCTCCCATGCCGGGGCACGCGGCCTGATGCAACTGATGCCGGCCACAGCCCGCTCGCTGGGTGTCAACGACTCCTTCGATCCTGAGCAGAATGTGATGGCCGGTACCCGCTTCCTGGGCGATCTGCTGCAACGATACAATGGCGACCTGGATTCAGCATTGGCCGCTTACAACTGGGGACCCGGCAACGTGGACAAACGCCCTGACCGGCTGCCGCGTGAAACCCGCGATTATCTGGCCAAAGTCAAACAGCTCTACTCATCCTACAGCGCCTGATTCAAATCGTCTTTTTTCCCCATTCACTGCTTGCATCTCACAGATCCGAAGTGTAAAATCCAGCACCATTTTTGACCCCCAGCCACCTGCGAGGATTCCCCATGGCTCCACTCTATATCGTCGGCACCGGTCCAGGCGCGATCGAGCACCTGACCGATGCTGCCAGACAGGCCATTGCGTCGTCTGAAACAATCATCGGCTACGACAACTACATAGAATTGGTTCTGCCACTGCTGGAAGGCAAGCAGGTAGTTTCCACCGGCATGATGCAGGAGGTTCAACGCTGCCGTGAAGCCATACGCCGCGCCCGGGAAGGAGAAGCAGTCGCTCTCGTCTCAGGAGGCGACTCCGGCATCTACGGCATGGCCGGCCTGGTGCTGGAACTGATCGAAACCGACTCGCAAGAGAACCCCGACTCGTGCCAACCGGATGTCAGGGTTATTCCAGGCATATCTGCTGTACAGGCTGCAGCGGCGTTGCTTGGGGCACCTTTGATGCACGATTTCGCCGTAATTTCATTATCAGACCTGCTGACCCCGCTGGATCTGATCAAGAAAAGAGTGGACGCTGCCGCAAGGGCTGATTTCGTAATTGCACTTTATAATCCGCGCAGCAAGAATCGCCGGACCCAGATAGAGGAGGCGCGCCGCATCGTCCTTGCCCATCGTCCGGGCAGCATACCGGCCGGTATCGTACGTAACGCCTGCCGCGAGGGAGAGTCGATCACGGTGACAACCCTTGACCAACTGCTCGATCACGAAATTGACATGTCCAGCATTGTCCTGATCGGCAACAGCAGCAGTTTTGTTGATCATCAGGGACGCATCGTGACCCCCCGCGGCTATTCAGGCAAGTATGGCACAAAAACCCATGCACCTGAGACATTGATCGAACAGGAACCTCTGCCGCAACCGGGAGCTCTTATGTTTTGCGGCACCGCCTCCGACGTGGGCAAATCGATCATCACCGCCGGTTTCTGCCGACTGCTGCTCAAGAGGGGCCTGACGGTCGCCCCTTTCAAATCGCAAAACATGTCTCTTAACTCGTACGTCACCCCGGAAGGGGGCGAGATCGGACGCGCACAAGCGGTCCAGGCCCAGGCCTGCGACATAAACCCTCATACGGACATGAACCCGGTGCTGCTGAAACCGAATTCCGACACCGGCAGCCAGATTGTTATCCAGGGCCGACCGGTTGCTAATATGTCCGTAACCGAATACGACACATATAAACCTACCGCCTTCGCAAAAGTATGGGAGAGTTTCGATCGCCTCAGACAGGCATACGAGTTCATAGTGATCGAGGGGGCCGGCAGTATCGCCGAAATCAACCTCAGAGACAACGATATCGCCAACCTCAAAGTTGCCAAAATGGCACGCTGCCCGGCCATACTGGTGGCGGATATCGACCGGGGAGGAGTCTTCGCCCAGATCGTAGGCACGATTGAACTTCTTGAACCGCTCGAACGAGCCTATATCCGCGGCATCATCATCAACAAATTCCGTGGAGACCCGTCAATTCTGGCGCCAGGCATAGATTTCATCCGGGAACGGACCGGAATACCGGTATTGGGAGTGCTGCCCTGGTTCACGGACCTGAATCTGCCGGCCGAGGACAGCGTGGTTCTGGCCCATCAATCCAAAGTCGTAAACATCATGACCGGACACAAGAAAATTCATATCGGCGTGCTCAAACTGCCGCGCATTTCAAACTTTACCGATTTCGACCCGCTGACAAGTGAGCCTGACGTGCGGCTCAGCTATGTCGAGGTACCGGATCATCTGCACAACCTCGACATCCTGATTATTCCGGGCAGCAAGTCGACCATCGCCGACCTTTATTTTCTGATGGAGCGCGGTCTGTTCGATGAAATACAGAATTTCAAGGGGCATATAATCGGTATATGCGGAGGGTTTCAAATCCTGGGTACACGTATACTGGATCCGTACAACGTTGAATCAGCAATCAAGGAAGCCCAGGGGCTTGACCTCCTTCCCGGAGAAACAGAGATTCTGCAGGAGAAGGAAACCCACCAGGCCCTGGCCTACCTGAACGAGGCAGGACTGGTAATTGCGCCGGAATGCAACGGTGTCATGACCGGCTACGAAATCCATATGGGCAAGACGACATTGGGAAGCGATATCAGGCCATTCGCCAGGGTCTTCCGGCGCGGTGATGTATCCGTATCCGTAGAGGATGGCGCAGTATCCGCCGACGGACGTATCTTCGGTACCTATCTGCATGGCATCTTCGAAAATAACCGTTTCCGTGAAATCTACCTGAACCGCATCCGGCTCGAAAAAGGGATGCCGCTGAGACGCGGTACACAGAAACAACCGTTGCACGACCCGTTTGACCAACTGGCGGAGCAGCTTGAAAAGCACCTGGATATGCCGATGCTGCTCAACATCTGCGGGCTGGCAAGTGACCCCACCTGACCCGATGGTCATCACACTGGCTCTGGTGCTTGATCTGATCGTCGGCGACCCACGCTGGCTGCCCCATCCGGTTGTGATGATCGGGCGTTTGATTCAGGCACTTGAAAAATGGCTGCGACGCCCATGGCTCGACCTGCGCTATGCGGGCATTTTGCTGATGCTGTTCACCGTGGCTGTTTCCGCTGCGACAACCTGGTCCATATCTACCCTGTTAACTGCGCTGCATCCACTGGCCGGATTTATCGGAATAGTGCTGATCTCGTCCACCTGCCTGGCCGCCCGTTCGCTTCATATTGAGTCGGCCCGTGTTGCTACGGCCCTGTCCGCCGGTGACCTTCAGACCGCCCGTCACTACCTTTCATGGATTGTCGGACGTGACACGGATCGGCTTGATGAGGACGAAATCTGGCGGGCTCTGGTTGAAACGGTCGCCGAAAACAGTTCAGACGGCATCATAGCTCCGCTCTTCTGGCTGACGGCCGGGGGACCGGTTGCTGCAATGACCTACAAGGCGGTCAGCACACTGGACTCGATGGTAGGCTACAAAAACGATCGCTACCTGCAATTCGGCTGGACTTCGGCCCGCATGGACGACCTGCTCAACTTCATCCCGGCCCGGTTGACCGCGATATTAATTATCATTGCCGCTCCATTGACCGGACTTTCGGCAACCAACGCACTCCGGATCACCTTGCGCGACCGGCTCAATCATCCTTCCCCGAACAGCGGCCACCCGGAAGCTGCAGCCGCCGGAGCCTTGGGAATAAGGCTGGGAGGTGCGGCCAGCTACGGCGGAGCGCCCTCATGGAAAGAGCATATCGGCGACCCGGCCTGCACGCTTGACGAAAAAGCTTACCGGGGTATGATCAAACTGATGTATACATCAACTCTGCTGATGGCGATCCTGTGCATAACGGTCACCTTCCTGCTGCGAGGGATTCATGCCCCATTCCTATGACCACGGCGGAAACATATTTACCGCCGCACGCTCCCTGGGTGTCCTTCCGGAGGCGGTTACCGACTTCTCAGCCAGTATCAATCCGCTCGGCATGTCTCCCATGGCGCGCAAGGCACTGATCTGTTCACTGGACAGCCTGGTGCATTACCCGGACAGCAATCATTACGAACTGAAACAGGTCCTGTCCCGCTACCACAACCTGCCACCGGACAATTTTGTGATCGCCA
>JAWDJY010000104.1:0-12024 GCA_032469775.1 Geobacteraceae bacterium | reverse complement strand
TGAACCGCTCTTTTTCAACACCCCGTTGGCCAGGTTCTGTTTCAGTTTAAGCAGTTCTGCTGCCGATTGGGTCACGTCAACATACATGAAGTCGAGCTGTTGAATGGTTGCCAATGCGGTCGGCTGGCTGGCGGTCACCAGCGCTCCGTCGGTCACAGTCGAGCGACCGATCCGGCCGGATATGGGGGCGGAAATCTTTGTGTAGGCCAGGTTGATCCGGGCGGTCTCCACCGCCGCCTTGGCGATGGCAAGATCTGCCTCGGCCTGCTGCAACGCGGCAGAGGCATTATCGTAATCCTGCTGGCTGACCGCCTTGATTTTTACCAGATCACGGTAGCGCTCTTCGGTCAGCCGCAGTGATACAAGCGTCGCCTCCGCCCTTGACTGGGAGGCCTTAGCACTGGCATAGGCGGCCTGATAGCTTGCAGGGTCAATCTGATAAAGGATCTGTCCCGCCTTCACATAACTACCCTCTGTAAACAACCGCTTCTGGATAATTCCACCCACTTGAGGTCTCACTTCAGCAATGAATTGGGGAGCAGTTCGCCCTGATAGTTCCGTAGTCAGGGAGACCTTCTCCGGCTTGACCACAATAATCCCAACTTCAGGAGGACCTGGAGGAGGCCCAGCGGATTTCGGCTTACTACATCCGCTGACAAACATCCCGGAAATGAGTATCCCTGTGATTAAAACAAGTATTCTTCTCGAATCTTTGTACATGTGATACCTCGACTAAGTTAGAGTATTTACAACTAATTATTTTTCCCTGAGCAGAAATGACAGTATGAGAATAATGATAAAAATGACGGCGAGGGTGATTGCGATTACTTTAAAGTGCATGGGTCACCTGTTTGTTACAAACACTACCAATAACTGATTGTTCATTCGCATACTTAAATATAAATAAAATAGAGCGTTATTGAGCAGCAAGTTACCTCCGGATCGCGTCCCAATTTGCCTCTATGATTCGGGCAATGAGGTCATCATCAAGATTAATGAACTTGAGAATATGATCCCGGCACGCATCAACCAGTGGGCCAAAAAAGAGAGCAGAGAGGATCGGCAGCGGCAAATCCTTAATGATCTGCTGCTGCTGTCCCTCTTCAAAGAGCTCTGTAACGATATCCTTGTCTTTCTTGCCAAAAAACTTTTCCCGCCTGCAGTCAACGCCATACGGTGAATTTTGAAATTGCTCAATAAAGCGAAACTCCATGGGAAACGCCAGAAGGTATCCAATCAAGCTTTGACTAATATGCAAAAAACGCTCGCGAATCGGGCACCCTTCGGGGTAGTGTTCTTTGATAGCCGACCAGATAGTATCTTCCAGGGAGCTATAAATCTCTCGAATCAGGTCATCCTTATTCTCAAAATAGCGGTAGATAGTGCCGGCCGCTACTCCGGCCGTTTCTGCAATCGTGGACATGGGAGCACCATGGAAGCCATTTTCAGCAATAAGTTCCAGAGCTGCGTGCAGTATCAACTCACGCTTATCAGTTTTGGACATGTTTAACCTCTGCTATACAGACAGAAATGAATAGTCATTCCATTTATAACAGCGTCTTTATTGGACAGTCAAGTGTTTTTATATACTATTAAGAGCAACGTTTGCAACGTCAACAAGGCAAACAGATTACCTCAATGATTCCGAAGCTATTGATCCTTGAAAACTTTTCATTTGACTGGATTCGTGGCATGGAGGAGCTTTGCTGAGAGATTAAGACTTTGCAGGAATCTCCACAGTTTCAGGAAAATTAAGACGAGGATGGGCAATTATTTCGAGTTCAACAACTCGATTCCATTGAATGTCTGATTCACGTGTCTCATGGTCTTCAATGATACTTTCAACGATGAATGGATCGGAGATACGAGTTATTACGAAATCTGTGAATCTTGCACGTTTTCGATCATATGCACGGATATGCCAACGCAATCCATTATCTATCAGAGTGAAAGGAATAATTTCGCGTGAAGTCTTGCCGCTAGTAAGAGACTGGTATGTTATGTTGACAACCTTTTTCTGATGAATTGCGCGAGATAGAACACTTAATACTTGCAACGATGGCTTGCTTATCTCCCACACCTCTCGTCAAATTAGTGTGTGAAGCCTGTAAATAGCACGTTTACTGAACATTCATCGACTTGGCAACAAATTCTGCAAAAGGTTTTATTTCTTTCTGCGAACTCGCCGCTTCAAGCGCTGCCATATAGTCACCCCGCAGCTCAATGCGGATTACTGTCCACGGATACCCGCCAGAAGCCAGCATGGCATTCATAAGAAACCGTCCCAATCTGCCATTGCCATCGAAATACGGATGGATGTACACAAACAGAAAATGCCCCAAAACGGCTCGTACTGCTGCGTTGGGCTCCGCCTCCAGCAAGTCGCACAGTTCCGGCATCATGTCACGGACCGCTTCCTGGGAAGGCGGGACATGGGATGCGTTCCGGATAAATACCTTGTCTCCCCGATAACCGGCTAGATCCGCCGGCTTGAGAAAGCCGGCATCGACGTTTGGCGTGAAAAGCTTGCGATACCATGAACCGTGATCCAGGCGGAATGCTGCGCCCGGGTTTGCACCTGCAAGAATGCCTCTGATCGTTGCCTTGACCTCATTATGCGCAAGCCAGTACCCATGAGCAGCCATGGCATTTTTTGCTTCTGCGTCAGAAGCATTATCATCGGGATTCCAGTTTCCGGTAGCAACCTTCTGAATAAGCTCGGCAGTTACACGGTACCCCTCAATCGACAGAGAGTGATAGGCATCGGTCTGGTAGGTTTCCTCAACAACCTCCATATATTTATCAATATCTGCTGGAGTGCCAGGTTCGAGTGGGAAACAGGCAATTACTGTTTCCCTCATTGCTTGCCACATCAAGCGCATACGAAGAACGTACGGTGATTGTGCTCTTGTGAATTGCAGGCTTGGTGGTGTAACGTTAAATGGATTTGTTTCGTTCACCACAAACCCTGCAGCCCGCATGGTTGCTAACACATCATCCGCCAATTCTTTACGGCCAGATGCCCGCAATGCACCGGCAAGACGTCCGGCAATTGTACTATGGCCCCCTTCGAGCAGTTCGCGATTGAGTTCTGATGCATCACGAAGTTGATGCAGAGCAATTTGCGCATCCTGTGCAAATGTGACGAAAAATGCTTCCGGCACACGGATGAGTGCTAAAGGCAGGATAAGAGCTCTGACTCCATCAACGGCTTGTATTTTTGCTGCTGACGGGAAATCCTTGGCCTTATAATCAAGGATTGAACAATCGTCCGGTAGCTGCAACAGGCCGTTTTTCCCAAGCGGCGAGTGAATCACAACCTGCCGTGGCGAGATTGTTGTGCCGGCGTGTAAAAGCAATGAGTATTCTGCCGATACATGCCAATTATCGCCAAATCTCTCATCGCAGTAGCCATGAATAAAGTCACGCATTGCTGCATACCAGGGAGTGCTGTCACCGGTGTCCTCTCCCGGACGGGATGGCATATACCATCCTTTGACAATCAGTCGCAGGAATCCGTTGCTGACAAGACTTTCCCGCTGTAATCGAGTCAGGTCACTCGATTTTACTGCAGTCTTCCCACCATCCTGCAGTTTTTTCAGGACGTCGAGTGCATCAGCAAGTCTGCGTTGTGCTGGCGTTGTTGCCATATCCATACCTCTGTCTCGGCTAGGTTATTTTGTCTCATACTAGCTAGATTATTGTGAGTTGTCAACGCTAGATTATTGAGTATCGTTAAGGGAAGATTATTATGTTCATCAACGAATAAAAGGCGACCACTAGGGCCGCCTCTATCCAGACCGGACGGGTATCCGGACTGAAGATGCTAGTAGGGTTTCACCCCCGAAAGAATGGCAAGAACCTCGAATTCGCCTCCTGCAAGATTGTTTCTCTGCAGAGCCTTCTCAAACTCCTCCCAACTCAGTGTGAACTCCCTACCGTTAATGCGTGCTCGAACTGACATGACTCTATCCCCCTTATCGTTGTGATGGTGGCCCAAAAGGGCTCCCTACAACCACCGCTGGAACGGTGGCTCTAAGGAACCCTTTTGGGCTGGGGGAAGAGCCGAGGGAGGGCGTTTGAGCGCCGCTCCCTCATTATTTACAAGAGTCCCCTTTCAACAAAACTCAGGAACTCGTCATCACCGACTATGATGTGATCAAGCACCTTGATGCCGAGGATCTCGCCACTTTCCTTGAGACGTCTGGTGATGGCGATATCTTCCTGGCTGGGTGTCGGGTCACCTGTAGGATGATTATGTAATGTGAAGTTGCCAGTAATGTGAAGTCATCTTTCTTGTATGCCCACGCTACGCCTGTCCGCCTTAGTCCCATCATGTATTTACTTCACATAATTTGCACGGATCATATCCTCCTCCATCAGGTAGTTCATTTCAGAATGGAGGTAGGATTATGCTTGAGTACTGGTACAAAGAACGACGGACGTTGGTAGATTTTCGGCGGGGACCACTTGGCCCATACATGGACGGACTGGCGGCACGCATGAAAGAAAGGGGGTATTCCAAAAGGCTTGCAGGTCCTGTTCTCGGGCATTGTTGCCTGTTCAACAGCTTTCTTGTCGATCAAGGGATCACTCGAAGTAAAGACATTACCCCGGCACATTTTGATGCATTTATAGATGCATACCTGGCAGACTTCCGAACCACCAGCAAACTCTATGTCGGACGTGGCGCAGTCCGGGGCCACCTGAAGCACTTGTTGTCGTATTTGGTTGACGAGGGTGTTATGAAACCGCCTGCCCCCAAACCGCTAGCGCCGCAATATCGCTGGGTACTCGAACCGTATTTGCGCCATTTACATGAGGATCGCCAACTCAACGAGACTACGATCCAGAACTACCGGGTAGCTCTATGCCGGTTTCTCGATGGCTTGGGAGAGAGAGCTTCACGTAATGGCATGAAGGCATTGCAAGCTGATGATGTTGAAACGCACATCAAACAGCACATCAAGGAGAGTCCCGTAAATTTGAGGAGTTTAGCATCGTATCTCCGCAGCTTTCTTCGATTCTGTGCTTACAAGGGATATGTCGCCAAAGATTATTCCGGCGTTATCCCATCCGTACCCGCATATCGCCTGGCATCTCTACCCAAGGGGATGGAAGACACCGACTTACAAAAAATCCTGAACGCCATTCCCAAGGGAACTGCTGTCGGAGCAAGGGACACCGCCATCATGCTGCTTATGATGGCCTATGGTATTCGTGGTATGAGTGCGGTTGAGTTGCGCCTTGAAGATATTGACTGGCAACGCTCCACTATTCTGATCCGGGCAAGGAAGGGCGGCAAAGAAGTCGTACTCCCACTATTGAATGCTGTCGGTGAGGCGATTATCCAATATCTCCATCATCGCCCGGAAACTCGACTCCGAGAAGTATTCCTTGGTGTGAAGGCTCCACATTTCCCGCTCAGCGGTCAGGATATATCCGTGACCGTTCGTAAATATATGATCAAAGCGGGGGTGAAGAGACCCAAAAACGGATCTAACACCATGCGGCATTCATGGGCAATCCGGGCACTGGCAGACGATTCACCTATGAAAGCAATTGCCGATGTCTTGGGGCACCGCTGCCTGAATACCACTTTTATCTATGCCAAGACTGACCTCAAGATGCTCCGGCAGGTAGTTATGCCGTGGCCGGAAAAGAGGTGAACCATGGCGACATGTATATTCCGAAGTCCTATTGCCTCCCGTCTCCAGGCATTCTGGGAGATGAGATGCGCCCTCGGCCGTAAGGGTGAGAGTGACGGAAAGATTCTCTGCTACCTGGATCATTTCCTGATGGCTGAACTGAAACCAGGAAAACCGATAACTGCCGAACTTGTAGAGCGCTGGTTCAAGTCGATGGAGCACCTGAGTGTTGGAAGCAGGCTCAATCGCATGTCCATCATGCGGCAGTTCTGCATATATCTGAGCAATTTCGACCCGCAGACGTGCATTATTTACCAGAGCTTTTTCCCACGCAGAAATCGCCCGGCACCTCATATATATTCGCTGCAGGAAATGACCATGATTCTGGATGCTGCCGGCAGAATAGGTCAGGTGGGGAGCCTTCGTCCCATGCTCATTTCCACCATTATCGGTCTGCTCTGCAGTACCGGTCTGCGTATTGGGGAAGCATTGAAACTGTTGCTGGCAGATGTGGACATTGAAGGGGAGTTACTGACAATTCGGAACACCAAGTTCAAGAAGTCCAGATATGTTCCCCTGTCGCCTTCCACCGCCCGCCAGCTTGCAGACTTTATGCATCAGCGAGAAGCAGCAGGCTTTTCCACAGCTTCGACTGCGCCGGTTTTTATCAGTCCATCCGGAAAGGCATACCGACCTGGACGGATTTGTGAAGTCTTCTTGGAAATTCTCAGAGATGTTGGACTGCGTGGTCCCAAAGGTGAACGTGGACCTCGCCTCCATGACTTACGTCACAGCTTTGCCGTGAACAGACTGGCCCAATGGTACCGGCAAGGAGAGAATATAAATGCCAAACTGCCGTTACTGGCAACATATCTCGGGCACTCCTCGCTCATTGGCACCGAAACATATCTGCATGCCACGGCTGAGCTTCTGGAACAGTCGAACATTCGGTTCAAGAACCATTTCGCTGTACCGTACCTGAAGCGAATCAAAGGGGGGAGCCATGACGCAAAGTAATAGCATTGGCCTCCCCATCCGTCGTTTCTTTGAGGACCACCTGGTTGTTCAACGGGGAGTGAGCCCAAACACGGTGCTATCGTACCGGGACACCTTCAAACTCTTCCTGCAGTTTGCAGTGGAACGTTGCAGAAAGTCCTGCACCGATCTTGTAGTTGATGATCTTTCCGACAGGTTGGTCAGGCAATTCCTGGAACACCTTGATAGCGGAAGAAAGAACGGAACGGGAACCCGTAACGTCAGGTTGGCTGCCATTCATGCCTTCTTCAGATATCTGGCCGTTACCGATCCCCGCTATATTGCTCAATGCCAAACCATTCTTGCCGTACCGTTCAAGCGACACGCCAGGCATGTGTTGGGATATCTGGAGAAAGAGGAAGTCCAGCATATCTTCAGACACATTAGTGTCCAGAATGTGTCTGGGCGTCGGGATGATGCACTGCTACGCCTTCTCTACAACAGCGGGGCACGGGCACAGGAAATTGTAGATCTCAACGTCAATCATATCCGCTTTAGCCGCCCATACTATGTGCTGATCCATGGAAAGGGACAACGTGAGCGAACCTGTCCGGTCTGGGATGAGACGGTACAGGCAATCAAGGCAACCATTGAAGACCGGCATCTCCGCCTGTCGGATAATGTTCCGCTATTTGTGAATGCCAGAGGAGGACGCCTTACACGTTATGGATTAAGATACATGATTGCACAACGAGTGGCGGCAGCAGTGGAAACATGCCCGTCACTATCCACCAAAACGATTACTCCTCATACATTCCGGCACACGACCGCAATGCATCTGCTGCAATCGGGCGTTGACTTGAACATGATTCGTTCTTGGCTCGGGCACTCTTCGATTGAGACAACCAATCTGTATATCGAGATTGATCTGGAGATGAAGCAGAAAACCTTGCAGGCCACTGAAAAACTGTTACCGAAAACTAGCAAGAAAGGGCCGTCTTGGCGGCGTGACCCGAGTATCTTGGAGTGGCTGAAAGACCTATAGTTATGTGAAGTGCCTGGAAGGGTTGCAATGCCGCATGCCCTTCCAGATGCTTATTGTATCCGAATTGCCGGTAATGATTCCGGCACCACTTCACATTACTGGCAACTTCACATTACATAATTTATGTGGAGCTCAACATAAATTATGTACGAGGAGCACGGCCGCCGCATTCGAGAGGCATGCCGTTTTGAAGACCTCGCGGCTATGGACAATGGCCTGGTTGAGCGATCCAATAGATACTCGATCAAAGCAGACGATCCGGTTTTTGCCGTCCAGATGCAGAACTATGAAGTGCTCCTTCGTCTCCAGACGGAGATCCCGGAACATCTCGAATACCTGCTGGGGTTGCGTAAACCTCATTGATACCCACTGTGGGGCGTCGTCTCTGACAACCTCGTTGCGATAACGGGCTTCGATTGATTTTATGAAGATTCTTTTTGTTGTCGGTGCTACTGGTTCTCCGAAGAGATCGAGATTCATGTCCGCCTCCTAAAATATTGAGGGCGGACTCCCCCTAGGGGCAGTGTCCGCCCCCATAGGGTTGATTGTTATTGATTCAGGTTACTGGAGCGCCAGCACAGCCTCCCGGAAGCTCACACCATCCAGCTCTATCATGGCGCTGATCGAATCCCATGACCGGTTACAGACGAAACAGTGGACATGGTTATCGTAGAGAGCCATTGATGGATTATTGTCCTTGTGAAACGGACAGCAGCGGTGTCTCCCATTGGGGAAGTCGATGATACTGGTAATGGGATACTGCCGGGCCTGCTCGATCATCTCAGGGGTGATCCTACCGGCTACCAGTACCGCATCCTTGCCATTGACGTGGTTAAGCAGAGATGTTGCCTCCAGCTTCAGAGGCCGCAACTCCTTCTCCTGGTCTTTGATGAAGGATGCGGTCAGGGCCTTGATCAGTGGATCTTTACTTCGTTCGATCCGCCTTTGGGCTCCCCAGATTTCACGTTCCAGATGTTTGATTAGCGGTTGCAGGAATGAAAGCCGGCGCATGATCGCATAGCGTTCCGGTACGCCGAATTCCTTCGCCGCAGAGATGACGGTTTTCACAGTCATTCTTCTCGTACCTCCTGTAGTGTAATGCCCTATGTTCATGCTGTGCCTCCAACGATCCTGACCGAACGGAACGGAGTCCCCCAGACGGCTTCACCTCCGGAACTGCTCCGGGATTTGATCTCCAGGTGACATGGAATCCACCCGGTTGACCGACCGACGATAAAACGTCGGCGATCCCCGTAGCAGTCGATGACCTCCACGCGCTTTCCTTCCAGGCCGATCAGATCGGCTGTCAGGTCAACACGCGAGCGCCATCCAGTTGAGATATTCTTCTGGCGGGCTTTATCAACCAGGGCAGCGTACTTGCGATAGGCTGCCATGGTGCCGCGTTCGTTTGGAACAGGGGAATTTTCAGGAGAGTTCAGTTCAGTTGCCAAGGCTCCCGCCTTCTTCAAGACGACATCGAAGCCCAGGCAGGTATAGAACTCGCCGTGATCGAGAACATAAACACCGCCGGCATAGCCGGGGTTGAGAGTTATTTTTGTGGGCATGGTCTATCTCCTTTGCAATAAGCCGGGGAGACAGACTTCCTCCTCGGGGAGTTGTCTCCCCGCAGGTTGAAATATAGTTGTTGGGTCAGTCGCGCAGTCGTTCGTCCCAGCAGCACGCGCCGATAAAATGGGCGTAGTCGTCGTGCTGATAGAAGATGCGTGCTGACGATTGCGGAATCATGTTGCCGCAGCCGATGCACTTCACGGCCCGTTCAATGGGGCTGTCTGCTACCGTCAGTTCCCGGATGAAGGTTTCATCGCAGTTCTGACATTCAAATATCTCCCGGTCGATACCCAACAGGGTGTCGGTTCGTGAGACTTCCAGAAAACAGCCGCATACCAGGCAACCGAAATGATCCGGTATACCAGTTTCCGCATTTCTCTCATATTCGTAATTGTTGCGGGCGACGCGTAAATTCTCCTCAAAGTTAATCTCCATCCGCTTACAGAAGTGCATCAGGTCCGTGAGCATGTCTTTGACGTCATCTTCGTCGCCATCGAAATCCCGTCCTTCGAGTGTCAGGCAGTAGGCCTGCATAACCGTGTCGATTCGGTCGGCACGCTCCTCGTTGGTCGGTTCGTCTGTCGTTCGCTCAAGAGGGCTCATGTCACCACCCCCTTACGTTCATTTGATTGAGAACCATTCCCAGATCGATTCCGGACTCGGTAATCTTCTCGATGTGTCCTACGGCATGGGCAATTTCGCCGCTGCTCTGGGGAACCTTGAGGAGACATTCTTCCTCGAACCCCTCGACATCGTAGTCGAGAATAATCACGTCCATTTCCGAAATCTGCTCCGGTGCATTGCTGACAATGCTCTGTACCAGACCGCCTTCGAGGACCACGCCGACAATCGGCTTGGATGGAGGTGGATCTTCCGTCTGGGGGCCGATATCGCCGGTTTCTGTTTCGCTGATCCGCTGTTCCAGCCATTGGCCGGTAAAGCTGTACTGAATGTCATCAGCGGTGATGAATACTGCTCCGCCGCCGAAGCCATCCGGTCGCATCCGCGAACAGGTATAGGCGCTCTCCTTGGAGATCCAGGGAAGTTCACCGTTGGAGCGGCGAATAATCTCCTGGAACCTGCTGAAAAGATCGTCCTCACTGAGTTCGATCTCTTCTCCGCCTGGCTCCTCCGGATCGAGGTAGCCATTACAGCACCACTCCTCCGCGTAGAGGTAGAACTTGTCCTCACCGTCGGATTCAAATGTGATGCTGAACGCCTCGATAACGCGTCGGTCCTCGTCGTTGATCAGGTTTTTGGGAATGGATGGTTGAAAAACCGCTTGGGAATAATAGTCTGCCATGGTCTGTCTCCTTTGATTGATGGTGCGGGGAGACAGAAACCCCGAAGGGAGACGTATCTCCCCGATGGGGTTGGCAATTGATGGTCAGGAAATCCTTCGGATGGTGCCGTCTTTGTCGGTGTACCATCCCGGTGGAACCGACAAACCGTCCGAGACAACGAACATCATCTCGGGCCGGTGTTTGTTCCGTACCAAGTAGTAACCGCGGCCTTTTGAATCAAAGGCTTCATAGGCGGCCATGCCGTTGGGGTCGTTCATGGGCTGCCAAGCGAGACCGCTGAGGTCCTTTCCTCTCATGGCACCGCTCCTTCCCCGGACCCGTGGAGATTGTATTCGTTGTCTCCACTTTCTCCATTCTCTTCCCGTTCATCATGGATGCCCGGCTCGTCGAGCACTACAAGCAGCACCGTGTCGGTTTCCCACCGAACATCAGTATGTTTGTAATAGCCCGACCAGAAGAAATCACTGTCGGTGACGTTTAGAGTATTACACTCCATCCGTCCCTCGAATTCCTTCAAGGCTACCTTGCCATTGTCCGGTTCGGCATCCCAGTCAGCCGCCATGAAATCACAGGCATGGTTGAATTCGCTGATTTTGTAGGCTTTCATCTGCCTTACAACCACCGCAAGTTTCTTGATCCGCTCGATGTGCGTGGCATCAAGATCGATGACGGCATAGTCAGCGTTGTCAGAGAAGAACTCGCTGTTGTCGTGAACGGGAATGATGATGCGTTTTCCTGTGATTGTGTCTGTCATTACAGTCTCCTTGTTGTATGCGGAGACCAATCACCCCGGCGGGGAATCGATCCCCGCGAGGGTAGTGATGTATGTTCTAAGCGCGTTTCCGCAGTGGTGCGGGTGAACGCAGATAGACACCGAACAGGGTGAACTCCAGGGCTCCAGAATCCAGCAAGGTCTGGTACATGCCGAATGGCAAGTCCCGAGAGACCTCTCTGCCGCCTTCACAATGGATGACGGAAATGGATGGTGGAGTTGGAGCAGGTTCCGGTCTGGTGACCGGCAGTTGGATGATGTTATTCTTGATCGGTGTCATTGCTTTGTTGTCCCCCCTGACTCGGGCATTCTCGTGCTGGGTCATCTTCTTCAACAGGGACGACGGGTCCGTGTAGTTGAAGTTCCCCTCCTTGAGCGCCTTGGTCATCAGGGATGAAAACGACTGGCTGCTGCTGCATTCAGACGGGTCGATGTCCGGTGTTTCCCCTTCCGCCAGCTTGGCGACCATCCTCTTCTCCAGGGTGTAGGCAAGCTGCAGCGCCTGGACTTCCGAAGAGGTGAGATACCAGTAGCGGACGGGGCGAACTTCCCCGAACTGGGCCCGGTGGATGTCAGCGGTATTGACGCGACGGATTCTCCCGTCTCCCTGTTCGGCAAGTCTGGTGTTGGACGTGTAGTCGTACCAGACGAGGTTGTTGAATTGGGATAGGTTGAGACCGGTGGCAACGCGGTGGAAGGAGACGACAACAA
>JAWDJY010000103.1:0-12066 GCA_032469775.1 Geobacteraceae bacterium | reverse complement strand
TGGCGACAACGTTGCCATGACCATCAACCTGATCACCCCGATCGCCATGGATGAAGGCCTCCGCTTCGCTATCCGCGAAGGTGGCCGTACCGTCGGCGCAGGCGTTGTAAGCTCCATTATCGAATAACAATTGAATTTCAAGAAATGATGCCGGTGTGAGCGACTTCACACCGGCGGATTCATACAAAAGGATGCACTGACATGAGAGATATCATTACGCTTGGCTGCACTGAGTGCAAACAGAGGAATTACACCACCACCAAGAACAAGAAAACGACTCCGGGCAAGCTGGAGTTCAGCAAGTACTGCCGTTTCTGCCGCAAACACACGCCTCACAAGGAAACAAAGTAACACAGGATAAGTTTTCCATGCACAGGCCAGTAGCTCTAACGGCTAGAGCGCCGGTCTCCAAAACCGGATGTTGGGGGTTCGAATCCCTCCTGGCCTGCCATAATCATAAGTAGACTGTTGTTGGTAGTCATTGACTGCTTTAAGTAGAGCATCGCTAATAGCATCGGACTGTCAGGAGATACACGTGCAAAAAGTCATCGCATTTTTTGATTCAGTAAAGGTCGAGCTTGATAAAGTTACATGGCCGTCGCGCAAGGAAACCATTGCCACTACCGGCGTTGTAATCAGCATTGTGTTCCTGATTTCACTATATCTCGGCGCCTGTGATCTTATTCTGGCCAAACTGCTACGTCTGATACTAGGATAAAGGATCCCCCAATGTCCATGAAATGGTATGGTGTACATACATATTCAAGTTTTGAAAACAAGGTGAGACTGAATCTCCTTGAACGCATAAAAAATGAGGGCATGGAAAGTAACTTCGAGGAGATACTTATTCCGTGCGAAACGGTAGTAGAGCTCAAAAAAGGTGAGAAAAAAACATCATCAAGAAAGTTTTTTCCCGGATATATCCTGGTCAAAATGGAACTTACCGACGAAGCCTGGCACCTGGTAAAGGAAACAGCCAAAGTAACCGGTTTCGTGGGTGGCAATACCCCATTCCCCATTCCCGATGAAGAAGTTTTCAAGATCACCCGCAGAATGGAAGAGGGAGCGGAAAAACCACGACCAAAGGTACAGTTTGAAGTCGGTGAAACGGTACGGGTTGTTGACGGTCCTTTCCTTAACTTTTCCGGTGTTGTTGAAGATGTCAAACCTGACAAGGGCAAGTTGCGCGTAACGGTTACAATTTTCGGGCGGGCAACTCCGGTTGAGCTCGAATTCATGCAGGTAGAAAAGAACTAAAACACAATGTCATCTTAAGTGATGGCGGGCATACGGCATATAAAGGAGCACCAATCATGGCAAAGAAAATCACCGGATATATCAAGCTGCAAGTACCGGGCGGCAAAGCGAACCCGTCACCTCCCATCGGACCTGCACTGGGTCAGCATGGCGTTAATATCATGGAGTTCTGCAAGGCGTTCAACGCAAAAACGCAGGGTGACGAAGGTACCATCACTCCTGTTGTTATTACCGTGTATGCCGACCGCTCTTTCACGTTTGTCACCAAGACTCCACCGGTCCCGGTGCTGATCATGAAAGCCCTCGACATCAAAGGCGGTTCCGCTGTTCCCAACAAAACCAAGGTTGGCAAACTTACCAAAGCCCAGGTCGAGGAGATTGCCAAGAAGAAAATGCCTGACCTCAATGCAGCTTCTCTTGAAGCGGCTATGCGGACCGTAGAGGGTACTGCCCGCTCAATGGGCGTTGATATCGCCTAGACCGGCTAACTATTATATTAGAAACACAGAGAGGTTGTATCATGTCGAAAACAGCTAAGAAACATTCTGAAGCAATGTCAAAAATAGATCGAAGCAAGCTTTATCCTCTCGGGACGGCTCTTGATGTTGTCAAGCAGGCTGCTTATGCGAAGTTCGATGAGACAGTTGAAGTGGCAGTCAGGTTGGGTGTTGACCCACGTCACGCCGACCAGATGGTCCGCGGCGCAGTCGTGCTTCCTAACGGTCTGGGCAAGGAAGTCAGGGTTCTCGTATTTGCAAAAGGCGAGAAAGAAAAAGAAGCGCTTGAGGCCGGTGCGGATTTTGTTGGCGCCGACGATCTTGTTGCAAAGATTCAGGCCGGCTGGTTTGATTTCGATACTGCGATTGCAACCCCTGACATGATGGGTGTTGTCGGCAAGATCGGCAAGCTGCTCGGACCTCGCGGCCTGATGCCGAACCCTAAGGTTGGCACAGTAACTTTCGAAGTAGGCAGAGCAGTCAAGGAATCCAAAGCTGGTAAAGTCGAATTCCGTGTCGAAAAAGCCGGTATCATTCACGCTCCGGTCGGCAAAGTATCTTTTGGTGCCGACATGCTGAAAGGCAACCTGCTGGCACTGGTCGAGGCGCTTGTAAAAGCCAAGCCTTCCGCTGCAAAAGGCACTTACATCAAGAAGATATCTCTGTCCTCCACCATGGGCGCCGGTGTCAATCTTGATATCAGTGACGTAACTTCTCAGATATAAAAACAACTTATTTTGCCAAAGTCAAAGACAGCAGGCGCTTAACAGCTCAAACCGGACTATCCGGACCTGCCGAGACTTGGGTACCGCATTTTTGCGTTTCCTGACTTTGGCCGGGGTTTTACCCCAGATACCAAAAGAAAGGAGGAAGTCGCTTGAACAAAAACAGCAAGCAAGAACTCGTAACCGAGATGCATGAGCGGCTCACACGTGCCAAGGCGGTATTTCTAGCCGATTTTCGCGGCATGAATGTGGGACAGGCAACGACACTTCGCAATGAGCTTCGCGCGGTTTCTGTCGAGTACAAGGTATTCAAGAACACCCTGTTCGACAGAGCAGCAAAAGGGACCGATGTAGAGTGCATAAGCCCTTTCCTTGCCGGCCCGACAGCCGTTGCTATCAGCTACGATGATCCGGCCAGCGCGGCAAAAGTTCTGCACAAGTTTTCCAAGGATCCGCAAGGAAAATTCGTTCTTAAGGCCGCAGTACTCAGCGGTAAACTGCTTGATCCAAAACAGATCCAGGCACTTGCAGATCTCCCGTCGCGTGAGGTCCTCATCGCCAAGATGCTCGGCTCCATGCAGGCTCCTGCAACCAATTTCGTCGGCGTTCTGGCTGCACTGCCAGGATCGCTGGTGCGTGTGCTGGATGCAATCCGGGCTCAGAAAGCCGGCAACTAAATTAACCAATTAAAAAACAATTTCGGAGGAAATACCAATGTCTATTACTAAAGAAGATGTAATCGGTTTTATCGAGAAAATGACCGTACTTGACCTCGCTGAACTGGTCAAGGAACTGGAAGAGAAATTCGGTGTTTCTGCTGCTGCTCCTGTTGCTGTAGCAGTTGCTGCCGGTCCCGCCGTAGCCGAGGCTGCTGAAGAGCAGACCGAGTTTGATGTTATCCTCAAGGCAGCCGGTGCAAACAAGATCAACGTCATCAAGGTTGTTCGTGCACTGACCAGCCTTGGCCTCAAAGAAGCCAAAGATCTGGTTGACAGCGCACCAGGCGCTGTTAAAACCGGCGTTTCCAAAGCTGAGGCAGAAGAAGCCAAGAAACAGCTCGTCGAAGCTGGCGCAGAAGTCGAGATCAAATAAGAGCACGTCTAGTTGTCTTTATGAGAGCCAAGGTCGCCCTGAGCGGCCTTGGCTTGTGTTGTTTGGGCAATAACCATCACCCTCAACATCCTTATGTTCCAGTAACTTAGCAACACTCAGCTGGTTCCAGTTACGATACCCGCCAAAGGAGAAGCCATGGCTTATTCTATCGCCAATAATCACCTCTTGCGTAAAAACTTTGCCAAGATAAAAAACATAATTGATATCCCTAACCTGATTGATATTCAGAAGAATTCATATCGCCGTTTTCTGCAACAGGAAGTTCCAGCAGAGTCACGACAGAACACCGGTCTCGAAGCCGTTTTCCAAAGCGTGTTCCCCATAAAGGACTTCAGCGAAAGCGCTTCTCTGGAGTATGTATCCTATACTCTTAACAAGCCAAAATATGACGTTGACGAATGCCATCAACGCGGCATGACTTATGCTGCTCCGATGAAGGTCAAGGTCCGGCTGGTAATCTGGGATTCCGGCAAGGAATCGGGCGTAAAAGCGATCAAGGATATTAAAGAACAAGAGGTCTATTTCGGCGAAATCCCACTCATGACTGATAACGGTACCTTTATCATAAACGGTACCGAGCGTGTTATCGTCAGTCAGCTCCATCGTTCTCCAGGTGTATTTTTCGATCATGACAAGGGCAAGACCCATTCCAGCGGCAAGGTACTCTACTCCGCCCGGGTTATCCCCTATCGCGGGTCCTGGCTTGACTTTGAATTCGACCATAAAGACATACTGTATGTTCGCATCGACCGCCGCAGGAAGATGCCTGCAACGGTATTGCTGAAAGCCCTTGGCTATTCGGTTGAGCAGTTACTCAACTATTATTATAAGAGTGAAGAGATTTACATAAAGCCGGATTCCATAACCAAGAACATTGAACCGGAATTGCTTACCCTGCAGAAGACTGTAGTCGATGTTGTTGATCCTGCCACCGGTGAAGTACTGGTGAAGGCCAACCGCAAGTTCACCAAGTCCTCTATCAAGAAAATGCAGGAGCATGGCATCAAGGAAGTTCCGGCAACGCTTGAAGACGTGCTCGGCCGTTATGCCTCTTCTGACATCGTTGACCCGACTACCGGTGAAATCCTGATTGAATGCAATGACGAAATCACCGCTGAGCGCTTCGATGAAATCAAGGCTCGCGGTGTCAACAGTTTCAAGGTACTTTTCATAGACAACCTGCACATTACTTCGTCGTTCCGCGACACTCTGCTGATAGACAAGATCAGTACCAGTGAAGAAGGATTGATTGAAATATACCGTCGACTCCGCCCGGGCGATCCACCTACGTTGAAAAGCTCGCTGGCTCTGTTTGACAACCTGTTCTTTAACCCGGAACGTTATGACCTGTCCGCAGTAGGAAGGCTCAAACTCAACTACAAGCTCGGCCTGAAGGTGTGGCCGGACTGCATGGTACTGAATGCTCCATGCATGTTAAGCAATGGAGACGTTGCCAGCTTTGAATCGCTGGTATCACGTTTGAACCAATCTGAAGACCAGTTTGCACAGTACCTGATGATGAAATTACCGGCAGACCTGGCAAAAACCCTGAAAAAAGTCGAGCCATCCCAGACTGTTTCAGACAAGCTGAAAGACCAGTTGCTGCACGAATTGAACAACCTGATCCGTGACAACGATTTCTTCCAGAAAGACTTCTTTGCACCGCTTGGATTATCCAAAAACGCCATCAAGCTGACTGAAATGATTGATCAAGGCGGTTTTGACGAGAACAGGCGGGCGATCGAAACCTTGCGTCGCAACAGGATGATCTTCGAAGATCTGCTGCCTAACGATATACGTATAGCTGTAAAAAATGACATTCTGGAAATTGTACGCTACCTGATTGAACTTAAAAACGGTCGTGGCGCAATTGATGACATCGACCATCTCGGCAATCGCCGGGTACGTGCAGTTGGTGAACTGCTTGAAAACCAGTACCGTATCGGCCTCGTACGCATGGAGCGCGCCATCAAGGAACGGATGAGCCTCCAGGAAGTAGAAAACCTGATGCCGCACGACCTGATCAATTCCAAACCGGTTTCGGCCGTTGTAAAGGAGTTTTTCGGTTCATCGCAGCTGTCTCAGTTCATGGATCAGACCAATCCACTTTCCGAGGTAACGCACAAACGCCGCCTTTCGGCACTGGGACCAGGGGGACTCACGCGTGAACGAGCCGGATTTGAAGTCCGCGACGTTCATCCGACCCATTACGGCCGCGTATGCCCGATCGAGACGCCAGAGGGTCCGAACATCGGACTGATTGCATCACTCTCAACCTACGCCAGGATCAATGAGCACGGCTTTGTTGAGACTCCATACCGCATCGTTCAGGAAGGCAAACTTACCAATGAAGTGCGATTCTTCTCGGCACTGGAAGAAGAAGGCCATGCCATCGCCCAGGCAAATGCGGAGGTCGATGCAGACGGACGTTTTGTCAACGATTACAACTCCGCCCGTAAAAGCGGCGAGTTTATCCTGGTTCACCGTGATGAGATTGCATTGATGGACGTTGCGCCGATCCAGCTGGTGTCGGTTGCAGCTGCGCTGATCCCTTTCCTTGAAAATGACGATGCTAACCGCGCATTGATGGGATCAAACATGCAGCGTCAGGCGGTTCCCCTGCTGCGCGCCGATTCTCCGCTGGTCGGGACAGGCATGGAGCGCATTGTCGCCAGGGACTCGGGAGTATCGGTTATCGCGCGCCATGACGGCGAGGTTGAGTCGGTAGACGCCGGCAGGATCGTCGTCAAGATAGATGAGAACGAAGTTGACGAGAACGGCACCGGTGTTGACATTTACAACCTGATCAAGTTCGCGCGCTCCAACCAGAACACCTGCATCAACAACAAGCCTGTGGTCAAGGTTGGCGACAAAGTCAAACGTGGCGCTGTCATCGCCGACGGCCCTTCGACAGACATGGGTGAACTGGCTTTGGGCCAGAACGTGGTCGTGGCCTTCATGCCTTGGGGCGGATACAACTATGAGGACTCCATCCTTATTTCAGAGAAGCTTGTAAAGGATGACCGCTACACTTCGATCCACATCGAAGAGTTCGAGTGCGTTGCCCGCGATACGAAACTCGGCAAGGAAGAGATCACTTCCGACATACCGAATCTTGGCGAGGAAACTCTCAAAGACCTTGATGAATCCGGTATTATCCGTATCGGAGCTGAAGTAAAACCGGGAGACATCCTGGTTGGAAAGATTACACCGAAAGGCGAAACGCAACTTTCCCCGGAAGAGAAACTGCTACGTGCGATTTTCGGTGAGAAAGCCGGAGATGTTCGTGACACTTCACTTACAGTTCCTCCCGGAGTTGAAGGTACAGTGATCGGTGCAAAAATATTCTCACGCAAGGGCAACGATAAAGACACGCGTACCGAGCTGATAGAAAAGGCTGAAGAGGAAAAACTGCGCAAGGATGAGCAGGACGAGATTCGCATTATCCGCGAGTCGGCCATCGGCAAGCTGAAACGCCTGCTGGTCGGCAAGACCCTGGCAGTGAAGCTTGAGAACAGCAAGGGTGAACTGCTGCTGGCCAAAGGCAGGAAGATTACCGAAGAGGTTCTTTCCGAACTGCCCGGCAATGTCTGGAGCAGCATCTCCATCAGCGATGATGACGAAACCGACGACAAGGTGCACCAGATACTGGAAACACTTAACCGTCAGATTGACCTGATCCATAACGTATTTGAAGACAAGATACAGAAGCTGAAACGTGGCGACGATCTCCCTCCTGGCGTTATCAAAATGGTAAAGATCTACATCTCGATCAAACGTAAGCTGCAGGTCGGCGACAAAATGGCCGGCCGCCATGGAAACAAGGGTGTTGTCTCGCGTATCATGCCCGAAGAAGACATGCCGTACATGGAAGATGGCCGTCCGGTGGAGATCGTTCTGAACCCGCTGGGTGTTCCTTCACGTATGAACGTCGGTCAAATTCTGGAGACCCATCTGGGTTGGGCAGCAAAAGGAATCGGCTGGAAAATCGAAGACATGCTTGAAAAGCATACGTCTGAAGCTAACTTGAAAGCCTACCTGAAAGAAGTTTATGGAGATGAAGAAGTCGGCACATTCATCGACGGACTCTGTCAGGAAGAGCTGCTTAAAGTTGCCAAACGCCTGCAACGAGGCGTGGCAATGGCATCACCGGTTTTCGAGGGAGCTACCGAAGCCCAGATCAAAGCAATGCTGGGCAAGGCCAATCTGCATTCGTCGGGACAGGTAACCCTGTTTGACGGCCGTACCGGGGAACCTTTTGACAACAAGGTTACTGTTGGCGTCATGTACGTTCTCAAGCTCCATCATCTGGTAGACGACAAGATTCATGCACGTTCGATTGGACCTTACAGTCTGGTAACCCAGCAACCACTGGGTGGCAAGGCCCAGTTCGGCGGCCAGAGACTCGGAGAGATGGAGGTCTGGGCCATGGAGGCTTATGGCGCTGCGCATGCGCTACAGGAGTTCCTGACGGTCAAGTCTGACGATGTATCCGGACGTACACGCATGTATGAGGCAATCGTCAAGGGCAAACACACCCTTGAACCCGGCCTGCCGGAATCCTTCAACGTTCTCATCAAGGAATTACAGTCACTGTGCCTGGATGTTGATCTGCTTGAAGGTGACGAAGAACAATAAAGACTTTTTTGCAGGCGTCTGCTTTATCGCAACGGACACCAAGAGCAAGACTAACGGAGGAGAGCATCGTGGAAGATTATTTCAGCTTTTTTGATAAACCAAAAGATCCACTCCACTTTTCAGCAATACGCATATCGATTTCATCTCCTGACAAGATTCGGGAACGGTCTCATGGCGAGGTAAAAAAACCGGAAACTATCAACTACCGAACCTTCAAACCGGAGCGTGACGGTCTTTTCTGCGCCAAGATCTTTGGCCCGACAAAAGACTATGAATGCAACTGCGGCAAGTACAAGCGGATGAAACATCGCGGAATTATCTGTGAGAAGTGCGGTGTGGAGGTTATACCTTCAAAAGTTCGGCGTGAACGTCTCGGACACATCGATCTGGCCACGCCGGTAGCACATATCTGGTTTTTGAAGTCACTGCCGTCACGTATCGGCAACCTGCTTGACATAACCCTCAAGGATCTCGAAAAGGTACTTTATTTCGAGGGATTTGTAATCAGCGATCCGAAAAACACCCCCCTGCAGTTTTGCGAGGTGATGTCAGAGGACAAATATCTTAAAATGCAACAGGAATACGGTGCGGATGCTTTCTCCGGCGGCATGGGAGCAGAAGCTATCCGGGACTGCCTGCGTTCGCTTAACCTCGAAGAACTGGCGGTTACATTGCGTTCCGAAATGGTGGAGTCCACCAGCGAAGCCAAACGCAAGAAAACCGCCAAGCGCCTCAAGGTTGTTGAAGCTTTCAGGCATTCGGGCAACAAACCCGAGTGGATGATCCTTGAGTGCATCCCGGTTCTGCCACCTGAGCTCCGTCCTCTGGTACCCCTGGACGGAGGAAGGTTTGCCACCTCCGACCTGAACGACCTGTACCGTCGCGTCATCAACCGCAATAACCGCCTGAAACGCCTGTGCGAGCTTCAAGCGCCAGAGGTCATCATCCGCAACGAGAAAAGGATGCTGCAGGAGGCGGTGGACGCCCTTTTTGACAACGGCCGTCGCGGCCGGGCGATCGCAGGTCCCAACAAGCGTCCGCTCAAATCACTCTCCGACATGCTCAAAGGCAAGTCGGGACGCTTCCGCCAGAACCTGCTCGGCAAGCGTGTTGACTATTCCGGCCGTTCGGTTATCGTCGTCGGTCCGGAGCTGAAGCTCCATCAGTGCGGTCTTCCCAAGAAGATGGCGCTGGAGCTCTTCAAGCCTTTCATATACAACAAGCTCGAAGAGCGTGGTTACGTCACCACCATCAAGAGCGCCAAGAAAATGGTTGAAAAAGAGCGCCCCGAGGTATGGGACGTGCTTGAGGAGGTCATCAAGGAGCATCCGGTGATGCTGAACCGTGCCCCGACCCTGCACAGACTCGGCATCCAGGCTTTCGAGCCGGTGCTGATCGAAGGCAAGGCAATCCAGTTGCATCCGCTGGTCTGTACCGCATTCAACGCTGACTTCGACGGTGACCAGATGGCTGTCCACCTTCCGCTTTCTATCGAGAGCCAGGTTGAAGCACGCGTTCTGATGATGTCTACCAACAACATCCTCTCGCCTGCCAACGGCAAGCCGATCATCGTTCCTTCACAGGATATGGTTCTCGGTGCTTATTACATGACCCGTGACCGGATCAACGTAAAGGGCGAGTACTTTAAACCAACTGAAAAAGAGCTTGAATCCGGGATTAACGCTTCCGGTTGTTTCTCCTCACCGGAGGAGGTCAGGATTGCCTTCGATTCCGGTGCTGTACACATGCAGGCCAAAATCCGGGTACGCATGAAGAACCTGGCTACCGACGAGAAACCGCAGATGGTGGATACTACACCGGGCAGGATACTGCTGCGCGACGTTCTCCCGGCCTCGGTTCCTTTTTCCGCCGTCAACAAGGTCATGACAAAGAAGGAGCTTTCCAACCTGGTTGACACCTGCTACCGCCTGTCTGACAGCAAGGAAACCGTCATCCTGGCCGACAGGCTCAAGGAGATCGGTTTCAAGTATGCGAATCTGGCCGGAGTATCGATCTGTCTGGACGACATGGTTATCCCGGAAGGAAAACCTGCTATCATCGGCAAAGCTGAAGAAGAGGTCACGGAAATCCAGAACCAGTATACCGAAGGTCTGATTACCGACGGCGAACGCTACAACAAGGTCATCGACATCTGGGCCAAGGCAACCGAAGAAATTGCTAAAGAGATGCTGGACAACCTCTCCAAGGAAATCGTCATAGATCGCGCCGGAAACAAGATTGAGACTCCGTCTTTCAACGCGATTCACATGATGGCCGACTCCGGAGCCCGTGGTTCCGCACAGCAGATCAGGCAGCTGGCCGGTATGCGTGGTCTGATGGCCAAGCCGTCAGGCGAGATCATCGAAACACCGATCACCGCCAATTTCCGTGAAGGATTGACAGTTCTGCAGTACTTCATCTCAACCCACGGCGCTCGTAAAGGTCTGGCGGATACAGCGCTCAAAACGGCCAACTCTGGTTACCTGACCCGTCGTCTGGTAGACGTCGCCCAGGACGCCATCATCACCGAAACCGATTGTGGAACACTGGACGGCCTGATGGTAGCTTCACTCACCGAAGGTGGTGAAATCATCGAGCATATCGGGGACCGTATTCTTGGGCGCGTTGCTCTGGAAGACATCCATGATCCGATTAATGATGAGATTCTGGTGGAGGCCAACCAGGAGATTGATGAATATCTGGTAAAACGCATCGAAGATGCAGGACTGGAAAAGATCAAAATCCGTTCCGTGCTCACCTGCCAGAGCAAGCGTGGCATCTGTGCCAAGTGCTACGGCCGTGACCTGGCCAGGGGACACAGTGTCAACATGGGTGAAGCGGTTGGCGTGATCGCTGCCCAGTCAATCGGTGAGCCGGGTACACAGCTGACCATGCGTACCTTCCACATCGGCGGTACCGCGTCACGTCATGCGGAACAGACTTCTCTTGAGGCTCGTGCCGACGGTATCATCAAGTACATCAACGTAAACACTGTAGTAAACAACGAAGGCCACCACATCGTCATGAACCGTAACGGTGAAATCGCCGTTATCGACGAGTCCGGACGCGAACGCGAAAAATATACCGTGGTTTACGGTGCGAAGATCAAGATCGCTCCCGGCGGAGCCGTAAAACAGGGCACGACGCTGGCTGAGTGGGACCCGTACACCATGCCGATCCTGACCGAGGTTGCCGGTAAGGTCAAGTTTGCCGACATAATTGAAGGCGTTACCATGGAAGAGCAACTTGATGATGTAACCGGACTCTCACGTAAGGTTATCATTGAAACCAAGGACACCGATAAACGTCCGCGCATCGCAATCAAGGATGCCAGCGGGGAAAGCGGCGGAACCATCGGGCGCTACTTCCTGCCGGCAGGTGCCAACATTACCGTTATTGATGACACCATCATCAGTGCGGGTGATATCATCGCCAAGATTCCTCGCGAAACCACAAAGACCAAGGACATCACCGGTGGTCTGCCACGTGTCGCCGAACTGTTTGAGGCACGTAAGCCCAAAGACTTTGCAGTTATTACCGAAATTGACGGCCGTGTATCTTACGGTAAGGACGCCAAAGGAAAACGCAAGGTCATCGTCACGCCTGAACTGGGTGAGCCGAAAGAATATCTGATCCCGAAAGGGAAGCATATCAGCGTCCACGAAGGGGATCACGTACGTGCAGGCGAACCCCTGATGGACGGTTCCTCCAATCCGCATGACATTCTGCGAGTGCTGGGTGTCAAGGAACTGGCTAAATATCTGGTGGACGAGGTACAGGAAGTCTATCGTCTGCAGGGCGTAAAGATCAATGACAAGCATATCGAGGTCATTGTA
>JAWDJY010000102.1:0-12083 GCA_032469775.1 Geobacteraceae bacterium | reverse complement strand
GCCCTGATCATGCGCCTGGCCGGGTTGCGCGACACGGCCGACGTGGTAATCCCCCAGGGGGAAAACGGCCTGGAGCCTCTGCATGCGATCTACGGCAAGCAATGCCTGGGCCCGATGGAGGAGTCTCTGGCGGCCGACCGCCGCCGGATCGTCTCCTTCTTTCCGCTGGTGCGGGTACGGGAGCTGCGGCAGGAACAGGTTGCAGCCATCGATCCCGGTTTTGATTCATTCCGCAACGTGAATACCCCGGATGATTATTATCGACTGAGGGCGGAGTATTCCGGATATGCTTCGGAACGGCATCAAGCGGGGTGTGGGAAGTCGCTCCTGAAAAGCGGCTAGTCCGGGAGTAACACAAACATTTATTCTTGTCCTTCGCAATAAAGAGGGGGCTGACCTGGCAGGTTGGCCCCCTTTTGCATATAAGTTTGACAGTATGGCAGATATTTATAAGATGTAATTGCAGTTCACTGAAGGTAAAGCCGACACTAACAGAATCTGCAGATGTATGTTGCAGGAATCGAGGGGAACATTGAGGGACTTTGACAGCGTTTACACCGAATTCCAGCCGAAAATACTCCGTTATCTCAGCAACCTTACTTGCGAGGACGACGCCCTTGACCTTACCCAGGCCGTATTTCTGAAAGTCAGCTGCTCACTGGGCAACTTCCGGGAGGAATCCTCTCTGTCCACCTGGATATTCCGCATTGCAACAAACACCGCCCATGATTATCTGAATTCATCCCTGGCAAAACAAAAAGGTTCCGAGCTGCTGTTCGATGATGACGGTTCGGTTGACGACCTTCCCGACACCGGCTCTTTGGGGACAGACAGGGAATATGTCCGGCAGGAAATGAACGCTTGCATACGGGGTGTCATCGACCGGTTGCCTGAAAATTACCGCACAGTCCTGCTCCTGGCGGAGTTCGAAGAACTTTCGAACCTTGAGGTTGCCGCAATACTCAACATAAGCATCGACACCTTGAAGATCAGGTTGCATCGTGGACGCGCGGCTTTGCGCAAGGCCATGCAAAGCCAGTGCAGCTTTTACCACGATGAACGCAACCAGATCATGTGTGATCGGAAAACTTGAAATATTTCTTCACGGTGTATCCTTTTCCACCTCTTTCCCGTCTATAGGGCACGAAGCGGTCAATTCTACGGGTGGAGGAACACATGAGTCAGACAGGTTGTTGTGGAACAGCAGGCAGAGTCGGAGCAAACGTCGGATACGAAGTGGTGCGCATTGAACAGGCAAAGAGCAATTGCCGACTCTGCGACGACTATGCCGAACGCCAAAAAGAAAAGCCGGTAGCAGTTATCTGTTGTGAAGGCGCCTGCCTGCGTGGCGAGATCGCCCGTCAGGCAGCCAACATCCTCTGTCACACGCTTGCCCCCGGTAAAACCGTCAGGATTTGCCTGGGCGGAGCATTCACCAAGGATACCGGGCAACGCGACCTGGTTCGCAAGGCCTCGCGGTTGATTGCCCTGGAGGGGTGTTTCGTCAACTGTTCGTCACGCATGATGAATGGCGTGATCGAGGGGCTCAAACCGGACGTCGTCATTGCCGACCGGTTGTGCGACTTTGACCGGAAACTTTTTGGCATCGAGGAGATGCCTGCTGGCCAGATCCAGGCTCTTGCCAGTGTTGTGGCCGAAAAGATAGCGGTCGGATATGGCATCGGTGAAAATTCATCGCAGCAGGAACCGGGAGAGTTTGACCGGAACGAGTGGATTGAGTCAATCGATGCCCCGATTCTTCTGATGCAGGGAAACCCGAGGCAGGTCGTAACCGCTAACAGAAGAGCTCTTGATCTGTTCGGAAAAAATCTTCACGAAGTCGAAGGCCGCAGGGGAGGCCAGGTATTTGACTGCATTCATGCCTTCACGGAAGCCGGTTGCGGGAAAGACGGCAACTGTGAGGGTTGCAGGATCAGGGACGGCATCATCGACACCTTCGCGACCGGCAAACCGCATCAGGGAATTTCAAGTCCGCTTCAGATCAAAAAAGCCAGCGGAACGATGATCTTCGAACTGGAGGTTTCCACCGCGAAGGTTGGTGAACATGCTCTGGTTAGAATAGATCGTTTTGAAAAGTCCCGATAAATCAAAAAGGCCCCCGCTTGTGATAAGGCGGGGGCCTTTTATTATTCAACTTCTTCCTGATCCGAGTAAATCCGCTTTGGCTGTCGCAATCTCAAATAGTGCGTAATGAAATAAGCAGGGTCAACCCCGGCGTCTTCCAGCAACTTAGTGCCACAGGTCAAGCATATGCCATGCGTCACCGAGGTGCCATCTTCATCAAATACAAGTGTTTTCTGGCACCACGAACATTTGACGCGCATTTGTTCTACATATCATCTTAATGTGCGCATGTCCATAATGGTCTGGTGTCCATCTCTTTTTGTCACCTTGAATAAATTCATGTGGCAGCGCCGTTTCCCCGCCCGTCCAGCCTCTCCCCGGTTGCCTGCCCCGGCGGCAGCGTGACAACGAACAGCGAACCGCCTTCCGGCGGGTTGCTTACGGTGATAGTGCCGCCGTGGTTTTCAATTATGCCGTAGGAGACCGACAGGCCCAGACCGTTGCCGGTCTGTTTGGTGGTGAAGAAGGGGGTGAAGATGTCCTTGAGCAGTTCCGGAGGGATGCCTTTGCCCGTATCCCCGATCTCCACCCGGCATATCCCGGCCTGGTGGTCCCAGGCGGTCCTGACCGTCAGTGTTCCACCCTGCTCCATGGCCTGAACTGCGTTGACGATCAGGTTGGTGAACACTTGGCGCAACTGGTTCTCGTCCCCTTCGATTCCGGTTGTGCCGATCGAGAATTGCCGGCGCAGCTCGATTCCCTCCAGCGACACCTGGTGCCCCACCTGTCGCAGTATCTCGTCCAGGATCCGGTCTATGTCCACCCGTCGCAGCGCTTTGCGCTGCTGACGGGCAAAGGAGAGCAGGTTGCCGACGATCCCCTCCACTCGCCCCACCTGCTGGGCAATGATTTCAGCCTCTTCGCGGTTGGGGTCGCCGGGAGGCAGATCCATCAGCAAAACCTCCGCATTGCCCCGGATTATTGCCATCGGGTTATTGATTTCGTGGGCCACTCCGGCGGCCAGTTCGCCAACCGCAGCCAGTTTCTCGGCTTTTACCAGTTCGCTCTGGGTTTTAACCAGCAACTCGTTCTTGGCCTCCAGCTCGGCGGTGCGTTCCAGCACTTTCAGTTCCAGGCTGCGGTTCAATTCGCTGATCGCCTCTTCCCGCTGCCTGAGGGTGCCGGTCATGGTGTTGAATTCCCGGGCCAGTTCGCCGATCTCGTCGCCGCTTTCCGTTTCGATGCGCAGATCGCGTTCGCCGTTGGAGAAACGCTGGACCAGCCGCTGAAGTTCCCGGATCGGGCGCGAGAGATGGCTGCCGGTGAAGCCTGAAACGGCCAGTCCGAACATCGAGCCGACCAGCAGCACGCTGCCGAAGATCAGGTTTACCCTCTTCTTCAGTGCGGTGTTGGGCTGTTCGCGCATGCCGACATAGAGCGAGCCGATCACCTTGCCATCCAGGTCGAGGATCGGCTCGTAGGCTGAAAAGTACCAGTCGTTGACCACAAAGGCCCGATCGACCCACTTCTCCCGGTTTAGGATCACCCGGTTATAGACCTCCGCCGACAGCCTGGTGCCGATGGCCCGTTTTCCGTCGCGGGTCTGGACATTGGTGCTGATCCTGGTGTCATCCAGGAAGATGGTGGCGGTTCCCACATCCTGTCCCTCGAACTGGACCCCCTCATAGACAATCTTCTTGATCCGGTCCACGACGGCGTTGTTGCCGTTCAGCAGCACCCCTCCGTACAGTGCGCCGACAACCAGCCCAGACCCGTTTCTGATCGGGGCGGATGCAATCAGCAGCATCCCGGAGCGTTCGCTCTTTTTTACCCCCGGCTTGGCCCGTTCGGTCGAGATTACCTTGATCACGGCCCGGACGGCCAGCTCTTTCCCCTCCAGCAGCAGTCTGTCCGGCTGGTAGACCACGCTGCCGGCCGTCACCTCGCCCAGCAGTGCCCGTGCCACCGGAGGGTCATGGTCGAGCTGGTCTCCGAAGACGTCCGGATTGCCGGCCCGGAACAGCACCCGTCCCCGCTGATCGACCGCCGTCAGGAGGTCCAGCTGTTCGTCGCGCCGCAGCGTGGTCAGAAAGGGTGCGATGGCATGGCGATCGCCGGCTGACACCGCTTCGGCCGCAAAGGGCATGTTGGCCGAGAAGCGCACCACGTCGCGGATGTGGCCGATTTCGTTGGAATAGACCTCGCGGGCCGAATTGAGGTCTGTGCGCACCTTTTCCTGGGCCAGCACGTTGATGCGGTTGGTGATGATGTAGATGCCGGTCAGCGAACAGAACAGGATCGCGACGAAGAGCGGCAGGAGCGAACCGATGGTCAGCTTCAGCCGGATCGAGAAACGGGGCACCGGCATCGCTTATCCGGCCTCGATGTTGCCCTTGGGGATGGACAGACTGTAATCGGAAATCTTGCGGTCCAGGGTCTTGCGTGTGACACCCAGGATCTGGGCGGTGCGGGTCTTGTGGTACCCGGTTCTTTTCAGGATCCAGACGATATGGTTGCGCTCCACGTTCTCCAGGGAATCCTTTCCGTCGCCGGAGTGTGGCAAAGGCGTGCTGTTAACGCGCTCGATCGGCAGCAGGTCGGCGGTGATGCTGTTGCCCCTGGCCAGTATGATGGCGCGCTCGATGATGTTTTCCAGCTCGCGGATGTTGCCGGGCCAGTGATATTCGGTCAGCAACCGCATGGCATCGCCGGTAATGGTGTCGATCTGTTTTTTCATGCGCCGGGAGAATTTCGCCAGAAAGTGGCGGGCCAGCGGTTCCACATCCTCCTTGCGCTCACGCAGCGGCGGCGGGTGGATAGTGATGACGTTGAGGCGGTAATACAGATCCTCACGGAAACGCCCCGCTCGCACTTCCCGTTCCAGGTCCTTGTTGGTGGCGGCCACGATGCGGATATCGGTGCGCATCGGATCGGTGCCGCCCACCGGGATGAATTCCCTCTCCTGGATGACCCGCAGCAGTTTCGCCTGCAGCGGAAGTGTCATGTCGCCGATTTCGTCCAGAAAGAGGGTTCCGCCGTCGGCCGCCTCCAGCAGTCCCTTCTGGGCAGTGGTGGCGCCGGTAAAGGCACCGCGCAGATGGCCGAACAGCTGGCTTTCCAGCAGCGTATCGGTCAGGGCGGCGCAGTTGATGGTCAGATAGCGCCGGTCCCGACGGCCGCTGTTGAAATGGATTGCCCTGGCGATCAGCTCCTTGCCGGTCCCGGATTCCCCCTGGATCAGGATGTTGGCCTCGCTTCCGGCCACCTGCAGGGTCATGTCGTAGACCGCGCGGTACTTGTTGCTGACAAAGATGATATCGCCGGGGGCCGTGTTGCGGATCAGTTCTTCCTTCAGCCGGCGGTTCTCCTTCAGCAGCGTCTCGCGCTCCAGCGCCTTTTCCAGCACGCCCAGCAGTTTTTCCTTGGGGAACGGCTTGGCGATGTAATCGTAGGCGCCCAGCTTGATCGTTTCCACAGCCGAATCGATCGAGCCGAAGGCGGTCATGATCACCACCGGCAGCTCCGGGCGGAGTTCCCTTACCTTGCGCAATATCTCGATGCCGTTCAGGCCGGGCATGTTGATGTCCTGTACCAGCAGGTCCGGCGTGTAGGAGCTGTCCGCTTCCAGGCGGTCCAGCAGGGTCTGTCCCTCGCCGTAGGTGTCCACCGCAAATCCGTTCGACTGCAGGATCTTCCGCAGGTAGCGCAGGATCTCTTTTTCATCGTCGCAGATGACTATCTTCCCTTTTGGCACATCACTCTCCTTGCCGGCCGCTGCTGATATCGATTGCGGCATGGTGTTCAAGCCGAACCGGTTTTGTATCAAAAGTATACGCAGTGGATAAAAAATATACGTCAAAGCCAGTTTCTGCCGCTTCAGGACTGCTTTTGACGCGTGCGGGATGCTGTAATTCCATCTTGTTATACAGAGCAAACTTAAGTTCTATTTGTTTTGAATGCTTGGCATGTCTATTGCTCTAATAAGAGCGGTTGCTTTTGGTTGTTGTTGCAGTGTTGTGCAAAGTATCAAAAAAACAGGCTCTTTTTGTTGGTGTCCCGTCCGCGGTAATGCGTTATCAACTGTATACCAATGATACAATGGTTTATTTGTAAAGTGCCAGTTAAAAATTTCATAGTAGAAGTTACAGAAGCAAAGCTTTGTTTTAACCCGGATATGTCCATCTCCGAGCCGCACCAGCCTAAGGAAACGGTTTCTATGGCATGCGGCCTGCGGGTAACGCCGGAAACGGCGCTGCCCTCCTTCAGTTCGTGAACGGACTACCCTGACTGTCAGGGCGAAAAGGGGATGGTTGGCATCGGCAACGATTACAATCATTATTAGGAGGAACAGCACATGTCGGTATCGAGGCGGGATTTTTTCAAGCTTTCCGGTTCCGGTCTGGCGGCTGCCACTCTCGGCTTCAACCTCGCTCCAATCGAGGCCAAAGCCGAGGACCTGGCCATCCGCTATGCCAAGGAGACCACCAGCATCTGTCCGTACTGCGCAGTCGGATGTGGAATGATTGTGCATACGCTCAGCGGCAACATCATCAACGTCGAGGGTGATCCGGATCATCCGATCAATGAGGGGGCGCTCTGCCCGAAAGGTTCTTCGGCCTATCAACTGCGCGATAACAAGGCGCGCCTGACCAGGCCGCTCTATCGGGCCGCCGGAGCAAGCGAGTGGAAAGAGGTCTCCTGGGACTGGGCTATCGACGAGATCGCCAGGAAGGTTAAAAAAACCCGCGACACCACTTTCCTTCCGACATCCAGGATCAAGATCAAGGAAAAGGCCGGTTCCGTAGAGGTGGAAAAAGAGATCGAGGCCGTGGTCAACCGAACCATGGGTATCGCTTCGGTCGGCAGCGCCGCCATGGATAACGAAGAGTGCTACCTGTACCAAAAATTCCTGAGGGGGTTAGGCCTGGTGTATATTGAACACCAGGCCCGCATTTGACACAGCGCAACAGTTGCGGCTCTGGCAGAGTCGTTCGGACGCGGTGCAATGACGAACCACTGGATTGATGTAAAGAACGCCGATGTAATCCTGATCATGGGGGCCAACCCCGCCGAAAATCACCCGATCTCCTTCCGCTGGATCATGAAAGCCAAGGATGCCGGGGCGAAGGTAATTGTAGTCGATCCCCGCTTTACGCGCAGCGCCTCGAAGGCGGACCTGTACGCTCCCCTCCGTTCGGGGACCGACATCGCCTTCCTGGGGGGGATGATCAATTACATCCTGCAGAACAAGCTGCATTTCGAAGAGTATGTCAAAAATTATACCAATGCCGCCTATCTGGTGAATGCGGATTTCAAAATGCCGGGCGATCTGAACGGACTCTTTTCCGGCTATGACCCGAAAAAGCGGAGCTACGATCCCAAGGCGTGGTCCTTCCAGAAAAACGCCGACGAATCGGTCAAGAAAGATCCGACCCTGCAGGACCCCCAATGTGTCTTCCAGCTGATGAAGAAGCACTATTCCCGCTACACCCCCGAACTGGTCAGCAGAATTACCGGCACGCCCAAGGACAAGCTGCTGGAGGTCTACAAGCTGTATTCGTCCACCGGAAAGCCGGACAAGGCGGGCACGGAGTTGTATGCCATGGGGTGGACCCAGCACACGGTCGGCACCCAGAACATCCGTACCATGTCCATCATCCAGCTGCTTCTGGGCAATGTCGGTATTGCCGGCGGCGGCATAAACGCATTGCGAGGAGAGGGCAATGTTCAGGGCTCTACCGACCACGGGTTGCTGTTCCACATCCTGCCCGGTTATCTCCCGGTACCTTCGGCTGATTTGAAGGATACGGCGGCCTATATCGAAAAACACACCCCGAAGAGCAAGGATCCCCAAAGTGCCAACTGGTGGGGCAATCGCAACAAATACCTGGTCAGCTATCTCAAGGCGATATATGGCGCCAAGGCCACCAGGGAGAACGATTACGGCTACAACTGGCTCCCCAAGCTGGATCCGGGGATGAACGGCTCGTGGCTGATGATCTTCGACAATATGATCAAAGGCAAGCTCAAGGGGTTCTTCGCCTGGGGACAGAACCCGGCCTGTTCCGGAACCAACACGACCAAGGTGCGAAATGCGCTGGCCAAGCTGGAATGGATGGTAGCGGTCAATCTGTTTGATAACGAGACCGCTTCATTCTGGAAAGGGCCGGGCGTTGATTCCGCATCGGTCAAGACGGAGGTGTTCCTGCTGCCGGCCGCCGCCTCTTTCGAAAAAGAGGGGAGTATTTCCAATTCAGGCCGATGGGCGCAGTGGCGTTACAAGGCGGTAAATCCGCTCGGACAGAGCAGGGCGGATGCGGAGATCATCCACGATCTGTACCAGAAGCTGAAGGAGCTGTATTCCAAGGAGGGGGGAGCGCTGCCGGAACAGCTGACCAATCTCACCTGGAACTACGGCTTCAAACGTGCTGACGGCAGCATCAGGAGCGTCGATATCCATGCCGTGGCCAAGGAAATCAACGGCTATTTCCTGGAGGATGTGGAGGATATTCCGAAACTGAAGCCCGGTGAGAAGGCTCCGCCGCCACCTCCGCCGGGTACGCCGAAAAAAATGCTCGGCAAAAAGGGTGAGCTGGCCGGCGGATTTGCCCAGCTGCAGGCCGACGGCAGAACTTCTTGCGGCAACTGGATCTATTGCCAGAGTTACAACGAAAAAGGGAACATGATGGCTCGTCGCGGCAAGAAAGATCCGACCGGGCTGGGCATGTTTTCCGAGTGGAGCTGGTGCTGGCCGGTTAACCGGCGCATCATTTACAACCGCGCTTCCTGCGATGTCAACGGCAAGCCGTTCAACCTGAAAAAAGCTGTCGTTTACTGGAATCCCAATGCTCCCCTGCCGAACGGCAAGACCGGCGCCTGGATAGGAGACGTGCCGGATGGTCCCTGGCCTCCCATGGCGGATGAGAAGGAGGGGAAAAAGCCGTTTATCATGCGGGCCGACGGGGTTGCGGCGATTTTCGCCCCCGGAATGAAGGATGGGCCTTTCCCGGAGCATTACGAGCCTATGGAATCACCGCTTCCCGATAACCTGATGTCCAAACAGATGAACAATCCGGCGGTCAAGATCTTCAAGGACGCAAATGTCAAGGAAGATGTGCTTGCCAGCAACGATGCGCGCTTCCCGTATGTCGCATCGACCTATCGTGTCACCGAGCATTGGCAGACCGGGGTCATGACCCGCAACACTCCCTGGCTGCTGGAGTTGCAGCCGCGCCAGTTCTGCGAAATCAGCCTGGAACTTGCCAGGGAAAAAGGGATTAACAACGGCGATACGGTAGAGATATCGTCGGTGCGCGGCAAGATAGAGGCGGTTGCCATGGTTACCCCGCGCTTCAAGCCCTTTAAGATCGGCGACAAGATTGTGCATGAAGTCGGAATGCCCTGGTGCTTCGGCTGGCACACCCCCGGCGTGGGCGACGCCGCCAACCTGCTGACCCCCACCGCGGGCGATGCCAACACGATGATTCCCGAAACCAAGGCCTTCATGGTCGGGATCGCGAGAAAGGGGTAAGTCATGGCCGATACAATCAACCAAGCTGCCCGCAAGGGAATTCTCGTCGACACCGCCCGCTGCATCGGCTGCCGCTCCTGTCAGGTGGCCTGCAAACAGTGGAACAAGCTGGATGCCGATAAAACCGTCAACCAGGGGACCTTCGAGAACCCGCGCGACCTGACCCCGGCGCTTTACAACCGTATCCGCTTCATTGAAACGGACAGCTCCGGCGAGGTCACCTGGCGTTTTCTGAACGACCGCTGCATGCATTGCGGCGACGCGGGCTGCATCAAGGTCTGCCCCTCGCCCGGCGCGCTCTACCGTACCAAGGACGGTATCGTGGCCTACAACAAGGAGAAGTGCATCTCCTGCAAGTACTGCGTCTCGGCCTGCCCTTTCAACATCCCGCGCTACGACAAGGACGACAAGATTTCCAAGTGCAACCTCTGTCTGGAGCGGGTCAGCGGCGGCATGACCCCGGCCTGCGCCAAGGCCTGCCCGACCGAGACCATCAAATTCGGCAATCGCAGCCAGCTGATCGCCAAGGCCACTGCGGCCAAGAAGACGCTTTACGGCGAGAATGATCTGCTGGGGCTGGGGGTGGCCTACGCGCTGGAGGGGCCGCCGGAACAGTACGGCCTGCCCGCCAAGCCCGGCATACCCTCATCTATTTTCCTCTGGAAAGATGTGATCAAGCCGCTCGGCATTCTCGGTTTCTGGGGCAGTATCGGAGCCATGCTGCTGCACTATGTGACCATCGGGCCGAAAAAGGTTGATGACGACCTGAACGTCAAGGAGGATCGACATGAGTAACTACATCGAACGTTTCAACACCAGTGAAAGGGTGTTGCACTGGATCGTCACAGCCAGCTTCTTCACTCTGCTGCTGACCGGTCTGGGGCTGTATTCGACCCTGTTCAACGGCTATTTCACTCTGTTCGGGGGAGGCCGGAACGCGATCCTGATCCACAAGATCAGCGGGATCATTTTCTTCCTGAGCTCGCTGTACATGTTTTTCAATCATCAAAAGGATGTTACCGGTTTTGATCAGGACGACAAGCAGTGGATCGCCGAAAGGGGCGGTTACCTGTCCCGCAATGCCAGCCATTTCAACATCGGCAAGTACAATCCGGGACAGAAGCTGTTCGCGATCTTCATCGCCGCGGCAACGCTGCTGCTGGGAGTAACCGGCCTGTTCATCTGGGCGCCGACCATGTTTCCGCGCTGGATCGTGCAGCTTTCGCTGATGACCCACGGCCTGATGTTCGTCTGTTCGATCATGTTCGTGGTCGTACATGTCTATCTGGCCACCATCGGCAACCCGGGCACCATCGAGGCCATGCTGTACGGCGATGTCCGCAGCCTTTGGGCCAGGAAGCACCACCCCAAGTGGTACCGGGAAGTCACCGGGGAAAAACCGTAAGGAGCCCATATGTCCACAACCGAAATCAAGATCGCCGCATTGCGGCAGGCGGCGGACTCCTCGCCGGAATACGCCTCCATCGCACCACTCTTTGTAGCGCTCTACGATTACATCAGCGGCCGTGAGGCACGGACCGGTATCACGGTCGATCTGTCCGGAGTCAATCGGCTTGAGCGCAGCACCCATGGTTTCCCGCTGGTATCGCCGGCCGAGTTGTCCGTAGAGCGGGATACGCTGAACGATTTCATTGCGGGAGCTGTGCAGGTGCTGGAGCAGCAGGGCAGTGAGGGGAACGAGGAACTGGAACGGATCGCGGGGGCGCTTTCAGCGGGTGAAATCGATCCGCAGAGCCTGCTTGTGGCAATCCTGGAACGCCGCCGTGCCCCCTTGGAAGAGGTTTCCGCCAAACTGGACGTCCCGGCGCCGCTGCTGGAATATCTGTTCGAGATTCCGCTCAAGACCGCCCTGGAGCAGTGTTCCGGAACTATACCGGCCGATGCCTTCCCGGATTGGCACGAAAGCGTCTGTCCGGTCTGCGGCTCCCGTCCCGGCATGGCCGAACTGGCCGGCGAAGAGGGGCGCCGGCAGCTGTGCTGTTCGGCCTGCTTCTATTCATGGCAGTTCAAAAGGCTGAAGTGTCCCTCCTGCGGTTGCGAGGACACTGAACAGCTCTCCTACTTCACCGCCGGCGAAGGGACGACCAGGGTTGACACCTGCCGCGCCTGCAGCCGCTACATCAAGACCCGCGACAAGCGCCGGGGGGGCAGCGACGTGCCGCTGGAGGTGGAGGACCTGCTGACGATCCACCTGGATCTGCTGGCGTCACGGGAAGGGTTCGAGCGTGGCAAATGAAAGCAAATCTGCCTGATAACAGCGGCAGGATTCGTGGCGTGACCGGGGTGATCCTGGCCGGCGGGCAGTCCTCGCGCATGGGTAGCAACAAGGCGTTGCTCCCCTTCCAGGGGGGGCGCTTCATCGAGGCGATTTACCGCCGCTTCTCGGAGATGTTTCCCGAAGTGCTGCTGGTCACCAACAATCCCGGGCAGTACGCTTTCCTCCCCT
>JAWDJY010000101.1:0-12119 GCA_032469775.1 Geobacteraceae bacterium | reverse complement strand
CCAACAAATTAACAACGATGACAAATCCGGCAACCGCCGCAACACTTACATTAAATCCGGCCAGCCGGATTCGGGCGTTTTACGAATTCTTTCAAGACACTGGACTTTTCCAATGCTTCCCTCCCTGCCGATAATCGAAGTCGCGATACCGCTCTACCTGGACAGGACCTTCCATTACAGCGTGCCGGAACACCTGGCCGACCAGGCGCTGCCCGGACGACGCGCCATGGTTCCGTTCGGCAGGCGGAAACTTACCGGCTATATCCTGGCAATTACCACTGAAAGCACTGTCGACAACCTGAAAGAGATCATCGAGGTTCTGGATCAGGAACCGCTCTGGACCGCCGCTGAACTCGAATTTTTCAACTGGACGGCTTCATACTACATGCATCCGCTTGGTGAAGTGCTGAGGACGGCCCTTCCGGCCGGCATCAATATCCGGACACGCAAGGGGTCGTCAGGCGAAAATGCCGAACTGACCGGTGGAAAAGCGATACTCAGGGAGAAATTCTATCTGCCCGGCCCGGTATCGGAAACCACCCGGCGCCCCGGAGCCAGGGCGCTGGAAATACTGGCGGTGATCCGTGAAGCCGGTGAAATTCAGGCTTCGGTCCTCAGAAAGCGCTTCGGTTCATGTTCCCCGCAACTGAATCGTCTGGTAGAACTGGGCCTGGCCGAAGCACGGGAACGAGAGATCTACCGTGACCCTTTCAAGAACTGCACCATAAAGCGCGATACACCGCGGCGGCTGAACAGACACCAGCAAGCGGCTCTGGACACGATTGCCGGAAGCCTTGGGATGCAACAGTACACTCCCTTTCTGCTCTATGGCGTTACCGGCAGCGGCAAGACCGAGGTTTACCTGCAGGCGATTGCCCGTGCGCTGGAAAACGGCATGAACGCGCTGGTGCTGGTTCCCGAGATCGCACTGACACCGCAGCTGACCGGACGCTTCCAGGCGCGTTTCGGAGGGGGGTTGGCCATCCTGCACAGCGGCCTTTCCGATGGAGAACGCTACGACGAATGGCGCCGCATCAGGCGCGGCCTGGCCAGGATCGTGATCGGAGCCCGTTCGGCCATTTTCGCGCCGCTGGAGAAGATAGGCATCATCATCGTCGACGAAGAGCACGAGGCCTCGTTCAAACAGTCCGACGGACTGCGTTACAACGCACGCGACCTGGCCCTGGTACGGGGAGGGATTGAAAAGGCAGCGGTCGTGCTCGGCTCGGCCACGCCGCTGGTGACCAGCATCCATGCCGCACAAAACGGCAGGCTGACACTGCTTGAGCTGCCGGAACGGGTTGAGAACCGGCCGATGCCGGACGTGGAGCGCATTGCGATGAAAGGGAGCAGGGAAACCATCTCGGCGGCACTGGCAACGGCCCTGACCCGGAACATCGAAGCCGGCCAGCAGGCGATGGTCTTCCTCAACCGGCGCGGCTTCGCCACCTTCCTGGTCTGCGGATCATGCGGGCAGGCGCTCTCCTGCCCCAACTGTTCCGTCACGCTGACCTACCATCGCCAGCGCGCCCGGAGCATCTGCCACTACTGCGATTATGCCGTCCCTGCTCCCGGCACATGCCCTTCCTGCGGAGCGACCGAACTCACCGAACTCGGAGCAGGAACCGAAAAGCTGGAATTCGAATTGAGGGAGCTGCTCCCCGTGGCGCGCATCATCCGCATGGACAGCGACACCACTTCCGGCAAGGGAAGCCACGAACGACTGCTGGCAAGCATGGGAGACGGTTCCGCCGACATCCTGATCGGCACCCAGATGATCGCCAAAGGGCATGATTTCCCGGGGGTGACCCTGGTCGGCGTCATCAATGCCGAAGCCGGCCTGGGAATGCCGGATTTCAGGGCCGCCGAGCGCACTTTCCAGCTGCTTTCGCAGGTAATCGGACGCGCCGGCAGGGGGGATACACCCGGCAAGGTGCTGGTCCAGGCCTATGACACCGATCATTACGCCATCCTTGCCGCGGCCGGGCACGATGCGGCCGGATTCTACCGCCAGGAACTCGAATTCCGCCAGGACGCCGGCTACCCCCCTTTCACCTTCCTGGCCGCCATCGGCATCTCCGGTAACGTGGAGCAGTCGGTGGCCGAGCAGGCCGAACAGAACGCCCGGCTGCTGACTGCAATCAAGCGAAAGCTTGAAGTACGCGTGGAAATCCTGGGGCCGGCGCAATCGCCGATATACCGGCTGAGGGGGCGCTTCCGCCGGCAGATACTGCTGAAAGCCGTCACCCGTAAAGACCTGCGCCGGTTGCTGATCGCATGGCGACAGGAGTCACGCCCGGCTTCCACGGTCCGCGTGGCAACGGACATCGATCCGGTTGATTTGATGTAGAAACATCAGCTGAAAGTTTTGTTGACCATTTACATTAGAATTGTTGCAGATTTTCAGGAGTCTGATAAATAGTAGTAATCCTGTTGACTTTAAATCCAGATATCACGAGAAAAAAGTGCCCGACACGACCAATCCACGCCATTGCGACATCTCCGTTCTGTACATAGAGGATGAATGTGCCACCCGGGAGCAGGTTGCACGGGTGCTATCCTCAAAGGGATATCGGCTGATACTGTGCGAAAACGGCCAACAGGGTCTTGAGGCATACCGCAAGCATATGCCCGACATTACCCTGACAGACATCATGATGCCGCAGATGAACGGACTTGAAATGGCGCGCCATATCAGGGAGATCAACCCGGAAGCCCAAATCATCTGCATGACCGCCTACAGCGAAACCAACTACCTGATAGAAGCCATCGATGTCGGCATCAATCAGTTTGTCCTCAAGCCGGTCGAATTCAGCCGGCTTCTGAGCGCACTCGATCATTGCCAGGAGATGGTCAACCTCAGAAAACGCCACCGCATCCTGGAAGCCGAGAACCAGCGCACCAGGAAGATGGAAGCCATCGGCGTTCTGGCGGGCGGCATCGCCCATGACTTCAACAACCTTTTGCAGGTGATCCTCGGTTACGTTTCCCTGGCGCGCATGAGCGCCGACCCGGGCAGCAGGACCGCCGAACTGCTCAAGATCGTCGAGAACACATCCGAAACCGCGCGCGAACTCGGCAAGCGGCTCCTGACATTTGCCAAGGGGGGCGATGCTTTCAAGGAAATGGCCGACCTGGCTCCGTTGATCCGGGCCGGACTTTCGGCGGAACTTGACGGGACCAATGTTTCATATATCGCAAACATTCCCGGTGATCTGCCCTTGATCAGCTTTGATGTTTCCCAGCTTAGACTCGTTATCGCCCATCTGATTGTCAATGCGCGTGAAGCAATGCCGCAGGGGGGCACACTCGAGGTGTCCGTCTCGACAGAGGAACTCGGCGAAAACAATGTGCAGGCCCTCGACCCTGGAAAATACCTGCATCTTGTTTTCAGGGATTCGGGGATCGGGATTGCGCCGGAAAACATGCCGAAGATTTTCGATCCGTATTTCACCACCAAGCAGATGGGCTGCCAGAAAGGCATGGGACTGGGACTTGCTCTCAGCCATTCGATCATCAGGCATCACTCCGGGAGGATACAGGCCGAATCAGAGCCCGGGGCAGGCACCACGATCCACATCCACCTCCCGGTTTCCGTTGAAAAGGGCGATACATCTGCTGGCTGACACGGCCCTCCGCTTTCCCGCCATTTCCGGCTGCATGCGGACAGCTTTGCTGTTTCACAACCGCCGACTTATCTGCTAGAATGACATTCCGCAAAATATCCCGAAACGAGATGGAAAAATCAGATGCATCACGGTGGTATCTACGAGGAAGAGGTGGCCGGCAAGGCCTATGACGGCGCGCTGCTCAGGCGTTTTGCCCGCTACGTCTATCCATACCGCTCCGCCATAATCGCGGTAATCATGATCCTGCCGCTGGTTGCAGCATGCCGGCTGGCACAGCCATGGATCATCAAAACGGCAATAGACAATCACATCACCACCGGCAAACTGGCCGGCCTGGAAACCATTTCCCTGGCTTTTCTCGGCATCCTGCTGACTGAATCGCTGCTCTCCTTTCTGGAAGTCTACCTGCTGCAATCGGTCGGACAGCGGGTCATGGCGGACATGCGCTCGGAACTCTACCGGCACGTGATGCACCTGCCGGTGACCTGGTTCGACCGGGTGCCGGTCGGAAGCGCCGTCACGCGCCTGACCAGCGATGTCGAAGTGCTCGGCGAGATGTTCGCCTCCGGCATCATCACGATTGTCGGGGACATCCTGCTGCTGATCGGCATCATCTCGGTCATGCTCTGGATGAACCTGAAACTGTCGCTGGTAACCTTCTCGGTGCTGCCGGTCCTGATCTATGTCGCCTACACCTTCCGGCGGCGCATGCGCCAGTCTTTCCGGGAGGTGCGCGCCCGCCTTGGAGGCCTCAACGCCTTCCTGAACGAATGCATATCCGGCATCAGCGTCATCCAGATCTTCAATCGCGAGAGAGACGAAGAAAAAAGGTTCAGCGAACTGAATGCCTCGTACCGCGATGCCAACATGCCGGTTATCTTCTGGGATGCCTCGCTCTACGCACTGGTCGAGGCGCTCTCGTCGCTGGCGGTGGCGCTGATCATCTGGTACGGCGGCGGCGAGATCGTGAAGGGGGCCATCACCTTCGGTGTCCTGGTGGCCTTTATCCAGTACATCGAAAAGTTCTTCGCCCCGATCCGCGACCTCTCGGCCAAGTATTCCGTGATGCAGGGCGCCATGGCCGCGCTGGAGCGGATCTTCGCGCTACTGGACACACCGGCAACATCACCCCGTCCTGTTTCTGGTCTGTCGCTTGAAAGTGGAGCAACGGAAGCCGCCAACCCTTCAGGGAAAGAGCCCGGAGGGGAGCGGGATTACCCTACTACCCCCCTGATCGAATTCCGCGACGTCTCCTTCTCCTACCAGGACGGAAACGACATCCTGACATCCTTCAACCTGTCCGTGGCCAACGGAGAACGGATCGCGCTGGTGGGTGAGAGCGGCGGCGGCAAGACCACCATCACCCGGCTCTTGACCCGCCTCTATGAAATCGAACGGGGCAGCATCCGCATCGAAGGGCGCGACATCCGGGATCTGCCGCTGGAAGAGGTACGCCGCAGGATCGGGGTCGTGCTGCAGGACCCCTGCCTGTTCGCCGGCAGCATCGAATTCAATATCTGCCTGGGGGACGAACAGGCTAGACAGCGCGTGCGTCAGGCAGCGGCCTCGGTCGGCGCCGACCGCTTCATAGAGCGCCTGCCGATGGGGTACATGGAAGAGGTCCGGGAGCGCGGCAACAACTTCTCGGTCGGCGAAAAGCAGCTGATCTCCTTTGCCAGGGCGATGGCCTTCGATCCGGAAATCCTGGTTCTGGACGAAGCCACCGCCAGCATAGATCCGGCTTCCGAACAGATGATCCAGGAAGGAATCAGAGGCATGATGAGGGGACGCACCTCGCTGGTAATAGCCCATCGCCTTTCCACCATTCGCGACGCGGACCGGATCGTGACGATCCACCATGGCATCAAGGCCGAAGAAGGTACGCACGACCAGCTGATGGACTCGCGCGGCATCTACTACCGCCTGCACCAGCTGCAGTTCAACGGAACGTAAGCTATCCGGTGGTTGCGCAAGCCCTTCAAACCATGATACGTTGCCAAAACACTACTACAACCCTGGAAGGCCAGCAATACCAGCCCTCTGACAGGAGATGGATATGTGCACCACCTGCGGATGCCCGCCAGCCGGACATGACCACCACGACCACCATGAGCATGGCCATGGCCATCACGATCACCACGACCATACCCATGGGCATCAACATGAGCATGATCATTCCCACGACCACACCCCCAAAAAGCGCAACATAATAACCATCGAGGAAGACATCCTCGGCAAGAACAACCGACTGGCCTCCTTCAACCGCGCCCTCTTCAGGGACAAGGGTATTTTTGTGCTGAACCTGGTCAGTTCGCCCGGTTCGGGCAAAACCACGCTGCTGGAACGAACGCTGCGGGACCTGTCGGAATCATACCGTTTTGCCGTGATCGAGGGGGATCAGCAGACCGATAACGACGCCCGGCGCATCGCCGCCACCGGTGTTCCTGTGCGGCAGATCAATACCGGCGCCGGATGCCACCTGGATGCCCACATGGTCATGCATGGCACCGAAGGGTTCGACCTGGACAACCTGGACATACTGATGATCGAAAACGTCGGCAACCTGGTCTGCCCGGCCGCCTTCGACCTGGGAGAAAACCACAAGGTGGCGCTCCTTTCCGTCACCGAGGGGGAGGACAAGCCGCTCAAGTACCCGCAGATGTTCCACAACTCCACCGTGATGCTGCTCAACAAGACCGACCTGCTGCCGCACCTGGATTTTGACGTGGAAAAGTGCAAGCAGTACGCCCGCCGCGTGAACCCCGGCATCGTCATCTTCGAAGTCTCGGCCCGCAGCGGTGAAGGGATGCAGGACTGGTACAAATGGCTGACAAACGGCGCACAACGCTGATACACCGACGACGGCACCTGATAAACGGCATCGTGCAGGGGGTGGGTTTCCGCCCCTTTGTATTTGGAGTTGCCCGACGCCTGGCCCTTACAGGCTGGGTGCGCAACACGCCGGCCGGTGTCGAAATCGAAATCCAGGGCTGCGAAAAGGCCCTGTCGGGCTTTGACGATGCACTTGCAGCCGGACTGCCCCCGCTGGCCGTCATCAGCTCGCATCACTGCGAAGAGATACCTCCGGGCGAGGATGACGGCTTTTCGATCCTGGCCAGCGCCGGAGGAGAAGCGGCCATCCAGATCGCCCCGGATTCGGCCGTCTGCGGTGACTGCCTGCGCGAACTGTTCGACCCGTCCGACCGCCGCTACCGCTACCCCTTCATCACCTGTACCAACTGCGGCCCGCGCTACAGCATCATCACCGGCATTCCCTATGACCGCCCCAATACGACAATGGCCGCATTTCCGCTCTGCCCCGACTGCCGGGATGAATACCATGACCCCGCCGATCGCCGCTTCCATGCCCAGCCGATCGCCTGCCGCTCCTGCGGCCCGCGAATGAGCCTGCTTGACAAGGCCGGTGAAGTGATTGCAGGAGAGGACGACGCCGTCCTGCGCGGAATTGGCCTGCTGAAGGAAGGCGCGATCCTGGCGATAAAGGGGATCGGCGGCTACCACCTGGCCGTGGATGCATGCAACATCGAGGCGGTACAGCGCCTGCGGGATCGGAAGAAACGTGACGAGAAGCCCTTCGCGGTGATGGCCGCCGACCTGGTCGCGGCACGCACCCTGGGGATACTGGATGACATGGAAGAGCGGCTGCTCAGCTCTTCCGAAGCACCGATCGTCATCGTCCGCAAGCGCCCCGATGCGCCGCTGTCACCCCTGATCGCCCCCGATAACGGCTGGATCGGCCTGATGCTCCCATACGCGCCGCTGCAACACCTGTTGTTCGCGTCTCAGCCTGCATCCCCCGGCACTCATCCGGCTTTTCAGGCCCTCGTCATGACCAGCGGCAACGTCTCCGACGAACCGGTCGTTTTCGAGGACGACGATGCCCTGCGCCGCCTGGCCGGAATCGCCGACTACTTCCTTCTGCATGACCGTCCGATCCACATCCGCAGTGACGACTCGGTGATGCGGGTCTTCCAGGGTCGGCCGCTGTTCTACCGCCGGGCCCGGGGATATGCGCCGCGCGCGGTCACGCTGCCGTTTCTGACCCGGCCGATCTTGGCCGCGGGAGCGGAACTGAAGAGCGCAGTCTGCCTGGCGGACAGGGACAGGGCTTTCTTGAGCCAGCATATCGGCGACCTGCAGAATGACTCCACTAACGACTCATTCCGTCATACTGCCGCGCATCTGTCTGAAATCCTGCAGATCGAACCTCAAGCCGCAGCCTGCGACCTGCACCCGGACTACCTCTCCACCCGCTTCGCCGAGGAGAACGGCCTGCCACTGACCAGGGTTCAGCACCACCACGCCCACCTGGCGTCCTGCATGGCCGAAAACGGCCTGGAGGGCACGGCCATCGGCGTGATCCTGGACGGCACCGGTTATGGCGACGACGGCACCATCTGGGGTGGCGAATTCCTGGTGGGGGGCTATCACGGCTATCAACGCGCCGGGCACTTCCGTCCGCTGCCGCTGCCGGGCGGAGACGCGGCCGTTCGCGAACCGTGGCGCATGGCGCTGTCATACCTGCATGCGGCAATCGGCAGCGCCGCATTCAGCATCGACCATCCGCTTTCCGGCCGACTGGGGGAAAGTGAAAGGGGACTTTTTTCAGGCATGCTGCTTCGCGGGATCAACTCGCCGCTGACCTCCAGTTGCGGCCGGCTTTTCGACGCGGTGGCGGCACTGCTGAATATACGACATTTTGTGTCATATGACGGTCAGGCGGCAATCGAGCTGGAAGCCCTGGCGGAAACCGCCGCAACCGGGGAGGGAGAGCATCCACACTTTGCAAGTGGCGGGTATTCGCATGCCATCTCGCTCCACAGCGATGCCCCCTTCCAGCTGGACTTTACAGCGCTCTTCCCTGAAATACTGTCCGACCTGCAGGCGGGCGTCCAGACCGCCGTCATCGCATACCGCTTCCATGTCACTGTCGCCGCCGCCGTTGTGGAGGCATGCCTGAAAATCGGCAATTCCACCAGACTTGACCGCGTGGTTCTGTCCGGAGGCGTTTTTCAGAATCGCCTTTTGAGTGAAATGGTATATACTTCGCTGGCCTCGCAAGGCTTTAACGTTTACACCCACCGGATGGTTCCGCCTAACGACGGCGGCATCGCCCTAGGCCAGGCCGCCATCGCGGCCCATGCCGCTTAAGGAAAGGATTGCAACAATGTGTCTTGGTGTTCCGATGAAAATCATCAGCAGGGATGGCGACAGCATCGTCGCCGAAGTGGACGGAGTACGCAAAGAGGCCAGCGTCATGCTGCTGGATGAGGAACTGTCAGTAGGGGACTATGTGATCGTGCATGCCGGTTTCGCCATTTCCAGGCTGGACCCGGAATATGCCGAAGAGACGCTGCGCATGATGAAGGAAATTTTTTCTCCCGAGGATATGGCATGAAATTCCAGGACGAATTCAGGGACCGGGAACTGGTGCGCAACATGGCCGGCAACATCCGCCGCATGGCCGAACGCCTGCCCGCGCCGGTCAACTTCATGGAGGTCTGCGGCACCCACACCATGTCGATCTACCAGTACGGCATCCGCTCGCTGCTACCGGAAAACGTCCGACTGGTCTCGGGACCTGGCTGCCCTGTCTGCGTGACACCGGTCGGCTACCTGGACAAGGCGCTGCTCTGCGCGGCCGATCCCCGCAACATCGTGGCCACCTTCGGCGACATGCTGCGCGTTCCCGGCAGCCGCTCGTCACTGATGGAGCAGCGCGCCAAGGGAGCCGACATCCGTATCGTCTATTCATCACTGGATGCGGTCGCGCTGGCCAGGAACAACCCCGAACGCCGGGTCATCTTCCTGGGGGTCGGCTTCGAGACCACCGCGCCGACCATTGCGGCCAGCATCCTGGAGGCGGCCAGACTGGGGCTGACCAACTACTGCGTGCTGGCAGCACACAAAACCATGCCGGTGCCGATGGAGGTCCTGACCTCCGACCCGGAGCTGAACCTGCGCGGCTACCTCTGCCCCGCCCACGTCAGCACCGTGATCGGCGGCAACGCCTACAAGTCGCTGGCCGAGAAATACCGGATCCCCTGTGTAGTGACCGGCTTCGAGCCCGCCGACGTGATGCAGGGGATCGAGATGCTGCTGTCCCAGGTTCTGGCTGGCGAGAGCCGGGTCGAGATCCAGTACAGCCGGGCGGTCAGCTGGGAGGGCAATCCCAAGGCGCAGCGGATCCTGGAGCTGGTCTTCGAGCCGTGCGACGCGGTCTGGCGCGGCCTGGGCAATATTCCCGGCAGCGGCCTGTCCATCCGTCCTGAACTGGCCGCCTTCGACGCCGAAACGGTACTGAAGATCGACCCGGTAGAAGAACTGGAAAATCCTGCCTGCCGTTGCGGCGAGGTCCTCAAGGGAAAGCTTTCCCCCTTCGACTGCCCGCTCTTCGACACGGTCTGCACACCGGAAGCCCCGGTCGGCGCCTGCATGGTATCCAGCGAGGGCACCTGCGCCGCCGCCTACAAATACGGGAGATAACAACATGATCAACATGCAGGAGTTGCGCGATCACTACCGCTTCACAGATGACGACGCAGAATTGCTGAAATCGCTACAGCCACTGGCCATAGAAAATCAGGAAAAGTTTTCACTGGCGTTTTATGATTACCTCTATGGACTGCCGGAAACCGCCGAAATCCTCAACCACAGCAACCGCGAACGCCTGCGCGAGATGCATGGCAACTGGTTCATTTCGCTGTTCACCGGCATCTACGACAACCATTACCTGAACCACCTGACCCGCATCGGCCATGCCCATGTGAAGGTCGGCCTGGACGTGCACTTCGTCAATGCCGCCATGAACCAGATCCGGCATTTCCTGCTGAACCTGATCGACGGCAACTACACCGACCGCGAGCATCGCCGCCTGCTGCGCGAAGCGGTCGAAAAGATGCTCGACATGAACCTGGATGTGATGAGCACATCCTACCGCGAGGAGGAGCTGAAAAAGGTCTTCCTGTCGCGCAAACTTGACTCGTTCCTGATCAAGGCCACCGAGCGCTTCACCCACGGCCTGAACCTGGTGCTGGTGCTGGCCCTGGCGGTGGTGTCGATAGCGATCGTGGCCATGTTCGGCTGGGACATGGTGCATGTCTTCAGGGGAGATGTGGAAAAGGGGGTTTTCACCGCGCTCGGTTCGCTGCTGATCCTCTGGATGATGATCGAACTGCTGGACAACGAGATCAAGAACCTCAAGGGGGGCCGTTTCAGCATCCTGGTGTTCATCGGCGTGGTGATCGTCGCCATTATCCGTGAGATCCTGATCTCGACGCTGCGGCACGACGACCTGAAGAAGCAGGCCTTCCTGGCGGCAACGCTGCTGATCCTGGGTATCGTCTACTACCTGGTTTCCCTGGTGCAGAGGGACCAGCCCAAGATATGAAAAGCAGCGCGCAGTGGACAGTGAACAGTGGACAGGAAATCAAGAAACGTGGGCAAAGGATTATGCTTTGATCCCCGGAATTCACATGCTGGTCGGCTTCACCCTCGGTTTCCGTTTCCGGCGACAGCTGGGCCGACTGCTGCGGGAGACCCCCTGTGACCGGAGTATCCTGACGCTTGATCCGGACAGGCTGAAAGCCGACGGGATCAGGGCGCTGGCGCTGGATTTCGACGGCGTCCTGGCCCACCATGGCGCCCCCTGCCCGATCCCGGAAGCGATCGTCTGGCTGAAGCACTGCGAAGCAGTCTTTGGCGGCGGGATGATCTTCATCCTCTCCAACAAGCCTACCGAAGGGCGCCGGCAATGGTTCTCCAAGCACTTCCCCGCTTTCCGCTTCATCTCAGGAGTCCGCAAGAAACCCTATCCGGACGGGCTTGTGAAGACCGCCGAGCTCGCCGGAGTCCCCCTCCCCTCGATCCTGATGGTTGACGACCGCCTGCTGACCGGCTGCCTGGCAGCGCTGGTGGCCGGCGCGCGTCCCTGCTACATCCGCTCCCCCTATTACTCGTTTAGCAACCGTCCGGTGGCCGAACTTTTCTTCATGACCCTGCGAAAGATCGAGCGGATTCTGTTGATGGGTTGCCGCTGAGCCTTTTGTTGTCCCATAAATATAGATTGCATCTTAAAGCCAATAAATTAGTTTTAGTCTTTACGCAGTCATGCTAAATAAATTACCGTTATTACGTACACATGCAACATCTGTTGTTGCCGCTGTTGAGTGCAGACAGCTCCCCTCCTTCGATTAATCGATCTGACAAGGTTGTTTGGACGGTAAATATAGGCGCTTGATAAAGCTGCACAACGTATTGCAGGTGATGTTAAGAAGCGGCGGATAGTTTCGGAATTGGTTGATGCCATGCGAACTGAGGGTTGCAAATGTCCGAAACTCTAACCTGATAATCATCTAAAAGGCACCCCCTGAATCAACGGATGCAAAAACCTTCCGATATGCTCAGTAAGACGTCCAATCTTGCAAAGCACAATCAGGAGGTGCCCAGTGAAACTGTACTCTGGAATCG
>JAWDJY010000100.1:0-12185 GCA_032469775.1 Geobacteraceae bacterium | reverse complement strand
CCTGGCTTTCATGGTGTCGCAGGGATTCCTACGCATCACCGGGACGGCGAGCCCTTTTTCCTTGGCGCGCTCTTCCATCTGCTTGTGGTGTACATCCACATACTCCTTGCACGCTTCATACTCGGTGAAACTGCGCAGTTTAGCCTGATGCTCCGATCGTTCCACCGGTGACATCAATTGCCATCCATAGGTGTTCTTCTGATTCCCTTGCCAGCGCCACGACCGTGCTTCCGCATTTGCACATGCCAGGGCAAGAACTAGTGTCAGCACAACTGCTGTTACGATGGTTTTCATGGCATTATCCTCCGTGTTGTTTGTTTGGAGAGAATCTCTCCAGTCAGGTTCCACCCTACGCCAGCACTGTGAATATCCAGCGCGGAAATTGTGAATCATTATGAACACAGACTAATGCAAGCGATACAATTTTAATTGTCGGCTGTCAAACTAATACCTGTTACCGCTTGACATGCTGCAGTTATTCGATCATCGGATCATCCGGATTCCGTTACAGGATCGCGTTAAACAGGTAACCGACACAGACAATCGCCGTTGCAACGATCCCGAAGAAGACCGCCAGCAGCCGGTTCTTAAGGACGTTCTTCAGGATGATCGCCTCGGGAAGTGACAATGCTGTCACCGCCATCATGAAGGCCAGCACGGTACCGATGGCCATCCCCTTCTCCATCAGGGCATGCACGATCGGAATGACTCCTGCGGCGTTGCTGTAGAGCGGCACACCCAGCGCAACTGCTATCGGCACGGCAAAGGGGTTGTCGCGGCCGGCCCACCTGGCCAGGAAATCCTGCGGCACATAGCCATGGATAAAAGCGCCTATGCCGACTCCGACCACCACATAAGGCCAGATCTTTTTCAACAGGTCCAAAGTATAACCACGGGCATAATCCAGCTTATCCCGAAAGCTCTGCTCTACAATTTCGGCGTTGCCGACCTGCATCTCCCAGACGTAGTCCTGGACATACCTCTCCATCTTCAGTTTCCCGATGACGATACCGGCAATAACCGCCACAAGCAGGCCGGAGCCGATGTAGATCAGCGCAATCTTCCAGCCGAACATTCCCCAGAGCATGATCAGAGCCACCTCGTTGACCATGGGAGATGAGATCAGAAACGAGAAAGTCACTCCCAGCGGCACCCCCGACTCGACAAAACCGATGAACAGCGGCACCGCCGAACAGGAGCAGAAGGGTGTGACGACCCCCAACAGGGCTGCCATTACGTTGCCGATATACTCCCGCTTATGGGAGAGAATGCGCTTGGTCCGCTCCGGAGGAAAGGAGCTGCGGATGATCGCCACCACGAAGATGATCGTGGTGAGCAGCAGGAAGATCTTCAGCGTGTCGTAGATGAAGAAGTTCAGGGATTCGCCCGAACGTGAACCGGGAACCAGCCCGATCAAGGTAAAAACGATATAGTCGGCAAAATTTTTCAGCACGTAAACTCCATGAGTGACTGATTGAATACTCACTTAATGAGACAAAAAAATTACGAAATATCTGAAGCCACTACTGTCCGGATTGCTTTGAGAATCAGTTCTTCGGGAATCTCTTCATAGGTAGCGCCTTGATATTCAACCGTACGGCAACTGGTGTCCGTCCCGGTCAGACATGAACAGGACGCACAGCTGTTTTCATTCACGGCCGCATTGTCCAGGATCTGCTCCAGTGGAACTCCGTTGAACAGGATCATGTTAGATTGAGCCATCAGCTCTTCGGGGAGCAGTGTCTCCGTGAAAGTAACAGCAAAACCCTTCTTCTCCAGTTCAGCGTTTAAACCGGAAATGACCTTTTTGACCGTTGCGCCCGTGGTTGCACAGCGATCGCAGGTCTCGCCCTGCTTGTCATAATGCCGCCATTCGATGGCCAGGGATTTCATGGTCAAGGCTCCATACGTGGGTTACGATCTGCCTGCATTCAATAGATGACGTACGGAAATGTACTGTTTTCTGATTGCAATGATAAAATCCAGGAAGAATCGTTACATAAACCAGCGCCGCTGGAACCAGAAAGCCACATTTACCAGGCCGATCATCACCGGCACCTCCACCAGCGGACCGATAACCGCGGCAAAGGCGGCCCCGGAGTTGAGACCGAAGACCGCCACCGCCACGGCGATAGCCAGCTCGAAATTGTTGCTGGCTGCGGTAAAAGCCAGCGTGGTGGTCTTGCTGTAGTCGGCGCCGAGCTTTTTACCCATCCAGAATGATACGACGAACATCACAACAAAGTAGATCCCCAGCGGAATGGCGATGCGCACCACGTCCAGCGGCAGCTGTACGATCAGGTTCCCCTTCAGGCTGAACATGACCACGATCGTGAACAGCAGCGCGATCAGGGTCAGCGGGCTGATTTTCGGCACCACCTCGCGGTGATAACGTTCTTTGCCCATAAGCTTGACACCGATCAGGCGGGTCAGGGCTCCGGCGATACAGGGTATGCCCAGGTAGATGAAGACACTTTCGGCAATCTGGCGGATGCTGACATCCACGACCATACCCTTCAACCCCACCAGCGGCGGCAGCACCGTGATGAAGAACCAGGCATAAACGCTGTAGAACAGGACCTGGAAGATGCTGTTGAAAGCCACCAGACCGGCGGCGTACTCGGTGTTGCCCTTGGCCAGTTCGTTCCAGACGATCACCATGGCGATGCAGCGGGCCAGTCCGATCATGATCAGTCCCACCAGGTATTCCGGCTTGTCCGGCAGCAGCAGCGCCGCCAGCACAAACATCAGCACCGGGCCGATCAGCCAGTTCTGCACCAGTGACAAACCGAGGATTTTCCTGTTTTGAAACACCTCGGGCATATCCTCGTATTTCACCTTGGCAAAGGGGGGATACATCATCAGAATCAGGCCGATCGCGATAGGGATGTTGGTGGTGCCGACCTGGAAGGAGTTGATGAAGGACTCCGAGCCGGGCACTAAATAGCCCAGCCCCACTCCCAGCGCCATGGCGGCAAAGATCCACAGGGTCAGCCAGCGGTCAAGAAAGGAAAGTTTACGGGAAAGATGCTCACTCATGGGGTGCCTCCGAAATATTCAATGGTCCAGTCCCTGATTTCATCCCGCACCCGACGGAATGCAGGCATGAGTTCTTTTGCGCTGCCAAGAAGCCTGGACGGGTCCTCAAAACCACGGTGGATTCGCTGTACTCCACCGAAAAACAACGGGCATTTTTCATTGGCGTCACCGCACAGGGTCACCACATGATCAAAGGTTCGGTCGGAGAATTCGTCTATAGTCTTGGAATAGAGGCCGGAAGAACTGATGCCCAGTTCGGCCAGCGCCAGGATGACCAGCGGATTGACCAGTGTGGCTTCGGTTCCGGCGGAGAAGGCCTCCAGGCGATCGCCAAGGTAATGATTGGCCAGAGCTTCGGCCATCTGGGAACGGCAGGAATTGTGGGTACAGAGAAAGAGGACCTGTTTTTTCATACAGGAAGTATATCCGCTTTTACGGATACATCAAGTTAAAAATCAATAACAGTTGGAAGGTTTGTTTTTTAGAAAAACTGCCAGGGTATCGCGGTCCGATTTCGCTTCTGGAAGTTCACTGGCATGCTGTTTCAGAGTGTCAAGCAACTCCTTGCAGATTGCGCAGCTCTCCCGGCTGAGCGAATAGTGCATCCAGAGCCCCTCGCGGCGGGTATCAACCCAGCAGCTGCGTTTGAGATAGGCCAGGTGGCGCGACACAGTGGACTGTGGCAGTTTCAGCACCGCCATCAGGTCGCAGACACACAGTTCACCCTCGGCCTGCAGTAAAAGGACGATACGCAGGCGGATCGGATCGGAAAGCGCTTTGATGGTCTGGGCGAGATGTTTCAATGTCAGATCCTTAGTTCGGGTTGCTTTAACAACAGCAGCAGACCGGAGTCCAGCATACGTAATGACTTATATCGTCACACCACTCTATCCGTCAAGATTTGATGCATCATTCAGGCACACTGTTTGCTTTACTAATGTTCAATATCTGGGTATAAGGCTATTTACCCGTGACAAACTGATGTTTACTATTTGAATACCCAGCCAAATGGCTGCAACAACCCACTGGAGGTAGTGAAATGGTAAAGAAGAATGCTCTTGTATTTTGTTTGGCGCTGGCTGGCATGACGTTTTTTTCCGGTGCGGCAAATGCTGAGACTGTACGCCTGCACGGCTCCACCACGGTCCAGAAGCGCATCATGGAACCCGGCAAGGAAGCTCTCAAAAAAGCTACCGGCATCGATCTGGTGCTGGTAGGCAACGGCACCGGCAACGGCCTGGAAGACCTGGTGGGCGGCAAGTGTGATGCCGGCATGGCCTCGGAAGAACTGGCCGATGCAATTGCCAGCATGAAGGACGCCTCCGGCAAGGCCGCCACCGGCGATCTCAAGCCGCATGTGATCACCTCGGATGTGATCAAGGTAATCGTCAACCCGTCCAACCCGGTTTCCAAGTTGGACAAGGAGCAGCTCAAGGGCCTGCATAACGGCAGTATCACCAACTGGAAAGCGGTCGGCGGTCCTGATCTTCCGGTCATAGTTGTCACTTCGCACCTGGGATCGGCAACCCGCAAGGTCTTCCAGAAGACTATCATGGACGGCACCAAATATGTCGACGGCGCACTTGAGGTAGAGACAACCCGCAAGGAGATCGAGGACGTGGGACAGTTTCCGGAAGGGATCGGCGCAGTCAGCATGGGTTTCATAAACCTGCCTGGCAACAAGGAAAAGGTCAAGATCGTAGAGACACCCAACATCAGCCGGCCGTTGATGCTGATCACCAAGGGCGAGGCCTCGCCTGGCGTAAAGAAAATTATCGACTTCTTCACCGGTGAAGGCAAAAAGTTCATCAAAGACTAGAGTTGCAGCCTGTTTCACGGGCGTCGCCTTGTGCGGCGCCCTTTTTGTGTCCGAATACATCCGCTAACACAGATAAAAGCCCGATGGAGCAAGTATGACAATCAAAGGAAAACTGTACCTGATCATGGCGGTCACCGTCATTGGCATCCTGGCAATCGGCGGATCGAGCCTGATAGGTATGAACGTGGTCAAGAACAAACTCAATGTCCTGACTGAAAAGTCAACCCCTTATCAATTGAAAACCATCGAGCTGCAACGAGCTGTGCAGGAACATACTTCCGGCCTGGTAAAACTGTCCGCCAGCCAGAACTTGACGGATTTCACTGCCGCCAGGGGCGAAGTTGAAAAGTCGCTGGAGAGCGTTACGGCACTGGCCCGGGATCTGGCCTCGTTTACAAACGCCGGAACGTCCTCGGGCGTAGAGCAGCTGTCCGCTATCACCAAAGAAATGGTTGCAGTCACCGATTCGCGCCTTAAAGCCGAGGAGGCCGGACGCAAGGCCGACCAGGCCATGAAAGTCAAGCTGCAGCAGATTGCCCAGAGGCTGCGCTCACTAGACAGTTCCATGCGCAAAACCCAATCCGGGTCCATGTCCCAACTCTCGGCTTCCAACCAGGGAGTCAAGAAGATCACCAAAAAACTGCGTGACGTCCAGAATGCCGGAAACGCCCTCAGTGAACTGAAGCAGACCGTACTGGAGGTCGCGGCGGCCGACAGCAAAACCGCAGTCACCATTGCAACCAGCAAGTTCAACGCCGCCAGCCGCAAGCTGGCCGGCAGTGAAATGGTCAAGTCAGATCCCACCGCTGCCAAACCGTTGCTGGAAGGGGTAAGTGACGTCAAGGAGCGCGTCACCGGCGCCGATGGGCTGATCGCCCAGAAAAGCAGCCTGATGGCCACGCCGGATGAGGATAAACGCAAGAAGTTCTCACAGACCCTGGCCCAGACCAACCAGCGCATGGCCCAGATGACGGTGGTCATGGGAGATATCGTCGAAAAGGCCGCCGAGGACTTCTCCCAGGAAGACACCCGCTTTGACAGCTCGCTGCAGGGCGCCGGCAGCGCCAGCAGCATCCTGGGGGTTTCAAGCGAACTGATCGCAGAAGGTTCCGAGATCAGCCGCCTGATCCGGGATATTTTCACCGTTGCCAACACCAAGGAGCTGGCCGACGTAAAAAGTGCCATGAACTCCGCATTTGGCCGTGCCTCGGCGTTGCAGGGCAAGGTTGGCGGCAGGAAGAACGGCAAGTCCGAGGGCGCCTCGGCCATAACCGGTGTAATCGGGTCACTGAACGATGTACGCGGGCAGCTGCTGTCAAAAGGCGGTGTTGCCGACACCATTGAAAACCTGCTGACGGCCAAGAAACAGGCTGCGGATTTGAATGTCAAGCTGCAGGAGCTGCTTCATGCCCAACGGGAAGAAGGCAAAAAAGGGATGACTTCGGCCCAGGCCGAACAGGAAAAAGCGGTCAAATCGGTCAACAAGGTTTTCAGGACCAACATTGCCACCGTTTCGATCCTGGGTTTGTCGGTGCTGATAATCGGTGTGCTGTTGAGCGGGCTGGTATTACGCTCCATCAGCAAACCCATAACGGAATTGTCGCAGATGGCTGAGCGCTTCGGCGGCGGGGATTTTTCCGGACGCCTGGACGAACAGCGCAAGGATGAGTTCGGGACGCTGGCGGTTCATTTCAACACGGCCACGTCAAAACTTGCAGAAATAACCCAGAGCCTGCGCCGGGCCATATCCGATCTCAACACCGGCGCCAGGGAGCTGGCCCGCTCTTCCGGCGAACTCTCGGCCGGCGCTGCCCGACAGTCGAACGAATCTACCCAGGCCGCGTCGGCAATGACCGAAATGGCCCAGACCATCGACGATGTCGCCCGCAATGCCCACACCGCGGCTTCGGAATCGGGAAATGCCCTGGCGCGCGCCACAAGCGGACGCGAAGTAGTGGAGCGCACCGTCACCGGAATGGAGCATATCGCCACTTCGGTGCGGGATGCAGCCGGAGTCATAGAAGCACTGGGGGAAAGCTCGACAAGGATCGGCGACATCATCAAAACGATCAACGATATCGCCGACCAGACCAACCTGCTGGCCCTGAATGCCGCTATCGAAGCTGCCCGCGCCGGAGAAGCCGGGATGGGCTTTGCCGTCGTTGCCGACGAAGTTCGCAAGCTGGCACAACAGACAGCCGATGCCACCAGGGAGATCGCCGAAACAATCGGGCAGATCCAGAAGGACACTGAGCGTTCCGTCAGTGCCATGCGCCAGGGGACGCATAAAGTCGAAGAGGGCATAACCCTGGCACACGAGGCAAACCAGTCACTGGTTGCTATCGTCGAAGCCTCCAACCAGAGTGTCAACGTGGTCAATCAGATCGCCGTGGCGGCTGAGGAACAATCGGCCGTGGCGGGCCAGGTCTCTCACGGTGTCGAACAGATTGCCGCCATCACCCGGGATGCGGAACATGCTGCCGACAACATCAGCAAGGCCGCTGCACATCTTAATGAACTGGCGGGGGAGCTGGACCGGATGGCGTCCTGGTTCAGATGCTGATCAGGTCTCAGCTTTGATGACAAAAGGCCGGTCAACAATGACCGGCCTTTTCTGTGTGAACGGCATGATTGCCGGAAGCTTGTTAAATCCTGAAAAGCGGATATAATGCCGCAAATTCAAATTCCGCAGGTACCAGGATGACGTGATGAGATGCATGGCCCTTATCGTAAGCACTTTGCTTTTAGTGATGCAGCTGCCTGCAACGGCAGCCGACAAGCAGGTAATCCGTTTCGGCGTCATACCCCGATACAACCCGCTGGTCATGTACAAGCGCTACCAGCCGATCATGGACTACCTGACCGCCGAGACCCCCTACCGCTTCGAACTGAAGATCAGCAGGGACTATCCCGAAGCGGTCCGTTTCCTGCGTGAGGGGATAACCCAGGTCAGTTCGCTGGGGGATGTGACCTTTGCCGAGGCCAGCACCCAGTATGCAGCTGTTCCGATCCTAAAACCGCGCAACAGGGATGGAGTCCCCTATTATCGCAGCGCGATAATTGTTCGTAACGATTCTCCCTTGAAAGGCATCCGGGAACTGCGCGGCAGAACCATGGCCTTCGGCTCACCCCACTCCACTTCCGGCAACCTGATCCCGCGCTACCTGCTGTGGGACAACGGAATCGGGCTTCGAGACCTCAAATCTTTCACCAACCTGCAGCATCACGACGCCGTGGCCAAGGCAATTCTGAAAGGACAGTTTGATGCCGGCGCGGTCAAGGACGTGGTGGCGGAAAAGTACAAGACCCACGGCCTGCGCATCCTGGCCTGGTCGGCTCCGATTCCGGCGGTGCCGCTGGTGGTGAGAAAAGATGCCCCTGCGGATGTGGTGAAAGCCCTGACCACGGCACTCCTGAAACTAGACCGCAAAAACCCGGATCACCGGAAGATGATGCAGACCTGGGACGATGAGTTCCGCAATGGCTTTGCTCCGGCTGCAAAAGAGGACTATCAGGGCATTTTCCGCATGATCCGCGAGATTCCACATGGCTGCGGCAGCGGGTGCCACAAATGAAGCCGCGATTCTTTGTCAGCATCAAGACCCAGTTCGTACTGCTGTCGGTACTGCTGGTTGCCATCTCTTCCGCTCTGTGGGGGTGGTGGGCCTGGAAGAATGAACGCAATCTTCTGTATGAGAGCCTGGAGGGCGAAGGCAAGCAGATGGTGACATCCCTGGCGTCGCCGATCATCAATGCCCTGCTCTATGAGGATATGGGAGTCATCGAAGAGGGGGGGCTCCTGGACAATTTCATCGAGGAAATCAAGAAGAATCCAGCCTTCCCGGTCATGTACGTATTTGTCACCGATCAGAACGGCAAGGTCCTGGCTCACAACGATTACACCCGCTTTGGCACAACCTGTACGGATGCACTTACCCTGGCCGCACTTTCCGAGAAAAAATACATCAGTGCCCTCATACCAGGAAGCTCTTCGGGATTTCAGGTACTTGACATGGCGATGCCGCTTAATATCCATGGCAAGAGCTGGGGTGCACTCCGGGTTGGAGTTTCGACTGTACAGCTTGAAACCGAATTACAGGCCCTGGCACGCCGGATAGCCGGTGCAGCCATTTTTTTCTTCCTGTTCGGAGCCCTGCTGTCATACCTGATCGGCCTGAACCTGGCCCGCCCGCTGCAACGCCTGGCATCGCTGATGGCGACCGTTTCCACCGAAAACCTGGCGATTGAGCTGCCACCACGGAGACCGGACGAGATCGGCGTGCTGCAGGAGAGCTTTCACCAGATGCTGAAGCGCTTGCAGCGTAGCGAGACCGAGCGCGAACGAGCCGTCAACCATCTGTTGCAGAGCGAAAAAATGGCATCCATAGGCAAGATCGTGGCCGGAGTGGCACACGAGGTAAACAACCCGCTGGCAACCATCGCCGCCTGCATCTACAACCTGGAGCAGGAGAGCGGAGGGAGGAACCGCAACCTGGAGATACTCAAGCAGGGAGCCGAAAGGATTGAACGGATTGTTCGCCAGCTGTCGGATTTCAGCCGCGCCGGAGCGCTGGAAATCCAGCCCGTCGAGAGCGGGCGATTCTTTGAAGAAATCCGGGAGTTCGGCAGGATGTCACTTAAAAACAGGGACGTACTGTTTATCGCCGAGAATTTTTGCGCACCCTCGCTGATGTTGAATCTGGACAAGGGCAAGATCCACCAGGTCGTGCTCAACCTGCTGATAAATGCGGCCGATGCGTCGCCGGATCAGGGTGTCATAAGACTGACTGCAGCTGCCGTCAACGACCGTTATATGCTTTCAGTGCATGATCAGGGAGACGGAATTCCCGAGGAGCTGCGCGAGCAGATCTTCGATATTTTCTACACCACCAAACCGGCCGGTGAAGGTACGGGTATCGGATTGGCCATCTGCAGGAGCATCACCGAGATGCATGGCGGCAGCCTGCAATTCGAAAGCCGGCCGGGCGACACGAAGTTTACCGTCAGCATCCCGATTTCAATGCAGCGAGGTATTGCATGAAAGATGTAAAACTGCTGCTGGTGGAGGATGATCCGCTGTTGGGAGAATCGTTACATCAGGCGCTCGACAGAAAGGGGTATCAGACCAGGTGGGTCACGAACGGCGCCGAGGCGCTTGCATCCGTGTGCGACGGGTCATTTGACCTGGTGCTGCAGGATGTCAGGCTGCCTGATGCCGACGGGCTCGACATACTCGCAGAGATACTGAAGGCACAACCCAGGTGCTATGCGCTGGTTATGACCGGACAGGCGACTGTTGAAATGGCGGTTCGGGCCATGAAACTGGGAGCCTTTGACTTCATCACCAAACCGTTCCCCGTGGATGTCCTGCTGCTGAAGCTGGAGCGACTGCTTGAATTCCGCAGTCTGGAAAAACAGCTGGCAGAACTGACGGGACCATCCGCAGCCTGCTGCCGCTTCATGACCCGCTCACCGGCCATGCGCTCTGTTCTGGATACGGTTGCCATAGCAGCCGCCAGTGAAGCAAGCATGTTGCTGACCGGTGAGAGCGGTACCGGCAAGGAGTTGCTGGCTGAGACTATTCACACCGGCAGTCACAGAACAGGCGGCCCGCTGATAAAAGTCAACTGCTCCGCAATTCCAGAAGCGTTGATTGAGGCCGAACTTTTCGGTGTAGAGAAGGGTGCCTACACCGGGGCAGACCGGAGTCGTCCCGGCTATCTTGAAGCGGCATGCGGAGGTACACTATTCCTTGATGAAGTTGGTGAATTGAGCCCGTCCGTTCAGGCCAAGCTGCTGAGAGTGCTGGAGGAACGCCGCTCTACCCGCGTCGGCAGTGTCAGCCCCTACACGCTGGACTTCCGTCTGGTATGCGCGACCAATCGCGACCTGCGGGCCATGATTGCGGCGGGAACATTCCGTGAGGACCTGTTTTACCGCCTCAACGTCATTGCCCTCAGCATTCCGCCCCTCAGGGAACGGCGAGAGGATATTCCTCTGCTGGTTGCCCATTTCATCGAATGCCATGCCCGCGAGCCTCAGAAGCGTATCAAGCTGGCACCCGATGCCCTGGATGCATTGCTGCGTCTGGAGTATCCCGGCAACGTCCGGGAGCTGTCCAATATTATTGAGCACCTCTCACTGCTCTGCCCCGGGCAGACAATCCATGAACGCGACCTGCCGATCATTTCGGCGGCCGACCCCCATCTTGGCACGCAATTTGAGAAGTTCACCATCGGTATGCCGCTCAGGACAGCCGCTTCCGAGTTCGAAAGACGCTATATCGAACGGGTACTGTCGGCGACTGGTGGCCAGAAAGGGCGGGCTGCAGAGATTCTCGGCATTTCACGCAAGGCGCTTTGGGATAAGCTTCGCGGTCATAGTTCCCCGGAGGAGATGTAATGCCATATCACCACTACGTTACCCAAAGGTAACATTTCATCGGATGAACACAACCAGGAAGGGAGGTTAAACGAATGAAAAGAATCGTAGCAGTAACAGCCTGTATCGTATTGTTGGGGATCGGCAGTGCCATGGCAGCAGTCGTCGGCGGGGGTGATATCACCCTGAAGAGCAAAGGTGGCAACGTAGTTTTCAGTCACGAGAACCATGTTGACGTTATGAAGCTGGCCTGTACCGAGTGCCACGACAAGCTCTACCTGAGCACGGGGCAGCACAAGTCCGTTACCATGAAGCAGATGCAAAAGGGTAAATCATGCGGCACATGCCACAACGGCAAGAAAGCATTTTCGGTAAAAGGCGATTGCGCCAAGTGCCATAAAAAATAGGAGGAACGGAATGGAAATCAAACGTAGAGATTTTCTCAAAATCACCGCTGCTGCAACTGCCGTTGCATCGGTTGGTATGCCGAAACTGAACGCATTTGCATCCCATCACGTGGCGAAAGCCGGTGATGTTTCCAAGGGCGAATGGATCCCATCCACCTGCCAGGGTTGCACCGCCTGGTGCCCGGTCGAGTTTCTAGTCCAGGAAGGGCGCATCGTCAAGGTGCGCGGCAACCAACTGTCAAAGGCTAATGGAGGATACTGCTGCCCCCGTGGACACCTGATGATCCAGCAGACCTACGATCCCGATCGCATCAAGGTGCCGATGAAACGCACCAACCCCCAGAAAGGGCGCGGCATTGATCCCAAATTCGTACCGATCTCCTGGGATGAAGCACTGGATACGGTTGCGAACAAAATGATCGAGCTGCGCAAAACCGGTCATCCTGAAAAACTGACCTACATGCGTGGCCGCTACTCCTCTACCGCTACCGACCTGCTCTACGGTACGCTCCCCAAAATTTACGGAACCGGAAACTATT
>JAWDJY010000099.1:0-13060 GCA_032469775.1 Geobacteraceae bacterium | reverse complement strand
GCTTGTAGGATACGCCGACCAGCAGCGCCATCAGTTTGCCGGCGCCGACCATCTGGGCGGTCAGGTAGAAGGTGGATACGGCTACGGTGGAGATCGCGGCTACCGCGCGGACCGGTTTGGGGTCGGTACGGAAGGAGAGGATGTCTCCCAGGGTGTACTTGCCGGCGTTACGGCAGGGCTCGGCGATGATCAGGAGGACGGTGATGTAGGCCACCAGCCAACCGACCGAGTACATGAATCCGTCATAGCCGTAGAGCGAGATCAGGCCGGAAATACCGAGGAACGAGGCGGCCGACATGTAGTCGCCGGCAATGGCCCAGCCGTTCTGGGTTCCGGTGATGCCCCCGCCGGCGGCGTAGAAGTCGGCGGCGGTCTTGGTCTGCTTGGCGGCCCAGACAACGACTGCCATCGTGATGCCGATGATCACGGCGAACATCGAGAGGGTGATGGCCTTGTTGGCCTTGAGTTCCTTCTTCTTGACCGGTGCTGCCGGGGCCGGAGCGGCGGCCGGGGCCGGGGTGGTTGCGGACGGTGCGGCTACGGCCGGTGCTCCGGCGGGTGCGGGTGCGGATACCGCGGGTGCGCCGGCGGCGGGAGCGGCGCCGGGAGCGGCGGTCTTGGCCGGCTCAGCAAAGGCGGCTGCGGCAACGGAGAGGACCAGTGAACCGGCTATGATGATTTGTTTGAATGTCATATGTCGTATCCTCCTTTACTGAAGTTCGTCGACCAGTTGCTTGGTCAGGCGGTCAAAGTCGTTGTTGGCTACTTTGGCGTAGTACAGCGCCAGTCCCCAGGAAACGAAAAACTGGGAAAGCGCAAAAAGGTAGCCGAAGTTTACCACTCCGATGATCTTGATCTTGAACAGGCCGGGAGCATAGGCCGCTCCGATCGGGAGCAGGAAGTAATACACGGTAGAGAAGATCCACCAGCCAAAAAGGAAGGCTGTCTTCTTGTGATGAAGCTCCACGAAACGCGGGTCCTTGGCAATCTTTGCCCAATCATACTGTTTTTCTGCCATTGGTTACTCCTTTCATACTATAGTGTTAGTGTCGCACTACGTTAACTGCGGTGTTTTCAACATCCTCCTTTCGATAAGAGTTTATACCTGAAGATCAAACCGGTATTTTTACATAACCGAATTTCATTGAGAGCTCTTCCGCACCCTTAAGCATCGACGGGATAACCTCCTGCTCCAACCGGTCCTGCAACATGCGGAAAGATGGCGCCAGAAGCGTCAACGCACCAACCACCTTGCCTGCATAATCACGTATCACGACCGCTACCGCGCAGATGCCTTCGCCCAGGCCGCCAAAATCAACCGCAACCCCCTTCTGGCGAATCTCATCCAGCTCTTTTTCAAGTTGCGTGGGATTTGGAATATCCCGCCTTTTAGCCCCGCGCCCGCGCAGATCTATCGAAGTGACCGACTTGAGCACCTTACCGGCGGCGTTGGTAAAAAAAGGAAAACGCTTGCCAACCATGTCCACTGCCTTGATCTGCTGCAGGGAATCAACCATATCCAGGAACAGCACCTCGTCGTTGTTCATTACCGTGATATATACAGCCTCATCCAGCTTGCGGGCCAACTCCTCCATCACCGGATGAGCCAGACGGATCAGGCTGGTGCTTTTAAGGATATGCTGGGCCATCTGAAAGGCCTGGATACCGAGACTGTATGATCCGGAAACTTCGTTTTTCTCAACAAGCCCCTTTTCCTCAAGCGTGGCCAATAATCTGAAGACTTTATTGCGGCTCAGCTCCAGTTTGTTCGCAAGAATCTGAACAGTAGGATTGGCCCCGTCCTCGGCAAGAACTTCGAGCAGGTCAATGGCCTTGATCACGGCCTGAACCGAATATGTGCCTTTCTCTCTCGTCATCCGCACGCCCTCACCAGCAAACATGATTGTATAAAAAGACCAGCACTGACCATTTTTAGAATGGATTATTACAACTTCTAGTACAATGTTTTATAATTGTCAACGCAAAATTATATTATTTTTTGTGCTATCAAAAACATACTGCAATATCAAAATGTTATGCTTAAACTTTACACAACATGCATTGCAATTTATGTTAATTTAGAGTTTTACTTTCGTTTTTTTTGCCCTTTTCAGGCAATGTATACAAGAGTTTTTTGATGCTGTTTTTATAAATTTCATAACTGCTTTAAACTTGGAATTGATAAAAGTTTCGTTTTTGACCATTGGCAACAACCAAACATTTTCTATTGCATGATCAAGTAAATTACAGAAGAATATCCTGAAATTCCCCACCGCCAACTCACCATCTTTTCAAGATCGAGGATCTCATGACTTACAATTTCCTGACCCTGTGTACCGCACTGTTAATGATTACGGCAGAATGCTTTGCAGCAAACACGCACCCGCCATTAAATATCATCAAACAGCGGATGACAGCCCTCTACGCCGACAGACACCCGGCACAGTGGGGAGAAAACACCACCGGAGTAAAAACCAGGCTGGACACGAGAGAAAAGGTGATTGCCCTGACGCTGGACGCCTGCGGGAGCCCCAGTGGCAAAGGCATTGATTCCGGGCTGATTGATTTTCTTGCCCGGGAACAGATTCCTGCCACACTTTTCATCAATTCACGCTGGATCGATGCCAACCAGGAAGCCTTCAGAGTGATGGCCGCCAACCCGCTGTTCGAAATAGCCAACCACGGAACCTGGCATAAACCGGCCTCGGTCAATGGCCGCTCGGTATATGGAATTTCAGGCACAAAAAATGCTTCGGAACTGGTTGAAGAGATTGAATTGAACGCTCGCAGAATTGAGGAAATTACCGGAAAGCGACCGAAGCTGTACCGCTCCGGCACCGCCTATTACGATGAGGTGGCGGTGGAGATCATCAATGTGCTTGATCACCAGGTAGCAGGCTTTTCATTGCTGGGTGACGCCGGTGCTACCTACAGCGCGGCACAGGTCAAGGAGGCGCTCCTGAAAGCCGTGCCGGGTGATGTGGCCCTGCTGCACATGAACCACCCGGAAAGCGGCACCGGGGCCGGCATCATCGCCGCGGTGCCGGAACTGAAACGGCGCGGTTTCCGCTTTGCAAGAATGTCAGACTACCCCCTCAAATAAAGGACCGGACATGCTCCACATCATCCAGAACGACCCGGAAGTCCCGCCTGGCAACATCATCGACAACCTGATGCAGCTGGAGTTGCCATATCTGCTGCATCACCCTTATCTTGGCGAGACAATGCCCGATCTTCGTGACATCACGGCACTGATCGTGATGGGTGGAGCCATGGGGGCCAATGATGATGCGACGCACCCGTTCTTGACGGAACTGAAGTCCCTGATCCGGCGAATAGTCGAACTTGGCCGGCCATACCTGGGTATCTGCCTGGGAGGACAGTTGCTGGCGGCAGCCTGTGGTGGAAAGGTTGTTTCAAATCGTTGGGACGAGTTGGGAATGTTGGGGGTGGGCCTGACAGCCGCAGGGAAAAGCGACCGCCTGTTTGCTGGCCTGGGGGAGTCAATCACCACATTTCAGTGGCATCATGACAGTTTTGACATTCCGCCGGGCGCTGTCCTGCTGGCCAGGTCACCGGCCTGCCCGCACCAGGCTTTCCGGATCGGCGACAGCGCCTGGGGTACGCAATTCCATCCGGAGGTATCCGAAGCGATCATCCGGGACTGGTGCGCCTGGGATCCCGCCACCGGCACGCGCGTTGAAGAACTCGTGGCCGGGTGGCGGGATGGCGAAAAAGAGTATCTCATGGTTGCCAGGCGGTTGCTGGAAAATTTCCTGGAGGCTGCAGGACTACACAACTCTACCGGAACCTCAAAGATCGGCTGACATTTTTCGGAGTGTGCTCAGTGATGTTAAAACTGAATTTGCAGCCTTTTGGTAGAACCTTCCTCTTTCACCCATAGCAGTGTTTTCCTGGAGCGTGTGCACCAGTCGCGCACGTCTTTCTCGAATGTGGGACAATCGGCTACAACTTCCAGAACATCCCCCGGTTTCATCTTGACTGACATCACCGTGACCTTCAATGTTGGCTGCGGACATTTCAGACCCCGTGCATCCAGTAGTGTGACTGCCATGTTGCTACCCCCTTTGTTTTAGTAATCAGATTTCATGAACTACGTTGAGTATGTTGTACATCAAGCGTTATTTTCCCGTAACAGGCGCAGTGGACCGAGCCCTCTGACCGCCTCTACCATTTCACAGATGACCCGGTTGAACTTTTCCCCCTCACCGGCCGAGACATAATCCAACCGGCAGCGCTCCTTTTCAACCCCCAGCTGTTCCAGCACCAGGTTCAGCATGGCATGACGCTGCAGAGCGCGGCAGTTACCCTCCTTGTAGTGACAATCGCCAGGATGGCAGGCCAGGATGATAACACCATCTGCTCCCTTTTCATAGGCCGAGAGAACAAACTGGGGATCAACCCGGCCGCTGCACATTACCCGGATGACCTGCACATTGGGCGGATAGGGAGCCTGCATCCCTCCGGCCTTGTCGGCGCCTGCATATGAGCACCAATTGCAGAGAAAGCCGACTATTTTCGGTTCGAAGTCTTGCGGATCTGGCTGTGCGCTCATTTCAGGACTCCTTCTATCTCGGCCATGATCTGGTCATTGGTGAAATGGTGGCCGGTGATGGCGCCGGCCGGACAGGCAGCCACGCAGGTACCGCAGCCATGGCAGAGCACGGCGTTGACACTGGAAGCGTTATGCCCGCTGTCGAACGAGATGGCACGGTAGGGGCAGACCGATATGCAGAGGCGACAGCCGGCGCAACGGGTTTCGTCCACCTCGGCGTTGATCGGCTCTATCTCCAGAGTACGCCCGGGCTGCAGTCCTGCCAGTGCATAACCGGCAGTGGCCATCCCTTGCAGGATCGCCTTCTGTATGTCCATCGGTTCCTGACATGATCCGGCCAGGTAGATCCCCTTGATGGCGCTCTGGGCTGCGTCCATGCGGCCATGCAGTTCACGGAAGAAACCGGACGAGTCACAGCCCACATCAAGAAGCGCGGAGAGCTGCCCGGCTCCCTCGGCCGGGATTACAGCCGGACAGAGCACGACCATGTCGACCACACTATTTTCTCCATTTGCGCTCACCTGGAGCCGGCCGTCATCCGCATGGGTCACGACAAGATCATTTATGCTGCCGTAGCGTTTCAGGCAGGTGTTGGTGTTCCGGACCGCATGCCGGAAAAGCGTGTGCGCGGTTTTGCCGGGCATGACCAGTTCGCGGTGATAATGGGTAATGACGGTGTCCGGATGTCTGGCGCTGATCAGGTGGTTGAATTTGAAGGCATACTGGCAGCAGATTCCGGAACAGTAGGGTTTGTGATCGCTGTCCAGGCTCCCGACACAGTGGATGATGGCCACCGATGAAGGGGCGTTACCGGCTTTGGTCAGGATTTCTCCACCGGTCGGACCGGTGGACGACAGCAGCCTTTCGAACTGCAACGCATCGTACACATCGGGAAATGCGCCCCCCCCCATACCGGCAACCCTTGAGACGTCATACAACCCGGTGCCGGTAGCCAGGATGATGGCGCCGATCCGGCGTTCGACGACATTCTCCACCTGCTCCAGATCCACCACGTCCTCGCCCATGGGGCAGGCGTCCTTGCAGGCCCGACACTCCTCCCCTCTTGAACGGACGCAAATCTCCTCCAAAAGGAACGGTGCGTTCGGCAGGACACCGGTAAAGGCGAAGTCGATCGCCTTGCGTTCGCTGGCACTGTTGTTAAACCCGTTCATCGTCACCGCCGGGCAGGCGGCCGAACATTCGCCGCAGCCGATGCATTCGTGCAGCGAGACGTGGCGTGGCCGCTGGCGGATCCTGGCGATGAAATTACCGTAAAAACCGGTCACCTCGATAACTTCCGACATGGTCATCAGCTCGATCTTACCGGCATGGTCGCCGTGCAGCAGGTCCCCCATCAACGGTTCAAGCATGCAGGGAGCACACTCCAAATCCGGAAAAAGCTCCTCGAACCGGACCGGCAGACCGCCGATCATAGGCGTCCGCTCCACCAGCACCACCGAGCGTCCCGCCTCGGCCAACGCCATGGCGGCTTTCATCCCCGAGGGGCCGGCGCCTATCACCAGCGCATCGGGACAGACCTCCAGCTCCTTCTTTTCCAGCGGTTGCTGCAGTCGCACCCGGTAGAGTGCCCCGCGAATGGCTCTGATAGCCTTTGCTGTCGCGACTTCCGGATCTTCCGTGACCCAGGCGATCTGTTCCCGGATGTTGACCAACTGCAGCAGGTAGGGATTCAGTCCGGCATTGGTCAAGCAGCGCCTGAAGGTGGCCTCATGGTCCCGGGGCGAACAGGCGGCCACGATTACCCGGTCCGGCTGATCCGTCATCAGGCTCTCCTCGAACTGCAGCTTTCCATCTTCGGAACAGATAAAATCAACAGTTTTGAAATAGGGCTGTTCCGGAAAGGACCCGGCTGCCTCGGCAACCGCTTCGGAACTGATCTTGTCGGCAATATTGGAACCGCAGTTGCAAAAATAAATTCCGATCTTCATCAAGCCGCCCTCCCGTTGACAATTTCACCCGCAATCCGGTTCACCGCATCCGGCAGCGCAGCTGCTACCTCATCGCTGAAACGCTCGCCGAACAGGTCGAATTCCAGCGCCTCAATGCCCCAGAAAGAGACCTGTTCCGGCAGCGGGACCCCGGCCATCCGTCCCAGGTCATAGGCCGTCGCAAAATCTGTATCGTGGCTGGAAAAGGTGTTTTTGGTGGTAACGAAATCCATTGCATCAAATCGCTTCACTGTCCCTGCCGGCGCACCGCTCAACATTGCGTCCACCACCACCGCACGGCCGTAACCGGCCATCGCTTCCATCAGCCGTATTCCGCCGGTATGCAGTTCCAACAGCGCCAGATCGTCAAGGTGCCGCAAACGCTCCGCCACGGCACGGGCGACGGCTATACCCACGCCGTCATCGGAAAGCAGCGGGTTGCCCATACCGATAATCACAACCCCGGCGGTCATCCCTTCCTCCGCATTTCGCGCAGCAGCTCACCGCTGCTGTCGCGCAGCGCAACCGTCAGCGGCATCTTGCCGGGCAGAAAGTGGGTAGCACAGGAGAAGCAGGGGTCGTAAAGGCGGAAAGCCATCTCGATCCTGTTGAGGATCGACTCTTCCGGGGCGTTGCCGGTGATCAGTTTTTCCGCAGCCCGCCGGATTGACATGGAGATCGGGGCGTAATTGTTGGTGGTGCCGACGATCATGTTGACCCTGGTCAGCACCCCCCTGGCATCTGTGGAATAATGATGGGTCAGCGTCCCGCGCGGGGCCTCTACCGAACCGACCCCTTCTCCGACAAAAAGGGCAGGGTCAGGGATGTTGCGGGTTTCCGGCGAGGTAATTTCCGGGTCCAGCGCCAGTTCCAGCATATGTTCTGCGGCGTAGAGCAGTTCGATCAGACGCGCCCAGTGGGTCGCCATGCGGTGGTGAATCGGCTGATACCGGGCTTCGGTAAGTTTTTTACAGCCAAAGGCCTCGTACATGCGCTGGTATTCGGCATTGGCCAGCGGCGTGGCCATGCCTTCCGAGACATTCAGGCGCGACAGCGGCGTGGCAGTGTAAATCCCGCTGCCGACTCCATCGGTAAGCCCCTGCCACCCCACCTTTTTCAAATAGGGATATTTGAGGTAGGTCCAGGGCTCCACCCGCTCGGCAATATGCTCGAGATATTCGGATGGATGGTATTTGGCAAACTCGTTCCCCTCCGGGTCCAGCACCCTGATCAGGCCGTCGTAGAAATTGCTCTGATTGTTTGCGTCCACGGTGCCCATGGAGTAGGTGCGGTGCAGGTAGGTGTCGGAGGTGATCATCTCCAGATAGGCCGGGTTCTTCAACACGATATTGTCAAAGACGGTCAGCGAGAAACGGGCGAATTCGATGTTCCTGCGAGCCGCATCCTCGATCTGCGCTCGTTCCTCCTCGGTAATCGGCCTACTCCAGCCACCGGGAATCCCGGCCACCGGATGGATCGACTTGCCCCCCAGAAAGGTGATGATCTCGTGGTTGCGCTTGCGGCAGGCGATCACCTCTCCGGCCACATCCAGTCCTACCTTGCGGGCCACCCCCAGGATGTTGCGCTCCGAGGGAGGCGCATCCGGCCCGACGATGAAGTCCGGGCCGCCCAGAGCATAAAAGTGGGTGGTGTGGTCGGTAACGAAAAAAGCCATGTAGAGCAGTTCGCGCAGCTTCCTGGCCACCGGTGTGGGCTCGGCGCCGAAAACTCCGTCCAGCGCCTTAGTGGCGGCCAGGTGGTGGGCTTCCGGGCAGACCCCGCAGATCCGGTTGGTGATTACCGGCATTTCCTCGGCCATCCTCCCCACGCAGAACTGCTCGAAGCCGCGCAGCTCCGGGATCTGGAAGCAGGCGTTCTCCACCTTTCCCTGATCGTTGAGAAAGATATCTATCCGTCCATGTCCTTCCAGGCGGGTGATCGGGTCAATCGTGATCCGCGTCGTCATCTGTCACCTCCCCCGACTTTACCGCCCAGCGTAGAACTGGCCAGGGTGTATTTGTAAAACAGTCCGGCATAGTCCGGGATCGTCGCCAGAAAGGACGACACCCGCCCGGAGATCTCCTCCTCCGACAGCCCAACCGTGTCACCGATATCCATGACTGAGCCGAGCGCCGCAACCATCTTGGCCCCCTGGTCGCTGATACCGTCAGGCGCGCCGTAGCAGCCGCTGCAGGGCATATTGGCCCTAGTGCAGGGGGCGCCGCAACCGCTTCGTGTGGCGATGCCCATGCAGAGCAGTCCCTGTTCCAGAAGGCAGACCTTGGGATCGGGATAGAATTCATAGTTGCGACGGAAAGCGGGAATGCGCTTGTCCTCCTTGATCCGGTCGCAATCGTCGCAGACTGTCAGCAAACCGCAGCCGATGGTGCTCCCCTTGGCAGGCAGATCTCCGGCAAGAATCACCTCGATCACGTTCCAGATCTGGTGTGATTCAGGCGGACAACCGGGGATGTAGTAATCCACATCCACTTCCTGGGCCAGATGCCTGACACGTCCAAGCAGCGCCGGCAGATGTATGTCTCCTTCGGGAAAGCTGGTGGTCCCGCAAGGTATGATCGCGTCCGGGTTTTCCACTGACGGATTATCCACGTATACGGAACGGAACAGGTCCTCCCGGGTGCTGAAATTGGCCAAAGCCGGGATACACCCCCCCTTGGCGCATGAGCCGAAAGCCACCATGACCTGTGATTTTCTCCGCAGCAAACGGGCCATCTCCAGGTTTTCTTCCGTGCGCAGCGCGCCGTTGAAGAGTGTCACGGCGATGGCCCGGTCCGGGAGCGTTTCGATGTCTTTCTTCTTGGTATCCATCAGGCAGGGGCAGAACATCAGGTCCATCGCCGCATCCACATCCAGGATCTTCTCATGCAGATTGACAACCGCGATCTCGCAACCGCCGCAGGACGCGGCCCAGTAAATGGCCAGTTTCGGTTTAGCAGGCATTTTGTCCTCCGTTGAACCTGTAAAAACAGTCGAACATAGATCGAAGCAACATCAGATCTCGATCCTGAATTCAGCGCCGTTCCCGACGTTGCGGGCGGAAATTCTGCCGTCCATATTCTTCTCGACAATGATTTTAGACATGTACAACCCTACTCCAGTGCCCTTGTCCGGCCCTTTGGTGGTAAAGTAGGGATCGAAGATACGTCCCATGACATCTTCAGGAATACCGCCGGCATTGTCGGCAATGGTCACGACCGTCTTGCCGCCTTCGGTAAAAAGGTCAATTATGACTCTCGGACACTCTGTTTTCTGTTTTGCAAACGCGTCCCGGGCATTCAGCAGGATGTTAAGAAGGACCTGGGAATACTCGTTGGGATGACCGTAGATAACCGGATCTCCGGAGGTATTCACCTCTATCCTGATCTGCTGTTCCTGAAAACCTGATTCGATAAGCGTGAGGGTTTTGCTGATTTCCTTGCTTACCTTAAACGTGGTTTTCTCCTTGTCAGGCTTGAAGAAATTCCTGAAATCATCAATAGTCTGGGACATGTGCATGATGATTGCCATGGTTTTGGCAACGCGCTCATCAAGATAATCCCTGCTGAACCTGCCGCATTCAAACATTACCGGCATTTCCTGTATCACAAGCCCCAATGTATTCAATGGCTGACGCCACTGATGGGCGATATTGCCGATCATCTCCCCCATGGCCGCCTGTCTGTTCTGCTGTATCAGCTGAAGATCCTTCTCCCGGCTGGCCTCCACGACCCTCAGACGTTCAAGTGTCTCCTCGCGCAAGGCTATCTCGGCCTTTCTGTGGCGCTCTTCGTGGTCAAGGTTGTCCAGTGCGAAGGAAATATCCGTTGCCATCTGTTTCAACAGTTCAATCATCCGCGAACAGAAATAGTTCGTTTCCCCGGCATAGATGGTCAAGGCGCCGATCACCCTGTTTTTCATTGTCAGCGCAATGGCTGCCGAGGACAGGAAACCCCGTTCACGCCCCTTTTCATGCCAGGGAGCAGTACGCGCATCGTTTATGAAATCGTTGCAGATGTGGTAGTGGCTGTCGCGGATAGCTGAACCGGTAGGCCCCATCCCTTCCGGCTCTTCCCTGATGGAGATCCGGATGCTGTCCAGATAGCCGTTATTCTCCCCATACCAGGTGACCGGTTTGACCATGCCGGATTCTATGTCAATCAGACCGATCCAGGCCATCCTGAAACCACCCTGTTCGACAGCAACCCGGCAGATATTCTTGAAAAGCGTTTCGCGGTCCCTGGCACGCACGATGGCATGGTTAGTCCCGCTGAGTACCGCATAAAGCCGGTTCAGACGGTGAATTTCCTTCTCGGCGGCCTCCCGCTCGGCCACCTTCACCTCCAGGACTTTGTTAACCTCGAGCAGTTCCGCAGTTCTTTCCCTCACCCGGACTTCCAGTTCGTCGTGTGCCAGGCGCAATGCCTCTTCCGCCCTCTTGCGTTCGGTGACATCGCTGACCAGACTTAGCAGGCAAGCTTCGCCGTTAAGATCGATGATTTCGGCCGAATATTCCCCCTCGCGAAGTTCGCCGGTTCTTGTACGAAACTGGATATTTACGGAGCGGACAACCCCGCCATTCCGCAACGTTTCTATTACCCTGTCACTGGCTGCCGGATAATTCCAGATGCCCAATTCCACCGGGGTCCGCCCGACAATTTCATCGCGGCCGAACCCGCAGACCCGTTCAAAGGCCTCATTAACTTCAATCAAACGCCCACCCGCACAACTTGAAATGGCAAGTATGGCCGGAGTGGCAATAAAAGCCTTGAAAAACTTCTCCTCCGACTTCTTCAGCCTGACAGCCGTATCCGCATACCGTTCATTGGCCAGCCCCATGTTGACGAGCAAATCGACGAAGGAGCTGTAATAGTTCATTATCTGTCGAACCTTTTCACGCGTGAAGATCGGGACGCGCCTCAACGCAGCCATGTATCTCGCGGAGTCGAAACCAAACTCCTGCGCCTGACAGCGAAAGTATTCCTCGTCAATCTCTTCGTCGTCGTAGAAGAACTGTCCCAGATACAGGGTGGCGCAATGCTCGTCAGCGATAACGATCGGCTTTGCTATATCCCAGAGTCCGTTGCGGCATTTGTAAGCGATATACTCTTCTGTAAAGGGGTGGGAATTGATGTAGTCGTCACTTTGACGGCAGCGCTCGGCGGTGACAGGGTGGCAGCGATGGAAAGCGGTACAGATCTCCTGCCACCCGGTGGCGACGAAGACGGTACCATCGGTACCGATTATGCCGACCGGAATACCGGTGGCAGTATGAAAGTGGTCCATGAGCCGCTGTAAGTTGGCAATATCAATCAGTTCCGCCAATGTACGCGCCATGGAAATTCCTTTTCAATTCCGGGGTGATGGAATCCGAATCTCAACGAATGTGACCGCCTTGTCACATTCAAATATCGTATACGGTTTTCGATTACTATTTCAAGATTTCATTTCACTCGATTCAAATCCGGCCTGTTAGATTAATATCCGGGATGACCGGTGAGAGCTGTCCCGAACTTCCCGTATATCCTGAGGTATGCCCTGCTTTGCTCGCTGCGATTTCATTTTTCGCTGCTGGCTTCGCACACCAGGTTCCGTCCGCCGTTCTTGGCCAGATAGAGCGCCTCGTCAGCCGCCTTGCAGAGAGCTGTCGCATCACCATAAAGCGAGAGCGGAGCGACCCCGCAGCTGAAGGTACAGGAGAAGGTTTCCCCTTTTGACTGAAACCGGACCGCGGCAAAACTCTCCCGCAACTCGTTCAACAAGGTAACCGCTTCAGAGATACTGCAACCGGGAAGCACAACGGCAAACTCCTCCCCTCCGAAACGCCCGACAACGTCCGTCTTGCGCACACGCTGGCCAAGCAGGCGGGCCAGCGCAATCAGAACGCGATCACCGACCGGGTGGCCATACGAGTCATTGACCGTCTTGAAATTGTCCACATCGATCATGGCAAAGCAGACTTCCTCTTCCTTGCGCTGGGCATGGGCAATGGCGGTATCCAGATGTTCCTTGGTGGTGGTGTGATTGAACAGGCCGGTCATGCTGTCCCGCACCATGTAGGAGCGGATGATCTTCATCCGCTCGGCACGGACAGTCACCGATGAGATCAGATGCTGCGCCTTGATCGGCTTGGTCAGGAACTCGTCCCCGCCGGTCAGCATGGCGTGGAACTGTTTTTCGGTATCGGTTTCGCTGGAAAGAAACACTATCGGGATACTGAAATAGGCGCCGATCTGGCGGATCGCCTTGGCCAGCTCCATGCCGTTGCATCCCGGCATGTACATATCCATCAATATCAGATCGGGCTTGAATTCGAACAGCGGCGACATCACCTGCAGCGGATCGTTCACAATTTTAGTGGTCATTCCCGCCTCCTGGAGTATCAAGGCGTGGTAGTCGGCCAGTTGAGGGTCATCGTCCACGATCATGATCCGGTATGGCTCCGGCTTGACCGCGGAGGTAAGCAGGCTGAGAGTCGAGCAGAGATCGGTTATATTGAGCGGCTTGGTGAAATAGGCACTGGAGCCGGCCCGCACAG
>JAWDJY010000098.1:0-13067 GCA_032469775.1 Geobacteraceae bacterium | reverse complement strand
GCCGTAACTGTCAAGTATGAATGCGTCATTGGGACGGATTTCCACTGCCAGTTGAATATATTTGAGAGCTTCCTCCAGGTTGATTCCCATCTCGGCATAAGAATAACCAAGGTAGTTGAGCGCCTGCGCATCCCTGGGGTTTAGTGTCAGCACTTTCTTCATCCGCTCCATGGATTCGGCGCGTTTGCCAAGCTTGTCCAGAAGCACTCCGATACGGAACTGGTAGCGTGATTCCTTGGGAAACAGATGCTCGTTTTCAAATAGAAACGTCAGGCTACCGTCTACATTGCCTATAGATTCGTACAAAGCGGCCAGGTTCAAGTACAGTTCCACATGTCCTGCATTGGTTGAAATGGCTTGTTTGAGTATTTCAATCGCCTGGTTGTTTTCACCCTTTTCCTTGAGGATGAATGCGATATGGCCGACAGCTTCCGGATACGGGGCAACATCCGTCGGAATCTTCCTGAACTCGTTGTAGGCCTTGTCAAGCTCCCCTTTTTCCTCATATGCAATGCCTAGATAGAGTCTGATATGATGCGCATTGGAGTCTTTTTCCAGAATTTCGCTGAAAACGGCAATCGCATCATCAAACTGTTCCAGTTCAAGATGGACAAGGCCGATCTTGCGCAGTGTTTCCTGACCTCCAAGCCCTGATTTAACCGCAATTTTCAGATACTCAAGTGCCTCTGAAAAACGTCGCTGCTGTATCAACAATTGAATCAAACGCTGCAGAACCGCACCTCTGGTCTCATCCCGGCCAAGCTGGGCACGATAGCTCTCGATTGCCTGGGGGTAATCGCCCATGGACTCATAGGTGGCAGCCATGTCAATTGCCGCCTGATCGAATTCCGGACGCAGTTCAAGTGTCTTTTTGAAGTAACCGAGAGCATCCCGATACAGTTTCATCTGGCTGTAGGTCCTGCCCAGATAATAATAACCCAGCACAGAGTCGGGGTTCACTTTTATCAGGGCCTTGAGTGTTGAGACGGTTTCTTCATATTCAAACAATCTCGTCAGTGAAAGCGCCAGATGCAGGTAGGCATCTTCCTTGGAAGGATCCAGCCTGACCGCCTTGCGGAGATAATCGGCCGCCTCCCAATCCTTGCCGGTCGATGACATCAGGATTCCGGCAATTACGTAAGGAGGACGATAGTCGGGATCGAGCTTGATCGCCTTGTCGATGTATTCCAGCGCTTCAGGCACCTGCCCGATTTTCAGCTTGATTTCAGCAACTTCGGCATGCAGCATCGCCGAACTCGGGTCAAGCTCGATAGCCTCGCGCAACAGACTCAACGCTGACGGATAATCACCGTCATGGGAAGCAAGTCTGGCGCGGGAATACAGGTATAAAGAGCGTGAGTGGCTGTCAAATGTTTTGTGGACTGCTGAAGAGTTATCTTCGGGTTGGGGAATACCGGTGGCACAGGAAGCCAGCAGCAGACAGGACAGAAGTATGATCGGGCGCAACGACATTTCGAAGCATTCCATTTCTGAGTAAATTGGTTTTAAAAACTAACATGAATCGTAATCTTGGTCAAACGATAATCATGAGATGTGACCGCTTGCGGCCGGCCCGGTTTGATGTTACTCTTCACATGAATGCGAGCCGACACCATGAGACCAGCTATCCTGAAATCGCTAATGATTCCTGCAAGCTACCCGGTTCCGACAAGCTCGGTCGAACTGGTACAGACACATGTATCATGGATTTTCCTCACCGACAACCATGCTTTCAAAATTAAAAAACCGGTCGATTTCGGATTTCTTGATTTTTCCACGCTCGACAAGCGCCGTTTTTACTGTAACGAAGAGGTGCGTCTAAACCGCCGTCTATGTCCCGACATCTACGAAGGCGTTATCGAGCTCCATGCGGACGGAGAAGGCGCAACATTTACCGGCAATGGCCAGATACTGGACTATGCCGTAATGATGAAACGTCTCCCGGCGGAACGTATGCTGGACAGATTGATAGAAACAGATCACGTAACAAATGCAATGGTTGAAAGGATTGCCGGCGTCATTGCCGGATTCCATGCTGCAATAGCCTCTTCAGAGTACATCTCCGGCTTCGGAAAGCTCGACAGGATCATGGCCAACTGGGACGAGAACTTTGAACAGGTACAACGTTACATACCACTTACCATTCCGTCAAGTGAGTTGAAAGCGATCAAATCATGGGTTGAGCAGTTTGCAGCCTCCAATAGTGACCTCTTCGCCCGCAGGGTTCAACAGGGTTTCATTCGCGAATGCGACGGCGACCTTCATCTCGAAAACATCTGTCTGGTTGATGACAGGGTTTATATATTCGACTGCATCGAATTTAACGAGCGTTTTCGCTACTGTGATACCGCCGCCGACATTGCCTTCCTGCTGATGGATCTCGACTACCATGGCCGCAACGACCTGTCTAATGCCGTCCTCAAAACCTACCTGGAGTTGTCCGGCGACCCTGAACTGATAAAACTCATCAGTTTTTACAAGAGCTACCGAGCTTTTATTCGAGGGAAAGTTGAGAGTTTCCTTCTTGACGACAGCACAACCGGAACGGACATTAAGACCATTGCCAAAAACAGGGCGGCCCGATACTTCAGGCTTGCCAGGGGATATTGCGCAAGATCAAGGCTAGGTCCAACCCTGTTCATTACCTGTGGGACCATGGGTAGCGGCAAAAGCAAACTTGCCGGGCAGCTGTCTTTCGAACTGGGCATTTCCTCCCACAACTCCGATGCGGTCCGCAAAAGCCTCCATGGAACCACTTCGAATACGCCTGTTATCGAACAGTACGGACATGGGCTTTACGACAAGGCTGTCACAGAAGCGGTCTACACACGACTGCAACTGCTTGCGGACACCGAACTTGGCTCCCAACGTTCGGTATTGATCGACGCCAGCTTCAAAAAGGCCTCTGACCGCAACGCTTTTGCTAAACTGGCCGCCAGGCATGGCGCCGACTTCGTAATCCTGCTCGTGTCCTGCGGCGAAGATGAGCAAAAAAGGAGACTGAAACTCCGTATCGAACAGGGTGACTCGATTTCAGATGGCAGAGCTGAGCTCCTCGAATATCAGACTAATGAGTTCGAATTTCCTGCGTCGGACGAAGGCAAAATAATCGCGCTAGATTCGATGAATCCCACCGAATCTCTTGCCAGTATGGTTTATGAGGGACTGAAACTATGATCAAACGGCTGCTTTCAAGAGTCATGCATAGATTACAGTTACGCGAATCCTGGATAATATTCTTTATTCTGGGAATAATCATGATGACTTTCCCGTTCCTGCGCATTTTCAACAAACCGGTCACGCTGTTCGGATTCCCGCTGATGCTGTTGTACCTGACCATAGGCTGGGCTATTTCAATCTTTGTCATCTACCTTTTCATGCGATCGTTTTCCTCACGCGACAAAAACCCTGACGAGAAAAAAGACGAATGAATACCGGAATTGTTTATGCGGCTTCCATATCCGCGCTCTACACCGCGATTATCTTCCTGGTTGCCTGGTATGCCCATCATCGCAAGGAAACCGGACGCAGCATCGTCTCCAATCCCATAGTATATTCTCTGTCAATCGCGGTTTACTGCACATCTTGGACATTTTACGGCAGCGTCGGCAAGGCTTCAACCACCGGAATAGATTTCCTGATGATCTATCTCGGGCCGTCACTGGCAGCATTTTCCTGGCTTTTTCTCCTGCGCCGCATCGTCAAGATCAGTAAAGATAACAACATCACTTCAATTGCAGACTTCATCAGCCTTCGTTACGGAAAATCGATCTGGCTCGGCGCTCTGGTGACGATCATCGCGGTTCTTGGCATCATGCCATACATAGCACTGCAGATTAAGGCTGTTTCCCACAGTTTTTTCCTGGTGAGCGGGCTGCAGGTCGACGACATCCCGCTCACCCGACTCGGAACAGACGCAAAACTGCCAACAGGCCTGATTCTGGCCATCATCCTGTCAATCTTCAGCATCATATTCGGAGCCCGCAAACTCGTATCTTCAGACCGCCATGAAGGTCTGGTGGCTGCGGTAGCTTTCGAGTCTCTGATCAAGCTGATCAGCCTCCTCGGTGTAGGTATTTTTGTAACCTACTTTCTGTTTGATGGCGCTATGGATATTTACACCAGGTTCAGGGAATTCGACCCGATTGCGTTTGAAAGGCTCTTTACCTTCGATGCGTCCGGCTCCTCCCCTGAAAGCATTCCCACCTTCACGATGCTGTTCCTATCCATGGGAGCGATCATGCTGCTTCCCAGACAGTTCCATGTGATGGTCATTGAGAATTCCGATGAAAAGCACATATCCACTGCTATGTGGCTCTTTCCGGCATATCTGTTCCTTATCAATCTGTTTGTAATGCCGATTGCACTGGGAGGTATCCTGACAACCGGCAGCAATCAGGGCGCGGATTTTTTCGTGATCAACCTGCCACTGATCACAGGCAACATCGCGATAGCCCAACTGGCATTTCTGGGAGGTGTTTCCGCTGCGGCCGGCATGGTGATGGTTGAATCGGTGGCCATCTCGACCATGCTCCTGAACCATATCTTCATGCCGGCCATCGTCAGGTGCACGCCACGCGCCTGGTTCCCGCTGCTGCTGATCAATCTCAAGCGGTTCGGCATATTTCTGGTCATCATGATGGGCTATTTCTATCACCGCATCGTGGGTGACTCCTACATGCTGGTCAATATGGGGCTGATTTCCTTCTCGGCCGCGGCCCAATTCATGCCGGCCATGCTGGGCGGGCTCTACTGGAGGCGCGGTAACAAGGCCGGAGCGATAGGCGGAATTCTGCTCGGATTTCTGATATGGTTCTACACGCTGCTGCTGCCCTCATTCAGCAGATCGGGCTGGCTTCCCGCAGACCTGCTGACGGAAGGGCCATTTGGCATTGCCCTTCTCAAACCAACGGCGCTGTTCGGCCTTGCCGGCATGGATCTCTGGAGTCATTCCCTGTTCTGGAGCATGCTGTTTAACATCAGCACCTACATCACCTGCTCAATAATGCTCAAGCAGACAGACAAGGAAAAAGAGCAGGTACTTAAATTCATGGCCACTTTCGAGCGGGAACGCAGTTATCGGCATACCGAGCAGAAGCGGCTATCAAAACCTGTCACCACATCCCAGTTCGTAACGCTGATGGCCAAATTCATCGGGGAAACGGAAGCCCAGCGCGCCATAAGCATATACGCTGATAATAGAGAAATAGATGCTGAAGGTGCTGTATCGGAATTCGAGTTGCCAAATCTCAAGCGGCATACCGAAAAGACCCTGGCTGGTTCAGTGGGAGCGGCAGCGGCTGGAGCGATCGTAGACAGCTTTCTGTCCGACATGGGCTCGCGCATGGAATCGGTCTACGACATCTACAGCACGGTCAGAACATCGCTTGACCAGAGCCAGGAATCACTGTTCGTAAGACTCAAGGCTTCCGAAATCATCAACCGCACGCTAGACCTGCAGATCATCATGGATGACCTGCTCAACCTCCTGTTGAAGGAATTCAAGCTCGATGCCGCCATCATCCAACTCAAGGATGAAAGCGGTGGCACCACCGTAACAAGCTACCAGGGAGCAAACCGGCGACTGATAAATGAAAAGCACTGGTATTCCGAAAGCGGACCATACATAGACATGGTCTATCGCGACAGAAAAGCCCATTTCACGAACGATGCCAGACTTGCGGGCAACACTCTCACTTTGGAGCGCACCCTGGCTGAGGGTATTATTTCGTTCGCTCACATCCCTATCTCAAGGGAAGGTGAACAGGCGCTCGGCATCCTTTCTGTATTCTCCAAATCGATCGCCGGCCTGTTCACCCAGGAATTCATTAACCTGTTATCCAGCCTCTGTGGACAACTTGCTCAGGCAATCACAATCGTTAGTGAAATGCATGCAAAAGACCGTGAACGCGACCATAAAGAACGGGCACTGCTGCAGAATGCCCGTGTCATGCGAGACATGGAAATAGCGCAACAGATACAGATTTCACTCCTCCCGGACAACGCTCCGGAAATATTCGGAGTAGATCTGGCTGGAAAATGTATCTCCGCCGCCCATGTCGGCGGTGATTACTACGACTTCTTTCTTCGCAACGAGAACACTGTCGATCTGATGATTGCCGATGTATCCGGTCACAGCGTCGGTGCAGCGCTGATCATGGCCGAGGTTCGCACTCTGCTGAGAGCCCAGGTAAACACCGCCCACAGCGCCAGCGCGATACTGAACATACTCAACAGCCAACTGCATGACGACCTGACCAGGGCCGAGCTTTTCATCTCCATGTTCTATGCGAAATACAATTCCGCAAGCGGCAAACTGTCCTATTCCAACGCCGGGCACAACCATCCCATCATCCATCGCGCCGGGACAAGCGCCTGCATTGAGCTAGACACTGAAGGACTTATAATCGGCGTCAAGACATCGGTTATATTTGAAGAACGCAACATTGAACTTGCCAGCGGTGATGTGTTACTGTTGTATACAGATGGATTAACCGAGGCCTTCAACAGCGAAGGTGAAATGTTTGGAAATGAAAAAGTTTGCGCTCACTTAGGGAGTGTGGCACATTTACCGGCCAGGGAGATCATTGATTCCATTTTCGAGGCGGTGATCGATTTTACGGGATCCAGGACGTTTCAGGATGACATTTCCCTGGTAATATTGAAAATCAATTAATTTGAGGAGATATCATGAATATTAAGACCGAGTCTAACAGGGGAGTAATTGTAGTCTTCGTCAAGGAAGAGCGCCTTGACGCAAATAATTCGGAAGAGTTGAAATCGGAATTGAACCACCTTTTTGAAATCGGGACCAAAGACGTTATTGTGGATCTGAAAGAAGTCAGATTTATTGACAGTTCCGGATTGGGAGTGCTTGTATCCGGATTCAAGAACGCCTCGACCCGTCAGGGCACAATCAAGCTTTCCGGCTTGCAGACCCAGGTAAAATCAATGTTCGAACTGACCCGACTCCATCGAGTTTTCGATATATATGCAACCGTTGATGACGCACTGGAGAATCGCTGAAACCATGTTCCGCTGCGAGGCTGCTATGAAAAAAAAGATAGCCCTTGAAATAACCATTCCGAACCAGACACGCTATCTGGGATTGATCGGAAAGATCGGCGAAAACATGGCCAGGGAATTCGACGATACGGTCTGTGATCGTGATGTCCTTGCCAGCCAGCTGAATATCGTACTGACCGAATCAATAGTAAATGCCATCAAACACGCCAACGCAACCGACCCGAACAAAGAAGTGCATGTCCGGATCAACGTAAATGACAGTGAAATATCAATTCATGTCTATGACACCGGATGCGGTTTCGACCTGAACACGATACCTAGCCCCTGCTTTGACCCCGGCAGCCTGAATGAAAAAGGGCGCGGGATATATATAATCCGATCAATGATGGACTCGGTGGAATATCGCCGGACAAATGGCGGTAACGTGCTGGAAATGAAAAAAAGTCTCAGACATGGGTGACTCGCCACCGTTACTTCAGACAAATCTGTACAACCGTACCTAAGATATAGACGTCATTTCTACCAACTTGCATTGAATCAAATTGTCTGATACGTTAGTTCGATGAAGGCGTTAGCAAAACATAGCAGAATGATTCGTTTCGTCATACTGATCATCCCGTTTTTTCTGGCGTTTTCCGGGATAAGAGTTCCGGACCTGACCCGCCCTCATAAACCCAAGCCCATGCGGCGCGCGGTTCTTGACAAGACTCCGGTTCAGACCGTACTGAAAACCATAGCAAAAATTGAAATAGACCCTGTCACCATAACACCCCCCTCCCCGCTTTTTCATTTCACGGCTGAGTATATCCACGAAACAGACCCGCATCATTCGTCAATACCACTATTGTCGCTGAGCCAATCAACTCCACGAGCGCCCCCGTTTTCAACTTCTCTCGCATAACCTGACCCGAAGCATGTCCGGAATCAGCCTGAATCCGGTCCGGATGCCGTAGTACGCCTGTTTTCATCCTAAATCAAATTTAAAGGAGATTCTCCATGCAGAAACGCGTGTTGCTTTTTGTCGTTTTCGTAATTGTAATCGCCGTATCCATCACAGCGGGCTGTGCAAAACAGGAAGTTGTCAAGAAGGACGAAGGAATCGCACCGATGCCGTCAGCCATGCCGGCCGAATCAAACAAACAATCTGCAACAGCATCTACCAAGACCGATGAGACTCAGGCCTTACCCAAAGCGACTGAAAAGATGTCCTCTGCCAGCCAGACAAGCAAATCATCCTCGTCGGAGTTGATGCAATCGGCTCTGGAGAAGATTTACTTCGATTTCGACTCCTCCAATATAACCGCATCCTCTCGTGACACTCTTTCAAAAAACGCGTCCGAAATCATGAAGGAACAACAGGTAAAAATCCGCATTGAAGGCAACTGCGACGAGCGGGGCTCGGCAGAATACAATCTGGCCCTGGGCGAACGCCGCGCAAAAGCCGCCCGGCAATATCTGGTCAACCTTGGTGTAAAGCCGGAGCGACTTTCCACCATCAGCTACGGGAAAGAGAAACCTGCCGTTCAGGGAAACAATGAGGCCGCCTGGGCAAAGAATCGTCGCGATGAATTCGTGATCGTAAAATAACAGGTTGGATTGACATGCCTGAAAAAGATACCGCTATGCAGTTCCACCTGACAAGTGGAACTGCATAACAGGCAACGTCACCCCGGTAAAGTACCCGCTTTTCTAATCATGAAAGCGCAATTCACAATATAATGGAAAACAGAATATGGGACGTTTTTTGATAATTTTTACGATAACTGCGATGACGGCGATGTGTTCATGGTGTCATGCCAGCTGCAACTGCAATGACTGGGTAAACAGGGACGGGTATTGCGTTGATTATGTCAAAACAAGAATACCGACTTTTCCGGTTCCAAATGACGTATCTGAAATCACTGTACTAAAAAACAGGGAAGTTACGGAAGTGTCGGAAGGCGATGTTGCCATATTCGACCTTGAACGCTACTGGCATGTAGCCTACGTTGAAAAGGTTCATCTGGACAAACAGGGCAATGCGATGTCAATCGACGTCAGCGAAATGAATTTTGGCGGACAGATGTCATATCAGGAATATAAAAGCAGATGGAACCCCAAAAACGAGAATGAATGGAAGAGAGCACTCTGTTGCGGCGTTACGGACAAATACAACCAGACAAGTTCAAGGAAAAATGTCGCACTATCAACCGTCACACAGATCTGGTCACCGGCAGAAGACCAGCCAGAAAACAACGGAGTGAACCGCTTCAAGACAATTGTCAGCAAGGTCAGAGAAGTTCTGAATCGCTTCATGCCATTCACGCGGAGAGAGCTATGAACAATCCATGCTCCAACCTGACACGGATAGCGGCTCTGATTCCTGTACTTGCATGCTGTTGCGGCTTCAGCTGGGGACTGGGAAAATCCGATACCTGTCTGGATGCGCGTAAAAGTCTCAATACACTTTCAACCATAAATAATCCCTTAAAACGTATTAAACAGGAAGAGGTCATACTCAAGTCATGTCCGGAAGGCGCTGCCGGACAGTTTATCAAAGCCCTGCAGGCAGAAAGGTCTGCAAAACCTGATGCCGCAATCGTCCTCTACCGGAAAGCAGTGGAAATAGACGAAACTTTCGCCGAGGCCCACGGCAATCTCGGGCTTATTCTGCATGATCGCGGTCTTGACGAGGAAGCTGCCGTCGAGTTGACTCAGGGATTGATGGGGCATCCCGATCCACGTTATCACCTGGCCTTGGCGCAAATCATGGGTGACGAATCCAGCCCGGCACTGGCGGCTTTTCATTATAAAGAAGCATTGAAATCATTTGCAGAAGACGCTTCAATCCATGAAGGACTTGCAAATGCGTATCTTCAGCTTGGGCAGCACGAAAATGCCGAGAAAGAATATATCAAGCTGAAAAACATGAAACCTGGCGAAAGCAGATTCCAGCTGGGGCTCGCCGACTGCTGGCGTAAATCAGGTCAACTGGACCAGGCGGCTGAGGAGTTGCGAGCATACATCGCCTCCAATCCGTCGAGCAAGCTGGGCCACCAACTGCTGGCGGAAGTGTTGATGGAAAAAGGCGATCGGGAAACGGCGCGCCGTGAGTACCTGCTGGCTGGTGTGGATGTAACCATTGATCCCGAAGACTTTGCCAGAAAAGGCGACAAATACATGAAAGACCGTGAGTACGGACAGGCCATCGGCGCTTACCAGACAGCACTCAAGGGTCGACCGGTCTGGCCGGAAACACAGCATAGCCTCGGCAAGGCCCAGATGGCCGCCGGTCGCGATAACGATGCCATGGTGACATTCACGGCTCTGATCAAGGCCGGCAGCAAGGATAGTACACTTTTCCATGATGTGGGATTACTTCATGAACGCATCGGGCAGCTCGATCAGGCTATCGACGCTTACAGACTGTCAATTTCTAATGAACCCGGCAATGTCAACGCTCATCGCCGGTTGGCAGAGATATTCACCTGGCGAGGCAACTTCACCGAGGCGGCAGCCCAGTACCGCGAACTGATCCGCTTAAGAGGAGATAATCCCTTGTATCATCTGAATCTGGCCCGAGTCTATGACAGGAACAGGGAGCAGAAGCAGGCTGTCGGTGAATACGAGACATCTGTCAGGTTGGACCCTGACAACATCGAGGGGCATCGTGAACTTGCAAAAATATATCTGTCAAGAGGCCAGACAGCCAAGTCAGAACAGCATTACAAGGAAATACTGAGGCTCAACAGCGAGGATGAGGCTGCCAGGAACGCGCTGATCACGATGTATGCAAAGCAGAAACGTTACGACGACCTGACGACATTCGTCAAGGAGTGGCTCAGCAAAGCCCCTGACGACCCCCAACGCCTCTATCGCCTTGGAATCGTGTATGAGTTCAAGAAAGAATATGATCTGGCGCTGGTTGAATACAAAAAAGCGATCGAATTACAGCCGGACAACGCCAGAATGCTGTTCGCACTGGGGCGGACATATATGAAAACAGGCCGTTTATCCGAATCGCGTGAAATGCTGGAGGCGGCCATAAAAAAGGATCCGACCCTTGCCGGACCGCAACTTCTCCTCAGCAGCCTTGATAACGACTCAAAATCCAGGAAAGCATCTGTGCGCAAATCAGTCAAATCGTCCGGCAGAAAGCAGAAGAGTCTGCGCAACAAAAAGAGCAGTAAAGCCAGGAAAGCGACTTCAAGCAGACACAACTCTAAAAACAAGTGATTGTCCACAAGCTAAAGACAAATATGAAGTCACATTTACAATAAAATGGTAACAAAAAACGGCCTGCCGGAAAAATCCGACAGGCCGTTTTTTTTACTGAAAAACCCGAAATTATTTGTATTCCGGCATCTCGTCAAACTGCAGATAACGGTAGATCTTCTCCTTGTTCGGAACGATCTTCTCATTGTAGATCGCCATGAACTCGGCCACGGTGGGCAGTTTACCCATGGTGGAGGCAACCGCACCAAGCTCAGCCGAACCGAGGAACACCTTGGCACCGTCACCGATACGGTCGTCGAAGTTACGGGTCGAGGTGGAGAACATGTTAACCCCGTCCGGTACGCGGGCCTGATTACCCATGCATAACGAACATCCGGCGATCTCGATCCTGGCACCGAAAGCACTGTAGACCGAGAAATAAGCCTCGTCCTTCAGCTGCTGCTGATCCATACGGGTCGGCGGGCAGATCCAGGTACGAACAGCCGGATTGAATGGTTGTCCACGCCAGATCTCGGCAGCAGCCCTGAAGTGACCGATGTTGGTCATGCAGGATCCGAGGAACACGTCCTGAATTTCAGTACCGGCAACTTTGGAGAGGAGCTTGACATCATCCGGGTCATTCGGGCAGGCAAGGATCGGCTCTTTAATGTCTGCAAGATCTATTTCAATGACGGCAGCGTACTGCGCGCTTTTGTCCGCTTTCAGCAAAGTCGGGTTTTTCAGCCATTTTTCCACATCTTTGATACGATTTTTCAGGGTGTTTGCATCCGAGTAGCCATCGGCAATCATTTTTTTCATTAGCGCCACGTTTGATTTGAGATATTTGGCAACCGATGCCTCGGAAAGCTGGATACAGCCGGCAGCAGCCGAACGTTCAGCAGCGGCATCGGTCAGCTCAAACGCCTGTTCGACAGTCAGATCGGGGAGGCCTTCCATCTCAAGGATACGGCCGTTGAAGATGTTGATCTTGTTTTTCTTCGGCACGGTCAGCAACCCCTGCTTGATAGCCCAGTAAGGGATGGCATTCACCGCATCACGGAGAGTAATACCGGCATTGAATTTACCTTTGAAACGTACGAGAACAGATTCCGGCATATCAAGCGGCATGAACCCCATCGCGCCGGCAAAGGCTACCAGACCGGAACCGGCCGGAAATGAGATCCCGATCGGGAAACGGGTGTGCGAATCACCACCGGTGCCCACAGTGTCGGGCAACAGCAGGCGGTTCAGCCAGGAGTGAATAACACCGTCGCCGGGGCGGAGGGCCACGCCGCCACGTTCGGCGGTAAAGCCGGGAAGGTTTTTGTGCATTTTAACATCGGCCGGTTTCGGATATGCGGCCGTATGGCAAAACGACTGCATGTACATCGGAGCCTGGAATTTGAGGCATGCCAATTCTTTCAATTCGTCGGCAGTCATCGGTCCGGTTGTATCCTGTGAACCAACCGTAGTCATCTTCGGTTCGCAGGCGGTACCAGGCATTATCCCGGCAACTCCGCAGGCCTGACCGACCATTTTCTGAGCAAGTGAGTAAGCCTGTTTGGCTTTCGGTTTAGGATTGTCCGGCAGGGTAAATACGGTGGTCGGCTTGAGACCCAAGACCTTACGGGCCTTGTCAGTTACCGCACGACCGATAATCAGAGGGATCCGACCGCCGGCGCGGAATTCGTCGGGTACGGTATTAGGTGAAATTGTCAGCTTGGAAAGTTCTTTTTTCCCCTTCTCGTCGGTAATAACACCATTCTTGGTATCGATTACAATAACATCGCCGGTTTTCATGCCGGTTACGTCGGCCTTCAGCGGCAGGGCGCCGGAATCCTGAGCGG
>JAWDJY010000097.1:0-13407 GCA_032469775.1 Geobacteraceae bacterium | reverse complement strand
ACTGACGATCATCACGCGCTTGTCACGGGAAAGGAAATAGGGAGAATCCGTATCCAGGTCCAGGGCCTGGCTGGCCGTCTTCAGGCGCGGCAGGATAAAATCCCTGATATGGAGCGGGTCAGCCGTCACCAGGGAAGTCATGCTGCCGCCAAATTGCCCCGCCAGATCGGTTTTGATTCGTTGGAGCGCTGCATCGAAGGCGAGCGGTGAAAGCTGGCCGGCCAGTTTCTCCGCATCTTTGGCGGCAACAAACAGCTGCGGCCTGGCTACGGCATAGGCTATGAAATCGGCAAACAGTTTCCCTTCAGATTCTTCATAGATCCGCCAGTTAACTCGGCTGAAGGCAGGCTTGCCATCCAGCTGCAGAGCCTGCAGGCGGGTGGCCAGCTTTTCAGCTTCGACCGGGAGTACGGCCGGTTCCCCCTCCAGCACGAAATAAGCCTCCCTGGCGCCACCGGTCCACTCCAGGGAATCGAGCAGAAGCCTCAATGCAGGCAGGCGCGACGGAAAGAGTCTAAAGATATCCGCCTCAAAGCGGGTCGAGGCGATCATGATGGCGGACAGGGTGACCAGCAGCAATGATACGGCAATAACCTTGAGCGGAGAATTGGTGGTCACACGGAAAATCCACTGCAGATGGCGTTGGGTCAGCGAATTAATAACCGAGGTAGAACGTGAAAAGAGGTCGCGGAGCATGGTGGGTCTAAATCTCTTCATTCATCAAAGATGATTTTTCAACTGACTTGAGAAATATGCGGCTGTTTTCAGTCCGGTGGCAGGATACAGTCATGTGATGTCCTTTTGCTTCTAACCTGACTGTCACGCGATGTCAGGGGTTTATGAATAGATCAAAACTCCATGTGATGCAAGCAAACATTGGATTTTAAATGCCGATCGCACCGCGCTTCCGTGAGAAAGAAAGGCGACTTGAACGGAATCCGCTCAACTGTACCTCCGCACATAACTGTCCACGTCGAACTTGCGACGACATCCCCTTTCATTCATATACCTGACTTTTCCAAACACCGGACGCTCGCCCCAGGCCCGGTCATGCACACCACCGATGCTCCAGGCGATGCCGGCATAGCCGTTCGGGTCACGTCCGTCCAGCTGGTAGCGGTCATTGAGATAAATGGCTGTCTCCAGCGCCGCTTCCGGCGAATCCGTCCACTCCAGGATCTTCTTGGCCCAGTACATGCGCAGGTAGCCGTGCATCCTGCCGCCGGTGACCATCTCCATCTGGGCGGCGTTCCAGAGCCGGTCATGGGTTGCGGCGTTCTCGAACTGTTCTGGCGAAAAGAGGTAATCCCTCCGGTCGTGGCGATGCTGCGCAATGGTTTTCAAGGACCACTCAGGAAAACCTTCGACCCGGTCATAGTTCAAGTTATACCAGCAGAAGTTATCCGAAAGTTCACGCCGTACAATCAGTTCTTCCAGAAAGGCATCACCGGATACGGTACCGCCCGACGCCCTTGCCGCCTCCAATGCGACCCGCTGGGCCGACAGCTGACCGAAATGCAGCCAGGGTGAAAGTCCGGACTGTCCGCCGGCATTGGGGTCATTACGCAGATCGTCATAGCTGGACAGGCGCTTGGTGATGAAATCATGCAGGCAACCATGGGCAGACGCTTCCCCGGAAGAAACACGCGTCTCTCCTACCCTGCGGTCTACAGACATGGTATCAAGAAGCAGCTCAATGCTTTGGCGGTTGCCAGAGGCTGGCTGGTGGGGAGTCTTCCAGCTGTGCGGATGGGACACGGCCTGGGGAATGTCCGTCAGGAAATCCGGCAGCAGCCGGTTGATCTTGGGCCGGATGGTGTAGGCGCCGAACTCCGGTTTTGGTGATGCGATCCGGCAGGGTACGATATTGTGGGCATCAACTTCGATAATGGCCACGCCAGCATCGGCGGCCACTTTATCACGCCAGGTCCGCTTGATGCGCAACGGGTCGAAGTCGGTCACCAGTGCCCCGACGGCATGCTGCCGGACAAACCGGATTATCTCAACAGGTGGATCCCCCTGCAGCAGCACAAAGGGTATGTTGAGCCGTTCCAGGCGTTGCGTCACCTGTGCCAGGCCTCGCAGCATGAAACCGTACTGCCTGATGGTCGCACCCAGGAAGGACGGGGCCAGGGCAAAGACTACTATCAGCGGAGCCTGTCGCTCCAGAGCCAGGTCCTGGGCATGGATCAGCGCCCAGTTGTCGGCCACGCGCTGGTCGCGGCTCATCCAGTAGACCACCGGACCGGAAGAGACCGGGATATCGTTGAGGAGACTGATCCGGCGCGGATCTACCGCCATCAGCGTTTGACGCGTGGATCGAGGGCGTCACGGATGCCCTCTCCCAGGAGGTTGTAGGCCAGCACCGTTACCAGGATGGCCAGCCCCGGAAACAGGGAGAGCCACCAGGCGAACTCGATGTAATCCTTGCCGGAGGTGAGGATGTTGCCCCAGCTGGGGGTGGGAGGCTGGACGCCTATGCCGAGGAACGACAGCGCCGATTCGGTCAGAATGGCTCCGGCAACGCCCAGAGTGGCGGAGACCAGCACCGGAGAGACCGCATTGGGCAGGATATGGCGGAAGATGATGCGGGCGTTGGAGCAGCCGATGCAGCGCGCCGCCATGATGTAGTCCATCTCGCGGATCGAGAGGGTTTCAGCCCGTACCAGACGCGCCACACCCATCCAGCCGGTCAGGCCGATCACGATCATGATGTACCAGATCGACGGTTCCAGGAAGGTTATCACCGCCAGGATCAGGAAGAAGGCCGGGAAGCAGAGCATGATGTCAACCAGCCTCATCAGCACCGCGTCAACCGCACCGCTGTAATAGCCTGAGAGCAGGCCGATCACGGTGCCGATAGTGACTGCGATGCCGACCGCCACAAAACCGACCTTGAGCGATATTCGCGCACCGTAAAGTACCCGGCTGAGAACATCCCGGCCAAGCTCATCGGTGCCGAACCAGTGCTGCCATGAGGGTGGCGACAGAACTTTCCAGGCGTTGATGGCATTGGGATCATAGGGGGAGATCAGCGGCGCCGCCAGCGAGACCAGGAACAGAGCCAGAACCACCGCTCCGCCGAAAAGCGCCAGGCGGTTGCGCTTCAGACGCGGCCAGAAGATGGAGTAAATATATGAATTCCGGAAGTTCATACCCTACCCCTCCCCGTGCCTGATTCGCGGATCGGCCAGAGCATAGCAGAGATCGGCGATCAGGTTGCCGATCAGCGTCAGAAAGGCCCCGATCACCAGGATACCCATCACCACCGGATAATCACGAGACATCACCCCCTGGTAGAAGAGCTGTCCCATGCCCGGTATCGCATAGATGGTTTCAAAGATGACGCTGCCGCCGATCAGTCCGGGAATCGAGAAACCGAGCAGCGTGATCAGCGGCAGCAGCGCATTCCTGAGGGCATGCTTGTAGATCACGATCCGTTCCGGCAATCCCTTGGCGCGGGCCGTGGTGATGTAGTCCTGGCTGATCACGTTCAGCATGGCCGAGCGCATGTAGCGTGAAAGTCCGGCGAGACTGCCGAAAGAAGCCACCATCACCGGCATGACCAGGTGTTTGGCCATGTCCCAGAGGTAATGCAGGGTTCCCCAGGAATCGCTTCCCAGCGTATGCAGGCCTGAAATGGGCAGCCATCCCAGGCGTACCCCGAAGAGATACATCAACAGCAACGCCAGCCAGAAGGTCGGCACGGCAAAACCGACAAAGACAAAGACGGTGATGCCCTTATCCAGCCAGGTGTCGCGGCGGGTGGCGGCCAGTATGCCGATCGGAATCGCCAGGCCGAATTCCAGTATCAGCGCGATGATGTTCAGTGAAATAGTGATCGGCAGGCGTTCCTTGATCTTGTCCTTGACAGGTCGGCCGTCGGGTGAAAAAGAACGTCCCAGGTCAAGCCTGGCCAACTTGCCGACCCAGCTGAGATACTGTTCGTGCAGAGGCTTGTCGAGGCCGTAGAACTTTGTCAACCGGTCCCGGGCCTCCTTGCCGACCTTGGGGTTCATCGCCATCTGCATCTCCACCGGCTCTCCGGGGGCCAGATGGATAACCGTAAAGGTTATCAGCGTGATGCCGAACATCAGCGGGATCAGCAGCAGTATGCGTTTTAGCAGGTACGTTGTCATGATATCCGGAATTCAAAGTTTTGAAGTTATGCAGCCTTCCCTGACCCTGACTTAAGAATAAGAGTGTTAACGAAGTCACTTTCAGCCCGAAAACAGCAGGAAACGACTTCTGAATTACTAATGTACCGTGATGCAGCCATCTTTGAACATTCGTCATTAAATCAAACGAAACCTGCGTAACATGGACACCGGCGGGTTGTCAATCCAATCATGGAAGCATGCCGAAAGCCGCCGGCGACAGTATTCAATAAACAGAATAAAAAAATATTCAGATAGTCACTTGACGCTGGCATAAATATGGAATAACAATCGAATGTTTCCGGACAACGGAACGATAGAAATATTATGATCAGCAATCCTGGACATAAAAGCAAAGCGCGCTTGAAAGTAGTTATTTTTTCATGGTTATTACCTTAATCGATACATATGCCGCTAACTACAACCCCAATAATTCAGGTATATTATAAAATTTCATGAATACCGGCATGTATGTTGCTCAATTAGAACTACAAAACATACCGGATCGCAACGGAACCGCCATAATCTACATGGAACAGTCCGGCAGGAGCTGTTCAACACAATTTAAGTCCGGCGCAATGCCTGTCTGGTTACGCCAAATAACTGATGAGCGATAGATGATACGCTGCAATCGTCAAACCTCATATTGCAGCCTGAAAACAGGGTAACAGTTTCAGTTTACTGACCAATAGCCGCTAAATGCGCAGATTGATGCCGCACAAAATAATCCAGCCGCTTCGACGGCACACAGGGAGGAAGAGATGAAGATCCGTATTGTTCTGATGGTAATGGTGATAGTGTCCGCATGGAGTTCTCTGGTATTTGCTGCAGAAGCAAAAATGGTCGGCACGATCTCGGCGATCGAGATGCGGGGCAACGTGGCCGAAATAACCATGCAGGACCGCAAGAACGACGAAAATGTCGTCTTGCATGTACGTGACGCCTCAACACTGGAAAAACTGAAAGACAAAAAGATCCGTGTGGGCGATGAACTGCGTATCCGTTATGACAAGGGCACCAAGGTCATTACTTATGTCAGAAAAACAGCAGGCTGCTGAAACAGCCCTGGAGAATTGATTACACGAAGAGGGCCTGGTTTACAGTCCCTCTTCCTATTTTTCTTACTGTGTGCAGATAGAACGGCGGAAGTTATCCGCAACTCCATTAAAGAAGGAATTCATCATGTTTCTGCTTCCTAAAGGAAAACCGTTGGTTGAAAATTTCCCGATCGCCAAGCTGCAACTGCCAGAAGCGCTCGATAAACTTAAAAACGGTAAACTAACCGGATGTGCTATATTCGACTTTCCCGCTTCAGACTGTGCCTTGATCTATGAAGAAGGCAAGCTGATCAGCGTTCTCATGCGCCGTAACAAGATCGAGGAAAAGGATGCTGACGCCCTTCGATCACTGGTTGATCAGATGATCCTGACCGACAGCGGCAGTTTTAATGTTTACGGCTTCAGCAAGGATGTAAATCAGGCTGTGCTGGCGCTGGTTCGCGGCGTAAAGGTTCTCGACCGGCAAGAGCTGAAACTGATCGATTTCAAGAATCTCAGGGAAAGAATCAAGAGCGAGCGGATGACTGCCACGCTCAAGATTTCCACTGATCAGAGCGTTGGCATGATCCTCTATCGGGATGGTGAAACCGTCGGTTTTTTCGATGACACCGCCAATGCAATCGAAAGCACTCCGACAAAGGTCCAGCAGATTGCCACTCTCCCCGGCGCAACGGTTGACCTGATGGCCATCAGGGGCAATGATGTGGCCAACCAGGATCTTTCGGACCAAGTAAACATCAGATCACTGTGGGCATCCGCCAAGGGCGGCGTTTTCGCCCCAGCAGAACCGGTCAATATTTTTCATCCACAGGCAACTCCAGCTGTCCAGGCGCCACCTGTCACGGCTGACAGCGCTGAAGTTGAGGCTGCAATCATTGCGATCGCAAATGCAAGTCTTGGAAAACTGGGCAAGACTCTTGTAGACAAGGAACTGCTTAATGCAGGCGGGATCAAGGCACTGAAGGACGAATCCAAATTGCGTGATTTTCTCAACGCCGTGGAAAAGAGTTCCATACTTCTGGCCAGTGCCAACAAGATTAAGGAAATGCGAAATGCCATTTCCCTGGAAGTAGAAAAACTTTAACTTCACATACAATCAGATAGGAGCCGTATTATGGATTTCACAAGTTTTTTTCAGTACCTGACTACAATCATCCCGTTTCTGCCTAAAATCTACAATCCGGTCATATACAATGTTTCGGATCTGGTGCTGGTTTTTTTCTGGTTTGTTGCCGCGGTCATCAGCTTTTACTTCAGTTATGGAAACGCCAGGCTCTGGACCAGCGTCTCGATCGGTTTCTTCCTGATATTCTGGGGGCAGGCCTACCTGCTTAATCCCTATGCATCCAGCTATTTCAAGGTAACCGCGGTTCATACCATCATCGGCGCAGTTTCCATCCTGTTGATCAGCCACGGCTTCCAGGAATACTTCCTGTTTACCAAAACCCTGGACATCACCGGCTCAAAGAGGACCATCTATCTGGCCACATTAGGCGCCATTTTATTGGGGAGCCTGTTCGTCTACCTCAACCCCAAACCCAGCCTGTTCGTTCTGAGAAACTACCGTATGGCGGAAAATACCGTCTGGCTGTTCCTGTCCATAGTAAACATTTTTGTGGTTTTGAAAATCCACCACGAGATAAAAGGCTCACCCATCGCAAACGGGATACTTTCGTTTGTGCTGGTGTTCTTCTTCATCGTTATCTGGAAAGGCTCCGAACTCTACCTGCAAATGTACCAGTGGGATCCGGCCTGGCAAATGCTGGTGGAAGAATTTGACTTCAGCATCAAGTCCGAGGGCATAGACGGCGCCATGGTCCAGATTGCGAAAACCATGAGCTCCGCCGGCGCGATGCTTTCAGGACTGTCGGTGGTCGGCACCTTCGCCTACCTGTTCAAGCTGGTTCGCTAGCCGGCAAGACGATTCAGGACTCAAAACAACCGCCGGGAAACGCTCACCGCTTCCCGGCGGTTGTTTCATCTGCTACTCATGGCAAACGGCGCCATTCGAATCAACCAGATAGCAGCCGCACGACATTCTCTCCGGCAAACATCCCTTTACAGAGCAGGACATTGAACCTACAATCGTCGCCGGTTAGTTTGAACTCGGCCATATCCAGTATGGCGCCGTTTCTGGTTTGCTGGATCAATTTCAAACGGGAGCAGTTCACATGCCAATTGCCGTATTCGATGCCATCAGGGGAAACATCAGCTCATTTCTGGGCGGCGCCTCGGTAGAACTGCTTCCGGGCGATCACGGGATCAGCGTTGATGAGCATACCATCTGCGAAAAAGTCTCCATCGAAGATCGTCCCTACCGTTTCATGGCCCACCGGGAAGCGCTCTCTTTCACCCGCAGCGAGGCTGTTTTCTGCCACGAACTGCTGACAGCCTTTTCGGGACTGTACAGCGGCTTCCGGCAGGAAGGTTACGCAGCCCAGTTCCGCACCGCGCTATTGGCTTCAATCATGGACATCACCGTGGCCCGTTCGCTGCGCGGCGATCACCGCAAGGGTTTCTGGCCGATCCAGCAACTGATCCAGCTGCTGAAAAACCTCTCCTATCAGCAATATGAAGGCAAGCCGGCCACAACCGGCTTCATCGTACACCGCACCACGCACCCGCTGTTACGAAAGCTGGTGCGGGAGCGCCACCACACGCTGATCCCTCTGAATCCCCATGAGAATATTACCCCGTCGTTTTTCTGCAACCCGCTGCCATATCGCTTCGTGGACGGCACCAACCTCTTCTTCGTCTCCAACATCCAGATGCAGGTGACAGGAGTCCTGCGCACCGCTCCGACCGTGATGCACACCGACATCGAACGGCTTACCCAGCGGGAGATCTTTTCGCTGGTCCGCCGCGCCGGACGAGGCGCCTTTGCGATTACAGTCAATGAAGCCTCCGAGATCGAGGTACTGACCAGCCCGGCCAAACTGCTGGTTCGGCGCAAGGGGGCCTGGGCCATCTTCGATCCGGACATCTTCCGGTCGTTCCTGGCCGAAAGCATCGCCGCCGAGGCCATCGACGAGCTGCTCTGGACGGTCTATGCCCTTTCCAAGGAACGGCACGGCACGGTGATACTTATTTACAACCAGGGGGCTCGTAAGCTGGCACTGCTGAAAAAAGGTTCGGTTGGTGGGGATGATCCGATCGGCCGGCTGCTGATCAGCCGCGTCAGGAAACGCACCATCGGCGACCTGAAAAAGGCCGGGATTCTGTTACGCATACTCTCGGCCGACGGCATGACGGTATTCAGCAAGAGCGGCCGGCTGATGGAAACAGGTTTCATTTTCGATACCTCCCACGCCCGGGAGGTGGTGACGGGAGGTGGACGGACGACAGCGGCCAGCGCGGCGTCGTTTTTCGGCAAGGTGATCAAGGTTTCCCAGGACGGCCCGATCGAGCTGTACCAGGATGGGCAACTGGTCTATCGCTTCGGGTAAGCCCCCACACCAACCGGACATTTTAAGGTCCATTGTGGCAAGTGCAGCCAATCCAATTTCTCTAATCCAGTATCAGGCTCGAGTGACCGCCAGCAGGAGGCGAAGACAGGAATACACATGAGGCAAATAAGAATCTCTGGTGTTCTTTTGATGGATTTCATTCGTTCATTTACCAACGGGTGCGCTTGACCTGCCGGGCGTATTTATGCCCGATCACGGTATTAGCGCGTGTTGGGTGTCGGCGCCCCCCCCTGAAAGCAAGCTCATTTCCGCTCAGGGGATGATCCGTTTGTGATTCCAATTGTATCGAGATCGATATTGTTAATCATGGTTACTTGCTCGCTTTTTGCACGTCTGATTTTTGCGCCAAGACTGGACACGTACTTTCTTGCGTCCGCAGACTCACCCGCCTGTTGCGATAATTGGCGATACTCCACAACTGTGCCAACCTGTTGCCAAATGGCATCATTCAACCTTTGAATCTGGTCCTTGGCAATGCTGTTCAGCTTTTCCCGTGGGATTTCTGTCTTGCCATACCGGTTCGGCAGGAGCAGAGCTTTGACATTCTGGTCAAGCGCTCCGGAAATGATCACTACCTGTTCGGTCGTATCCAGAGGAAAATCATCCGACAGGATGGCAAAGCGAAGATTGTCTCCCATGTTGTCAATCCTGACTACATGGTTGGCAAATGGTATGAAAACCGGTGACGGAACTGCTCTGATGATATCAAGAGCCGCACTTAGCGACATATGTTCTCGTATTTTCCTCTGCGGAATCTTGAACGTTTCCATCAATTCGCGCAGGTCATTAATCCCTATGACCAGCCCCATCCCTTTGCCGTCACTGTATTCGGCATGGTAGATCCCGACCAGTTCGAGTTCACCGGTCCGACAGGAGATTGCTAACACCGGGCTTCCCGAATTACCGTCATTCAGCAGGGCATCGGTGGCAAAATCATTGTGGTTCCATTTTCCATCCGTATCCATCAGGTTTATCGCAGTGACCCGACCCGTGTTAGTGGCTGAGAAAATTCCTAGCGGATACCCTTTTGCAATGACAATATCACCGCTTTTTATGGCAGTGCTGTCACCATGGCTGTACGGCATCACATTCAGAGGGATGCGGGTTTTCAGGATAGCAATATCCAGAGATTCGTCCGAGATAACCATCTTAAGGGGGATATACTCGTTTTTGATGCTGTTTTTCCTGCTCCGGACAATCTCCAGCACCTCTTTGATCTTGCGTGCGCCGGCAGGGATGCCTTCAACAGATGAGGCGGTTTCGGTTATCTCCGGCATTTCCACAATATGTTGGTTGGTTGCCAGATAATATTCACCCCCCTTCTTCATATAGGCGAAACCGGTTCCATAATAAGCATTCTTCAACGTATTTCTAAGCACCTTCCCGTTTTTACCATAGTAGACATGCTCGTAAGTGACTGTATTACGAATTCTGTATGTATAGCTGGCTGCAGGAGAGTTTTCAAACTGTCGATTATTTAAACTCATGGTTCCGAGGAAGTCAGAATATTTCCCCGCACAGCTGAAATTGATTCCCTGAGTTTCGGCATTTGGAGAAGAGATCGACAGAAAGACAAAAAGCACGGCCATGAGACCTGTTAGATAGAGAAACCGAATGGTAGCCATAGTCACTCCCTTTATCAAATAAAGTTTCCCTCCATTGTATCAAGGATTTATTCTTATTGGTGAAAACAGAGGGTTCACTCAACTCTTGACAGATAAAAAAGCTTACCAGGGGTACTCCATGTAACGGGCAGTGGCTCTGGCAACACATTTTCTCAAGGGGGAATATCCGTTTTACCCTTGACAAAACTTCCCCAGAATTCCAATCCAGGCACAAGATGCCGCCCCCCTACGGAGCAATTTCAATTAAAAACATAAGCACAAAGTTATAAACAATTATTTCAAACGGTAGTATATTGAGGCGCCGGCAATAGTCTGGCCTATTGAAAATGGCGGGAGCATTTTACACAAATGATTGATAATCTTCACAAGTGGCTAGCCATCAGACTTATGCTGCTCTGCCTCATCCTGTCGCTGGTAATTGGCAGCCTGGTAAATCATCTCGGCAGCATCCGCCTGGACAACCATGTCGTGGACATGGCGAAAAAAGAAACGGCAAGCTATATCGAACAGGTGGCCTCTTACCTGCAATCCCCCTCGCCTCAGGCACTGGAGGTGCTCAAACGCAGGATTCATACCGAGATAGAACAGGACAATCTGATTGTTGTTGAATTTTACGATACAGATTCGCATAAAATCGTCGAGGCGGTCAAACCGAATGCCAAAGAGCTCGAGGCCAGACTCCCCAAGCATGGCAGTGAATTCGCCGTCAAAGGCGGCATTGTCTGCACCAAACTGCCACTGAATGGCGATACATATATGCGAGTATTTGTCCCGCTCCTGAACAGTTCAGGAGCCAAGATCGGATACCTGGAGGGAATCTATCACGCTCCGGATGAGATCATTGCCCAGATCAAGCAGCAGACCCTTTGGGCGTTAATTCTGGTTGTGCTGGTTATTATAGCCACCACTCTGGCGCTGTACCCGTTGATCATTCGCATGAACCGGAATCTGGTCGCGTACTCCAACAACCTTGCGCTTACCAACATCGGACTGCTGAAGGTACTGGGAAGTGCCATCGCCAAACGCGACAGCGACACCAATATCCACAATTACCGGGTAACTCTCTATTCCGTGCGTATCGGCGAGCAACTGGGACTTGCTGACACCGCAATGAAGGGGCTTATCAAGGGGGCTTTTCTCCACGACCTGGGCAAGATTGCCATAAGTGATTCTATCCTGCATAAAACGGGCAAGCTGACGGCTGAAGAGTTTGAGATCATGAAGAGCCATGTACCGCATGGCGAGGATCTGGTCCATAGTTATGACTGGCTGAAGGACGCCCTTGACGTGGTTACCGGGCACCATGAAAAATTTGACGGCAGCGGCTATCCGCTCGGTCTGGCACGGAACAATATTCCGCTCAATGCCAGGATATTTGCATTAGCAGATGTGTTCGATGCCCTGACCTCCCGGCGACCCTACAAGGAACCCTTCAGTTTCGCTGTTTCGATGGAGATTATCAGGGAGTCGTCAGGCAGCCACTTTGATCCGGATATTGCGCAGCTTTTTTTGGAACATGCCGAGGCTTTGTACACGGAAGTCTGTAACGACGAAGAGGCATTGCTGCACCAAAAACTGGAAGCGTGCATCATCAAGTATTTTAAGGAGTAACCAGGAAGCGGCGACAGGGATGTTGTTTATTTGTCTATCAGTGCTAAATTGCTGAAGCATCCTTGAGATTAGGCTAACGGAGTCGGGGCTGCACATTACACAATTTGCCATTCTTGGGTGATTCTGTCAGATGTGTAGCAGCGACACAGTCAATCTTTATGCCCCCGCGCCCTTTTATCGTTGTTACCTCAACTTCAGCGTCAGCCAGTGCAACTTTCTCTGAAGTCGACCCAACCAAGTTTTCCTCGTGATTCAGGGAATTGCAGTGAGGCAACTTCCTGATGGGAGAGAATGGAGCCGGTCCAAACATACACCTCCCGCGCTCCCGCAGAGATCGCTAATTCCCGTAAAGCATTCCACTCGACCTGGGTCAATCCTCCTTCGATTTTACCGAGTGGGTGGATTACGATGATCGGTCTAATCAGCACACCCTTCCCTATAACTTTGTGGATAAAGTACCGGAGTACTTCTGTAGCAATGTCAAAATCACGCAAGCACGATCTTGGATGATCAAATGGGTTATGGATGGAAACACAGCCATCAGCACTGAGTTTCTGCACATTTGCTCCAACAGCAGCGATAACTCGTTGCCCCTTTTGGCCTTGCTTTAGGGCAACAAGCGGATTGTCCTCGTAAACGAGATTCCGTTCAATGAATGTGACAGAAACCTGATCGGAACTGATTCTTATGTACAAGGTGTTTTTAAAATATCTATTTAGTATTGATTTCAGCACGACATCATCCCGCTATCACTGTGTTTTGTTAGCCAGCTGTCTTTTGTTCTAATCTGCACAACGTCTCAAGGCGCCAGCGGCGGATCTTCAGCGGAGACCGCTGTCGCCGCTAGTTGGCTGCCCATTTTTTACTCAAGGGACTTGTCTCGGCAAGCACGCCAGACCAATAGGCATTTTTCACCTAATTGTCGAGGCAGACATGGGTTTGCTGACGTGGTGACCTTTAGCTCCGAATTTATTGCAGGTTCTCCTTCTATGCGGCAAGAAATGTTCGCCCCATTCGCACCTTCTACGCTAAGCCGGATGAATTCTGACTCGAACTTCCTAATCGTTCGGAGACCGCTGCTTTTGAATGCAGGCCAATCAGAAGGATTGTGATCGGCAAAACTTTTAGCTGGACGCACTTCGGTTGCCACGAGCGCTGAACGCAAGCAGGCTCCGAGATCCTCGACGCAATCAGAAATAGCAACGATCTTTGGAGTCTGGTCTTCAAAAAGAAAACCACCAACGCCGTTGTAGTGAAGTGTTACAAGAATGGCCGTATCGCCCTTTCGGTTGATGTAAACCGCAGCCGCCTGTTTGAATTTTTGTTCTTGAATCAGGTGAATTCTATTCGTAAGGGAAAAACCTCTGGGGTCACCCATTAAAAGGTTGCTGTCAACGGCAAAAACGTTCCCTATGCAAGAAAATAAAGGTTTTCAAGCTTTGCTTGTAAGCCACTGACATTGTTGCCATTACCGTTATTTCTTTTGTTT
>JAWDJY010000096.1:0-13573 GCA_032469775.1 Geobacteraceae bacterium | reverse complement strand
GAAGCTGGTGATCGCCGCTGCCGGTCCTGTTCGCCGACAACTGGTGACGCAGCTTCCGGCCGGCCTGGATCTGCCGGACGGCTTCGGTCCGGCGGCGCTCTGTCTGCCGGGAGTGCTGGCAATCAAGGGGCCTCCGTCCGGTCAGGAGAGGGGGGAGAGCGACCCGCTGATCGAGGATTTCTGCCGTTTCTATGACCAGAGGGACATAAGTGATGGAATTCCGCTGGTAGTGATCTGCGACGACAGCCTGTTCACAGCCGCCACGCTGAACAACTTCCTCTGGGTGACCTTTACCCGTTCCAACCCGGCCACCGACGTCTATGGCATCAAGGCCGAGAGTCGCGGCCATCACTGGGGCTGCCGGGGTCCTCTGGTGATCGACGCCAGGGTCAAACCTTTCCATGCCCCCGGCCTGGAATCCGATCCGGAAGTGGAGCGCCGCGTCGATGCCTTGGGCGCCAAGGGCGGCCCGCTGCACGGGATCATCTGACATGCCGGTTCCCGCGATTCTAACCCGTTCGCTGACAAAGCAGTACACCGGCCTGACCGCACTGAATTCATTCGACCTGGAGGTCTCCCGGGGGGCCATATTCGGCCTGCTGGGACCGAACGGTGCCGGCAAGACCACCCTGATCCGTATCCTGACCACGTTGATGCGCCAGAGTACCGGCGAAGCTTTCATCGACGGCCTGGACATCCGCACCGAAGGGCGCCGCATTCGCGGCATGATCGGGGTGGTCTCCCAGGAGAACAGCCTCGACCGATACCTGACGGCCCGCGAAAACCTGGTCTTGCATGCCCGACTGCACGGCATGGACAGGAAAACCTATAACCGCCGCATCGATGAGCTGCTGGAGCTGATGGGGCTTTCCGCGCGCCAGAAGGATTTCCCCGATACCTTTTCCGGCGGCATGCAGCGGCGCCTGGTGGTGGCCAGGGCATTGCTGCACCAGCCGCAACTGCTGTTCCTGGACGAACCGACCACCGGCCTGGATCCACAGTCGCGAAGGGCGGTGTGGGACTATATCCGTTCGCTGGCCGGCAGCATGACGATTTTTCTGACCACACACTACCTGGAAGAAGCCGAACAGCTTTGCGACCGGATCGCAATCATGGATCACGGCCGCCTGATCGCGCTGGGAAGCACCCGTGAGCTGAAGGAGCGCCTGAGCGGCGCCACCGTCTACGAGATCGAGCTGGAACGGGACGTGGAGCAGTATGCAACACTGCTCCGATCGATGCAGTGTGTCAGCGATATCGAAGTGTTAAGCAGCAGACTTCAGGTAACGCTTGAATGCTGGGAGTGTCTTTCGGAGATCGTCACCGCCCTGAACGGCGCGCCGGTCCGCAGTATCACCCTCAAGGAACGCACGCTGGAAGATGTGTTCATCAGCCTGACCGGAGCGGGGGTGCGTGAATGATCATGCGCGGTTCACTGGCGATCTGGATGCGGGACATGCAGGTGCTGCGTCGCGCCATCTTTTCCGAACTGGTAGCGGTGGTGGCTTATCCCCTGACGATCTACCTGGCTTTCGGCATCGGCATGCAGAGCTATATCGGCGCGGTGGAGGGTTCCCCCTACAGCCTGTTCATAGCACCCGGCCTGATCACGATGACCGCGGTCAACGCCGCCTATAACGAAAGCGTCTGGAGCCTCTGGTTCCACCGGCGGGTGCAGTTCACGGTGGAATCGTACCGCGTGACGCCAATTTCGGTTTCCGAAATCATCATCGCCAAGATCTGCACCGGCTTCACCCACGGCATCATCAAGGGATGCGCTGTCGGCCTGGTGATTTTTGCCATCACCCCTTTCCGCTTTCCGATGGAACACCTGTTCAATTACCTTGTTTTCCTGATACCGGGCTCGGCTCTGTTTTCCTGCGCCGGTGTCATCAGCGGCACGGTCATGGACAAGCCGGAGACGATCGGCAAGGTCGAAGCGGTGCTGGTGATGCCACTGATCTTCATGTCTGGTCTGTTCTTTCCGCTCTCCTCCTATCCGGCCGACGTGCTTCCCTGGGTGCGGGCGATTCCGACCACGGCTCTGTTCGAGGGGGCCAGGCGGGCGCTGGTTTCGGGTGACATGTCAACGCTGCATGTGCTGCAGGTGTCGGTTTCGGCGGTTGTCCTGTTCGCCGCAGCGGTCGGGATATTCCGGCGCAAGATGGCGGAGTGACATCCATGCCGCTTCCACGCATTACCGATAAACGCCGGCTGGTTCAGTCCCTGCTGATCGCAACTGCGGCGCTGCTGCCGTTTGCCAGCATTGGCGGCAACCCCTTCCTGCGCATGGACATAAGCCTGCGCACACTGTTTCTGGCCGGAATTCCGGTCAGGATCGACCAGTTTTACCTGGTGCTGCTGGCTACGCTGCTGGGATTATCCCTGTTTCTGCTGGTCACGGTCGTCCTGGGGAGGGTCTGGTGCGGCTGGCTCTGCCCGCAAACCGTATTCAACGATCTGGCCGAACTGTGCGCCGGTCGTTTTCAAAAAAGGCTTCCGCCTTTTACCGCCGCCCTGCTTGAACATTTCACTGCTCTGGTCATCGCCAAGCTGGTCGCATTCAACCTGCTGTGCTGGTTCATGGCACCTGGCCTGGTTTTTTCGCGACTGCTGGATTTCAATTCCCATCCGCTGCTTTTGAGCTGTTTCCTGCTGGTCACCCTGTTTGGTTATATCAACCTGATCCTGGTCAAACGCAGCTTCTGCCGCAGTTACTGCCCCTATGGGCGTCTGCAGACGGCGCTGACCGACCAGGGCACCCTCAACCTGGCCTTTCCCGAGGAGAACCGCCACCTCTGCCTGCGCTGCGGAGCCTGCCTGCGCAGCTGTCCGATGGGTATAGATATCCGTGAAGGTTTCCAGATCGAATGCATCAACTGCGGCCGCTGCATCGATGCCTGCCGGGGCGTGATGGAACGCCGTCCGGACGGTTTCGGCCTGATCGAATACCGTTTCGGGACTGACAAAGGGGCCGGATTCAAACTGGGCGGCAAGACCGTCATCCTGCTGGCCCTGACCCTGCTGCTGGGGCTGCTGCTGGTATGGGGACTGACCGACAGGAACCAGAGCGCCTTTGCGCTGCAGCGCATCGCGACGGTCGAACCGCGCACGATGCCCGACGGCTACCAGGTCCAACCATGGCGGGCCGTGATCGGCAACCGCTCCCAAACGGCGGCCAGCTACAGCATCCGCGTAGCTCCTGCCGCCTCCGGAAGCGTCACGCTGCTGGGACCGGTCGATAAGATTTCGATATCTCCCAATCAGCATCGCGAAATCACCTTCATGATCCGCCATAGGCCCGACGAAATTCCAGCCGGACCGGTCGAGCTGCAACTCTTCAGCGCCGAAAAACTGGTCGCTTCGGTGACGATCACCCCGTGAGTGCTCAAACCGAATCGACCTGTGGCCACTGCGGCATCAGCTTTCGCTGGAAGGCAATCGAATCGCCGACTGATGACGGCCGTTGTGTACGATTCTGTTGTCGCGGCTGCCAGGGCGCCTGGCAGCTGATCTGCGGCGCGGGCCTGGAGAGCTTCTATCAGCGCGGTGACCGTCAATCTCCGACCGTGGCCGAATCTTTGCTGCAGACGGTTTACAACGAAGCCGACCTGGCAAGGCGCCTGGTTGCGGAAGGTGATCTCTGCCGCCTGGACATCCTGGTCGCCGGCATCACCTGCCCCTCCTGCGTCTGGCTGCTGGAAAGGATCATTGCCGGCATTCCCGGCGTCGAGCATGTCAGCCTCTCCTACAGCGGCGGCATCGCCTCGCTCCGTTTCGATCCACGGCTGGTGGCTCCGTTGGAGATATTCCATGTAATTTCCCGGCTCGGCTATACCCCCCGTCCGTTCTCTCCGGAACAGTCCGATCTGGACGCCCGCCGGGAGCGGGACGACCTGCTGATCCGTTTCGGCACCGCGCTCTTTCTGACGATGCAGTTGATGGCCTACTCCTATGCCCTCTACGCCGGCTACTTCCAGGGCATGGCGGCCGGAATGAAACAGTTCCTGCAATACGTATCGCTGGCAGTGACCACGCCGGTGGTCTTCTACTCTGGCTGGCCCTTCCTGTCCGGCGCCTGGCGTTCGCTGAAAACCCGGGCGCCGGGGATGGACCTGCTGATCGCGGTGGGATCGCTCTCGGCCTGGATCTACAGCCTGTGGGCGCTCTTTGCCGGATTGGAGACCTATTTCGAAAGCGCCGCCATGATCGTCACCTTTGTTCTGATCGGGCGGCTGCTGGAGCTTTCGGTTCGCCGCCGGGCCATGTCCGGTATCAGCGCTCTGTACGCCTCCGCTCCCAGGCGGGCAACCGCCACGGGGGAAGGGGGGGTACGGCAGGTGGATGTGGACAGCGTGCGTCCCGGCGACCTGCTGCTGGTCAGGCAGGGGGAGTGTTTCCCGGTGGATTGCCTGGTCGTTGAAGGCGAAACCGAGGTGGACCAGTCGCTGGCCACCGGCGAGAGCCTGCCGGTGCTGCTGCAGGTCGGCGACCAGGTCCGCTCCGGATGCATCAACGTGGCCGCACCGGTCACTGTCCAGGCCTTGAGGCCGGCCGGGCAGAGTTACCTGATGCGGGTCGCGTCGCTGGTGCGGATGGCCCAGGCCGGAAAACCGCACCTGCAACTGCTGGCCGACCGGGTTTCGGGATGGTTTGTTCCGGCGGTGATCCTGCTGGCGCTTATGGTCGGTTTTGGCCGCTTTCTGCTGGCGGGGGAGGGGGCCGGCGCTGCCGTGATGACGGCCCTGGCAGTGATATTGATCGCCTGCCCCTGCGCCATGGGACTGGCCGTTCCGGCGGCGGTTCTGGCGGCCTGCAGCCGGGCCGCGTCACTGGGCATCATCCTGCGGAGCGGCGATGTGATCGAGCGCCTGTCCACGATCAGGATCGCACTGTTGGACAAGACCGGCACCGTTACCAAGGGACATCCCCGGGTTGTGGGAATTAAAGCCTGCGGAGGGTATAGCGAAGCGGAACTTATCCAGGCTGCCGCCACGCTCGAGCAACCGGCAGCCCACCCCCTGGCCGGAGCGATTGTGCGGCATGCCGCCGACCAGGGGGTTCTGCCGGAAAACTGCCGCGAGTTCCGCAACATCCCCGGTCTCGGGGTTTCCGGTTTCCTGCCGGATGGCCGTTCGGTGCTGTGCGGCAGCGAACTGTTCCTGAGCGAAAACGGTGTGGTGCCGGAAGAGCTGAGTGAGGCGGACAACGCTGCCGCTACGGCTGTGATGGTCGCGATCGATGGCAGGGTGGCAGGTCGATACCTGCTGGTGGACGGGGTCAGAAACGGCGCGGTGGAAATGGTGGCCGGCTTAGCGGCCGCCAGGGTCGAGGTCCGGCTGCTTAGCGGCGACCACCAGTCCACCGTTGAACGCATCGCGGAAGAAATCGGTGTCGCAACGGCCTATGGCGGCCTGACGCCGGATCAGAAACTCGCCTATGTCAGCAGTTTACAGGGGCAGGGGCGCCAGGTGCTGATGGCCGGCGACGGCATCAATGACGCGCCGGCCCTGGCCGCCGCCACGGTCAGCTGTTCCCTGACCGGTTCCAGCGACATCGCGCTGGAAAACGCCGACGTGATCATCACCGGTGATGACCTGTCCGGAATAGTCACCGCCTGGCGGATCAGCCGTGCTACAGTACGTATCATCAAGCAGAACCTGGCCTGGGCTTTCATGTACAATCTGATCGGAATCCCGATCGCCATGTCGGGGCATCTGACACCGGTCTACGCAGCCGTAGCCATGACCGCCAGCTCTCTGCTGGTCTCGCTCAACTCGCTCCGCCTGATGAGGTTAAAGTAACATGGATGAAACCCTGGTTATCCTGATTGTCCTCTCACTCTGCCTGGGTGCGGCCTGCTGGCTGGTGTTCATCTGGGCGGTTAAAAAGGGGCAGTTCGAGGATGTGGAAAAGCCCAAGCACCGCATGCTGGATGATGATTGATTAATTGACAATCAGGCATCGGTTTGGTTATTGTCGCATCAACAATTTCATTCAAGGAGGATCTATGAAAAAAACACTTTTGGCGTTGATGTTTGTATTCGTAACATCCGGAATCGCCATGTCGGCCGATACCCTGCCGAAACCGGAAGCATTGAGTGAGGAGACCATCTATCTGACCGAAAAGATTTCCGCAAACTATGACACGCTGGTGATCAAGGACTTTTCGGCCGAAGGCGCAGAATATTCACGGGTGGATGATGAGGAAAAGGCCGGTATCGTCAAGATGATGCCGATGCTGATGAACAATATCGCCGATGCACTGACCGCCGAACTGAAGGCTAAGGGTGTGTTCAAGGAAATCGCCAGGAATTCGGCCAGCGGCGGAAAACAGATCATACTGGAAGGTAAATTCAGCGAATTCAACGCCGGCAGCAAGGCCCTGAAATTCTTTGTTGGTTTTGGCGCGGGCAAGGCTTACCTGAAGTTCAAGGGACGTTTCGTGGACGCCACCGGCAAGGAGCTGGCAACATTTGAAGACCGTGAAACCGGTTATCTTGGTTCGATGACCATGATGTCATACAATGAACTGTTCCCGCACCAAGCCAAGAGCATCGGCGAGAACCTGGCCAAGTTCCTGATCAAGCTGTATTGACAGATTATTAAATCCTGACATGAAACGGCCCGTGAGATCAATTCTCACGGGCCGTTGTTGTTATATCATGTCTGCAGATTGAATTACTGCACAGCTTTAACCATCAGGTCGCTGACCAGCTTTGTGAAACGGAGCGGATCCTTGATGGTCGATCCCTCGGTCAGCAGCGCCTGGTCGTACAGCAGGTCGGCATAGTCAGCCAGGGCGGGCGCTGAAGCGTCCTTCTGGTGGATGGTTGCCATCGCCTTCAGGATGGCGTGGTCAGGATTCAGTTCCAGGATGCGCTTGGAATCGGGTACGGTCTGGTTCATGGCCTTCATGATGCGCTCCATGTTGGCATTCATGCCGTACTCGTCGGCCACCAGGCAGCAGGCGCTGTCGGTCAGGCGGTTGGAGAAGCGGACCTCCTTGACCTTGTCCTTCAGTCGATCGCTGATCATGGAAATCAGGTCGCTGAACTCCTTCTGGGCCTCTTCGCGCTTCTTTTCCTTCTCCTTCTTCTCTTCTTCGCTGTCCAGGCTGATGTCGCCGCGGTCCACTGCCTTGAGCGGCTTTTCGTTGTATTCGGTCAGCGACTGCACCACCCACTCATCGACCGGGTCGGTCAGGAACAGAACTTCGTAGCCCTTGGCGCGGAACATCTCCAGGTGTGGCGACTGCTCCAGGGTTTCACGGCTGCTGCCGGTGATGTAGTAGATTTCCTTCTGGCTCTCCGGCATGCGCTCGACATAGTTCTTCAGTGAAGCAAAAGATCCGGCGTCGGTTGAAGTGCTTTCAAACAACAGCAGTTCCTGGAGCTTTTCCTTGTTGGCGTAGTCGAAATGCATCCCTTCCTTGACCACCTGGCCGAATTCCTTCCAGAAGGTCACGTACTCGTCGATGGCCTTGTCCTTGACCTCCGCCAGTGTCGAAAGGATCTTGCCGACCAGGCTCTTCTGGATGCGCTTGATCTGCACGTCTTCCTGCAGGATCTCGCGGGATACGTTCAGCGGCAGGTCAGCCGAATCCACCACACCCTTGACAAAACGGAGGTAATCCGGAATCAGCTCCTCGCACTTGTCGCTGATGAAGACACGCTTGACGTACAGCTGCAGCCCCTTCTTGCGATCGTTCATGAACATGTCGAACGGTTTCTTGGCCGGCAGGTAGAGCAGGGCCTTGAATTCGCTGGTTCCTTCGGCCGAGAAGTGGATCGTGCGGAAAGGTGCGTCGTAGTCGTGGGATACGTGCTTGTAGAACTCGGTGTATTCCTCCTCGGTCACTTCGCTCTTTGGGCGGGCCCAGATCGCCTTCATCGAGTTGAGGGTCTGCTCTTCGGTTTTCTCGATCGTGCCGGCGCCCTCGATCTCCTCGCCGTTCACACCCTTGGGGGTTTCGGTGCGGGTAATGTCCATCACGACCGGATACTGGATGTAGTCGGAGTACTTCTTGACGATGGCGCGGATCTTCCACTCATCCAGGTACTGCTTGAACTCCTCCTTCAGGTGCAGCGTAATCTCGGTGCCGCGCTTTTCGCGATTACAATCCTCGACGGTGTAGCTGCCGTCGCCGGTGGATTCCCAGCGGCATCCGCTCTCGGCGGTGGTCCCGCCTTTGCGGGTTTCCAGCGTTACCTTGTCCGACACCATGAATGAAGCGTAGAATCCTACCCCGAACTGGCCGATCAGCTCCGGGCTGTCAGCGGCAGCCTTGTCTTTCAGGTTCTGCATGAAGGCTTTTGTGCCGGAGCGGGCGATGGTGCCGATGTTCTCTTCCACTTCAGCCATGGTCATGCCGATACCGTTATCGCGAATGGTCAGCGTGCCGGCTTCTTTATCTGGGATCAGCTTGATTTTCCAGTCGCTGTCGCCTTCCAGAAGTGCCTCGTTGGAGTGTGATTCAAAGCTGACCTTGTCAATCGCGTCCGAAGCATTGGAGATAAGTTCGCGCAGGAAGATGTCCTTGTTGGAGTAAAGCGAGTGGATCACCAGATCGAGCAGCTGTTGAACTTCGGTCTGGAACTGTTTGGTTGTCTTTGACATAAACGGTGCGTCTCCTTGATTTGATTATTTGTGACGCTGGCAAGATAAGCATCCACCGCCGGATTTTCAAGGGGACGTTGCAATAAAAAGTGATCGGATTTGATATGGAGTGCGTCAAGACATCACGGACACCGGCACCAGTTATCAAATAGCTGCAATTGAGCAGTTAATTTATATTAGAAACCTTGACTTGGACGCGTCTTGGGCGTTACAAAATAATAATCCTCTAATTTATTCTCAGGTGTAAATTTCATATATATGTTGCACTTAACCACCGCTTTTATACTCCGGAGGTGGATGCAAGCATATCTGCAAACTCAAACTAAGGGCGGCTATCCGGTCAATTTTCCGGTGACAGCCCTTTTTTACAATTTTCTGCTCAGTCGTTCAGCAATCCGCAATACGCTAAGTAAAAACTTTTGCAAAAATATTCAGAAAGAGAGGTGTGGCATGGCAAGATTATTCGGACGTGTAATGATGGGAATCATACTCTGCAGCGCCTTGCTGATCGGCAATGCTTTTGCCGACGCACCAAAGACGATGGATTATCAGGGGTACCTGACCGATGCAGCCGGAACCCCGGTCAACGGCTCGCGATCAATGGTTTTCCAACTGTATACCGTTTCCAGCGCAGGTGCTCCTGTCTGGAGCGAAACGCAACCAGCCGTTACTGTTACTAACGGAATTTATCAGACGATTCTGGGTTCGGTGAACGCTTTGAACCTGGCATTTGATCAAACCTATTACCTGGGTGTAGCGGTAGGCGGCGATCCGGAAATGGTGCCCCGTCAACAACTGACCAGCGCTCCTTATGCCCTGGGCCTTGCTCCGGGCAGTACGGTCACGCTGAGCGATTCCGCCAGCACCGCAACAGCACTTTCGGTAACCAGCAACAGCACCAACGCCAATGCCTTCAGCGTCACCAAAACCGGCCTGAACGGTAATGGCGGGTCATTTGTGATCAACGAAGCCACAAACAATTTCGGCGCTGTGTATGGCTATACCCAGGGAACCGGATCCGCGATTTTCGGTGTCGCCACAACCGGCGCTTCCGCTGGTCAGTTTGACATCAGCGGCGCGGTCAATCCGAAACCGGCCCTGCTGGCCCAGACATCTGGAACCGGCAATGCCGGCCGCTTTCTTGTCAACAATGCTTCCAGCACCAATCACACAGTGTATGCCAATACCAGCGGTAGCGGTTACGGCGTCTGGGCCGGCAGCGCTTCCGGGATCGGCGTTTATGGCTCCAGTACGTCCAGTAATGGCGTGTTCGGCATTACCAGCAACGGTGTCACCGGTGTAACCGGTCGGGCCGATAACGCCGCCGGATATGGAGTCTACGGAGTTAACTGGAACACCGGCTCATACGGTTATCTGGGCAAGGAATACGGCGTTTATGGCAATTCGGGAGGATTTGCGGGGGTCAGGGGACAGAGCAACTCTTCATACGGCGTCCATGGCAGCAGCACTTCAGGATACGGAGTGTATGGATCCAGCGACTCTTCATTCGGAGTCCACGGCAACAGCAGCAGCTCGAGCGGTGTCTATGGCAACAGCGTTTCCTCACACGGTGTCTATGGAATGAACACAGCCGCCACCTCCGGAATCGCCGGTGTCTATGGCCGTGCCAATAACACCACTGGCACAACATACGGCGTAATGGGTTCATGCGCAGGCAGCACCAGCTATGGGGTTTACGGGATGCATTCACCCACAAGCAATTACGGCTATCTTGGCACCAATACCTATGGCGCTTACGGAAGAAACAGCTCATCTGGAAACTATGGCGGGTTGGGCGGCGCAACCGCCGGAGTATCGGGTACGGGAGCAATTGGAGTGTATGCGGTAAACTCCGCTAATGCGGCTATCAACGCATCCCTGGCCACCGGTACTTACGCCGGTGATTTCTCCTATGATATACGGGTAAAAGGGGACATCAATCGGGAATACGTTACCGGATCACCGAAAAACGCGGTCCCGGTCGCTTACGGCACGGTCAACTCCGACGGCTCAATCTCCGGCGGTTCGGGCAATTTCTCGGTAACTTTCAACTCGACATCGTCATGGTATGAAATCACCATAACGGGCGAGTCGTACCATTATACGTCATATACAACCACAGCTAACATCATAGGCGGGACCGTGCCCCGTTTCGCCACAACCAGTTCGGTAAGCGGCCGTCTTATCGTGGCTATTTTTGATTTAAGCGGCAACAGACAACAAAACATGTTCAACTTCGTGGTTTACAGGCCGTAGCCGCCATCCAATGCCTTGACGATACTGCAAGGAGATCTGCCATGAATCAATTTAAACCTTTTGTCGGAACCATAATCTGTCTGCTGGCGCTGCTTTTGCCGCTTGAGCAGGCCTCGGCCGCCACGCCCTCCTATTACCTGAAACGGTGGGTATTTGACGCTGCCGGCGGTTTGACCGCATCCACCGTATACCGCAACCTGTCGGTTGCGGGGCAATCATCCCCGCTGGGCTCCGCCGTCAGCAGCGGCTATCGCAACTATCCCGGTTTTCTGCATAGTGTGGCTGCCGAAGGCAACCTGTTGCCGGACTACACCGTTTCACTCTCCTTTGCCGGCAGCGGCAGCGGCCTGGTCACAAGCTTTCCGGCCGGCATCCAGTGCAACCTGGATTGCAGCGCCAGCTTCAATTCCTATTTCCCGGTTACGCTGACCCCCGATGCTGACCAATATATGATTTTCAGCGGCTGGAACGGAGGCGGCTGCAGCGGGACCGCTCCCTGCACCATCACCCTGACCGGCAATACCTCGGTAAACGCCACTTTTGACAATGATACCGCTCACATGGTCTACGTCCCGGGCGCGGTCCCCGGAACCGGGACGTACTACACAACACTGCAGGCTGCCTATGATGGGGCTGATCCAGGTTCCACGGTCAGCTCCTGGGCCATCAGTTATATTGAAAACCTGACCTGCGGCATGGACAAGAGCATCCTCCTCAAGGGAGGCTATGACCAGGATTACTCCGTCCAGACCGGTTATACCACTCTGGACGGTGTCCTGACGATCGGAAGAGGCGTATTGACCGTCGATCGTCTGATCGTTAAATAAAAGACCGGGGAGGCTTGTCATGAACTTCATCCGCAGATCAATTGTCGTGACCTTCATAGTTGCAACAGCATTGAGATGCCTTGCTAGTGATGTCCTGGCAGCGGTTCCGAAAACCATGAGTTACCAGGGGTATCTGACCGATGCGGTTGGTGTGCCGATCAGCGGCAGCCGTTCGATGGTCTTTGGGCTTTACGATGCTTCCAGCGGCGGAACGGCTCTCTGGACCGAGACCCAGCCCACCGTGGCGCTTGCCAACGGAATCTATCAGGTGACTCTCGGCTCCGTGACCCCTTTGAACCTGCCATTTGATCAGCCCTACTACCTGGGAGTGGCGGTAGGAACCGATCCGGAGCTGACACCCCGCCAGTTGCTGACCAGCGTCGGCACGTCCTTGCGTGCCGCGGTAGCCGACAGTGTCGCCGCCGGCAGCATCACGACCGCGGCGTTGGCCCCGGCCGCCCAGGCCGATTTTGACAACCGCTATGCCCCGGCCAGTTTTTCACAGGCATCAGCCGGCCAGATCGCCACTCTGCGCTGGGATCTGGCCAAACCCGGTGCGACCTTTGCCGTTGGGTCTTATCCCAGAGCGCCGGCCTATGACGGAACTAATGTATGGGTTCCCAACTACGGCGGAAACACCGTCAGCAAGATCAGGGCCAGTGACGGCTATAATCAAGGCTTCTTCACCGTCGGCAGCGGCCCGGCAGCCGTGGCTTTTGACGGCACGTATGTATGGGTGACCAATTACCTCAGCGGAAAGGTTTCCAAACTGTTGGCGGAAAATGGCGGATATATAGGTGAATACACCGTGGGTACAAACCCTTGGGGTATCTGTTTCGACGGAACCAATATCTGGGTGGCAAACTCCGGCAATAAAACCGTTACCAAACTCCGCGCCAGCGATGGGGGCTTCCTTAGCGCCACCAGTGTCGGAGCCACACCGGCGGGAGTCGCTTTTGACGGCGCCAATATATGGGTGGCCAACTACGGAGACAATACCGTCACTAAAATCCGCGCCAGTGACGGTGTTTCACTGGGTACATATCCGGTTGGAACGTATCCCATGGGTATCGTGTTTGACGGATCCAGCATCTGGGTTGCCAATTACGGTTCAAATAACGTGACAAAGCTGAATCCAGCTACCGGCGCGGTTATCGGAACCTACAGCTCCGGTGGCACTTATCCACGTTTCATGGCCTTTGACGGCACAAGCATCTGGGTTGTCAATTACGGCAGCAATCTGGCAACCCGATTGCGCCTGATCGACGGCTCCCTGATCGGCAGCTACACCGTCGGAACTTCTCCCTGGGGAGCGGTCTATGACGGCAGCAGCATCTGGGTAACCAACTACTACGGTAATACCGTGACCAGAGTTGCAGTAGGTACCGAAACGACCTATGCCGCCGGAGCGGCGGGAGTCATGGACAGCGCTGTAACTTCTTCCAAGCTGGCCAATAGTTCGGTTACCAGTTCAAAATTGAATATCGACGCCGATTTCCGCCTGAACGACAAGAACATGCTGCTACGAAGCGACACGGACATCAACCATGGCCTGGGCTGGCACGGAATCGGCAAGGCTTTTGCCGGGATAACCACGCTCGACGGTCCGGTTCTTTACGGTTATGGCAAGGGTGCACTCGGTACAACAGGTGGCGGGCAGCAGATAGCCCTGACCTGGGACAGTGCCAGGAACGTATCCGCGGCCGGCAATCTGTCAGTGGCGGGCGGGTTGACCCTGACCGGCGGTATGGATTTGGGCGGGCACCTGTATCTGGGTTCCACGGCGAACATCACGCTGAGTGAGCGGGACTTGTATGTCGGTTCCGACACAAATCATGGTCTGGGCTGGTACGGAGTGGGGAAAACCTTCA
>JAWDJY010000095.1:0-13982 GCA_032469775.1 Geobacteraceae bacterium | reverse complement strand
TGCATTTTTCCGTTTTATCTCTGGGAAATCAGAGGTGGCGGCAGGGTCGCCCTTGATCTCATTTCCTGTGCCAGCATGCTCTACGTGGGCATTTTCCCATCGGTACTGGCGTATCTCTTCTGGAATCAGGCTGTCGTGGAACTGGGCCCTAACAGGGCAGGGCTGTTCATCCATCTGATGCCGGTCTTCGGTACCATCCTGTCAATCGTGTTTCTGGGGGAATCTCTGCAGTTTTTCCATCTGGTGGGAATTGGTCTGATCTCTCTCGGGATTTATCTGACCACTTCAAGGCGTAAAGCTTGACGACACCGCCCTGCGGGAGTAATTTCCATGCCACAAAAAGTCGCAAAACAGGAGGTAGACCATGCAGGTCATCGGTATCAACGGCAGTCCCCGCAAGCAATGGAACACGGCAACCCTGGTGGCAAAGGCTCTGGAGGGGGCCGCAGCGCAAGGGGCCCAGACGGAACTGTTCCACCTGTACGACCTGGACTTCAAGGGGTGCACGAGCTGCTTCGCCTGCAAGACCAGGGGTGGAAAGAGCTATGGCCGCTGCGCCATGCAGGACGGCCTGACGCCGGTGCTGGACAGGATCGCCACGGCCGACGCCCTGGTGGTCGGCTCGCCAATCTATTTCGGCTCGGTTACCGGCGAGACGCGCAGCTTTATCGAGCGGCTGCTGTTCCCCTACCTGACCTACACCGTCCCCTACGGCACCCTCTTTCCGAAGAAGCTGGCCACGGCCTTCATCTACACCATGAACGTCACTGAAGAGCGGAGCAGGGAGTTCGGTTACGAGTACTTCATCAAAATGGACGAACGCTATACCCAACTGCTGCTCGGGAGCGCCGAGTCGCTCTGCGCCTTCGATACCTGCCAAGTGGACGACTATTCGAAAGTGGTGATCGAGAGCTTCGATCCGGTGCACAAGGCAAAGCGGCGGTCAGAGGCGCTGCCCCTGGATTGCCAACGCGCCTTCGAGATGGGGAGACGGCTGGCCGGGGCGGAGACCGTCGCGGCGTAGAAGCAACTTACAGGGATAATACACTAAATTCAAAAGGCGAGAAATTAAAAGGGGTCAGGCTACTTTTTGAAATAGTAGCCTGACCCCTTTTCTGCTCCGACAACGTCCCCTTGAACCATTGAGACTTTCCGGATTTCATAACAAGTCCTTAAAGCTCCGAAGCGTCTTTGGAGCGTATCAGCGGCCAGTTATCCTCGGACTTGCTGATATATCCATCCACATCCTTGCTCCACGTTTCCAGGATCTGCGGGTTCAGGTTGAAGTAGAGCTTGTCGTCCTTTATCCGCCATGAACCTGCGTCGATGTCGAACTTCTTACCCACGGCAACCCCGTAGGCACAAAAACCGCCATACCGGGGAGCGTATCTCTCCGGATCCGCCCGGAACGTGTCGCGGTTGACCGCAGTAGCGAAGAGATAGGTTCCCCCTCCGTACTCCGTTGAAAATTCCGGGCTGCCGGGGACCGCCCGCCCCTGGGTGAAGAATGCCACCGGATCATATCCCCTTATTACCATTCCCGTTACATCGGTATTTACTTCCACTGAACGTGTCATTGTCATTCCCCTTTCTCTGTCTCTTTTCCGCCCGCCAGGTTGCGGGGGCGGGAGGTTTTTTCCATCCCCTCTATTGAGATCACTATAGCAGTGGTGCTGCGGGGAATCAGTGACAGCGTTACAAAGGCAGGGTGACAAAGTCACACAGGGCGGGGAGGGGTCATGGGCGAGTCAGCTCGATCAGGTTCCTGGAGAGTCGGACCTGATTCCTCCTCTCGAACTCTTTCAACAGTCTGCTGACGACCTCGCGGGCCGTCCCCAGGTCATCGGCGATCCGCTGATGGGTGGTCTCCAGCCTCCCTCCTTCCGACTTCTCCAGCAGGTAGTCGTAGAGCCTCTCGTCCATCTTGCCGAAGGCCACCTCCTGCAATAGTTCGATGATGGAAGCGTAGTTACTGCTGATGGCGGTGAAGATGAAGGTCCGCACCTCCTCGTATCTGGCAATCAGGTTGCGAAAGTCCCTGGCCGAGATGGAAAGGAGGGAGACTTTGCCCACGGAGATGGCGTTTACCTGACAGATGCTGTTGGAGAGAATACAGGAGGCGTTTAGTATGCAGGTTTCCCCCGGTCCGACGTCGTAGAGGGTTATCTCGCGGCCGTTGCCGCTTGACTTGTAGATGCGCTTTACGCCTGAGAGCATGAGCCCCAGGCTGTCGCACGGTTCACCCTCCAGCTGCATCATGGTGTTGTCGGGAAGGTTCTCGTAGCGGGCACAGGCCAGAATCTCGCCGACGATTTCCGGGTTTCCCTTCTTGAAATAGGGAAATATCTGGAGAAAGCTGTTTTCGCTGATCTTGTCCATTGTCATATCCAAGGCCTTGGCGACCCCAGGACCATTTTCGTGGCGATATCCGTAGCCCAATCTGTACCTGTGGAGCATGCAATGTCAATCAAAGAATTGCGGGGTTACTTAATTCAAACCTACGAGCTTACGGGGTCAGGCCGTTGAAATATAAGTTTCTGTTGATATAGTCCCTCCATAGGAATAATTAGGGACAAACACTTCCCATTTTTTTATCCAATCAATTCAAGAGGCGGCCAATCGACCGCCTCGGTGGGTAAGGTTTTCTCATTCTGTACAACCCATCTATGCGCTCTGCTCGCCCAGGCTTCCCCCTGATATCTTGCTGTCAACAACATTTGTTTCGACATATATAAAAACAGATTGACATTTGTTCGACAATTGGCGATATTTGTTTCGACAATTATCGAATCAGGAGTTCGTTCATGAATGCCGAACAAAGCCTTATCATCATGAAAGCCTTGGCCGACGCGTCCCGTCTGGCCATTGTCAGCTCGCTGCTGGAGCAGCCGCAGTATGTGGAGGAGATCGCCAAACGCCACGCCTTGGCTGCTTCTACCGTGTCGTTCCACCTGAAAAAACTGGAACAGGCCAGGTTGATCACCAGCCGCAAAGAGCAGTATTACGTGGTGGTGGCGGCCAATGCGCCACTACTGAATACCACCCTGAAGGAGCTGGTGGCGGCGTGCGCCACTGGCAGGGCGCTGCAGGACGAGCGCTTCGACGCGTATCGCGCCAAGGTGATCGCCACCTTTTTTCCCCACGGCGTGCTTGAGCGGCTGCCGTCCCAGCACAAGAAACGTCTCATCGTGCTGGAACAGTTTGCCCAACGCTTCGAAACGGAGCGGCGCTATACGGAAAATGAGGTGACGGCCCTGATTCGGCCGCTGTTCGACGATTATTGCACGGTGCGAAGGCTGCTGGTGGATGAGAATTTGATCCGGCGCGACGACACCGGCTATTGGCGGGAAGGTGGCGCTTCGGGCACAGTGACGCCGCTGCCGGCCCCCGCGAATCCGAAAGGCAGCACCGGTGACTTGTCGGTGCCGAGGCGGACTGAGCTGAAGCGCGCATACAAGGAGAGCCGCCCGGCCATGGGAATTTATCAGATCAGGAATACGGTCAACGGCAAGCTGTTCATCGACAGTAGTAAAAATCTGGCAGGGACCAGAACCAGCAGGGAATTCCAGCTGCGCATGGGGACGTTTCCGTCAAGCCAGAGCCTGAAAACGGAGCTGGCCCAGCAGGGCGCCGCCTCTTTCGTCGTGAGCGTGCTGGAGGAACTGCCTCCGCCGCAGCCGGGGGAACGCGAAGAATTGCTGCTGCTGACGGCCAAGCTGCGCTGGCAGGAGCAGCTGCAACCTTTCGGAGAGCGTGGGTATAACAGCCGGGCCCAGTTTGAGCGGGAGAGAACCCGGACGATCTGAACCGGTAGAAGAATTCCGGGTACAGCATATTTAATTCACAAGGCGGCCACTCGGCCGCCTTTGCTGTTTATGCAATAATTATCTTGCCGCTCTCTCTCACCTGTGGCACACTATTAAGTACGCAATCAGGTACTAAAAGGAGTGCTGATATGAATACCATTCCCGCCCAGGAGATCAAACGGCGTGGCATTGCAGCGGTTGATGGGTTGATTGCACAGGGTGACGTGCACGTTATCCGCAACAATCGTCCCGAGTATGTGGTGCTGACCGAGGCGCGTTATGCCGAGTTGGTAGCCGAGGCCGAGGAGGCGTATGTGGCCCGGGTGAAGGCGTCGCTGGAGGATGTGAAGGCAGGCCGTAAACGGAAGTTCGCTTCTGCCGACGAGCTGTTACAGGCGCTTGACCTTGACGGAGAGTAAGCGTGTTCAGTGTCACTACCTCTGAACAGTTTCTCCGCCAGGCACGGAAGTTCTTCAAAAAGCATCCCGACCTGAAGTCCCGTTTTACAGCTGTCTTTGGCGCCCTCAAGGATGACCCGTTTCAAGCGGGACTTGGCCTGCACCCGCTTACCGGCAAACTGGCCGGCTGCCATGCCGCCAGGCTGACCTATTCCTACCGCATCACCCTGACCCTGTTGATCACTGAAAAAGAGATCATTCTTCTCGATATCGGCAGTCATGACGAGGTGTACCGGTAGAATTCCTGCAACACCATGTTTAAGAAACAGGCGGCCGATCGGCCGCCTGTGCTGTTTCTCTGCTTGAAATTTCCCGCCGAAATAATCCACTCGACCCCATGGACATCCTGGCAACCATAGCGGAACACACCATCACCAAGGCGCTGACGCGGGGGGGAATAGAGTTGTGATGTCACAGAAGTATTCTATGATTTTTTCAACGAATGATACGTCTCCAGAAAGTTTTGCAGAATCGACAGCCGCATTTCTATATCCTGACGCCACTCTTCCAGCTTTTCCCACCCGGCCGGGGTAAGTTGATAGACCTTTTTTGCCGGTCCTTTTCCCTCCGTGTCCCACTCTGAAACCACAAGCTTGTCCTGCTCAAGCTGCTGCAGGGTTCGGTAGATAGCGCCGGTATCAGGCTTGTGCATCCCCATCCTCTCAACCAAAATGTTGTGGATTAAACTGCCATGGACAGGCTTCTCAGCCAATGCCAGCAGAACAAACGCAGGGAGATGCCGATAATGCTGCCGTGTCTTCGTTACCATGATCAGGACTCCTTCAACTGATTTCTGTCACCGGGGTTAATGCACGGGTCGGGATAAACTGCTCCATCAGGTAGCCAATTGCCAGGACGCAAGGCACGGTGAACGCCAATCTCAGCAGCGCGAACCGCAGGCCGATAAAGCTGCTTTCGATGATGATCATAGGAATTTTGACAGCCCCCCAGGTTCCCAGAAAAATGACTATGTTTGCCAGTCGGGCACCTTTGTTGAGCAGGGATAATGCGATGGGAAAAGCAGCATATAGTGGGCCGGCGGCGGCAGTACCGAGCAGTATGGCCCAGGCCGGTCCGCGGAGACCGGCATCCGGCCCGAGGTTTGCTTCTACCAGATCACGGGGGATCCAGGCATCCAGTAGCCCCATCAGAATCATCACCGGAGGGAGGATCAGCAGGACCTCGGTCAGGAAATGGAGCGAATTTGTCAGTGAATGTCCCGCTGTGGCCGGTTGCCAGAGAGACAACAGCATGTTTACCGTCAAGACGGCGAGTATCAGGTAATATTTTTTTAGATATGCGCTGATCATAACGAAACTCCCATGAGAAGGCCAATGACGATGGCTGCCCCAAAGCTCAGGGTTTGGCGCAGCAGAGTGAAACGCACCCCGAAAATGGAGATTTCGATGGGTGCCGAGACAAGGCCGACCATGGTCAAGGTGGTTATGAAAGTGGCCAGGGCGGCAGGCGCCGCACCCAACGCGAGCAGGGTGCCGGCAAGTGGAAAAGCGATGGGGGCCGGCATGGTGATGACCGCCCCCACCAGAGAGATAGTGGCAATGCCTGCCACTCCCTTGATCGTGAACATTTTGGTCAGTACCTCCGGCGGGAGCAGTGCCAGCAGCAATCCGACCAGGGAAATCATCCCCAGGATTGTGGGGGCAAGCCCTTTAAGGGACTGAATCGTGGTCCGGAGCGCAGCTCGCGTCCGCCCGGGGTTTTTCAGCCAGGACAACAGCAGCGCTGCCGCTGTAATGACCCAGAATATAAGATACAACATCGGGCACCTCCCCGAAGCCAGCTTAACTACTTTTACATCTATATGTATTTTACAGTAAGATGTTGTTTGCATTATGTCAAGCGGGAAAATTACGTGGCGCCGCACAGAGGATGACTAAAAAAGCTATATAATTACGGGACAGTATCCTTGATTCAAGGGGAGCCTGACGATCAGCCGTCACTGTTCCGTTCATACCTGCCCCCCAGCCTTTTTCACCAACTGCTAAAAACACCTGTTTTTCTGAAAACCCTGCCTGCTTGTTGTTTGCCTGCATAACTGCAGTACACTTGGGCTTAGCGGAGGAATCACGGGTATGGAAACCATCCGGTACGCCATAGCAGTTATGCTTATTACGTTCATTCCGGCTGCCATTCTGTTCTGGTGCATCGTGCATCCTTTCGCGCAGTTCTGGCGAAAGTTCGGCAGGTCACGCAGCTACCGGGTGATATGCAGCCTGCTGGTAGTGGTGATGCTACTGCTCTTCCTGGCGCGGCAGCGGCTTCTCGCCTGTTCGTGGCCGGGCCACCCGGCGCTGGATGTTGCCGGAGTTGCCTGTCTTATCCTCTCCGGGTGGCTCCGCCTGCGGATCGCGCCGCACCTGCCGGTCCGTCTACTGGTGGGAATGCCGGAATTGGCCGCCACCAGGGAGACGGAACTGGTCACTGCCGGCATCTACGGCAGAATTCGCCACCCCCGGTACCTGCAGATGGACCTGGCGTTGACCGGTTATGCCATGATCGCACGGTATCCTGCCGCCTACTGGGCGCTGTGTCTCTGGCTGATCGGCATCAGGTTCGTTGTGTTTCTGGAAGAGCGGGAACTGCTCAGGCGGTTTGGCGATGAATACCGCCGCTACTGTGAGCAGGTACCACGTTTCATACCGAAGTTCTCCGCCGGCATGCCGTCCCCTCCCCCTCCTGAGGATGGTGACGCATGAGTGATCCCAACCTAAGGGGTCACCAACCTATGCAGAAAATAGTAAGCGGAATCAAGTAAGGTCTCCCCGGAATTCGTCACATGTCGTTTCTCCTTCGTGCTGCGCCGCTCCAAAAAAGTGCCGGTGGTGAGCGGACAGTGTACCGGGCACTTGTCTGTTGTTCCGCCACCTTCATACTATGCTCTTTGGCGAAGACATTCGTATAAAGTTTCCCGTGCAGCGTTTGGAACCTGACCCTGTTCAGAACCGCGGCGGTATACATTGTTGAGGTGAATGGTCAAAAATTATAGAATATAGGTACCGGATTGAAGCCGGCAGAAATAGAAGATACCGACAGGAGACCGTATGGAAACCGCAGCACTGAATGAAGAAACCAGCAGGAATTTTCACCTTTTCTGGGATAACTACCCTTTTCCGGTCATGCTGGTCCACCGCAACCGCACGATCCTCGACCGCAACAGGGCTGCCGGGGCGGCCGGGCTGACCACCGGGACCCGCTGTGTCGATCTCGGCAGCAAGGAGGATCACAAGGGGTGCCTGGCCAACAAGGCGCTGGACGGGCAGACCCCCATGCGCACGGTCGCCTACGTCGAGGCGTATGGCGCGGTGCTCGATTCCTACTGGATCCCGCTGGCCGGGGAGCAGGACCTCTATCTCCACTTTTCCGCCGACATCAGCGCCTATGCCGCCGAGTCACTTTTCCCGGCAAAAGCCGAATCCGGCACCGCCCACGGCTGCAGTTCCTGCAGCTGTACCTGACGCACTGCGCAGCTTAGACGTCAGACGTAACAGCAAAGGCGGCCGATATGACCGCCTTTGCTGTTACTGCTCGAAAATGGTATCGAGAGGCCGTCTGTCCCCTGTCGTTGCTTAGCGTATGCTGCGCGCCTCGCGGAAACTGACCATCCGCTGCCGCTCCTCGTCGTAGAGGTTCTGGCGGAGCGATTTCAGGCTGGAGAAGAGGGTGATGGGGGGGACCGCCTGCAGTTCGGGCACCTCGCGATAGCAGCGCTCCAGGTTGTAGTTGGGGATGCCGGGGCGCATGTGGTGGACGTGGTGGAAGCCGATGTTGCCGGTCAGCCACTGCAGCGGCTGCGGCAGCTTGTAGTACGAAGCCCCCTCCATGGCCACCCGCCATGGGTCCCAGGCCTCATGCCGGGCCCAGTAGACCCCCGCGAACTGGTGCTGGATATAGAAGAGCCAGACCCCCAGGGTGGCAGCCATAAGGACAACCGGCAGCTGCACCAGGAGGTACGCCCGGAGGCCGATGGTCAGGCTGGCGGCGATGATGATGGCGGAAATGGCCAGGTTGGTGGCCATGACGCTGATCCAGTCGATGCGCCTGGCCCCCTTGCTGGGCAGGCGGTTGCGCAGCAGGAAGTAGTAGGCCGGCCCGATGCCGAACATGACCAGCGGATGCCGGTAGAGCCAATAGGCGAGGCGCTTCAGGAACGGGGCGGAGCGGTACTCCGCCACGGTCATCAGGGTGATGTCGCCGATGCCGCGCCGGTCCAGGTCGCCGGCGGTGATATGGTGCCCGGCATGGCTGCGGCGCCAGTCATGGAACGGGGTGAAGGTGAGGATGCCGCACAGGTAGCCGAGATTGCGGTTCCAGCGGGGGGTGGCCAGGAAGGAGCCGTGGGTGCAATCGTGGAAGAAGATGAAGATGCGAGAGAACAGTCCGGCGGCGGCTACGGCCGGCAGCAGGAGCTGCCAGCAGGGTAGCCCCGCCCGGACGCCCCAGGCCATGGTGCCCATGAGGAGCAGGTAGGGGATCAAGGTATTGGCCAGCTGCCTGGTGGAGCGGCGCATGTCGGGGCGGGCGTAGACGGCGGTTGTTGCGTACCAGGGGGGTTTTTCCTTCTTGGCGACGATGACGACGGGATTGAACGACATAATGCACCATTCCCACAGCGGAATTGCTCTGCAATATGCTCCAAGTATAGCAAAGATTTTACTATTTCAATCCGCAAGTTTAGTGGCACGTTATCAGGACAACTAAGGATAACCAGGCACACTTCACCATATTAAGAGGCGGCCGGATGGCCGCCTTTGCTGTTTCATGCCCATCGCATTTTGCCGGCCACAGGACTACAATGAATCATATCAAGAGAGTGGAGGTGGCCACAATGGCAGACATACTTCATCGAATCGGGATCAAATCCCCTGTGGGTCACGTATATAATGCCATAACGACCCTGGAAGGCCTGGCATCCTGGTGGACCGAGGACGTGAAAGGCAATCCACAGGTCGGAGGCGGGATTGAGTTCAGTTTTCTCACCACGTCAGGCGATCTGCTGGGCAGAATGGTCATGGAAGTGCAGGAGATTGACGAAAATAAAGCGGTGCGCTGGCGTTGCGTTGAGGGACCGGAGGAATGGCTTGGCACAGACATCACTTTCCGGCTGTCAGAGCAGGATGGCCAGACGATTGTCCTCTTCGGCCATCGCAACTGGTGTGAGGCGGTTGAGGCGACCTATCACTGCAGCATGAAGTGGGCGACATTCCTGTTAAGCCTGCGTGAATATGTGGAAACAGGTACCGGGAAGCCCTCGCCCCATGATCTGAAGATCGATAACTGGAATTAGTAAAGGGGGCATAATCATGTCAACTAACACAGTCAGACTGCACCGTGTTATTCGCGCCCCGGCCGCACGGGTCTACCGGGCGTTTCTCGATGCTGATGCGCTGGCCAAATGGATGCCGCCGCACGGCTTTACCGGCAAGGTCCACCACCTGGACGCCACGGTTGGCGGCAGCTACCGAATGTCGTTCACCAACTTTTCCACCGGCCAGTCGCATGCTTTTGGCGGTAAGTACCTCGAACTGGTCCCCAACGAGCGCATCCGCAACACTGATCAGTTCGAAGACCCCAACCTGCTCGGTGAAATGGTTACCACGGTATTCATGAGGGACGTGCCATGCGGAACGGAGCTGGATATCGTGCAGCAAGGCATCCCGGAGGTCATCCCTCTGGAGGGGTGCTACCTTGGCTGGCAGGAATCGCTCACCCTGCTGGCACAGCTGGTCGAGGCGGAGATTCCGGGGTAAGTCCCTGTCAGTGAGATGCTCCGGACAAACGGGGAAATTTTTGTTGTGTATCCAAATTCAAAAGGCGGCCCATCAGCCGCTATCCTGTTGTCATAAAAGACTCTATCGGGTGTATAATAACAGCCATGAAGGAGGTGATTCGTCATGGCATACAACCCGGTAGTTTGGTTCGAGATTTACGTGCAGGAGATGGAACGCGCGAAAGCATTTTACGAAGCGGTGTTCGGCTTCACCCTGACCCAGCTGGAGAGTCCGATCCCCGACATGGAACTCTGGTCCTTCCCGATGCTGCAGGACGCCCCCGGCGCGACCGGCGCCCTCGTCAGAATGGAAGGGAAGTCGTCCGGCGATAATGGCACACTCATCTATTTCAGCTGCGTTGATTGCAGCGTTGAAGCAGAAAAAGCCGCAGCGAACGGCGGCCGGATCTTCAGGGAGAAGTTCCCCATCGGGCAGTACGGTTTCATCGCCCTGGTCTTCGATACGGAAGGGAACATGATCGGTCTGCATTCGATGCAGTGAGAGCGGGTGATTATCCGAGCGGAATATTATGGTGTCAAACCTGCACTTTTCACATTCAAAGGCGGCCAAGCGGCCGCCTTTGTTGTTTCAAACGATCTTCTGGGCGGCACCTAATGATTCTTCATCCACCAAGTCCTGGTCTCATGCCGTACGCCATCGGCCAGTGTCGCCTGTGTCAGGCTACCCGCCTGCGCCTGGATGCAGATGAAATAGAGATCCTCGTGGTCTGCGGCCCGCCAGGACCGCTCTCCCGCAGGAGCGACCGCCACCAGGCTCCCCTCGGCGACCGGAAACTCATCCCCGTCCACGAAGAAGCTGCCGCTCCCCTTCAGGACAATGTACAGCTCCTCGTTCAGCTTGTGGCTATGGACGAACGGCATCCCCTTGCCGGCCGGCAGACGGTTCAACGACACCTCACAGCCGGATAACCCCAGGTTGGCCCCGACGAAGTACTTCCCGTGAAACCCCATGAAGTCCTTCTCCAGCAGGCTTTCAAGTGGGCCGAGCTGCTCTACGCTGTAGTTTGTGCCCCGTGTGATCATGTTTCCAATCCTCCCGTTCGAGTAATGTGGACCGCATGGTCCAAAAGTGGTGAAAAAAATTACCGTAACGCTCGCATGGTTAGAGCCACGATATCGCGAACCCGCTGCTCGTCTGCTCCCCCCTTGACGGCAGTCTTCAGTCCGCCGATGCAGCTGATCAGGTAGCTGGCCGCCTGTTCCGGAACGAGGTCTACGGAGATCTCCCCTTCTGCCTGGCCCCGCTGCACCGCTTCGGCCATAATGGCGCGTAGTCCTTCGAATCCGGTTGCGATCTGCAGCGCAACCTCGTTGTCCTTTTGCGCGAACTCGCTGGCAGTATTCATCAGCAGGCAGCCCCGCCGCAGTTCCAGGGGCTGGCGCGACTCGTTCACCGACGAGAGCAGCACCAGTTCAATAAAGGCCAGGCCGGTCGGAGCAGCGGCAAAGATCTCACGCAACCGATCGCCTACCTTGCTCCGGTAACGGGACATGCAGCGCAGAAACAGTTCCTTCTTACCTCCGAACGCCTGATAGAAGCTGCTCTTGGAGAGAGCCATGACAGCAAGTAAATCCGCTAGTGACGTAGCCTCGTAGCCATGTGACCAGAAATGCTCCATGGCTGCATCCAGAACCCTTTCAGGGTCGTATGTCAGGGGCCGTCCGATTGTCATGCAATACTTATGGACCAACCAGTCCAATTATGCAACATTTTTTTCCAGCTACCATCATGGACATGGAAATTCCTGGGGCAGTACATGTAATTCAAAAGACTTCCAATCGGCCGCCTATGTTACTGCGCCTTCAACCGCGCCTCGCCGCCTCGATGGCGGAGATGTCGATCTTTTTCATCTGCATCATGGCATCGAACGCCCGCTTGGCGGCGGCTGGGTCGGGATCGGTTATCGCCTCGATCAGGGCGATCGGGGTGATCTGCCACGACAGTCCCCACCTGTCCCGGCACCAGCCGCACTCACTCTCCTCGCCACCGTTGCCGACGATGGCGTTCCAGTAACGATCAGTCTCTTCCTGGTCAACGGTTGCCACCTGGAACGAGAATGCCCAGTTGTGTTCGACCCCGGGGCCGCCATTGAGACCGAGACAGGGAATTCCCATCACGGTAAACTCGACCGTCAACACATCCCCCTGTTTGCCGGATGGGTAGTCCCCCGGTGCCAGGTGTACCGCGTCAACGGATGAACCGGGAAAGGTTGCGGCATAAAAGCGCGCCGCCTCCTCGGCCTCGCGGTCATACCAAAGGCAAATGGTGTTCTTAGCTTGCGCTTTCATATCACTTCTCCTTCGTGATGCGCCGCCCGGAAAAAGGTGCCGGTAGTGAGCGGCCAGTGTACCGGACCCGCGACAATATGCCCGACACCTTCATTCTATGCTCATTGGCGAAGAAATTTATAGAAAGTTTCCTGTTTAGCGTTCAGGACACGACACCGTTTCGAACTGCGAAGTCAGACAGAGTCATCAAGATTGACATCCACCGCGTCACTGGCTATATACAACCGATGAATCGACTCATTATCCTGATCATCATGTCACTTTTGCTGACCCTGCCGTTTACCGCGGTAGCCACTGAGGAATACGCACTGGAAACCGGGCGTGAATGTTCAGCATGCCACCTCGATCCGTCCGGCGGAGGCGAGCTAACCCCTGCAGGCAAGGAGTTTGCCGCTTCCCGTTCCACCCAGCATTCCAGGCCTCCGTTGTCAGCTCCAGCCAAAACGTTTCGCTTCCTGGTCGGGTATCTGCACCTGATTACCGCCTTTCTCTGGTTCGGCACGATCCTCTACGTCCACCTGGTACTCAAACCGGCCTACGCTTCCAGCGGTCTTCCACGGGGAGAGATGCGGGTGGGTATCGCCTCCATGGTCGTCATGGGGATCAGCGGGGTGATCCTGACCAAGTTCCGGATCGGTTCGCCGGAGCTGCTGCTCCAGTCCCGATTCGGCATCCTGCTGATTATGAAAATCTCCCTCTACCTGATCATGGTGAGTTCGGCCGCTTTTGTGATTATCGTCATCGGGCCGCGCCTGCGAAAGAAACGGGAAGTTGCTGCACCGCTTGTAAGCAGCGGCGATATGACCATCGAGGAATTATCACTGTGCGACGGCAAGGATGGTCGGCCGGCCCTGTTTGCCTGCGACGGACAGATTTACGATGCGGGCGACAGCAGGTTATGGAAGCTGGGGAGTCATATGGGGCGGCATCAGGCCGGGGTGGACCTGAGCAACGAGCTGTCGCAAGCGCCCCACGATGCAAAGGTGTTGCCGCGACTGCCGGTTGTCGGAAGGCTGGTGGACGGCGTCACCAGCCCTGCACCTCTGCACGAGCGGGTGTTCTTCTTCATGGCCTACATGAATCTGGTGATAGTATTTCTGATCGTTCTGATCCTGGCGCTCTGGCGCTGGTGGTAAGGAACCGGAGGGGGAGTTTCGTAGGCAGATATCCTGGATTAAAAGGCGGCCGATCGGCCGCCTTTTTTGTCTTCACTCATACGATCCGCCGGCTCCGGGTGACGCTGCGGCCAGCCGCCGGAATTCAGCTCATTTCCAGATAGGGAAGGACGGCAATGCGGCAATCCTCCTTGCGCCCGGTCCGGGCAATGGCGCCGATCGCCTCGACAATCCTGGTCACCGAATCGTCTGCCGCAATGATCTCCAGCTTGACCTTTTCGACGATGTCGGCCATGAACGTGGCCCCGCGAAACATCATCACCCTCCCCTTCTGATGGCACATGATGGCGCTCTCCATGAAATCATTGATGCCCATCTCTTCAAGGGCGCTTCGCACCTCCTGCAGCTTGAACTGATCAATAACGGCTTCAATCTGTTGCATGGCCTGCCTCCGTAGGCAGGCCCCGTTGCCCACCGGCTGTATTGTACATCCTGATCAGGACAG
>JAWDJY010000094.1:0-14349 GCA_032469775.1 Geobacteraceae bacterium | reverse complement strand
GCATTGGCTGAAGTGCGATATCGCGCGGGGTCAACTGCACTGCAATCATGGTTGGATGCACAGGAGAGTCGAAGGAGCGAGGAAAAGTTACTGGCTGAAAACCGGCTTAACCGGCTTAAGAACTGTATGACTCTGTATCAGGCGATTGGCGGAGCCATACCTGCGACAGGGCAGTGAAGCAAGGTGGTGATATCACCTTTGTACGGCGTCCCGCTTTTTCTGGCCGTTATCCGTAGTTGCTATTTGCTCACAGTTTTATCAGACTCAGAAGCCTCTTTATTATCATCAGAGATGATAGCAGCAATCATTTTGGAATCTTCAGAAACAACGGGTTTTTTATCCTGAGGCGCCAGATCTCTTAGGAGTTCAGCCTGCAGCAACTCTTCTTCGTGGATATCGTCAACAGGCCGACCTGTGTTTTTAGCGTTCTTTCTTCTGTCTGCCGCATAGGCTATGCTGCCGATCAGCAGCACTGCAATACCGATTGAGATTGCTGGTAGTAACTTTTTTTTCATGGCTTGGATGTCCTTTTTATGGCTTGTGAAACTGCACTACGATTGCAGCAGTTATAATCATGCAGGGGATGGCAGTCAATTAATTTAGCGGTTCAGGCTGCTGGAAAAATGTTCTTATCCGCAAATACAGATTATATCAGTAATAACGATGAAATTGGTTTTAAAACTGGAATGATGTTATGATGCCATGGTTGGAATACCCAGGGAGCTTGTTCTTATGATCTGTCCTTATTGCAAAGAAACAATTCAGGATGGTGCGATAAAATGTCGCTACTGCGGCTCAATGCTCAATCTCGACCCTTCAAGTACCATTAACATAGATAATATAAGCAGTGATGAAATTCGTGAGTTTGTCGGACCCAATGCCCGCTATTACATACAGAACTTTTCAAAATTCACGATATCAGGCAGAGAGCAGTTCTGCGCTACATGGAACTGGTCCTGTTTCGGATTTACGTTCATCTGGTTCCTGTACAGGAAGATGTACTTCTGGTCAGTTGTCTCTTTTATCGTCTTCTGCATACCAGGAATCAATTTTCTCCTGCATGTCGGAGTCGGTATTATCGGGAATTACCTGTACTACAGGTATGTAAAAGAGAAGATACTTGAGATCAGATCGAGCCAGCTGCCTCAGAATTACAATCCGGTGCTGCAGGAACTCGGCGGGGTCAACAAGTGGGTGGTCACGTTGGGAGTGGTCATCGGAATAATCCTGATAATACTGCTCTCGATCTTTTTTTCGACCATGATTGCTTACATGAGTCACATTGTAAGAATTACAATATAAGCTGTAGGTAATAGAGAGTCAGTCTGCCGTGATATCAAGTTTTTTGATGTCTGATCCAAACAGGGATTAAGGGTGGGACGTGTGCAGCCAGGTATCAAATGTTTTGCAGGATGTTCGTTGCAACTGTTGGAGTATACTTGATATAAATTTATTTCAACAGACTGTTTTTTTGTATTTGAAGTGATATAGTCAAATCGTAGGAAAGAAACATAATTCACTTAAAGGAGGATTTACTTGATTATGCAGAATGATACTCCGCCTGAGTGGAACCGGACATAGGATGCAAGAGCTTTCCGATAGAATCGTTAATCGGATTAAAACCTAAAAGGTAATCAAATATTAAATGAAAAGAGAAGCCCACCGAATAAACTTGGTGGGCTTTTTATTTGCACGAATGTACAAAAAGAAAAAGCCCCTGATTTCTCAAGGGCTTTCGGTCTTGTCCGGACTGTACCGGACTGTTAAATGGTGGAGGTGGTGGGAGTCGAACCCACGTCCGAAAAATCTAGCATCTGAGACCCTACACCGTTAGTTCGTTGCTCGATTTAACCGTCTGCCTGCGCAGCGAACAAAGCAGTCAAACGGCGGTCCCGTGAGTTTCGGGTTGCGCTACGGGCGTTGCGCTCCCCTATCCGGTAGTGAGTGACGCCCCCTTTTTACCACCGGCATCTGGATCGGGGACGCCTGTTAAGCCGCTAAGGCAACAGGAGTGTTATAATTGTCGGCAATTAATGCCGTGCAGGTTTATTAAGGTCGGCCGCCTGCCCCGACCCGGTGCTCCCCAGATTTTCAATTCCCCGTCGAAACCTTTACACCCCCTTGTTAAATACAATGTTGAATTATGAAAATTAATCCCGGTTTCTGGCCTTGAGCGCCTGTGACATCTCGCGCTGGCCGTCCTTCTTCTTCATGTCCTCGCGTTTATCGTACAGTTTCTTGCCTTTGGCAAGGCCTATCTCCACCTTGACCCGACCATCCTTGAAATAGAGTCTGAGCGGTATGACCGAAAGCCCCTTCTCGCGGATACGGCCGTACAGGCGTTCGATTTCGCGGCGGTGCAACAGCAGCTTGCGGTTGCGATCCGGTTGATGGTTCTGGCGGTTGCCGAATTCGTACTGGGAGATGTTCAGGTTGTGCAGGTACGCCTCGCCGTCACGCACCAGCATGAATGAATCATTCAGGTTGGCCTTGCCGGCCCTCAGCGACTTGACTTCGGTCCCCTGCAGGACCAGTCCCGCCTCCAGCTTTTCTTCGATGAAGTAATCGTGGTAGGCCTTCTTGTTGTTGCAGATCAGTTTCTCACCCATGTTTGCCACCATAGCAGAAATTTATCGAAAAGGGAATCATGCTGCTCCCGGCCTGACGTCAATGCCGTAATGTGCCGCTTGTGCGCTGATGATAAATCCTTATGCAGCCGCACTCCTCCTTGCATTAAGCCTTGGATATCTATATATTCGCCGCTATCTTTATCTATGAGGATTGATAATATGACGCAAGCAGAAACAGTCCCCGCCAACGGCGACAAGCCGACTGCCGCCGACCTCCAGCGTTCTTTTCTTCGCCACCTGAAATATACTCTGGTCAAGGACAAGTATTCCGCGACCAAGGCCGACCTCTATCTGGCGCTGGCTTATGCCGTGCGTGACGTGCTGGTGGACCGCTGGCTCGACACCCAGCAGTCCTACTATATCAACGATGCCAAACGGGTCTATTACATTTCGATGGAATTCCTGATGGGGCGCACGCTCGGCAACAGCCTGATCAACCTGGGGATCATGGATGAGTGGCAGACCGCGCTGAAGCAGATGGGGATCGATGTGGAGGAACTGCAGGAGAACGAGTGGGACGCCGGCCTGGGGAACGGCGGCCTGGGGAGACTGGCGGCCTGCTTCCTGGATTCGATGGCAACCATGAGCCTGCCGGCCTACGGTTACGGCATCCGCTATGAATTCGGCATGTTCTATCAGAAGATAATTGACGGAGTCCAGTGCGAGTACCCGGACAACTGGCTGCGTTACGGCAACCCCTGGGAATTCGACCGCCAGGAACACCTGCACCAGATCAAGTTCGGCGGGCGGGTGGATTACTATACCGATCAGTCCGGCGACAAGCGCTGCTCCTGGGTTGACACCACCGACGTCATGGCCCTGGCCTATGATTTCCCGGTGCCGGGTTACGGCAATGATACCGTCAACACCATGCGGCTCTGGAGCGCCAAATCTACCCGCGATTTCGAGCTGGGTTCCTTCAATCAGGGCAACTATATCGGCGCGGTGGAATCCAAAATGCGCACCGAGAATATCTCCAAGGTGCTCTATCCGGCCGACCACATGGCCGAGGGCAAGGAGTTGCGCCTGCGCCAGGAGTATTTCCTCTCTTCAGCGACGGTGCAGGACATCTTCTACCGTTTTGCCAAGAAGCATGACGACCTGAACCGGCTTCCCGAAAAGGTGGCGATTCAGCTTAACGATACCCATCCGACCCTGGCGATACCTGAACTGATGCGAATCCTGCTGGACGAGAAACATCTCGGCTGGGACGACGCCTGGAATATCTCGGTCAGGACCTTTGCCTACACCAATCACACCGTGCTGCCCGAAGCGCTTGAAAAATGGCCCGTGCAGACCATGGAAAAGATACTGCCGCGCCATCTGCATATCATCTACGAAATCAACGAGCATTTCATGCGGCAGGTGGCCGCTCGTTTCCCTGGCGATTCCGGGCGTCTGCGGCGCATGTCGATCATCGGCGAGGATGGCGAGAAAAATGTCCGCATGGCCCATCTGGCCATCGTCGGCAGTCACTCGGTCAACGGCGTATCGGCCCTGCACAGCGAAATCCTCAAGGACGACCTGTTCCATGATTTTCATGAAATGTGGCCGGAGCGTTTCAACAACAAGACCAATGGCATCACCCAGCGGCGCTGGCTGAAATATTCCAACCGCTGGCTGGCCGACCTGATCTCGTCAAAAATAGGGGAGGGGTGGGTCACCGATCTGAACGAGCTCAAAAAACTGATCCCGCTGGCCGGTGACCGTGAGTTCCAGCAGCAGTGGATCGAGGTCAAGCACGCCAACAAGCGCAATCTGGCCGACTACATCTACAAGCATAACGGCATCATGGTGTCGCCGGATTCCATGTTTGACTGCCAGACCAAGCGTATCCACGAATACAAACGCCAGCTGCTGAACGTGCTGCATGTGATCACGCGCTACAATCGCATCAAGGCCAATCCCGGCGCCAACTTTGCTCCGCGCACGGTAATTTTCGGCGGCAAGGCCGCTCCCTCCTATTTCATGGCCAAGCTGATCATCAACCTGATCAACGCAGTCGGCGATGTCGTCAACAATGATCCCGACCTGAACGGACTGCTGAAGGTGGTCTTCCTGGGGAATTACAACGTCTCCCTGGCCGAGATGATCTTTCCGGCCTCCGACCTGTCCGAGCAGATCTCCACCGCAGGAACCGAGGCGTCCGGCACCGGCAACATGAAGTATTCGCTGAACGGCGCTCTGACAATCGGCACCCTGGACGGCGCCAACATCGAGATCATGGAAGAGGTCGGGCGCGACAACATCTTCATCTTCGGCCTGACCGCCGAACAGGTTACCGGTCTGAAAAACGCCGGATACAACCCCATGGATTACTACCACCACAACCAGGAGTTGAGGCTGGCGATCGACATGATCGGCAACGGCAGCTTCTCTCCCGGGCGTCCGGAGCATTTCAAGCCGGTGGTGGATACCCTGCTGGGGCTCGACCACTACCTGCTGCTGGCTGATTACGCCTCGTACATCGCGACCCAGGACGAGGTGGACCGGCTTTACCAGCAGCCACATGAATGGGCCCGCACATCGATCCTGAATACCGCCGGCATGGGCAAATTCTCCAGCGACCGCACCATCTCCGAGTACGCCGGTGAAATCTGGGATATCAAGCCGGAAAAGATCAGGCGCACCGCCAGACGGGATATTCGTTGAAATCCGGTAGCGACATGCAGACTCCCGGATTGTGGGAGCAGGCGTCAGGAATCAATCCTGTTCCGGATGTTTCCAGCCATGCGCCGTTGGCGGAGCGCATGCGTCCCCGCAACCTGGCCGAATTCATCGGCCAGGAACACCTGCTGGGCGAGGGGCGTCTCCTGCGGGCGATGATCGAGAACGACAACCTGTCTTCGCTGATCTTCTGGGGACCGCCCGGTTGCGGCAAGACCACGCTGGCCCATATAATCGCCGCCGAAACCAACATGCGCTTCGTTTTCTTTTCGGCGATCCTGTCGGGCATCAAGGAGATCCGTGAAATATTCCGCGATGCGGAGTCGTTCGCGGCCCGTGGCCAGCGCACGCTGCTGTTCGTCGACGAGATCCACCGTTTCAACAAATCCCAGCAGGACGCTTTCCTCCCGTATGTGGAAAGAGGCGTGGTCACTATCATCGGCGCCACTACCGAAAACCCCTCCTTCGAGGTTATCGCCCCGCTGCTCTCGCGTTGCCGGGTGCTGACCCTGCAGCAGCTGGAACCGGAAGCTATCCGCGATATCCTGAAACAGGCGCTGCATGATACGGAACGCGGCCTCGGCCGGCTCGGAGTGGCTGCCAGTGATGAAGCCCTGGATTTCCTGGCGTCCCAGGCCGACGGAGACGCCCGTAAGGCTCTCAACACTCTGGAGGTGGCCGGCGGACTGGTCTCGGCTCTTCCAGGCGCAGCAACTACTCCGGGCAACCCGCCGACAAGCTCCAGAATCACCCTGGAAACCGTCCAGGAGGCGCTGCAGAAAAAGGCGCTGCTGTACGACAAGGGTGGGGAGGAACATTACAACGTAATTTCAGCCTTCATCAAGTCGTTGCGCGGCAGTGACCCGGACGCGGCGCTGTATTGGCTGGCGCGCATGCTGGAGGCCGGAGAGGATCCGCTTTTCATCCTGCGGCGCATGATAATCCTGGCTTCCGAGGATATCGGCAATGCCGACCCGCGCGCCTTGCAGGTGGCGGTTTCGGCTCTGCAGGCTTTCCAGATGATCGGCATGCCGGAAGGGCGCATCACGCTGGGGCAGGCGGTGACCTATCTGGCGACCGCTCCCAAATCCAACGCCTCCTACGTCGGCATCAATGCCGCCCTGGCTGAGGTCAGAAACAGCGGCGCCCTGCCGGTGCCGCTGCATGTCCGTAACGCCCCCACCAGGCTGATGAAGGAGCTGGGCTATGGCAAAGGGTATCAGTATGCCCATGATTACGACGACGGCTATGCCGGGCAGGAGTGCCTTCCGGAGAAACTGGCTGGTCGCAGGTTCTACGAGCCCAAGGGACACGGCTACGAGAAGAGTATTGTCGAACGGATGGAGTGGCTGAAAAAAAGGAAAGATAAACCTTCATGAAACCATACACTCTTGAACGCCGGCAGATACTGCCGGTATCCCTGGAAGAGGCCTGGCGATTCTTTTCCAACCCTTCCAACCTGGTGAAGATAACTCCGCCGGACATGGACTTCAGGATCACTTCGCCCCCCTGTGAAGAGACCTATGCCGGCCAGATCATCACCTATACCGTGCGCCCGCTGATGCGGGTCGCGGTCAGCTGGACGACCGAGATCACCCATGTCGAAAGGCCGAACTTCTTTGTTGACGAGCAGCGCTTCGGACCTTATCGATTCTGGCACCATCAGCACCGCTTCAGTGAGGTGGAGGGCGGCGTCGAGATGCATGACCTGGTCCACTACCTGCTCCACCATGACCATCTGGTCGGACTGATCAACCGCCTGATCGTGGCGCCGCGTCTGCGGCGTATCTTCGACTACCGCAGCAGGAAGCTGCAAGAGCTTTTCCCGGTTAGATAACCGATTATATTCCATCTGGAGGGAACAACATGAAACGAATTGCCATTCTGACCAGCGGCGGAGACTGCTCCGGCATGAATGCGGCCATCCGCGCGGCCGCCCGCACCGCCATCGCCAATGATGTGGAAATGATCGGCTACCGCAAGGGCTACGCCGGTCTGCTGAAAAACGACTTCCAGATCCTGGACACCAGAGCGGTCTCGGGAGTTCTCCAGCGGGGCGGCACCTTCCTGCAGTCGGCCAGGTCGGCCGAGTTCCGCACCGAGGAGGGGCGCAAAAAGGCATTGGATAATCTGCTTAAGGAGCGGGTCGAAGGGCTGATCGTGATCGGTGGCGACGGTTCGCTTAACGGCGCACTGGCGCTGGACAGGATGGGTTTCCCGGTCGTCGGCATCCCTGCCAGCATCGATAACGACATCCCTTACACCGATATGGCCCTGGGGGTGGATACGGCGTTGAACAACATCATCTATGCGGTGGACTGTATCAAGGATACCGCCAGTTCACACGACCGGGCCTTCATCGTCGAGGTGATGGGGCGCAACTCCGGCTATCTGGCCTCCACCTCCGCCATTGCCACCGGGGCCGAATTCGCGATCGTTCCCGAGGTGGAGTTCGACCTGTCCGAAATGTGCCACCAGTTGCGCCGGCGTTATGAAGAGGGGCGCACCAATGCATTGATCATCATGGCCGAAGGGGCCGGCAATGCCCAGTCGATCGCCGATGGCATCAAGGACACGGTCGGTTTCGAAACGCGGGTGACGGTGTTGGGGCACTATCAGCGAGGCGGCGCTCCGACGGTCTTCGACCGCCTGCTGGGGAGCCGTTTCGGCCGCAAGTCGGTTGACCTTCTGCTTTCCGGAACCAAAGGGGTCATGGTCGGGCTGGCGACCAATTCACTGAACATGACGCTGCTGGAAATGGTGGTCAACGGCGGGCAGAAAAAGCTCAATGAAGATCTGCTGCGCATGGCCGATATCCTTGGGATCTGAAATTGCGCTCCGGAAAGAGATTCCATAAGAAACGCTCGGTAAAGTCCGGTCTCCCTCCCGGCAGCCTGGTTCATATCGGTGATAAACCGAGCGAAGCGGTTGAGATCAGGATGATCTCGTTCAATGCGACCGCAGTCGAGGAATATCATTTTCAGAAACTAGAGGAGTGCGTTCTGCCGCCGCCCGGCACCTCGGTGACCTGGGTCAACGTGGAGGGTGTGCATGATGTGGAGGTAATCCGGCGTCTGGGAGATTGCCATTCCTTTCACCCGCTTGTCCTGGAAGATATCGTCAACACCGTGCAGCGCCCCAAGATCGAGGATTACGGTGAATATCTCTTCATCGTGCTGCGCATGCTGCGCCCGACCGAGGATCTGGATTTCAGTTCGGAACAGCTCAGCATGATCCTGGGGCCGGACTACATCTTCACCTTTCAGGAGGGACTGAAGGGGGACCCGTTCGAGTCGGTCCGTGAACGGATTCGCACCGGCAAGGGGAAAATCCGCTCGATGGGTAGCGATTATCTGGCCTACGCGCTGATAGATGCGATCGTGGACGGTTATTTCAGCGTGCTGGAAACGCTGGGGGAACGGGTGATCGACGTGGAGGAGGAACTGGCCCTTACGCCGGAACGGAGCACGCTGCATCTGATCAACGATCTGAAGAAGGAGATCATCTTCCTGCGCAAGACGGTCTGGCCGCTGCGCGAGGCGATCGCTTTTCTGGAGCGGGGAGACAGTCACCTGATCAATGACTCCAGCAGGGTATATTTCAGGGATGTTTACGACCATACGATCCAGGTGATCGACACGGTCGAGACCTACCGCGACCTGCTCTCGGGAATGCTGGATCTGTACCTGTCCAGCATCAGCAACCGCACCAACGAGGTGATGAAGTTCCTGACCGTGATCGGCACGATCTTCATGCCGCTGACCTTTCTGGTGGGGGTCTACGGCATGAACTTCAAAAATCTGCCGGAGCTGGAATGGCATTACGGCTATTTTGCGCTGTGGGCGGTGATGATAGCAATTTCACTGCTGATGGTGGCGTATTTCAGGAAAAAACGCTGGTTTTAGTAAGTTAGAAGTTGTTTTCTGCTATTTCCAGGCAGAAAATAACTTTGTTAATGCACTTTCCTGTTTATCAGTGTTAGCTGTACGGAGACAATATGACACGGCTGGTTCTGAAATGGGTGCTCAATTCTTTCGCCCTCTATTTCGTCATGAAAATCATTCCCGGTATCCAGATCGACCGTTTCCAGGATCTGCTAGTGGCTGCCCTTGTGATCGGTCTCTTGAACGCCTTTCTGCGCCCGGTCATCATTCTGCTGACCCTGCCGGTGACGATGCTGACCCTGGGGCTGTTTACCCTGGTGATAAACGGCCTGATGTTCTACCTGGCCGCACATCTGGTCAGCGGTTTCCATGTCACCGGCTTTGGCGCCGCTTTCCTGGCCTCGCTGCTTTTCAGCCTGTTCAGCTTCGTTCTCAATATGGTCTTCGGAACCAAAAAATGATCACCCCTTTCCCGTACATCCCGCCTTCGTGCCTCCCGGCGGGCAGGGCGTGACCATCGTCGCGGAGCTTGTTTCCAGGGTTGTCCGGACAATCCGGGAACAACAGCTGTTCCGGCCGGGTGACACACTGATCGTGGCTCTATCCGGTGGCGCCGATTCGACTGCGCTGCTGGATTTGCTGGGCCGATTGCCCGGATTCGATCTGCGGTTGGTGGCTGCCCACCTGAACCACTGCCTGCGCAGTGCGGAATCCGACGGTGACGAGGAGTTCTGCCGCAGTCTGGCCGATGACCACGGAATAGCGATCGAAGTCCTGCGGGTGGATGTCAAGCAGTTCGCGGCAGCCGGCGGCCTGAACCTGGAAGATGCCGGCCGTCGCGCCCGCATCGCATTTCTGGAACAGGTGCGTGAAAAACATTGCGCCGCGGCCATAGTAACCGCCCACCACGGCGACGACCAGGCCGAAACCGTGTTGATGAGGCTTTTGCGCGGCTCCGGCATGACCGGACTTTCCGGGATGCAGTACCGCAACCGTCGCGGCCATCTCCGGCCGTTGCTTGACGTGACCCGCTTCGAGATCGAACGATACCTGGCTGAACTGGGGCTTGCCTGGCGCGAAGATGCCAGTAACCGCGACCTGGAGTTTCTGCGAAATCGGGTCCGCCACGAACTGCTGCCGCTGCTGGAACAGTACAACCCCGCCATCCGCCGTACCCTGACCGCTACCGCAGCGATCCTGTCCGATGAAAACGCGCTGCTGGACAGCCTGGCCGAACAGGCCTTCGAGGCCTGCTGGCGCAGCAGCCATGACAGCTCCCTGGTCTGCGGAGCTGCCGGATTCTCAGAACATCCGCCCGCCCTGCAGCGGAGGATGCTCCGGCTGGCCTGCCTCCGCCTGGCTGGAAACCTGGAAGGATTCACCCACGCGCATATCGAATCAATCCGGCAACTGCCGTATTCACCACGTCCCAACGCAAGACTCTCCCTGCCGCAAGGCCTCGCCGCCATGCGCGAATACGACCGTCTCGTGCTTCGCCTCGACCCGCGGGAAGCAGCGGTTGTCGCCGAAGATGTAGTCATCACGGCCCCGGGCAGTTACCGTCTTCCCTGGGGCGGATCACTGGAGGTAGAAACCTGCGCCACGCCGGTTGACTTCAATCAGTTGCCTGCCAATGTAGCCTGCTTCGACATGGCCAGGACACCTTTCCCCTGGCTGGTGCGCGGCTTCCGCGCCGGTGACCGCATCGTGCCGTTCGGCATGACCGGCAGGAAAAAGGTCAAGGATGTTTTCATCGACCGCAAGGTTCCGTTGCCTGTCCGCAGGCGGATTCCGCTAGTATTCTGCGGGGACGAGCTGGTCTGGATCGCGGGGGTGTGCGCTTCGGAAACGTGCAGGATCGATCACGCGGGTGCGGATCTGGTCAAGGTGGAGTGGCATAAATGATCTGGTGTTGGTCGTTGTTCATTGCAGTGAGCAAACTTTTTTGTGTCTTTGATAACAGTTGGTTATGATTTTAATGTTATAGTCCTTGCATTTATGGGAAAAAGAGTGCTACTTCATTCATGAGTTAATACATCGAAAAGGCACAGCACGGGCAACCGTGTGTCGCAAAGCTACCATCCCACCGGGATAGAGGGGTTGTCGAAATGTCACAGATAACTGAATATTATATTTGAAAGCCCGCCTTCGCATAGAAGGCGGGCTTTCTGTTTTTAATTTGTTTTTCTAAAGGAGTCGTCCTGATGGCGCTTACAACCCTCCGCTCGTTAGTCACCGGTTTCATGGTTTTCATGATCCTTACGTTACTTACCAGCATTCCTGCCATTGCTGTTTCATCCGCAAACATGCCGGAACCCTCAATCGCGCTGATCGTCAAGGATCGCCGGATCACGCTCAGGGCCGATAACACCAGCTACCGCGAGATACTGAAACAGATAACCGCCAAGACAGGCATCAAGACCCAGGTGCTGGAAGGTGTAGCCGATAAAAAGGTCTCGGTCGATGTCAAGGACATCCCCTATCTCGGCATCGGCACAATACTGGACAAAATGGGCATCGCCAACTACGGCATCGCTCACGACCGCCAGAGCGGCGACCTCTATGTCTACGTGGTCAACGCCGGTTCCGACCTGGCCGAAATCACGAAGGGAAAGACCCTGGTCCGTAAAGCCGACTTCGGCAACCAGCGCGATATCACCAAGGTAAAAGGCAAGCAGATAACAACCCGCGCCGACGACAAGAAAGGATACGCCGTAAGCTACATCAACGACGAATTGCTGATAAAATTCCACCGCGGCACAACAGCCGGAGAAATCAGCGATCTGCTCGCCAGATACAAACTGAACGCAACACCCGATACGACTCTGTCCAAGCTCGGCTACACCAAAATAACCATTCCCGACGGCAGGGGAGTCCTCGAAGTAGCCAAAGAACTGACCAAAGAGCGCATCGTAAAATCTCCCGAACCCAACTACATCCAGAAGATACTCACCGTAAGCGACCCGCTCTACCAGGACCAATGGTACGCCGCCGCCACCCGCATTGAAAGCGTCTGGCCGACCATCAAAAGCACCGCACTCGTAACTGTAGCCGTAATCGACACCGGAGTACAGGCCGGCCACCCCGACCTTAGCGGCAGAACCCTCAAGGGCTACGACTTCACTACCAACAACCCCGATGCCAACGATGACAACGGCCACGGCACCTTCGTCTCCGGCATTATTGCCGCCAACTCCAACAACATCGGCATAAGGGGCCTGTACAACAACGCCCGCATCCTGCCTGTCAAGGTGATGGACGCCAACGGTGCCGGCACCTACGAAGACGCCGCCAAAGGCATCATCTACGCCGCCGACAACGGCGCCAAAGTGATCAATCTGAGTATCGGCGGCTACGGCTACTCTCCCATGCTGCTCGACGCAGTCAACTACGCCCAGAGCAAGGGATGCATACTGATCGCCGCCGGCGGCAACGACAGCATAGAAAAGGAAGTCTATCCAGCCGGCTACCCCGACGTGATCGGTGTGGCGGCCATGGCCGGCGAAGACGCCATCTGGCAATCATCCAACACCGGTCGCCACATAGCCGTGGCTGCACCGGGGGCAAATATCATATCCACCTCGGCAAACGGCGGTTATTCCGTAGCCTCCGGCACCTCCGCCGCCGCACCGATGGTGACCGCACTGGCAGCGATCCTGACAGCGGAGCGTCCGGACTTGTCTTCATCGGTAATAGCCAGGTTGATCCAGCAGACGGCACGGGATCTGGGGGAGAAGGGCAGGGACAAGGTTTACGGAACAGGGGCAATAGATGCGGTGGCGGCGTTGGGGCAACCGGTGAAGACTTTTCATGATGTGGCGGTTAAGGGGGTTTGGATAGAAACATCTAAAGTAACTAAAGGAAACAGTATATATGTGGCAGCAGACCTTTCTAATATTGGCAGCTACTCAAAAGAAAATTGTGATGTAATACTCTACAGTATTATTGATAATGAGAAGACAAAGGTATCTGAAATATCTCAGGTTTCTGTTGTTGGACAAGCTGTTGCTTTTATGGAATGGTACCCGAAAGAATTTGATTCAAATGTGGAATTTGAGTCTGTGGCAATTTGTAATAATGATGAAAATCTTTCAAATAATACGGGGAGAACTTCCAGGTATTCAGTACGCACAAATGGTAATCTTCATACGATGTATCCTGAAATTCCTCCAGTACATGGTTGGATTGCATATCAGGCATATAAACTGCTTCCAGATTCCCCATTGAAGCAAGAGTTAGCTAACTATATTAATTTACCTACTGGAGACGAAGACAATTATTTGAGTAGTAGCTTTAATCCGGATTCCGTAGGTTGGAATGACAAAGATAACGCCTATCCAAGTTGTCAGAATGCAAATAGTCCTTGCTTTACTGCTTTGTTAGAAGGTGCTTGGGAGGAGGACAATCCTTCAACCAGAAGCTTATCTCACTTTTGGGATTCTAGGGGGGGATATCGGGATGGATTAGGTCCGAACAACCCATGGGGTTTATTTGATGCTGATAGTGCTGTAATAGCTGGTAATGACAGGTTTAAAAATGCGATAGAACAGTACATGAAGGGGACACAAGAAGGAAAAAACTTTGCATATTGGTGGCTAGGTAGAACTGCTCACTTACTTGCAGATATGGCAGCGCCTGCGCACGCATTGAAAGATGCTCATGGCAGATTGATTAACGGAAGTATAAAAGGTTCTGATAGTTATGAAAATTGGTTGGCCACAGCAAGTAATTATAAAAAAGTAAAAGTGGGAGATTCGATACATCAGTTCACAATTCCGAGCTACAGAGGCAAAACACATGAAAATTTGAAGGATTTGCCTTCAAAAAATAACCACGAACCATATCTAACAGAACTTTTTTACACATTATCGAATTTTGGCCATCAATTTGATTCAGATGACCAAAATGGAACGATTAGAAATGGAAAAGATAATACATGGAGTTCTTTTGTTAACTTAGATAAAAATTATGTAAACAATTCTATTAATACAGATGCCGTTATTGTAAATGGAAAGCCTCTGACCCTTGGTACTGACTATGAGATACATAGGTCAATATTAGGAGGCCCTGATGGGTTATTAAAGTATAAGCTTTATTTTTATGAAACAGGACGTTCTAAGATAGGTTTGCTCGACTGGTTATTTGTTTATTATGATGACGGGAGTCAT
>JAWDJY010000093.1:0-14508 GCA_032469775.1 Geobacteraceae bacterium | reverse complement strand
AAAAAAAATCCCTTCACTTGTTGTGAGGGAGTTTGTCCTGTTTCAAAGTCGACTGACTCGTGAAGGAGCAATCCATACACCCGTCCGGAGCTTTCCGCTGACGGCAGATCCCTGATACGGGCCGACTCCTGTCTGAATTCATAAAATATCAGGCAGCTCAGGGCCGGGCTTCAAACCCCCGCACCGCGGCCCTGCCGCCTTCCTTGGCGGCATACATGGCGACATCGGCGGCCCTGATCAACTCGACACCTATGGTGGCGTCCGCAGGATAGCTTGAAACTCCGAAACTGGCGGTCAAATGAATCGGAATGTTGTCATCGGAAACGAATTCGGTATTTTTCATTATTTCCAGCAATTTGCAGGCCAGCACAACCGCCTGTTCTTTTGTGGTATGGGGCAGGATAATCGCAAATTCATCACCACCATAGCGGGCCGCGAAATCAGATGAGCGGATATTGCGCCCTATCAACCGGCCGAACTCGCTCAGCATCCGGCTTCCAACCAGGTGACCATGTCTGTCGTTGACGTTCTTGAAGCGATCCAGATCGAGAAATACCAGCGAGAGTTCTTCATCGTAACGTTTGGCGCGGCTCAATTCAGTTTCGATCAAGGTCCCGAAATGCCGCGAATTATACAGGCCGGACAGGTCATCCGTAACTACCAGCTCGTTGATACGCTCATAGTTCCAGGCATTTTCGAGTGCTATCGCTGCAAAATCGGCAATTGCCTTAAGCAGCGAAATATCGCTCTCGGCAAAATCCAAATCTTCAAAGCTGTTGATCAGCTCGATTACCCCCACAACCCGTTCCTTGATTTTCATCGGCACGCAAACGATGGAACGGGTTGTGAACGACATCTTCTGATCAATATGCAGGGCAAATCGCTGATCTTTACTGACATCCGGTATCAAGAGCGGTTCACCATGCAACGCCACCCAACCGGCTACACCCTCTCCCGGCTTCAGGGTGATTTCCTTCAATTTTTCGGCCACCGGAGAAACGGTAATTTCAAAAGTCAGGTTTCCGGTTTTCCTGTCAACAAGCAGCAATGACCAGGCTTTGGGCTTCAACAGGCGTTCCACCTGCTTCATGATCGACTCGAGGATTTCGTGTATCTCCAGGCTGGACGTCAGAGTCTTTCCGATCTCGACCATTGACGCAAGCTCGTCATTGCGACGCTCCAGCTGTTCCAGCAGAGTTGAATCGTTTCCGGTGTTCATGACAGCCCCCCATCAACATGTCAGGCTAATGCATAAGCTTATAAAGCAACTGATTACACGATCAAACCGAATGAATGCAGATGTTTGAGGACATCATTGCTGTTAACCGGCTTGACAATGTACGACTCGCACTGGTTGATGAATGCCCCCATGATGTTCCCGCTATCCCGCATTGAGCTTATGACAAGCACCTTGGCGCTGTCCGGAGGCAGGATATTACGTTCTTCCTCCAGATGGCGCATTGTCCTCAAAACTTCGTGCCCGGTCAAACCCGGCATTACCAGGTCAAGACAGACCAGATCGTAACCCTGTCCCCGGTCAAGAGCAGACCTGAACGCATCCAGCCCCTCTTCGCCGTTGGACGCGAGACAGCACTCACCATATGGCTCCAGAATGACAGACATCATTTCACGACTCATCAAGTCGTCTTCCACGATAAGAATCTTCAAAGAATACCTCTTGAGATCAACTTCAGGTAAGCTGCTGGACACGCATGATAACTAAAAATTGACGCAGGGTAAATATGAAAGGCGCCATTTTTATCATTAGCGCCGGATAATATGTCAAGGCCTGATGTGCAACCTGCAACCATTGCTCCAACCGCCAGGTATCTGATGATTATCCGAGGACAATAATATACTTAAAAAAACGGAAGTCCTGGTTGTCTTAAGCTCTAAACCAGACCGTATTGTTCCTGTACCACGAACGGCGCTTCCTCGAAGCTGAGAAATTCCATGGTATAACTCCCGCGGCCACGGGTGGAGCTTCGCAATTCGGTCATGTACCCGAACATTTCGGACAGTGGCACTGTGGCCCGAACAACCTCGAAATCGCCGCGCGAATCCAGTCCCTCTACCCTGCCGCGCTTCTGCTGTAGTGCGCCAAGCACCTTGCCAAGGTTCTCGGTTGGGACTTCCAGCTCCAGCGACATGATCGGTTCCAAAAGAAAAGGCTCGCCCTCCCGCGCTGCCAGGGCCAGGCCGCGCATGGCAGCTGCCCGGAGACCTGCTTCAGTGGGGAGCCCCGATTCCAGAGGCACCTCCAGCACCCTGACCTCCAGGTCGGTAAGGCGATATCCGGTCCGGCACCCTGACTGGCAAGCCTGTCGCAGACTTTCCTCCACCGCAGCCAGGAGTTCCGCTGTCAGGGGCGGCTCAGCGTCCGGCAACAGGATCTGTACTCCGCTCCCGCGCGGAAGCGGAGTAAGGCGCAGAAGCAACTCAGCCGTTTCCATTCGCCGTTCACCGGCCCGCTGGAAGCTCTCGCGGCGTACAACCTGACGTCGCAGCGTCTCACGATAAACCACCCTCGGACGTCCGGTAGTGATCAGCACACCGTACTCCCGGGACAGCCGGTCGATCACGATCTCCAGGTGCAACTCCCCCATTCCGGTCAGAATCGTCTGCCCGGTTTCGGCATCCTCATGCACACGGAAGGTGGGATCCTCCCACTTGAGTTGCTCCAGGGCCTGGGAGAGCCGCTCGCGGTCGTCAGCACCCTTTGCCTCCACAGCCAGAGAGACCACCGGTTCCGGCACGGTCAGTCCTTCAAGCAAAAGCGGCATGTCCGGGTCGCAGATCGTGTCGCCGGTCAGTGTCGCCTGGCATCCCAGTACGGCAACTATGTCACCGGCCCGCGCTTCGCCGACCTCCTCACGTCTGTGGGCGTGCATGCGGAACAGATGCCTGACCCGCTCCGTGGACTGGCGGGTACTGTTCAGCAGCACCGCCCCGGTACGGAGAGTACCACTATAAACACGGATATAGGTTACACGCCGACCCTCCTCGGACATTACCTTGAACGCCAGTGCCCGTAAAGGCGCGTTCGGGTCGCAGGCCAATGTCTCCCGCTCTCCGTTGACAGGGTCATAACCGACCAGCGCTGACGCCTCCAATGGCGAAGGGAGGTAGAAGCCGACTGCATCCAGAAGAGGCTGGATGCCCTTGTTGCGCAGAGCCGCCCCAAGCAGCACCGGAAACAGCGAGCAGGCCAACGTGCCACGTCGCAGCGCGTTCCTCAGGCGTTCTGCAGAAACCCGCCTCCCCTCCAGGAAATCAGCCATCACAGCGTCATCGAAGTCGGCAGCGTCTTCAGTCAGCTTCAGGCGGGCCTCCTGAACCTGCTGCGCGGATTGGGGAGGTATCGGCACCGGCAGCATCGTGCTGCCGAGATCCGTATCGCTGAAGAGGAATGCCTCTTCGTTCAAAAGGTCGATTACGCCGCTGAAACTGGCTTCTTCGCCGATGGGAAGCTGGGTCATCACGGGACGCGCTTTCAGACGTGTTTCCAGCTGACGCAGGGTCTGGCGGTAATCGGCGCCGGCCCGGTCCATCTTGTTGATCAGGCAGATGCGCGGTACGCGATAACGGTCAGCCTGCCTCCAGACGGATTCGCTCTGGGGCTGAACCCCCTCCACCGCACTGAAGATCGCCACGGCGCCATCCAGTACCCGCATGCTCCGCTCCACCTCGATGGTGAAGTCGATATGGCCGGGGGTATCGATCAGGTTGATCCGGTATTCTCCCCAGCGACAGGTGGTAGCGGTGGCGGTAATCGTAATCCCCCGCTCCTGCTCCTGAGGCATCCAGTCCATCACCGCCTGGCCGTTGTGAACTTCGCCCATCTTGTGCGTTTCACCGCTGTAAAAGAGAATCCGCTCCGACACGGTGGTCTTGCCGGCGTCGATGTGGGAGATGATGCCGATATTGCGGATACTGTCGAGGGAATGGTGCGCCATGATGCTGCCAGCTCCTTTCGGAATGAAATTATCACACGCATTTCGGGTTGACAAAAGCTACTTGAATCCTCGGGATCGAACAGTTACAGCGGGTTAGTGTTGTAAGAATATGCAGTTTACCACTGAACCCGTATTTGACTAACGCCTCAACAGCCGGTAACCCATGGCAAAACTGAATTCGTTTGATTGTTTAACAGATTATACAGACACAATATCTTTATTATTAACGGTATTTTTTACCAGATGGCTTTTTAGATACTGTTCGATTTGTTTTTGAGCAACTACAAACCAAAGCAGTATCGGCAGAATCCAGTTCATAAAAACATGCCAACTCATGCCTGCCCATATATGGGCATTGGAAGGGTTGTTTGCTTGCGAAAACGGAAAAGTATCCCAAGCGTAAATCATGCACAGGTCAATTAGAAGTGACAATGATATTGCGGTAAGTATGCTAAGCGAACTCCGTTTAATGCCAATTCCGGGTGTTGCCAGTATCAGGATGAAAAAAGGATATAGCGATTTGGAGCTTACATAATCTATTTGTTCCAATGGTTTCAGTATTGCAAAAGAAATAATGTAAAAATACGCAGCATCAAAATATGCGAAGACGGGTAACAGCAGCAGTGACAGCAGTATCAGTTTAAGGAAAAACAGTATGGGCTTCTTCATTGTTGACCACTACTTCAACCCAGAGGTAACATACTGAGATTACAAGGAAAAGAAAAGCAGTCTGCCATATATAGTCGTGAATCAATCCCGAGTATTTCGGAGTGTACTTGGTGAGCACAGCTATTGAGACTATCCTTAAAATGTTTGCGGTCATGATAAAGGGTATACCGGCAAATATCGCTATAAGTTTTGATTTGTTAGACGATGTATATGCAAGAACAAAGGATGTAAACAAAATCATTATATTGATGGCTGTACATTCCTGCGTGATCTGCAGGACTGCATTATTTAAAAAAATCTCGTTACCCTGGGCAATGTTAGTAATACCGATGTTGTTCAGTAAGTAAGAAACAATTCCAGCAATCAGGTCTTGGATTTGAAAGTTATTTTTCCATTCTGGCCATAATATCCATAGTGCAGCGTGGAAAGTACACATGAAGACAACAAAAAGTATTGATATCTTCACCAGAGGTGAACTGAGGCCCACTCTTGACGTATCCGGCTCTAATTCCCCAAGCGTATGGGTTCTATGTTTCTTTTTGGACATATGTTGACGGCCTTTTTCTTAACCAGGCTATTAAGGCAAAGATGGACAATGACCAGGGCACAAGCCACAAACCATTCATTATTGGCACCTTTGTTCTTTGATAAGGATTGGGGTAAACATCTGATGAGACGGTGCACTCTGTCTTTTGAGTCGGAGAATTCAGAGAGTAGGAAAAGACATCGTTAACATATACGTCGACCCTGGTTTCTGCAGGGTCCATCTGAACCCAAATAGGTCGATATGATAATACACCTGCGACCGGATTATCGTACAGATATACCTTGTTACCGTATACGGCTGTCACACTGTAACTGGAATCCGGTAAGCCAGAGCACCAATTAGTTGCCATGGCAGTACCGGAACAAAACAGTATCAGTAACAGCATGGATAATAGTTTGTACATGTCCCCTCCACATTGATTGCATAATTACAACAGAATGTTACATCCATTTAGGACGGCGACAATATACCACTTGAGGAATGAATCTGTCGAAACTATATACAATTTTCAAGTGTATTGCCTGCAGCAGCGAACCGGCCAGGCCAAATGGGAATAAAGACAACAGATAATAAAAAAGCCCCTGCTTTCAAGTGGCTTTAGGTCTGTATCGGACTGCTTTGAATTGTAATTGGCGGAAGAACATGGGAATCGAACCCACCAGGGAGATTTCTCATCCCCCTCACCGGTTTTGAAGACCGGGCGGCCCACCAGCGACCGTTGTTCTTCCGTATTGAAACCTTTGTACTATGCCGAGGCTGATTCCTCAAGCAGTATTAACATGACAGCCGAAATTCTGGATATGGTACGGCAAACACATCCGTCGTCACTTTGCGACGGAACCGTTCTGGCCTGCTTCTTCAAGCGGCTTGCCTGCCAATCCATCCTGATATGATGCGATTTCCTTTTTGAACAGTGAAGCAGACTTGTCATACTGGATCTGCAACTTCAGACCGTCCGCTTGAGCATCGCTGGAAAACACCTTAAGACTGTTTTCCAGGTAGTCGGCACATTCCAGCTCCCTGGGATTGTCTTTTTTAACCAGCAGCTTGCTGCAGATGCCCTTGAACATGTTAAGCAGATCGGAAACCTGGTCGGATTTTATCGAAGTCGATTCCAGGTGCATGCTTTTGAAAAGGTACGGGTGGCTGTCTCCGCCGACGTACAGCAGATCCGATTTGAAATTAACATCGTTGATCGTAAAAACTATTCTGAGCTTGTACTCGTAGCGGTTCCAGGTGGGTTTTGCCGCGCGGCCGATTGCATAGCCGGCCAGCACTTCATCATAATTATCATTATTCGCAAACAGCTCGATTTCATTGGGAGCAACGACTGACTTGCCGTCGACAAAAATGTACCTCAAGTCGTTATGCCAGGTAATGCTTGAAACGCCCGGCATTTTTCTGATCTTGTCGACAGCGGCGGCAACCGTGTCGTCGAGACGCAGATTGCCGATGATCGGCAACAGTTCATTGTAGACCGGCTTGCTGTCATGACTGTTCTTCTCCTGCTCCGCCTTTTTCTGCATCTCCATGCGCTGATTCTCGGCATTCTGCTTCACGCTCGGCATGGATGCAAGAATATCCGAGACATGCCTGTATATCGCGGCTTTATCCAGTTTCTCGGAGTTGATGATAATTGCTGTGATTACAGCAACATTGGCATTCTCGTGTTTTGCATATCCGAAGACGACCTTTTCGACGCTCTTCTTCCGTGAAGATTTTTCCTTGTAAGTAGAAGTGTGGGCCCATTCCTGTCCGGCCTTTGACCAGCTTCCCGGTTTCAGCCCCTCTGCGGCAAACTGGTAGACTGTAACGCCGGAATTGCCCAGTCCGGAATTTGCATCGGATTCCAGGTAAAGTTTTTCGTTGAGAAAGGAAGACGGCGGAGTGGCGGCAATAGCGGAAAATGGTGCAACCACAAACAGCAGCAGAAAGATCAATATTTTTCTTGTCATTACCATGCCCGGTCACCCCTCCTTGATGAAAGCACCCTGATTCCGGACAGGTGCCGATGTCTGCAAATAATTTAACCTTAAAACGGCATGTAACCGCAGATACATAGGATGAACACGGATAAAACCTGAAAATTCAAATAAAAAGTGCTTTACCCTTAGTGTTTACTGTCCTTTGGCATTAATTATTTGATTTATCTGTGTTTATCCTTTTCATCCGAGTTTCTATCAGGTTTATCAGTTATATCGCGTAGTTCTGGCCATCACTTGAACAGCAGTTTCCATACTCCGGCAATGCCGAGCAACGCCACGAATGCGCCCATAAAGCGTTGAAAAACGCCACGTCCCAGCACGGAAAGAGACGAGGTCACCTGGCCGAAAGCCAGCAGCGCCGGCAGTGTGCCGATACCGAAAGCAAGCATCATGCCGCCACCCTTGATCACCGAACCGCTGGTGGCCGCAGATATCAGAACACCATAAACCAGGCCGCAGGGTATCAGACCCATTGCAAGTCCGGCGGGAAGCGCCGCCAGCAGGGAACTGTCGGCGTTGAAGCTCGGCATCAGCTTCCGCGAAACACCCCATCCGGCGCCGTCCAGGGCGGAAATCCCGAGCGAGCGTATGTCGAACAGCGTAAAAAGCCCGATCGCAATTACGAACAGATTGGCGGCCAGGTACAGTCGATCCTGATATGGCCTGAGAGTTTCGAACATTCCCGCCCGGATGGCAAACGAAGCCAGCAGGCCCAGTATCAAATAGGTGGCGACCCTTCCCAGATGGTAGAGCAGGTTGAAGAAGAAACGCTGGACCGGACCGGAGTCCCGCTTGGAAAGCGCCAGCGCCGTCACGATCCCGCCGCACATCCCCAGGCAGTGACCGCTGCCGGCCAGGCCGATCGAGAATGACAGCCAGAGTTCCAGCATCAGTTCAGGTTTCCAGGGCGCCGATCAGGCTCTTGACGTCGGCCACGCCGTTTTCAACCAGCCAGGCTTCCATGTCCGCAGCGATCGTCTGGGCCGCACCGGGATTGATGAAACTGGCGGTTCCGACCTGAACGGCGGTGGCTCCGGCCAGCATGAACTCCAGCGCATCGGTGGCGTTCATGATCCCTCCGATGCCGATGATCGGCACCTTGACAGCTTTTGACACCTGCCAGACCATGCGCAGAGCGACCGGTTTGATGGCCGGACCGGAGAAACCGCCGGTGATATTGGCCAGCACCGGACGACGTCTGTTCAGGTCGATGGCCATGCCGGTCAGCGTATTGATCAGGGAAAGACAGTCGGCGCCGGCATCCTCACAGGCCCTGGCCATGGCGACTACGTCGGTCACATTTGGGGAGAGCTTGACGATCAGAGGCTTTCCGGTGACTGCTCGGCAGGCCGACACCACCGACGCGGCGCAATCCGGGTCGGTGCCGAAGACGATCCCCCCCTGTTTGACGTTGGGGCAGGAGATGTTGACCTCCAGCGCGGCCACCTCCGGAATCTGATCCAGGCGGGCGGCCAGTTCGGCATATTCATCGACGGTATTGCCGAAGAAGTTGGCGATGGCCGGCGTATTGACCGAGCGGAGGAAAGGCACCTTCTTCTGGATAAAAGCCTCGATGCCCACATTCTGCAGTCCGATCGCGTTCAGCATGCCGCCTGGGGTCTCGACGATGCGCGGAGTCGGGTTACCGGCGCGCGGCTTGAGTGAAAGCCCCTTGGTTACCAAGGCGCCGATTGATTCCAGGTCAACATATTCTGCAAACTCCTCGCCGTAGCCAAAGGTGCCGGAGGCGGTCATGACCGGGTTGCGCAACGACATTCCGGCCAGATTAACGGTCATATCAGGTTTCATTTCAATCCCTCCACTTCAGTTCGCCCGATTCAAAAACCGGCCCTTCGGTACATACACAGCGGAAATCCGGCGTTTCGGTTGAGTGGCGATGCCCGGGAGCCACACAACCCAGGCAGGCGCCCACGCCGCAGGCCATGTACCCTTCCAGTGAGACCTGACAGGAGATACCCCTTTCGGCAGCGATGCCAGCCACCGCGTTGAGCATGCCGTGCGGTCCGCAGGCATAGATGGTGGCCCTGCCCTGCAGCGCATCCAGGCGGCGCAGCAGAGCTTCAGTCACCAGTCCGCACTCACCCAGCGAGCCGTCCTCTGTGGCGGTGTAGCATTCCACTCCCAGGCGCTCGAACTCGGTGATGCAGAGGATATCGTCCCGCGTGCGGCCACCGGCAAACAACCGCACCGGCGATTTTTTCACCAGTTCCCTGGCCAGCAGGTAAAGCGGGGCCAGTCCTACTCCGCCTCCAACGATCAGCTTTTCCTCGTCCGCCTCGCCCATGTCAAAGCCTTTGCCAAGCGGGCCGAGCACGTCCAGCAGGTCGGTTTCATGCAGCGCAGAGAGCATCGCCGTCCCCTTCCCCACCACCCGGTAAAGCATTTCAAGGTAGGGTTGGGCAACCGCGCCGCTGTGGGACGGGTTGTGGGTGCCGACGTCAAAGACACCGAAGGGTCGCCGCAAAAGAGGATCGATGGCGCCATTGACCCGTACCATCACGAACTGGCCGGGAGCGGCGGAAGCAAATTCGGGAGGTGCGGTCATGCGCATCCGCCAGTAACCGGGCGAAACCTCCGCATTGGAAAGAATCATTGCTGTGAACTGCATCTCAGGTCTTCTCCTTGATATTTTTTTCCATCAGAACTGCATTTTCTCTGGATTCGTAATAATTTGCCCTGATGCCGACCCGCCTGAAACCGAGCGTCTGGTAGAGTCCGATAGCCGGCGCACTGGATTCGCGCACTTCCAGCGCCATCACCTCGGCCCCCTTTTCAAGCGCCACATCATAGGCCTTTTCCATCAACAGCCGTCCGATGCCGCTGCCGCGCCGGTCGGCGGCCACCGCAATATCCAGGATCTGCGCCTCTTCGAACAGTGACATCAGGCAGACGTATCCGGCAATTTTCCCATCCAGTTCGGCTACGAACGGATAGGAGTGCGCCGCCTCGATTTCATGCAGGAAATGTTCGCGCTTCCATGGCAGCGGAAATGACGATTTTTCAATCAGCAGAACAGCGTCAAGATCGGCTTCAGTCATCGGGCGTATGCATGGATACTCGGGTGAATTCATCGCTGGACATAATATGTAAAGCGCGATGCGTTGTAAACGGTTTAATCTCGCCTTCAACATTGACAGTATACTGACTATCTGTATAATGATTATCCGCTTGATACGATCTTCCAACGAGGTGTTCAAAAATGTATGACGTAGAAAACAGTATCGGATTCCTGCTTTCCAAAGCATACCAGCGCGCCTGGGCGTTGCTGCGGGAAGAGATCGAGCAATACGAGCTGACTCCGCCCCAGTTCGCGCTGCTGGCATTTCTCTGGCGCGAGGACGGCTTGACCCAGACCGAGCTGTCGGAAACAGGTCAGATCGACCGTACCACTCTGGGCGGACTGATAGACCGGCTTGAAAAAACCGGGCTGGTCGAACGAAGGCCGCACCCACGCGACCGGCGCGCCTACCAGATCCACCTGACCTCCCGCGGGCGGGAACTGGAAGTTCCGCTGAGCGACTGCGCAACGCGGACGCTGGCAAGGCTCACCAATGGCCTTACTGAAACTGAAGTCAGCGAGCTGCGCCGGATGCTGACAATACTGAGGGGAGAAAGGACCGTTTATGACTTTCCAGCGTGTTAGCCTTTTATGCATGGTTTTGCTATCCATGGCCGCCCGGAGCTGGGGCGCACCGTTGACACTGCAGGAATGCCTGCAGAAAGCCAGGACCGGCAACCCGTCCCTGAAGAGCGCTGCCTGGGATACCGGGCTGGCGCAGGAGAATGTCCGCCTGGCCGGCTCAGGCAGCTATCCGCGCATCGATGCCCAGGCCGGATACACGATGCAACTTGAACCGCAGGCGGTCATCATCAGCGGACGGACCGCCGAAACCCAGGAAGCGGATTTTGCCTCCGCCGGACTTTCAGCCAGTTACACGCTCTACGACTTCGGTCGCCGCAATGCCAGAAAGCAGCAGGCCGTGGCAGCGGCTGACGCCTCGTACCAGGGGTTTGAATCGAAACGGAGCGATGTCGCGCTGCAGGTAATTGAAACCTGGTTCGGCCTCCTCGAAACCGGCAAACTTATCTCCGCCGCTTCTGACGAAGTCACACAGGTCGGCGAACACCGTCGGGTGGCACAGGTACTGTTCGAAGAAGGAGTCGTTACCCGCAACGATGTCCTGCAGGCCGATGTCCGCCTGGCAGCCGCACGCCAGAAACTGCTGGCACTCAGGAACCGGCTCGAAAACGGCTGGCTGATGTTGAATTTCCTGACCGGAAGCCAGCCGGGATTCAGGGCGGATCTCGACGAAAGCGACACGCTGACAGCTAAAGCAGAAGATAATGATTTGTCTTCCATCATATCGAAACGTCACGATATTCAGTCACTCCAGCATGGTGTCGAAGCCAGCGAGTTCGAGGTCAGCGAAAGCCGCGGCAATTTCTTCCCAGAGCTGTACAGCCGTGTGGCTCTGGATTACGTGCAAAACGACAAGGTGCGCGAGCAGACCATCATGTCGGCCACGCTCGGACTCAGATTCAACCTTTTTGACGGTTACGCATCCACGGCAGCCAGGGAAAAGGCGACCAAGAACCGCTCGCGGATCCAGGACAACCTCAGGCTGGCCCGTGAACAGGCTCTGCTTGAGATCAACAGCGCCAGAAACGATATCACCGTATCTAAAGAACGGATTACAGTGGCCGAGACGGCGATCCGCCAGAGTGAAGAGAACCTGCGAATCAACAGGGAACGATACCGTGAACGGGTCGGAACCGCCACCGAAGTTCTGGATGCCCAGACACTGCTGACACAGACCCGGACAGATTATCACCGTGCCTGCTATGAACACCAGATAGCCACGGCACGCCTGAAGCGTGCGGCAGGAGAACTGTAAGCAACCAATATCCTGGAGGACACAGATGTCAGAAGATGTAAATACCGCCGAAACACCGGCGCAACCACCTGCCGCCGGGAAGCCGGTTCTGAATAAACGCCAGAAAGCCCTGCTGGTTCTGCTGATCATTGTCTTTGCCGGCGGATGGTATGGTGTGACGCTGTTCATCAAGAGCAAGACCCACGTCGAGACCGACAACGCCTTCATCGAAGCCCGCATAGTTCCGGTATCCGCCAAGGTTTCCGGAACAGTGGCACGGGTACTTGTAAATGATAACCAGTTTGTCAGAAAAGGAGACCTGCTGCTGGAACTGGACCGGGACGACTATAGCCTGAAAGTGGCGGAAAGCGCGGCCGGGGTTGGAATTGCCGAGAATGAAACCGGCGGGGAATACCTGAAGGTCGAGGCTGCCAGGGCTGCACAGCTGTCGGCCGCTGCGCAGCACGACCAGACCGTGATCGATCTTGATCGCGGCGAGAAGCTTTACCAGCGCGAGGTGATCCCCAAAGAACAGCTGGATCGTTTGCGCACAGCCAACCTGGTAGCCAGGGCCAGGATGAAGGAAAGCGAGGAGAATCTGAAACGCGCCCGGGCGGAGGCCGGCCTTGGCATCAAGACCGGCAACAGGGCCAGGGTGCAGGAACGCCGTGCACAGCTGGACGAGGCCAGGCTGAAGCTCTCCTATACCAGCATCCATGCCGCCCGTGATGGCTACATCACCAGGAAATCTATAGAACCGGGCGTCAACATCCAGGCCGGACAGCAGCTGATGGCGCTGGTCCCGCTGCAGGACGCCTGGATCACGGCCAACTACAAGGAGAGGCAGATTACCCATATCAAACCGGGCCAGAAGGTCGAGTTCACCGTGGACGCCTATCCGGGACGCACCTTCAGCGGCCGGGTGGACAGCATCATGGCCGGTACCGGCGCTGCCTTCTCGCTGCTGCCGCCGGAAAATGCCACCGGCAATTATATCAAGGTGGTACAGCGACTGCCGGTCAAGATCGCCATCGACGGAAGCTCCGACCCGACGCACCTGCTGCGGGTCGGCATGAGCGTGGTGCCGAGCATTCAGACCGGACGCAGCGCCGCCGAGGTTCTCGGGGACCTCAATCCGTTCAGGTAACCACTGCGCACAGATGACACCATCCGACGACAGAAACATAAACAAATGGCTGATCACGATCACCGTGATGCTGCCGGCGATCATGGAGATCATCGACACCTCGGTGGCCAACGTGGCCCTGCCGCACATGCAGGGGAGCCTCAACGCCGGCACCGACGAAGTCACCTGGGTGCTGACCTCCTACCTGGTCGCCAACGCGGTGGTGCTCCCCATGACCGGCTGGCTGTCGCGCGTGTTCGGGCGCAAGCGTTTCCTGATGACCTGCATCGTGCTCTTCACACTGGCCTCGCTCCTTTGCGGCGCAGCTCCCAACCTGGGTTCGCTGATATTCTTCAGGATCCTGCAGGGGGCTGCCGGGGGGGCGCTGATTCCGATCAGCCAGGCGATCCTGATGGAGACCTTTCCGCCGCACCAGCGCGGCATGGCCATGGCCATCTTCGGCGTCGGGGCCATGTTCGGACCGATCGTCGGCCCGGCCCTGGGAGGCTGGATCACCGACAACATGAGCTGGCGCTGGATCTTCTACATCAACCTGCCGATCGGCATCATCGCCATGGTCATGTGCGCATTTTTCATTTTTGACCCGGATTATCTACGCCAGAAGGCCGCTGCTCTCACGATTGATTATTGGGGAATATTTTTGCTGGTGGTCAGTATGGGATCACTGCAGGTGGTACTGGACAAAGGTCAGCAGGAGGATTGGCTTAATTCACCCTTTATTATTACCTTCGGCATCATTACGGTCGTTTCACTGACAGCACTGATCTGGGTGGAACTGACCCACAAGCATCCGATTATCAACCTCCGCCTGTTCAAGAACGTATCCTTTTCGGCAGGTAATCTGATCATGTTCGTGGTCGGATTTGCCCTCTACAGCTCCATCATGCTTATTCCACTGTTCCTGCAGAACCTGATGGGTTACTCGGCCACCAACGCCGGCATGGTTATGGCTCCGGGCGGTGTCGCGACACTCATCACCATGCCGCTGGTCGGCGCGGCACTGGCCTCGCGGGATGGCCGAAAAATCATATTGTTCGGACTGCTCCTCGGGGCAACATCGATGTTTATTATGCAGGGACTTAACCTGCAGGGAGCTTTCTGGGATTATACCTGGCCGCGTATTGTCCTCGGTTTCGGACTGGCAATGATCTTTGTACCGCTTACCACCGTTACGCTTGCCTCTATCTCCCGGGAAGAGATGGGGAATGCCACCGGCATGTTCAGTCTGCTGCGCAATATCGGCGGCAGCGTCGGAATTGCCATAGCGGCAACCCTGCTTACCCGCTACCAGCAGTTTTACCAGACAAGC
>JAWDJY010000092.1:0-14510 GCA_032469775.1 Geobacteraceae bacterium | reverse complement strand
TACACGGTAGAGAAGATCCACCAGCCAAAAAGGAAGGCTGTCTTCTTGTGATGAAGCTCCACGAAACGCGGGTCCTTGGCAATCTTTGCCCAATCATACTGTTTTTCTGCCATTGGTTACTCCTTTCTCAGCGTGGTGTTTGCTGCCCCGTTCAGTTTTACCCGACTGCGCCACTCGCATTCCAGACTGCTTTACGACTTGTTGGACGCACTGTTGCCATGATGCGTGTATTTGAGCTGTTGTTCTATTACCGACTAATAACAATGTTACTGTTAGCTGTATTCCGCTTTTGATGTATGGTTAAAATCTAAACAATACGGAATCGTATGTCAATCAAAAAAACTCATTTATAGAAAGACGGTATAAAATATAAAATACAAATAAAAACAATATTTTGTTATGTATAAAATCATTTAAGCCACTCGCTGTACAAAAAAAATCAACACCACGTTTAAAATATTATGAACATATTGTTGAAATATTTGATGGCAAGCCGTGGACGCATGATTTTGATTACAATTTCGGCAAACAGTGAACCCAGCTTTTATGTTGTGCGTATTAATTTTCTTCTGTTGTGATATCAGCAGGTTTGTGGCATATTCCCGCCTGTTTTTATAGGTTGTTGTTGTCGGTTGATTATGGTGTGGGTGTAGTGAGTTGAAGCATATACTTTAGTTGAGTTGCTATGCGGGTGGCCGAACAATAAAATGACTCTTTCACAGCGCACAATACTCATAATTGTCAGTACGTTCATTGTCCTGCTGTTTATTCTGGCGGCGACCTCGGATGTCATTCTTCTCAGGAGCTTTGCTTCGCTTGAGCGTACGGTGTTGGCGGGCAATGTCCAGAAAATCAGGAACGAGATTGACGAGACTCTTGATGAACTGAAATCTTCGTCAAAGGATCTTGCCAATAAGTTCTCGACAGCTGGAACTCCGGATTTTTCCGACATCCATCTTAACTTGTTTGTCAATCATCATATCGATGTGATCGCAATCCTGTCAGTATCCGGTCGAGTAATTTCTTCCAAGGCGGCGGATTTTCATAACCACAAGGTTGCACATCTGTCGCAGGAGGATCTTGCCCAACTTGCCAGGGTTCCTTCCCTGGTTTCACGTACTGCCGGTGGGGTGGTAAGCGGCTTGATGATGCTCGGGGACAAACCTTTGCAGCTGGCTGCGCGGCCTGTCGCGGATGGAAAAACCATGATTCTGGCCGGCCGCTATCTGGATAATGAAGAAATCAGGCGCATTTCAAGTTTGACCTCGTTTCCGATCGAGCTGTTTACACTGACTACAGCAGACAAGGAAGCGGATGTTGTCACTGCGCTGGCCGGGTTTGAAAAAGGAGTAACCAATCCCAGTTGGGTCATTGATAGTGAGAGGATCGCGGGTTATTCTCTGTTCAAGGACATTTTCGGTCAACCTGCTCTGATCGCCAGAATTGTTGAACAGCGAGTTCTGTATGCCCAGGGAAAAGCAGCCATAACCTATGTGATCCTGTCACTGTTTCTGGCCGGCGGCGTGTTCTGCTGCGTCATGTTGTTTTTTATCCGCGGTGCGATTCTGAAGCGGATTTTCTCGCTTAACAAAGCGGTCAGGAACCTCGGAGTAAAGAGAAGTGTCACTACCCGTCTGCCGGTCCCCCATGAACAGGATGAGCTGGCTGATCTGGCCGGTTCGATCAATTCGATGCTGGATTCGCTGGAGTCTTCCGAAAAGGAGTTGCACGAAAGCGAAGAGCGTTACCGCCTGCTTTTCGAGCGTGCCCCGGATTCAATAATTATCATCGGCCTGGAAGGCGCCGAAGCCGGCAGGATCATCTCCGCCAACAGGGCGGCCGCTGAGCAGCACGGCTATAGTGTCGAGGAGTTGTGTCAGTTGGGAATCTCGGATCTGAATACCGAGGAGAGCAACCGTATTGCCGGTGATTTGATCAGCAGGATCGTTGCTGGCGAGTGGGTGACGCAGGAAGTCTGGCACTACAAAAAAGACGGTTCGCGTTTTCCGCTCGAGATCCATGCCGGACTGGTCAGGATTCAGGGCCGCAATTACATCCTGGGATTTGATAGGGACATAACTTCCCGCAAGCTGACGGAAGAGACCAACCGCATGTATCTTGACCGGATCAGGCAGCTGAACTCCGAGTTGAGCCGTCAGGCTGCCGATCTGGCCGCGGCCAATAACGAGCTGGGTGCTTTCAATTATTCGGTGTCCCACGACATGCGCGGTCCGCTGACCCGCATTTCGGGATATTGCCAGCTTTTGCTGGATGAGGAGTCGGGCATCGATCCCCAGACCAGGACATATATTTCCCGCATTAACGAGGCCGGGTCATGGCTGGGCGATATGATCGATTCCCTGCTGCTCCTGGCGAAGTTGTCCCGCGCCGAGTATTCGAACGATAGTGTTAACCTGAGTGAGATTGCGGAAGAAGCTGTTCGGGAACTGCGTCTGAGCGAACCGGAAAGAGTTGTGCATACCATAATTGCAAAAGATGTCATAACCGGTGGTGACACCTGCCTTCTGAAGATCCTGATGTCCAACCTGATCGGCAATGCCTGGAAATACAGTTCCCGCAAAGCTGACGCGCAGATAGAGTTTGGAATATGCCCGACCGGTTCCATCCCGATTTACTTCGTCCGGGATAACGGAGCCGGTTTTGACATGAAACATGCAGACAAGCTTTTTTGCGTGTTCAGCCGCCTCCACGACTCGTCACAGTTCAGCGGAACCGGTATCGGTCTGGCCACGGTACAGCGCATAGTGACCCGGCATGGTGGCCGTATCTGGGCCGAGGCTGAAACAGGTCGGGGAGCCACTTTTTTCTTCACTCTGCAGCCCGATCCATCCAATTCCGATAACAGTGCCGGTAATACAAGCGTTTGCGATGGCTCTTGACCGGCTTTGCCGGTATGTGCTAGTGAAAATGTTTGAAAACAGTTGGTTAGCAAGTCTTTGTATTTGTTTATAGTATGATTTCATTTGGTTAGGAGGAAGTAATGTCGAAGCAGATCGAATTGACTATTGGTGGGCTTCTGGATGAAATGGCCCGGCGCTATCCAGATAACGAAGCGTTGGTATACAGCGAGCGCGGCCTGCGTTATTCCTACAGGGAGTTCAACGAGATTTGCCGTAATGTTGCCAAGGGACTTGTGCGACTCGGTATCAAAAAAGGCGATAACGTTTCCATCTGGGCCTACAACGTGCCGGAATGGGTGATACTGCAGTTTGCCACCGCAAAAATCGGTGCGATCCTGGTCACCGTCAATACCAGCTACAAATCCGCCGAACTTGAATACATTCTGGACCAGTCCGATTCTACAACCCTGTTCATGGTCAAATCATTCAAGGACACCGACTATGTTGCCACGCTTAACTCGGTGGTCCCGGAGCTGGCTGGTACGGAGCCGGGCAATTTGTCCTGTGCGAAATTACCTTTTCTGAAGCGGGTCGTATTCATCGGTGACGACACTCCGTCCGGAATGCTCAATTTCAGGGAGATTGCCGAAATGGGCAGGGACGTACCCGACTCGGAGCTTATTGCAATCGAGGCTGGCCTGGATTGCCATGAAACCATCAATATGCAGTATACTTCCGGGACGACCGGTTTTCCCAAGGGTGTCATGCTGACCCATTACAACCTGATCAATAACGGTTTCCAGATCGGCGAATGCATGAAGTTCACCGAAAAGGACCGCCTTTGCATTCCGGTGCCTTTCTTCCACTGTTTCGGCAGCGTGCTGGCGGTGATGGCTTCCGTGAGCCATGCCACCGCAATGGTTCCGGTTGAAATATTCGATCCGCTCAAGGTGCTGCAGGCGATCGAAAAGGAGCGCTGCACTGCTGTACACGGTGTCCCGACCATGTTCATCGCCGAACTGGAACATCCGGATTTTAACAAATTCGACCTTACCAGCCTCAGGACCGGTATCATGGCCGGCTCCGTCTGTCCGATCGAAGTCATGAAGCGGGTCGTCAAGGATATGCACATCACCGAAATCACCAGCGTCTACGGTCAGACCGAGTCCTCTCCCGGTATTACCCAGACCCGCACCGAGGATTCGATTGAACTGCGGGTGGCCACAGTCGGTCGCGCGCTTCCGGGGGCGGAGGTGAAGATCATCGATATCGAGAGCGGCGCAACCCTCCCTCCGGGCAAGCAGGGCGAGTTGTGCGCACGCGGATATATGGTGATGAAGGGCTATTACAAGATGCCGGAGGAAACCGCCAAGGTTATAGATCCGGACGGTTGGCTGCACACCGGAGATCTGGCGATCATGGACGAGAACGGCTATTGCAAGATCACCGGCCGCATCAAGCAGATGATCATTCGTGGTGGCGAAAATATCTACCCCAAGGAGATTGAAGAGTTCCTCTACACCCATCCCAAAATATCCGATGTCCAGATCTATGGTGTGCCGGACAGGAAGTACGGCGAACAGGTGATGGCATCGATCATTCTCAAGAAGGGAATGGAGATGAGTGAGGACGAGGTCAGGGATTTCTGTCGTGGCAAGATTGCCAACTACAAGATTCCCAAATACGTCAAATTCGTAGATACCTTTCCCATGACCGCTTCCGGCAAGATCCAGAAGTTCAAAATGCGGGACATGGCTATCAAGGAACTGCTGTTGGAGGAGGCCGACGAAAACGTCTGACGACAGTCCGATAAATATTTCCTGACGCCGGGGGGGGGGCTTACCTCCGGCGTTTTTTTTATGTCGCCATGCTCAGGCGGAGATATGATGCATCAGCTCTGTAGCAATGGGAATGGAGGCGTTCAGTATGTGGAAAATAACAGGCTGCCTGCTGTTAAGTAGATGTCCGCAAGCGGGTGACGGAATCAGATTTATTTATCGGTACAGAGGTGTCGAGAATAATGACGGCGCTGTGTCATGGATGGACAGTTTCGAAGCGCCACTTAAGTAGACGTTCAGGAATCTTTCAGGCTCTTTTGGAACAGAAGCCTGGCTGTCGGCATTTCTCCGCTGTGGCATTCCTCCGAAAAGAGGATGTTGCCCGCCCGGTTTTCAAACAGTCTGACCAGTTCGCCGTGCCGAAGCAGGTATGACGGTTTGTGATTCGCCAGCAGTTGCGGCGATTCCATGATCGTATCGAAAAGAAGCAACCCACCCGGATTCAGTGCCATCAGCTCCTTCGGAATCAACTCCCTCAGAAGAAAATTGAAATTCAGGATCAGGTCATATCTTTCGATTATTTCGTGTTGTTCCAGGTCAACCCTTCTGAAATCAACTTCAACGCCTTCCATCGCGGCCCTGGCGGCCGCCTTTGCCAAGCCGACATCCGAAATGTCCAGTCCGGTTACACTGAACCCGTGATGCGCCAGAAAGATGCTGTTCCTGCCCTCGCCGCAGGCGATATCCAGCGCTGTTGCGCCCGGAGCGAGCTGCTTGATTCTTGCGATCTCGCGAGCCAGGAAAGGGGAGGTGTTCTCCCCCAGGTAGAATCCATCCGACTGATAGCGCAGGTTCCATTTGATTCGATCGTCTTCCAGGAATCCTCCAATCCGGTTTGCATTCTTGCAAATGTGCAAAAAAAACCGGTTTGCAAATGTGCAAAACTGTGCAGCGCTGTTTCAACTGCCCGTTAATACTGGATTTGTCAGTATTGGCGCTGGCTAATCAAATGAATGGGCTTGACCTGACGTGCGATGTGTCCCGCAATATTTTTTGCATGATTGCAAAAGCATAATACTGCTGTTTTGTGGTTCTTAAGGTTTAACATATCGATATTACAGCATATTGTTGTGACAACTGCATGTTGGCACATACCGTGCTGTATACAAAATCAGAATGGTTATATGAGGAGAATATGGGAACTTCCAACATTTGTCCATTTTACGGAAAAAACGACGATTACTGTGATGTCGGTTGCGGTTACATTTCGCCGCACGATGTGAACATGATAATCCGATACTGCAGCGGTCGCCATACGGAATGCATCAAATATATGGAGCTGGCCGACCGCTTCCCCAGTGAACTGAACAACCTAGTGACTAGCTGAATCATACATAACATCTAAGAAAGGAGAAGGCAATGCTCTACAACCTGACACTAAACTTCAACCAGTTTCACGCTGTCCTGGCACTTACAGTAACCACGTTGTTTATAGTAATTCTACTTGCAAAGGAGAAGAACGATGAGCGAAAGAGAGCTTGAACTGCAGGCAAGGATCGAATATCTGGAGCGCCACACATGGCGGAACAGCGCCATACTGAGGTCTGTGGCAATGGTGGCCTTCACGGCCCTGATTGGAATCGTAGTCGCTTCCGGTGTTGTCGGTGGCGGTCGCGGCAGCCACTGGTCCGGCCCGGCCTGGAACACGATGTGGCTGTACGGCCTGTTTGCCGCTAACGCGGTATCTATGTTCTGGACGACTCACAAGGAATAGGGGGATACTAAAATGCCAATGAAAATTTCCAATGCCGTTCTTCTGCTTGTGGTCTGCGTCGTTTGTGCAGCCTTCAATATGCAGATTTTTGCCGGCCTCGACGAGATGATGGGAGATCAATACTGGACAGTGGATACAACCCAGGGTGATCACGGCTGGTATGCGATGGGACTTCTGCCGCATGTTAAGAAGATGCCCAAGGATGAAGTCAAGGCGCTCAATACAGACGCCGATCCCAAAAATGACGTGGTCATTTATGCCCAGAGCGGGGACTTTGCCGGAAATTCGGTCTATGGTATCTGTTTCGGCATTCCGCTGATCATGTATCTGATCTGGTTCGCATTTATTATCGGATTCCCTGACAAGGTTGATCCCTATCTGCTACCGCGCAAGATATTTACCATTGCAGTAATAATCGGTTGTTCGGTGGTTGCCAACCTCTTCCTGATGCGAATTGCAGGTGACTTCGCCCGTGATCCCATGTCCCGTATTGCCAATGTTGCAGGAAACCATGCCTCCCTGCTTTTCCACAATGCCGGTATCTGGTTTGCAATCCTGTTTTCAGCTCTTGGTACCCACAGTCACTCCTACAACGAGGTCCAGGCTCCCGACAGCCGTCAGTGGCATTCCCAGGCCAACGAGAAATTCAACTGGATGTTCTGTCTGCTGGGTATAGTTACAGTGCTGGAAGTTGTACTTGTCAAGAACAAGCTCGCTCTGCCCGATGCCGCGGTTGACTATTCGGTCTGGATCATCTGGGTTGTGATTTTCATGCGCATGTACGGCTTCTCGCCAAAATACTGGGTCAAGCGGCCGACCGGTATTGCCATCATGGTAGTCGGAACCCTGTTGACCCTTCCGGTGTTCTATGTGCTGGAGCGTTTGACCGGGACACATGGTGCCGGCTTTGCTTCTCCGATACTGGCCAAAGCATTGGGGGCCGAGAACCAGAATATCGGCCTGTCGCTGATGATTTCTATCTATCTTGTCTTCTGGATGGAGTTTGCTACCGCCATCCGCATGAACGGCCCGCTTAAAAAAGCCGTTTCCAAACAGCAATAGGCCGGGGGGAAATAGTCATGTCCGATATCAAGAACAGAGGTTGGCAGGTAGTCATAGCCGGTACCGGCATCAACCTGGCTTTGGGAGTTCTGTACGCCTGGAGTATTTTCAAGGGGGCCATCAAGGCTTCGATAGAAAAAGGCGGTCCGGGTGCATTTCAGTGGGATCTGGCAACGATTAACGATCCCTATGCAGTTTGCTGTCTCACATTCGCTTTCGCAATGATCCTGGCAGGCAAATGCCAGGACAAGATCGGTCCTGCCAAGACTGCCCTGATCGGTGGTGTGCTGGTAGGCGCCGGGTTCAGCCTGCTGGGCTTCTCGTCAAGCTACGCAGCCTGGGTGGTCGGTTTCGGAATACTGGGTGGAGCCGGTTTCGGTTTCGGGTATTCTGCAGCGACCCCTCCGGCACTGAAGTGGTTTTCACCGTCCAAAACCGGTCTGATTGCCGGAATCGTCGTGGGTGGCTTCGGTCTGGCTCCGGTTTACATCGCACCGCTGTCATCATGGCTTCTGGGCAAATTCGGAATCCAGTCATCGATGCTGATTCTTGCCGCCGGTTTTGCTGTAGTGGTTTGCGGACTGTCATTCTTTGTAGTTAATCCACCGGCCGGTTATGCTCCGCCAGAGCCTGCCAACCCAGGTCCCGTGGCCGCTCTGAATGCCGCCAAACCAAAGGTCAACGCGGCTGCCAGCGAGATGCTGCGTTCCTACAAATTTTATGTGCTCTGGCTGACTTACTTCATCGGCGCAGGCGCCGGTCTGATGGTGATCGGCAGCGTGGCCGGCCTGGCGAAGAAGAGTATGGGGTCGATGGCCTTTGTTGCAGTGGCCATCATGGCTGTCGGTAACGCTGGTGGCCGTGTTGTTGCCGGGGTATTGTCGGACAAGATCGGCCGGCGCGCAACCCTGTTTATCATGCTTTCCTTTCAGGCCGTGCTGATGTTTGCCGCTATGCCGGTGATTTCCACCAATAATGCCGCCCTGCTGGTAGTTCTGGCAACATTCATCGGCTTCAACTACGGCTCAAACCTGGCCCTGTTCCCTTCATTCTCCAAGGATTACTGGGGAGTCAAAAACTACGGCATGAACTATGGCATTCTCTTCAGCGCCTGGGGTGTGGGTGGATTTGTCATGGGCAAGGTTTCGGAAATGTTGAATGCACAACCTGGCGGCATGTCCAAGTCGTTCATGCTCTCAGGCGCGCTTCTGGCTGCCGGAGCCGCTTTGACTATCTTCCTGGCCGAACTCAAACCGGCAACGGAAGGTCAGGAAGAACCATCGCAATGGAAAGAGTTCTGGGCCGAATTCATGCTGGGTGCTAAGGTTTTCGCCGGATATGAGCAGGCACAGGTTCGTATCCCCAGGGAAGCCAGCGTTACAAGATGATCTGGCCGCATGACCCGCCGGTCATCCGCCGCCGTCGGGAATGAAACAGAGAGGTGGACATTTTCATAGCCAATCGGCACTGTTTTCTGCCAAAAACAGGAAAACCCCGGGGGAATCCCCGGGGTTTTCAATTTTGTGACCATGAAGACAAAATCAATATGTCATGCAGGCCGCATTGAGGATTCCGATTGAAATCGAGCAGAATGCCAGCAGAGTAGCGGCGGCGATATGGTTGTTCTCGATTTCCTTTACCAGGTCCCTGAAAACAAGCCGGACAGTGCCGAATACGGCAAACTGCACCAGCATCGCGATTATGGCCCAGATCAGCATGTCAACGAATCCGACACTGTGGGTGATGGCGCTGTAAAGCGGAAGGATAAAGCCGGTCAGTGCACCTCCGAAGCTTATGGCTGCCGAGGTCTTGCCTTCGCGAATAAGCTTCAATTCGTTGTAGGGTGTCATTGCGCAATAGATAATGCAGAAAACAGCTACAAAACCAAGTGCCGCGCCAAAATAGCTGCAGAATCCCAACAGCCCCGACAGTGAATCAAGCAGTTTGCCTTGCATCGGAATATCCTCCTCGATCTGAAATTTATTGATAATTATTGAAACATGTGCGGCACGAAGCGGCTGGTATTGGTGGTAACTTGCGACAGATCTTCGCGAATACCGATGCCGGCCGCTTCACCAGCTATAACCCACGACCCTATTACCGGATAGTTTCCGCCAAAGCAGGGCATCTCGGCAAATTCCTGGTAGACGGTCCCCTGACCGTTGTAGCTCCCTTCATATTCCGTGACCAGTCCATTGCGGTGGACGCTGATGTTACTTCCCTCCCGCGACAGAAAAGGTTTGGACACGAAGTTGTCGCGAAAATGCTGCGGGTCGAAGCTTGCTTCCAGAAGGTTGGGGTGGCGGGGATTCAGTTCCCACAGAATCGGAAGTATGGCTTTGTTGCTGAGAATCATTTTCCAGGCCGGTTCTATCAGGATTAGTCCGCTCTGTTCAAGATAACGCCCGAAATACTCGCTGACAAGCCATTCCCAGGGATACAGTTTGAACATTGAGCCGATCACGTTGTCATTGCCGTCTACATAGTTGGAACCGAGTGAGTCGTAGCCGATGTCTTCGATAAAAAACTGCTCGGTCGCAAGACCGGCTTGATGGGCTGTATCACGCAGGTATTCCAGGTTGCCCAGATCCTCTGCCGCATCCTTGACACAACTGAAATAAAGCGTTCCGTCGATGGAGTCTTTCAGTCCCTTCCAGCCGTCAATCAGTTTCTCGTGAATCGAGTTGAACTGATCCGCTTCGGGAAAACGGTCCTTCAGCCAGAACCATTGAGTGACGCTGGCCTCCAGTAGCGCGGTGGGTGTGTCGGCGTTATATTCAAGCATCCTGGGCGGAGAATGCCCGTCGTAAACCAGGTCAAACCTTCCCAGAATAGAGGGCTCATCGTTTTCCCAGGAACGCTCGATCAGTGGAATCGCCAGTGGCGGAATCCGCAGTCTGTCGTAAAGTTTTTCGGAGATGACGTGGCCGACCGCTTCGATACAGATCTCCTGCAGTTCTGCGGTAGCAGCCTCCAGTTCGTCGATTTCCCCTGCCGTAAAAGAATAATGGGCTGTTTCATCCCAATAGGTTTCGCCATCGATGGTATGGTAATTCATGCCGCAAGATTCCACTTTTTGCTGCCAGTCAAAGCGTGGTGGCGTGACATTGCGCTGCATGACTATCCTCCCGAGGAATGGAACGAGCCCAGGCTTCCGAAGCCGCCCCTTGAGACGCTCATGTTACGTATGGCGCGTGATCCCTGCCCCCCGCTGAAAACTGTGCCGGAGCGAAACCAGGGCCCGTAGTAATAATGAGCATTGGAACGGTAATGCTGACTCTCCTTGCCGACTTCCTCGCATTTCTGCGGGTCGTTGTTCCAGTCATCGAGGCAGTCCTGTTTGTTGGTGTAGACGTGCCGTTCCTCTTTCTTGCTGCAGCCGGCGACTGCCAGCGTTCCGATCAGGGCGAGCGTGATGTGGAGGGTGCATCTTCGTCGCATGGTTTACTCCATGGATGTGGAATATGGCAAGCATACCAGAACATTGCGGATGTACGGGGGATGCATGAAAAAAAGTGGAACATTTGGAGTTTGCCCCGCAGCTTGTTTCGGTTTATAAGGTATATACGTGCCAAATGCAAGTTTGTGGCTGTATTTGGCGGATGTGTGCGGGGCGGTTATACCTGAAAACCTCTGTTCGCAATAGTGGGCTGGCGGGATTGATTCCGCATGGGCCGAACTAAACCGGTCCGGTTCTGTTAATCTTGACTTTTGCAGACCAAGTCTCGTACTATTAATTGCTTAACCTATCTAAAGATTGGAGAAAATATGTTCAAGAGTATCAACCTGATTGTAGTTCTGTTGCTGATTACGATCTGTATTCCGTTGGCTGTAATGGCCGAAACCGTAAGCAGAACTGTTGCTGTAGTCAACGGGGTTGATCTGTCCGAGGCTGACCTCAATCAGGAAATCAATATAATCATGCCTATGAGTCAGCCTTTCCATGGAAAAATATCGGATGAAAAGAAGGCAAAGATTCGTTCAGAGGCGATGAAGGTTCTGGTTGACTACGAATTGATGGCTCAGGATGCCCGTGGCAAGGGTCTCAAGATTCCCCAGGAGGTGATCGATAGGGAAATGGGCAAGCTGATAAAAAAGTTCAAATCTAAAGAGGAGCTGGCTGCCGCTTATAAAGGTGCTGGTTTCACTGACAAAACCTTTCTGCGAATCATGGAACGCAGGTTGCTTGCGGAGAAAATTCATGCCGTGGAAGTTGACGGCAAGCTTTCGGTAACTCCCGAGAAGCTAAAGAACTACTACGATTCGAATATTTCCAAATACAACAAACCGGAAGAGTTCCGGGCCAGCCATATTCTGATTAAAGTGGATCCTTCTTCCAGCAAGGAAAAACGTCTGGCTTTGCGCGCCAGCGCGGATTCAATCCTGAAGAGGCTTAAGGATGGAGAAAAGTTTGAGGAAATTGCTGTTAACGAATCGGACGACGATTCAAAAAACAAAGGCGGTGATTTGGGCTATTTTCACGCAGGCCAGACCATTCCCGAATTTAACGATGCTCTCACCAAGCTGAAAGTCGGCGAAACCAGCCCCGTCATTGAATCCCTGTATGGCTTCCACATCATCAGGTTGACAGACAAGCGGCCATCTCGCCAGGTACCTTTTGATGAGGTTCAGGATAAAATCAGGAAGGACATGATTGCTACACAGAAAAAGAAACTGCAGGATGACTGGATGGACGGACTGTACAAAAAGGCCAAAATCACATATCCCGGAGAAAAGTAACCGTTGAAAGCTATTGTAGTAATTCCAACTTACAATGAAAAAGATAACGTTGTCAGGCTTTCATCTGCTGTCCTTGGACAGCATTCGGATATACAGATACTTTTTGTCGACGACAATTCGCCTGACGGTACCGGCAGAATCATAGATGAACTGGTATCCGGCAACGACCGTATCCATGTTTTGCACCGAGCCGGAAAACTTGGCTTGGGGTCTGCATATCGTGAAGGTTTCAAGACAGCGCTTTCAATGGGCGCTGATCATATCATCGAGATGGACGCGGACTTTTCACACGATCCCGGTGTTCTTCCAGAGTTTCTGACTGCTATCCAGTCAAGTGACCTTGTCATCGGTTCACGTTATCTCAATGGCGTGAGTGTCGTTAACTGGCCGATAAGAAGGTTGATTCTAAGTTATTTCGCTAGTGTTTACACCCGTTGGGTTACAGGTTTGCAGCTGAGAGATTGTACCAGCGGCTTCAAATGCTTTCGCAGATCTTCGCTCGAAGCCGTGGACCTGGATAGTGTCCGATCAGACGGTTATTCGTTTCAAATAGAAATGAACTACCGCTGCATGGAAAAGGGATTGCGCATTACGGAAATTCCGATAATTTTCATTGACCGCCATGCCGGGAGTTCGAAAATGTCTCGCCGAATCGTCAGGGAAGCTGTGATAATGGTCTGGAAACTGCGACTGCAGACAATTTTTTCAGCATTGTGGAGGAAGTAAGCCGTTTATGTCACACGATATCTGGTCGATTGTTCTGTTGGTTGGACTTGCTGGTTGGATTGCCTCCTGTATCATGCTGATGTTCAGGGCCTTTCCCGAACGAGACGTTTTCGTTTCCGCTGCCGGGGTCCGCTGGGGCGGCGCGGCGGCTGTTTCGTTTGTGGTGTGGGTAGTTGGAATGCTCAATGCATGAATGATTTTGTGAAAGAAAAACCATCTGCGTTTCGGATCTTGCGGATAGCCATGCTTGCTTTGCTGATGGCTGTTTCCGCCGGCGGGTGCGCCTCCGTAAAAATGGAGGATGCCGCCTGGCGTGACAGTCGTTTGGAAATGTTGTGGCCGCAACCTCCGGAAAAAGCCAGGATCAGGCTGCTTAAGGTGATCCGCGGTGCCAAGGATGTGGTTGAGGCCCCTTCCGGTTCCATAGGCAAGATGCTGGAATTTATTGTCGGAACCAGGGAAGATTACCCGGAATTTTTTACCCCTCAGTGTATTGCTGCGGATGGAGACGGACTGATCTATATCGCCGACCCATCAGCAGGGGTGGTGCATGTATACAACCTGGCTGACAAGGAAGTCGGCTATATATTTAAAGCCGGTGACAAAAAACTTGTGCGCCCGGTGGGAGTCGCCCTTGACGACAAGCGCAACCTGTATGTGACAGATTCCCAGCTGGGATCGGTATTCAAATTACGACAGGACGGCTCTTTTCTGGCTGAACTTGATGGCAGGGGAAAGATCAGGAGTCCGGCCGGCATTGCAATAACCTCCACCGGTAAAAAAATAGTTTCAGATTTGCAGGCACGTAAAATATTCATATTCGGCGCCGACGACTCGCTTTTGCAGGAGCTTCCGGGCCCAGATTTCAGCGGTGAGCTGCGTATGCCGGTTTATGTGTCCGTTGATAGAAACGACAATATCTATGTCACCGATACAATGAACTTCACGCTCAGAATGTTTGATTCATCCGGCCGCTATCTTCGCAGTATCGGCCAGATCGGCGACAGTCCCGGGTCATTTGCGAGACCCAAGGGGGTAGCCGTCGACAGCGACCTGAACATATACGTGATGGATGCGATACTGGGAAATTTTCAGATATTCAACCAGAACGGACAGTTGCTGCTCTATGTAGGCCAGGAGGGCGCCCTTCCGGGTGAACTGATGCTCCCGAGCGCTATTTTTATCGATAAGAACGACAGGATTTACGTTTCAGACACTTTTAATCACCGTATCCAGATCTACCAGTATCTGAAAGAGGATAGAATCAAATGAACCACAAATGGTTTCCTTTGTTTTGTGCCGGGATGTTTGTCTTTATATTGTCATGGGAAGTCTGCGCCAAGGGTCCCATGGTTTCCGCGATGGGTAACAAGCACAACCTGTCGGCACAGAATACGGCCGTGACCTACCGTGCCGTTGATGATGTCGTAACCAACCCCGGTGGACAGCAAATCTGCATATTCTGCCATACCCCGCACAACTCGAATCCGCAGGGGCCGTTATGGAACCGCAGGGACACCTCCCAGGTATTTGCCCGCTACACATCAAACACGCTGCAGATCAAAAATC
>JAWDJY010000091.1:0-14751 GCA_032469775.1 Geobacteraceae bacterium | reverse complement strand
CGCCAGTTCCTCGGCCAGGATGATATAGCGGCTGGAACGCCCGCCGATGATGGTGGTAACCCGGTTTCCGGCCGCTGCCAGGGCCTTGACCAGAGGATAGAGCACAGCTGTACCGACTCCGCCACCGACACAGGCAACCCGGCCCCAGTTCTCGATATGGGTCGGCTGCCCCAGCGGGCCGGCCACATCACGAATGAAGCCCCCCGCCGGTATGGCTACCAATCTGCAGGTTGAGGCACCTATGGCCTGGATGAAGAGCGTGATGGTGCCGGCGGCCGGGTCGGCATCGCCGATGGTCAGGGGAATCCGCTCCTGCCCCTTGTCCGCCCGTACGATGACAAACTGCCCTGCCTTGCGCGCCAGGGCCACCCGTGGCGCACGAACAACCATTTTGTGAAGGTTCGGCGCGAGAATATCGTTACTGATGACTTCGAACATGTCTGAATCCGCCTTTTTATATTGTCAGCAAGTCAGAAGTTATTTCCGGCTGTTTTCAGGCAGAAAACAACTTCGCTTACGCACTTATCCTGTTTATCAGGGGCAGCAAGGGAGCCTGCCGGTTGACTGAAAGATCCGGTAGCCACCGGGCCAAAAGCAGCTGCCGCACAGAGCCCGGCCTGTTAACCTTACTACATTCATAGTGCTTATCGGAAGCATTTAGGCGGCTGAAGCCGTCTGATCGGGAATCACTTCGGACTTGAACAGCTGGAAGGCTGCACGCATCAGCTCGGAAGCGCCCTTGTTGGTAGCCAGCATCAGCTCCTGGATACGCAGCATTTCATCATCGGATATGCGCATGGAAACCACGTAGGGCTTTTGCGGATCACTGTACTTGCCCCTGGGCCGGCCCACTTTTCCCCGTATCACCGGGATTTCCGCTCCCGGCAGACAGACCTGTCCATGCCCGCTGCCGGCATGGCCATCCCCGGTCAAGCCATGCTCCTGTTGCAATACTATCCGGGGCGCAGGCTGTTTGCGCTCTCCCTTGGTCTCACCTATACAGGCACCTATAACCTTCTCTCCCATTTTGTTCTCCTTTCCTGTCGGCAGCATTGTCCACCCATGAAAATGCGAAGGAACGCCCTGGAACAACTGCAAGGCAATTTCGATACCACTTTTCCTCATTAGTTTGCGAAACAGATGGCCAGTAACATGCCAGCCCGCCCCGGAACTGTGATTACGAGGAAATGAGATGCCATTTGAGGCCGGCTGCAGGCCTGGTTCTGATTCCTAAAACGGAGCCGCGGCACTGTTCCCAAACGTAACAGTTGTTACATATCGATACGGTTGCCCTGTTCTACATTAGAACGCGCCCCCCTGGAACAGTTGACACGTACGCAACGACTCCGGAAGATAACTTGCTGTTTATACACAGCAAAGTTCGAGCAGCTGTTTCCGGACGCTTCTCATGAAACAGTTGGTACAGGGTTTGCGATGACCTAGAAAAACGTTTTACGAAACCGTATGCACATAACCGGTTCATGTCGGTTACGAAAACAGGGGCTAGTCACCCAATCAAACCAAGAGGAGGAAGTACACATGGCATTGGCAGATCAGACATTCGGTTTTTACATCCCCACCGTTTCATTGATGGGCGTAGGTTGTTCGAAGGAAGCAGGAGAGCAGGCCAAGGCGCTGGGCGCCACCAAGCTGCTGATCGTTACCGATGCCGGGCTGGCCAGGATGGGTGTGGCCGACACGATCAAAGGATACATCGAGGCTGCCGGCCTCAATGCCGTCATCTTTGACGGCGCCGAACCCAACCCGACCGACACGAACGTGCATGACGGCGTCAAGGTCTATCAGGACAACCAGTGCGACGGCATTGTCTCCCTGGGCGGCGGCAGCTCCCATGATTGCGGCAAGGGCGTCGGCATGGTGATCGGCAATGGCGGCAACATCCGTGATTTCGAAGGGGTCAACAAATCCACCAGGGCGATGCCACCATTCCTGGCCATCAACACCACCGCCGGCACTGCGTCCGAGATGACCCGTTTCTGCATCATTACCAACACCGATACCCACGTCAAGATGGCCATCGTCGATTGGCGCTGCACTCCCAACATCGCCATCAACGACCCGGTCCTGATGGTCGGCAAGCCGGCAGCGCTGACCGCCGCCACCGGCATGGACGCACTGACCCACGCGGTCGAGGCCTATGTTTCCACCATCGCCACCCCGATCACCGACGCCTGCGCCATTAAGGCCATCGAACTGGTCGCCCGGTACCTGAGCCCGGCCGTGGCCAACGGAGAAAACCTGGAAGCACGTGACAAGATGGCCTATGCCGAGTACCTGGCCGGCATGGCCTTCAACAACGCCAGCCTCGGCTATGTCCACTCCATGGCCCATCAGCTGGGCGGTTTCTACAACCTGCCCCACGGCGTCTGCAACGCGATCCTGCTGCCGGCCGTCAGCCAGTACAACCTGATCGCCTGCCCGCAGCGTTTCGCCGACATCGCCGTTGCCATGGGCGAGAACATCAACGGTCTTTCGGTAATGGAAGCGGCCGAGAAGGCAATCGGCGCGATCCGCAGGCTTTCGGCCTCGATCGGCATCCCCACCGGACTCAAGGCGCTCAACGTGAAGGAAGAGGATCTGAAGGTAATGGCTGAAAACGCCAAGAAGGACGCCTGCCAGTTCACCAATCCGCGCAAGGCGACTCTGGAGCAGGTAGTAGAAATATTCAAGGCGGCCATGTAATAAAGACGGCTGTCGCTTTCGTGCAATCCCGGCGTTGCCCTTCGCGATGCTCTTGTGCGACGTAGCGCTGCTACGTCTCCGCGGCATCACTCGGGCGCCTTGGCCTTGCACGAAACCGGCAGCCGTAAGTGATCCGTAAGTGATCAATAAGTTAACCATATGATCGGGAGAAGATAAAATGGACAAAATATTACGCGTCAACATGAGCGACCTGAGCACAAAGGTTGAGACTGTTCCCGCAGCCTGGGCCGGTCTGGGCGGACGAGGTCTGACCTCTACCATTGTCGCCGCTGAAGTGCCACCGACCTGCCATGCGCTGGGCCCAAACAACAAGCTGGTCTTTGCTCCGGGGCTGCTCACAGGGACACCAGCCGCCAACTCCGGCCGGCTCTCGGCCGGTGCCAAGAGCCCGCTTACAGGCACCATCAAGGAGAGCAACGCCGGCGGCACCGCCGCCCAGATGCTGGCGCGACTCGGCATCAAGGCCCTGATCATCGAAGGTATCCCCGCTGAAGACAAGTGGTACAGCCTGCATGTCTCGATGGACGGCGTCGCAATCAGTGAAGAGACCGAACTGGTCGGCAAATGGAATTTCGCCGTAATCGAAGCCCTTGAAGCGCGACTCGGCAAGAAGACCGGCGTCCTCACCATCGGCCCGGCAGGCGAGATGAAGATGACCGCAGCCAACATATCGGTCAAGGACCCGGACAGCAAGCTCCGCAGCCATGGACGCGGCGGCCTCGGCGCCGTGATGGGCTCCAAGAAGATCAAGTTCATCTCCATCGACGACCAGGGCGCACCCAAAGTACCGATCGCCGATCCGGAAAAGTTCAAGACAGCCGCGCGCGTCTTTGCCAAGGCCCTGATGGATCATCCGGTCAGCGGCGAAGGCCTGCCGACCTACGGCACCAACGTGCTGGTCAACATCCTCAACGAGGCCGGCGGCCTGCCGACCCGCAACTTCACTGTCGGCCGCTTCGACGGAGCCGACAAGATTTCCGGCGAGACCATGCACGACACCATCGCCTCCCGCGGCGGCAAGGTCAAGCATGGCTGCCACGCCGGCTGCATCATCCAGTGCTCGCAGGTCTATCACGACCAGCAGGGCAAGTACGTAACCTCCGGCTTTGAATACGAGACCATCTGGGGGCTGGGGGCGGACTGCTGCATCGACAACCTGGACGATATTGCCCGCGCCGACAGCCTGATGGACGACATCGGCATCGACTCGATCGAAACAGCGGTCATGTTCGGGGTAGCCATGGAAGCCGGAATCCTGAAGTGGGGGGACAGCAAGGAGATGCTGCGCATTCTGGGCGAGGAAATCGGCCGGGGAACGCCGCTGGGACGCATCCTGGGAGGCGGCGCCGGTTCGGTCGGCAAGACCTATGGCGTCACCCGCGTGCCGGTTGTAAAAAACCAGGGCATCCCGGCCTACGACCCCCGCTCGGTCAAGGGCATCGGCATCACCTACGCCACCAGCACCATGGGGGCCGACCATACCGCCGGCTACACCATTGCCACCAACATCCTCAACGTCGGTGGCTATGTGGATCCGCTCAAAAAAGAGGGCCAGGTCGAGCTTTCCCGCAACCTGCAGATCGCAACCGCGGCGGTGGACTCCACCGGCATGTGCATATTCATCGCTTTTCCGGCCCTGGATATTCCCGAGTGCCTGCCGGCGCTGATCGACATGATCAATGCCCGTTTCGGCATCAGCCTGACCGGCGAAGACGTCACCAACCTGGGCAAGCATATCCTCAAGGTCGAGCGCCAGTTCAACATCGAGGCCGGCTTCAGCAACATTCACGACCGCCTGCCCGAGTTTTTCAAGACCGAAAAGGTGGCACCGCATGACGCCATCTGGGATTTCAGCGACGCCGAAATCGACGAATTCTGGAACTTCTAAAACTGTTTAAAAGCATTAGCCACAGAGAGCACAGAGTTCTCAGAGAAAAAAACAATCATGAGTTGATCCGAGAAAAACCGTTCACGCAAAGCTCGCCAAGTACGCAAAGTAAAATCAACCAGTTGCCGGACTACCGTCTTTCACCTGATTGGTTAAGTTATTTGTCTTTGTAAATGCTTGACTTTCTTGGCGAGCTTTGCGCCTTTGCGTGAGTAGCTGTTGTTTTAAGGTTAATTGTTATGGAGCATGTATGCAGGTAACAGTCAAACTATTCGCCACCTTCAGAAACGGGCGTTTCAAGGTCACTTCGCAAGAACTTACCGAGGGCACTGGCTGCCGCACGATCGTGCTCGGCCTGGGGCTCGCCGAAGAGCAGATCGGGGTCGTCCTGGTCAACGGCCGGCATGCGGTTCTCGATCAGCTACTGCATGAAGGCGACACCCTGGCACTGTTTCCCCTGGTCGGCGGAGGTTGACATGTTGAACTTGCTTGAATTTCTCCAAAAGAGTTCTGTCGACGGGCTGCTGCCCTGGTCCGCCCAGCTGGATGCGGTCGGGCGTCTGAGCCTGAGCCATGCGGTCGTGGAAGAGATCGCCCTGGTAAGCCGACTGCTGCCGGCCCGTTATCAGCGCAACCGCGACATGATCTCCGTGGCAGAGCAGTTGCAGCTATTCCGGAGCAGGATCGCCGTGATCGGCTGCGGCGGGTTGGGCGGTTACATCATCGAGGAACTGGCGCGGCTGGGAATTGGCCAGATTGTCGCGGTTGATCCGGATAAGTTTGAAGAGCACAACCTCAACCGGCAACTGTTTTCAACCCCCGCCAACCTGGGCAGGGCCAAGGTTGCTGCGGCGCTGGACCGGGTCAACGAGGTCAACCCGGCCGTGAAGCTGATCCCGGTCCGGACCTTCTTCCGCGCCGCTAACGGCCGGGAACTGCTGCAGGGGGTGACGGTGGCGGTGGATGCGCTGGACAGCATCTCCTGCAGGCTGGAGCTGGCGGAAACCTGTGCAGGCATGGATATTCCGATGGTTCATGGCGCGATCGGCGGTTGGTACGGGCATGTGGCCACCCAGCTACCCGGTGACACCACGGTGCAGAGCATCTATCGCAACTGGGTGGAGGGAAAAGGTATCGAAAAGGATCTGGGCAACCCGGCCTTTACTCCGGCGGTGGTGGCAGGCCTGCAGGTGGCTGAGGTCTGCAAACTTGTTCTGGGCAGGGGCGAGTTGCTGCGACGGCGTAAGCTGAGTATAGATCTGCTGGACATGGAGATGCATGAAATACCCTACCATGCGCCGGCCGAGGTCATCCACTTTCCCACCCGTGAAATCGAGCAGGAAAGAGCCGCGGGATAAGCACTCGGTTACCGTTCCGCTGCTTCAGACCAGAAGGTGGCCGAAAGCGGCGAATATCCCGATCATCACGCCGGAGAACAGCTGTGCATGCACCATATGGCCGTAGCGTTTCAGGGATGACGGCGGGAAGCGGATCACCAGGAAAAGGCCGAAAAGCCCCTGCCAGACCAGCAGGGCCAGCAGCATCACCAGGAAGGGATTCCACCTGGCAGTGTCCACAAGCAGCGCATGACCAAGCAGAAGTCCGACAGCTGCAGCACCGACGTATTTGTGAGTCCGGTTGAGAAAACCGAGAACCCGCCTGGATGCGGATACGGAAATATCCTGGTAATAATCAGGAATAAACCGTTGCAGAAGGGTGCCCTGATTGAGGATCATCTTCAGCACGCTGCGCCCGTAGATAAGTGCCAGCGCATAGATCCCCGCACCTCCGAGCCCCTCTCCCAGTTCCGCACGAAAGCTCTCCTCTTCCTCGGGAACCGGTGTACGCCCCTGGTACAGGCAGATAAAAAGCAGCAGCGACAGAATGGTGACAACTATCGCGAATGGTACCAGTCCCCGCTTCGGATCGGACTTTTCAGACACAAGCTAACCTCGCTTTACAGCTCATCTGAAGCAGCATGAGCATCTATGCATTACGACTTAAAATGTCGTAAGCCTTTGTCGCACAGCTACCAATCTTACTAATCAGGCTCGTCATACGCCCGCACCTCTTTTTTGATACGGGCGTAAATCACAGCGAATGGGGCAGGTCCTGCCACAAGTCGTCCAAGCTACGGTACATTTTCAGCCGTTTTACCACACTCTCCACCGGTGCTGCGAAGATCGCCTCGTAGATGAATTCATCGGCCGCAGGATCCATGACAAAAGCCAACTGCTCTTGCTTCAGGCTGAACTGGGCGTTGATCCCGTTGGTATTGCCGCGCGCATCGACCCTGATCCATCTGCCGATGCCAGCGAGATAGATCGCGTTAAAGCCGTGCAGCACCGGTTCATTATCGACCGGGGGATCAATTCGTAAAACCTGGTAGCAGAAGCCGGCCGGGATATTGACCGCGCGCAGCAGTGCCGCCAGCAGGTGGCTTTTCGCGAAACAGATCCCGGTACCGTGCCTGAGCACTTCGCCGGCCGTGCAGGTAACAATGTCGAGGCCGGCATCGTGGGAATGGGGAATGGCATCCCTCACCCACTCGTACAGGCAACGCGCCTTTTCAACTTCATCCGGCAACGACTCCGTAAGTTCCAGGGCCTTCTGCCTTACGGCAGGGGTCTGCCAGTCGATTATATCGTCGGAAACCAGATATTCGTTCAGATCGTCGGATTCAGGGTACATGCGTCCCTCGTTTGTAAATTGTATTTGCTGGAAGGAGCTAACAGGCTTTTAAAATTACAAATCTGCTTACAGATGTAATATGGAGCCAACCGGTTTGCTTACCGCCGGCACATTATCACAAACATCTCTACTTGTTATGTCCTTTTCCCCTGCCTTTTGACTTGCCGGGTCTGTCTCCCTGTTCGCTTGCAGGCTGGCCGCTAAACGTCAGATCTCCGCGTTTCAGGGCATGGAACTCGGCAGAACCGGGCTTGATTCCCATGCTCTTGGCAATCACTCCCCACCCTTTTCCCTGGTTGGCCTTATAGATACTCACAACCTGCTCGGGCGGCTTCTGTGTCCATTGACCCAACTGGAGACACATGAAAGCGTCGGAAGGTTCGCGGACTGTGCCGATAACGGTACGGACCTGAACCTCAGGAACACCGAACTGGGCGCTAAGCCTGGCGGAGAAGCCGTTCATGTCGGCCTGTGCCTGGATATTGAGGTTCTTCAGGAAGCCGTCAAGCCCTCCTCCAGCGACAGCCGCCCCACAGAAAATGAACAGCGCCAGTAATCCGAGAACGATTTTTTTCATTGTTGTTCCTCCCTTTACCAACTTGTATGGCTTTGACCTGCCTGGTTTTCGAGCACGCCGTAAGTTTTGTTGATCCGTCAGTTCTCTCCATCTTTTGAATCTGTTAGTTTTGACCCAACTATTGCTGCTCTCGTTTAACATTTAGTTCCCGTCTGACGGAATCAGTTTTCTCCCCTGCTTGCCAAGCGCATATAGCAGGTAAGACACCACTCCAATGTTGACAGCAAGCAAAGTGACTTTCGGCCAGCTGGCCCCGATAGCCACTTCATATATCTCAACCGGTATATAGATTCCTCCGGTCAGAACACCGAACCACTCGGCCCATTTTTTCTCCAGCCACAATCCCGTTGCTTCAATGAACCTGACACCAGAGTAGGCCAGCGCAGAGGCAGCTAAAATCCAAAGCTGGCTGTCGGTAACGCGTTCCATCAGATCAATAAAGATTCGCGGGTAATGCCTGGCCGGATTTAAATGCAGGTGTTCCACGAGCCGAAGAGCCGCATGATGCAAATCTTTATGGATAAATGAAAGCAGGCCGAATCCAGCCAAAAGGACAAGTATCCCTTTTGCGCCCTCGAACAGGGCTACGGCCCGTAATCCGCCTGTCACTGACCGGGTCGCGCTCATATTCCGGTCCTGAGTCGAACGGTTCTGCAGTTTTACCACGTGAACATCCTATTTCAAGGGCTTTACGAAGAACTTCAGCCACAAGAAACCGCTTAATCCTGCAGACAATGAAGTCAGCAGAATTGCCAGTTTCGACGTGTTTATCATGTCCGGGTTTCTGGCAAATGCCAGATTGGCAATGAAAATTGACATCGTAAAACCGATGCCACCCAGGAGCCCGGCGCCGAAAATGTGCCGCCAGCTCAAATCGGCCGGCAGCTGTGATATGCCCAGGCTTACCGCAACGAAACTTAAAAGCACAATACCCAGCGGCTTACCCAATGCCAGGCCAGCGATGATGCCCAGACTGTTTGACGTTGCCAGTCCTTGGGCCCAATCTGAGCCGATGATGACGCCGGTATTGGCCAGCGCGAAAACAGGCATGATTATGAAAGCAACCGGTTTGTGCAGAAAATGTTCCAGCCGGTGTGAAGGTGATTTTTCATCGTCTTGTCTGGACGAGAACGGGATCGCAAACGCGAGCAAAACACCTGCAATGGTAGCATGGACACCTGACTTCAACATTAATACCCACATTATGGCGCCGCCCAACAGATATGGCAAAAGAGCCGCCACGTGAAAAAACCGGTTAAGCACTACAAGCAGGACAAACACAGCTACAGAACCGGTCAAATAAACGACTGACAGTTGCTCCGTGTAAAAGACTGCGATGACTATAATTGCGCACAAATCATCCATTACAGCAAGCGCAGTCAGGAAAATTTTCAGCGAAACCGGCACACTGCTGCCCAACAGAGCAAGAACACCCAAAGCAAAGGCGATATCGGTAGCCATTGGAATCCCGATCCCGACCTGGCTCGGCTTTCCATAATTCATAATGAAATGAATCAATGCCGGCAGGCCGATACCGCCAAATGCAGCAAAAACCGGAAGTAACGCATTTTTGAAATTCGAAAGTTCTCCATTATAAAGCTCGCGTTCCAGTTCCAGCCCAATCAGCAGAAAGAAAACCGCCATCAAAGCGTCGTTAATCCAATGTTCAACGCTCAAACCGCCGACATGTAGCTGCCAAATCCCCAGGTAACTTTCGCTGACATAAGAATTGGCAAGCAAAAGCGACAAGACAGTACACATGACAAGCAGTATGCCACCGGACTTTTCCGACTCGAAAAAGTTCTTGAATGTTATGGTTTCATACCTGTGGCCACTGTTCATAAGAGTCCTTCCATTACTTCAGCAGGCTATCATAGAAGGTTAGCGACAAAAATGACGCTTTTCGTGATGACAGTAAATCCATGTATTATTCTTCCGCATGACTAGTTATTGACCAGCCCGGCACGCGCTTCCAACCCCACCAGACTTAAGCGCTCAGCGCATGCTCGGCCGCGCCGATCTCCACCAGATAGAGGCGAACGTTAACCGAGTGCTGCTCACCACATTTTGAACTCAGTGCAACCACCTTCTCCAGTATCGCGTTGGCCCGGTCAATTTCCGTGGATTTGCGCGGTGCATTGCTCTTGGCAAAGGCCATTATCCTTATGTCCGAACCCACATCACGGCTGCTGGCCTGGGAAAAGATCAACGAAACCTGTTCCGGGCTGAGCCGGGCCAGATTACCACCGGGCACGTCCATCACTTCGGCGATGATGACCGGCAATTCCCTGGCAAGTTCATCCAGTACATTGTCTTTTACGTTGGCTTTGTAAACGATCGATGCATTCATGATTTCATTCTCCTTGTGATTTTGTTCATACTTTTAGTGCATTTCGTGGATCACTACTTTTTATCCGTTCAACCGTCACACCCTGACCAGTTCGTATTTCCTGCTCCCCAGCCCGATCTTTTCGCCATGTTCCAGCTGTACCTCCCATGGTATCTCCGGCCAGACTCCGCGGAACTTGTCGCCACCAGGCTCGAAGCCGCTCTGTAGCGCCGAACCCTCGTTGCCGCGCGCCCCGTTGACCAGATCGGCGCTGGCCTGGTCGATCGCGACCGGATCGGTCGAGACGCAGATGCCGATGTCGTTGACGATCGGCGCGTCGGAATGTCCGTAGCAATCGCAGGCCGGCGAGACCTGGGTGATGAAGTTGATGTAGATCGCCTTGCCGCTCTTGCCGGTCAGCGCACCCAGCGCATATTCGGCCATCTTTCGCATGACCAGGTCGGCGGCTTCGTTCCACTGGATGTTGATCGCCTTGACCGGGCAGACCGTGATGCAGCGCGAACAGCCGGCACATTTCTGCGGGTCGATGACCGCCTTGCCGCCGGCGATCAGGATCGCGCCATGGGCGCAGGAACGTGGGCAGATGCCGCAACCGGTGCAGTATTTGTCTGCCACCACCGGCGCCACGGTCGAGTGCTGCACCAGTTTTCCCTTGCGGCTGGCACATCCCATCCCCAGGTTCTTGATCGCACCGCCGAAACCGGTCAGTTCGTGGCATTTGAAATGGGTCATGGCCACCAGCGCATCAGCCTCGACGATCTCGGTGCCGATGTAAGTCTCTTTCAAGAGCTCCCCTTCCACGGCGACCGCGGTTTCGGTGACACCGCGCAGTCCGTCGCTGATGACCAGCGGCGCCCCGACGCAGGCATAGCCGAAACCGTTCTCGATGGCGCAGGTCAGCGCCGAGACCGCTTCCTTGCGCTGGCCGGGATAGAGCGTAGAGGAGTCGGTCATAAACGGCAGCGCCCCCAGCTTCTTGATCTCCTCCACCACCTTCCTGGCGAAGACCGGGCGGATGTAGGTATGGTTGCCCTTCTCACCGAAATGGATCTTGACTGCGGTCAGGTCGCCTTCCGAAACCTGCTGGGCCAGCCCGGCCAGGGCCAGTAGTTTGGCTATCTTGTCGAACAGGTTTTCCTTCTGGTTGGCGCGCATGTCGCTGAAATAGACCTTGCTCATGTTTCCCCCTAGCCCTGATAAACAGGATAAGTGCGTTATCGAAGTTATTTTCCGCCTGTAAACAGCAGAAAATAACTTCTAACTTACTAACGGTAATAATTGGCTACAAGATACCCGCTTGATGCGCCGCTTGCAAGCAACAGTTGCCGCCTGGCCGTCACGGAGCCGGAAACCGCTGACAATGCCCTTGACGACAGTCTCGGGCCGGTGCTATGGTTTCTGATCTGCAGCGATTAAACGGCTGCAAATCAGATGGTTAGGCAGGAAGCGGGATGGAGTCCAGGGAGTTCGCACTTTACAATTATCAAGCCGGCGGCAACGCCAAGAACCTGCTGATCGTTGCCGCGATCGCCGGAGTGATACTGGCCATTTTCTCTGCTTCCACTTTCTCCCGCTGGGGCCTGCTGTTCATGCTGCTGCCGGCCGGCATCATCTTCCATCTGCTGCGGGCCGGATATGACAAGGCCCTGCTGATCGGAAACCGCTACCTGATTCTGGGAAGCAGCATCCTCTATTTCGCCAATGTGGCCGGCGCCCGCCTCGACAAGTCTGCCCAGACCCTGACGCTGGTTTCGGCCCGGGGCAAGAGACTGGTGATAGCCGCCGAGAAGTTCCCCACCAACGCACGCAAGGCCGACAAGATCAGGATCAACAGAACCGCCAAGTTCGAGAAGGTTGCTGAAAAGATCATCGCCCGTCTGAAAGCGGTCTCTCCCGCAATCGAAATTTCATGACAGCCGGGACCGCCCAGGAAAATAACTTCCACAGCCATATCCACCTGCTGTATGTGCCGACGCTGGCCTGCAACCTGGGCTGCCGCTACTGCTACCTGGGGGACCAGACCGGCAGCGCGAATCTGCGCCGGGACTCCCGGCGGGCGGCGGACACTCTGCGCACGGCGCTGGATTCATTCCTGGCAGCCGGGGTGCTGCCGTTCAACGTGTCGCTGCACGGCGGCGAGCCGACCATGCTGCCGCCGGACGTGCTGGACCAGCTGTTCGGCATCATCCGCCGCCACTATATTGACCATTTCGACGAGCTGACCGCACGGGGCTTCAGGAAGTCCGCGCCCCACATCAAGACCAACCTCTATAATTTCGACCGGCTGTACGACCTGTTTGACCGCCACAAGGTATCGATCAGCGCCAGCATCGACCTGCCGCTGGAGCTGCACGAGCGTTACCGCACCACACGCCGTGGCGCTTCCTCGCTTAAACGCACCCTCGCCAACCTGCGGCTCCTGGCCGGTTATCCCCACAGCGCCAAGATCTCCTCGACCCTCTACCGGCGGCACCTGGAAGACATCCCGGCGCTGGTCGCCGATATCCGGAGAATCCACCACGAAACCGGTTTCGACATGAACAACTTCAATTTCATGTTCGGCTTCGAAGCACCGCTTAATCGGGAAAAGTCCGCCGGCTGCCTGACCGATGAGCTGCAGACGGTGCCGGAAGAGCTGCAACTGAGGCTCTACGAGTCGCTCAAGGCCGAATTCACCGGGAGCGAACTTGAGGAGGGTTTCCGTCGCAACTGGTTTGACGAGTTCAAGCCGACCTACTGCACCAACGCCTTCAACTGCGGGGAACGCTTCTTCCTGCTGCAGGGGGATGGCGCGGTCTATTCCTGCGTACGCGGCCAGGGACTGGAGCAGTGTTATTACGGCAACATCCTGCATGATCCGGTGCAGGAGATTCTTTCCGCAGGACGCCGCCGGATCGCGCTGCTGCACCAGCGCGCCGGCCTCGACCAACTGTGCCGCGACTGCGAGTACCTGCAGATCTGTCATACCGGCTGCCCTGTGGTCAAACTGCACAGCGGCGGAGCCAGGTCATACACCTGCGCACTGCAGAAGGCCATCTACCGCGACAATCCCCGTTCCTGCCCCCCGGCAGCCGATTCCGGACAACAACAGGCCAACACACGCGAGTACATCCGGGGCATGCATCCGGCGCTGGCGCTGGCAGAACCGCAACCGGCGCCGGCCGCTTCACTGGTCATGATGCCGGGCGACCTCTACCAGCCCGGAAATGCCCTGGCGGAGCTGGTCGAGGCCGACCCGCTGCTGCGCGAGCTCTACAGCGACCGGGCCATACTGATCGAGATTAACGGCGAGCTGCAGCCGCTCCGTTCCCAGATCATGAAAAACGGGCGCGAGCTGTACTCGATCAACAGCAACGACAGCATCCGGCTGCATCTGCGGCGCGGCCTGTTCGAAGCGGGCTGTGACGAGACCGTCCGCAACACGCTCCACCTGCAGATGCTGCGCGACACCAGGGTGGTCTACGGTGACGAGCAGCGCAGCAAGCAGGAGCACCTCTTCAACCACCAGCTCTTCTACAACCTGCTCAAGCCGAGCCCGCTTTTCGACGATTTCGTGCTGGCTGACCTGTCCGGTCTTTTGGAGCTGCACCGGGAGATGTTCATCAAGGGGGTGCTGAACAACCTGTTCGTGACCACCTCGTATCTGCGGGATTATCACTACCAGAAACAAAAGGCCAACGCCTTCTATCATATCCAGGCCATCAACCTGCCGTTCCAGAACTTCGAGTTTTACTGGGACGAGTGAAGGGGACCAGGGATGCTTACCAAAGAACTCCACCGAACGGCGGCCAACGTCGAAAGGTTCCTGACCATGATCGGTATTCCCGACGACGCCAAACGGGCCGCCATGGAAGAGGAACTGGTCAGCCGCATGTCCGCCGACGGCGCTAAAAAGCCGTTCCTGATCCATTCACAGAAGAGTATCTTCCTGTACAACAACAATATCGTCGTTAAGAGCTTTGCCGCCGATTCGTCCCGGACCGACCAGGTGCTGCAGTGCGACTGCCGCAAGGTCTCGATCCTCGACCGGCAGGCATACCAGCAGGGGGGCAACATCCTGGTCATCGGAGCGGCTGCGGCTGCGCTCGGCGCGGGTGGTCTCATGGCTGGTGATGCGGAGGCGAGAAGAAGAGCGCAATCCTCGGGCGGGATGGATATTTCCTGCAACAACAATAACAATAACAACAATAATAATAACAATAACAACAATAACGGCTGAAATAGTATCAGAGCAGCCGCACCAGGATAAAGGTCCCCACCATGGCGATGCCGATGGCCAGTTTGCCTGCCACCCCGATCGCCATCCCCACCACGGTGCCGAACCCGGCGCGACCGGCCTGGTCCAGGCTGCGCTGCAGCGACAGTTCCCCGATCACCGCCCCGATGAACGGCCCCAGCAGAATCCCCGGCACTCCCAGAAAAATCCCGACAATGCCGCCGATAACAGCCCCGACCATGGCCCGCTTCGAGCCGCCGTACTTCTTCACTCCAAAGGCCGAGGCCGCGAATTCCACCAGGTAG
>JAWDJY010000090.1:0-15173 GCA_032469775.1 Geobacteraceae bacterium | reverse complement strand
ATCCGTGACCGGATCGCCAGCCTGGAACGGGAGCTGAAGGAGCTTTCCCGTGGGCGCGATCAGCGCCGCCAGCAGCGGATCAAGGCCGGCGTGCCGATCATCTCGATCGTCGGCTATACCAACGCCGGTAAATCAACCCTGCTGAATGCGCTTACCAGGAGCGATGTCTTTACCGAGGACCTGCTCTTTGCCACGCTGGACACCTCCACACGACGTCTGCGCTTCCCACGGGAGCGGGAGGTGATCATCACCGATACGGTCGGCTTCATCCGTTCTCTGCCGAAATCGTTGATGGGAGCTTTCAAGGCGACGCTGGAGGAGCTGCGCGATGCCGATCTGCTGCTGCATGTGGTCGATTCATCCCATCCCCGTTTCGAGGACCAGATCGCCCAGGTGCGGACGATCCTGCAGGAGCTTGATTTGGGGGACAAACAGGAACTGCTGGTCTATAACAAGTCAGATATTCTTAACGAGATGCGCAAGAAGGATATGGTCGGTTTTCTGAGGGTGCGGCAGTCCGCCAGGACCCAGAACAGCGTGACCGTTTCGGCACGCGACCGCAAGAGCCTGGCGCCGCTGATGGATGAGTTGCAGCGCAGGTTCTGGCCCGGAGAAGAGGAAGTGGTCACCTTGTGAAAAAGCGGATCGCGCTGTAGATGATGTCGAACAGGTCCGGATCGGAACGCAAAAGCGGATCTCCGAAGCTGTCAAAGGTGGTCGGATCGGTCCGGTAGGCGGCCAGGCTCTCCCGTTTTTCCTTTTCCAGCTTAAGCTCTTCCTTCCTGGCCTGCTCCTGCCTCTCCTGGTCAAGCAGTTTGCCCCCCAGTTTCATCCATTCCATCAGATGACGAAGTTCCCCGCCATCCAGCCAGACGCCGTGATCCTTGCAGCGGTCTACAATGACGCCGCTCCTGGTGCCGAAGTTGACCCGGTTCATCAACTGTGAACAGACCGGGCATTTGATGTAGGCAACCGGATACTGGTCGGGCGGACGCTTGAGGTTGATGCCGTCAAGTCCGACCCTGTCAATCTGGAACACATTTGAGACAGCGGCATCCAGCAGCGCCTCCAGCTCCGCCGGATCGAAAAACAGTCCCAGGCACTGGTCGCACCTTTCAATCAGAAAAGTGCCGTTCAGTTTCAGGTTGATGGTCTTAAGGTTTACGGAACAGCGTGGGCAAGTCCGGGGCATGTCCGGGGCATGGGTGGTGTGGTAGTGTATCCCCCGCAGGTCCACGTCATTGCGATCGCCACAGTAGGCGCACAGCAGGGAGCCATCCGGCAGGGGGGCGTTGCAGTTGGTACATCTGGCCATGAACTGTTACTCCAGTATTTCAGGGTGTATGGATCAAGCGCCCAGCACCTCGCCGGCCGCGATCTCTTCCGGTGTTGCCGGCCGTATCGCGATGACGGAGGCGATGAATACCAGTGCCATGCCCGACAGCGGATGATTCCCGTCCAGAACAGCCTTGCCGTCGGCAATTTCAGTAACGGTGTAGAACACCGCGCTCTCTTCCATTCCCTCTTCGGTTTCGCCTTCTATCATCATTCCGACTTTGAGCGGTTGCGGCAGGTGCTCGACCGGTTCGATCTGCAGCAAATCGAAATCATATTCGCCAAATGCATCGGCGGGTTGCAGCTTGACGGTAACATCATCTCCGACCGATTTACCTTCCAAAGCATTTTCTATGGGAAGGAATACTCCTCCATAGCCGCCGTGGAGATAAACTATCGGCTGATTGCCCTCGTCAAGCATGTTCCCGTCAGGGTCTGTGAGGTTGTAACTTAGAGTCACCACGGTGTTTTTTGCTACTTGTGCCATTTGCGTCCTTTGTATGAGGCGTTCTTCCCGCCTGTGGTGCATTGAAATAACAATAAGTGTGGTATCAAAAACGTGTCCGTCCGTCAACTACTCCAGTTCGATTGGCCGGACTCCTGAAGTGTGCCTTTATTCCGTTGTGCCTTAAAGAACAGGGGAACCCGTTTGAGTTCCCCTGTTGTAGCTACTGAACTGCTGCCCGGAAATTCCGGGCACCTGTCAGGTGATATAGTACACGGTCGGTTTTGTTCCCAACTCTTCCTTGTACCTGAACACGTTCGGTCTTGAAATCAGTTTGGTGATCAGTGCATTGGGGTCGTTGATGTCGCCGAAAAATGTGGCGTTGCCGAGGCAGGTTGTCGTGCAACGGGTCAGTTCACCTTTTTCGACCCGGTGGATGCAGAAGTGACATTTGCGGGCGTTGCCGATCGGCGAATGCCAGTGGCTCTTCCGTTTGAAATTTCCGCCGTACTCGCCGGAGTTCTCCACTTCATAGGTCTTGTCATGGAAGTCCCCGGTAAAGTAGTGGCCGGAATCGGCCGAGCGGGCGCCGTATGGGCATGCCACGATGCAGTAGCGGCAGCCGATGCATTTCTTGTAATCGATTACGACCAGACCGTCATCGCGTTTGTAAGTCGCTGTAACCGGGCAGACCGGCGTACAGGTCGGAGAATCACAATGATAACAGGGGCGGGGCAGAAAACGCATTCCTGTATTGGGGTACTCGCCGATCTCCTCTTCCTTTACCGGGCGATAATGAATCTCTGGTGGTGTCAGGTTTTCGGACATGCAGCCGGTAGTGCAGGCGTGGCAGCCGATACACTTATTGAGGTCGATCGCCATTGCCCAGCGCCGTTCCTTGCGCGGTTTCTTCAGGGCGCGCTGCAGGTCTTCCTGCATTATTTCCATGATGTCTTTGCCGTCAAACTGGTCCATGATCAGTGTTCCTCCTTGATGTTTCTGGCCTCAAAAACACCCGAACGTTCGAAAATGATATAGAGCATGGCCACCAGGGAGGCGGATGCCACTACTACAAGGTTTTCATAGATTGACGGAGTGTAGTGTACTACTTCTGGCATGTCGTAAACCCTGAAGACAGGAATCTTGAATGCGCCGACCACCAGGTCGTTACGGGCTTTAAGCTGGGTGCCCATGATGAAGAGACCCACAAAGATCAGCCAGTTGGCGCTGTGTCCGATTTTGAGCAGGATGTACGGGATTACGATAACGACCACGATTCCGAACAATACGCTGTTGATCAACGTCAGCGAGAAGACCTCGGAACCCTCCAGGTGTGCCGAGAGTCCGATCATCATGCGCCAGAAGGTGATCAGAAGCGCCAGCCCCAATCCTACCTTGAGCAAGGTTACAAATGGGTGCAGGTGGTAGTTTTCGTCAAGTTTCTTCTGCTTGACCGTCATTGCGGCAATTATGGTGGTAAGGGAGCAGCCTGTCAGGAAGGCGATGAACAGGAAGTAGATCGGCATCAGGGCGCTGTAGTAGTAGACGCGCGAACTGACCGATCCGAGCAGGCTTCCCAGGGTACTGTGGGTGAATACGGCGATGAAGAATGCTCCCCACATGACCCTGTTGGAATGTCTGTTGGTCTGGATGTTTACGTATTCCCATATGATGATTATCAGGTAGCAGGTGTACCAGATGGCCATCCAGAACATGGGAGACTTCGGGTTTGGAGACAGCAGGAAGTAGTACATCCGCTCAATGTGTCCCATCTCGGTCGTCAGGGAGAAGAAAGCAGCTACGGCTGTGATGATGCCGACGAAAATGATCCGTGCCGCAAATGGCCGGTACTGCTTTTCAAAGAACACGTGGCCGAAAAAATTGACGAATGTGCAGCCGGTACTCAACAGTGCAAAATATACATAGGTGGATATCTGCAGACCCCAGGGAACGAGGCTTGAAGTGTTGATAGTGTGGGCATGCCCTCTGATAAAAATGGAGGCAATGGCGAATAAGCCGATCGCCAGGCCGAACAGTGAGGCATACAGCGACAAGCCGGCCTTCCCTTTGATAATATCACCTACGGTTCCGATAAGCTGTTCCTTTTCAGGAATAAGAACTCCGAATAGTTTCATGTCAGGCCCCCTTCACGATCTTGACAAAATTCACGCGCATGGCTGTACCACCCATTATCGGATCAATCGCGGGTTTTCCGATCAGGTCATCATCGGCAATTCCCTGGCCGTTGGCACGAGACATCCCTTTGGCGTGAACGCCGAAGCCGTGGTTCATGTACACAGCATCATCACGGAGACGCTGGGTCAGCTTTACCTTGATCCGTCCGTTTGCGATCACGCCGTTCTGGTTGACGAGAGAGACATAGTCACCGTTTTTCAATCCCATCTCCTTCCCTTTTTTGGCGTTGATCCAGAGAGAGTTATCTTTCTGCAGATCGGTCAGCATGAAGTTGTTGGTGGTGCGGGAGAAGGTATGCAACGGCGCCCGTCCGAACAGCAGCCGGAAATGACCGGCTGGAGGAGTCGGGTGCCTGGTGTATTTGGGAACCGGATCAAACCCATTTTCCGCCAGCTGTTGCGAGTACAGTTCGATCTTGCCCGAAGGTGTGCCGAACTCCGGTTGGCTATCGGCGGTAATGTATGGATTTCCACCTTTCTTGATGATTACGCCGTCCCGTTTCAGTTGGGCGAAATCAATCTCTCCCGCTTCGCAACGCTTGGCAATGTATTCCTCCCCATCTTTCCAAGGGAAGAATGCCGCCAGCCCCAGTTTGTTCCCCAGTTCCTTTGTAATCCACCAGGACGGTTTTGACTCCCACAGGGGTTCCACGGTCGGTTGCCGCAGCGCAATCTCGGCCTCGCCCTTGAATTTTCCCACATTGATGTTGTCATAGCGTTCCATGTAGGTGCATTCCGGCAAGACCACATCCGAATAGTTGATGATGTCCATCGGCATGGTGTCGATTGTTACCATCAAATCCAGGTTCTGGATCGCCTTGATGGTCTCCTGTTTGTCCGGCATGGTCTTCATCAGGTTGGAGCCGTACACGAACCAGGCTTTTACAGGTCGTGGTTGTCCGGTAATTGAAGCCTGTTTGATGGAAGTGGTGGTCTGCAGCATGGCAAACGGATAGGCTTCATCAAGTTTTGCCGCTTCCACGTGTTCCGGGTAGGCTGGCAGTCCCGGGTATTCCGGTACTTTTGCACCGGTGGGGAAGAAATAGCCGCCTTCACGCCCCCAGGTGCCGAGAAGGGCATTCAGTATCGCCACTGCCCGGCTGCGCTGGGTGTCGTCACCGTACCAGGTGGAATAGCGACCGGCCCCTATACAGACGTTGGGAGCATGCTCCCCCATTTCACGGGCAACCTTGACGATTACATCGCTGGCTATCGATGTTTCGGCCTCCGCCCACTCCGGTGTGTATTGCTGGACCGCCGCGCGCAGCTCGTCAAAGCCGGTGGCATATTTGGCAACATACTCCTTGTCGTAGAGTCCTTCCTCGATTATCAGCCTGATCCATGCCAGCATCAGTGCCAGATCGGTGGCGGGTCTGATCGGAAGCCAGCGATCTGCCTTGGATGCAATATTGGATAGCCGCGGATCAACCACGGTCATTTTGGCACCGCCGGAATATCCTTTTACAATATCCTGGACCTGGCTGTTATGGGCGTTCTCCCCCAGATGGGAACCGAACAGGACTATATATTTGCTCTTGCTGAAATCGTAGTATTCCGGTGAACCCACATCCGAACCGAAGGTCAGTACGAAACCGATATCACGCGGTCCGCGGCATTGGGCAAACGAGGGGGCCGCTGCCAGTGTGCTGCCACAGGCATGCAGCAGGTGCTTCCAGAAGGAGGCGCCGGTACCGTGATAGATCAGTGCCATGGAATCAGGGCCGTATTTTTCACTGACCGCTTTCATCTTCTGGGCAATAACACCGAGCGCTTCGTCCCAGGTGGCACGCTTCCAGACCGGTTCGCCGCGTTTACCGGTATTGATCATAGGGTATTTCAGGCGGTCTGGATCGTAGAGCGCTCCCAGGGCGGCATTGCCACGTCCGCACAACCGTCCCCTTCCTCTAAGGCTCTTGGGGTTGCCGTCAACTTTTACTACCTTGTTATTCTCGACCTTTGCTACCAGTCCACAGTTCCAAAAGCAGAGTTCACAGAAAGTCGGAATTTGCTTCATTTCTTTCTGACCGGATTCCTCTGCCCATGAAAGGAACTTGTCCGGCAACGAGGCGGCAACTGTCACTGCTGCTGTGGCCGCGCCTGAAGCCTTGAGAAAAGTTCTGCGAGAGAATTTTGGCGACACGATTTACCTCCTGTTAGATGCTTGGTGTGAGAATTGATTTGCCAACAATATATAAATATCCATATAACACAATAAAAAAGGGGGCGTGAAATAGTTCACGCCCCGTCATTTATTGCCATTTTCTGAAGTGCAGTAAACTATTCATTTTCTTGCTGGAGCTTGAGCAGTTTTTCGAAATAGAGTTCAGGGTTGGTGAGTTTTTCAATTTCCTTTGCGGCATAGCCCAGCTCTTTGAAGTCAAGCACGCCGTTTACCGCATGGCAGTTAGCGCAGGTCAACGCCTTGTTTTTTGGGGTAACCTGATGGTTGCTGCCAAAGTAGATGGTTTGCCATCCCGGAACCGGTTCATAATCCTTGATGCCGAGAATCTTGGCCGCCGATGCTACTCCTGCCAATGAATCGCCGTTTGATATGGGAGGAGCAAAGTCCATTGACATCAACTGGCCGTTTTTCTTGTTGTAATATGCCTTGCCCTGGAAAACCTTGAACGGGTAAATCTTGCTCTTGCCATCGGTCCTGCTGCCTTTGGGGCCGATGAAGTGCGGAGTATTGCTGACGGTAAGATTGTACCAGGCATATACCGGTGCGGTCTCATTGACTTCGCGTTTCAAGGTTGAAGGTTCATAGAAGCCGTTGCCCTGTTTTTCCCATTTGGTAAAGTCTTTGGAAAATGCACCACCAGTTCTTGGTATATGGCAGGTCTGGCAGGCGATCTTGTCGGTATGGCGATTGTAATCGGCATCTGTATGAGGCTTGCTGGTGTGGCATTCACCAACGCAGGTCATGTAGATGCCGTCATGTGCCCAGTTGTTTGGATCACGGCCGGTAGGGAACTTGTGATTTTTAACCTGGTGGCAATCAACGCAGATTATGCCCTTGGATACATGCACCTCGGCTTCCTTTGTCATTGAAAAACCGCGCTTGATCATAGCCCCGCCGCCAGCAGCCTCATGACAGACCATGCAGTTCTTGATGGAGGGTCTGCCAATGTTGGCGGCTGCCTCGGTGCTGCGGTCCTGGGTCATGACAACATTGCCGTTCTTGTCCTTGACCGCTTTTCTTTTACTGAAGTCATACTTGCTTGAATGGCATATCAGGCAGTCTATTGCCTGTTCAGCCTGTGGCCCGGTGCTGCCGACGTCACTGGCGTGATCTCCGGGGTGGCAGGTGTTGCAACCGGTGAACTTGGTCTTTCCAAGTGCGTTCGGTGGAACTTCCTTCAGGTTGTTGACAATGTCATTGCCGTTGCACATCGTATAGATACGATTCTTCATGCCGTGTTCTTCATTTGGGTTCAAGTTGTCAACATGATCCACCTTGGAGGCGTGTTTCCAATGAACCGTTCCGAGAAACTCCTTGGCTTTGCCAGGATGGCACGTTTCACAAGTTTTTGGTCCCTGGTAGCCATCCTTGAGTATCTGCTCTTTTCCCGGATGCTCTTTGGCAACAGCAGTTGTCGCCAATAAAGCGCATCCCAGAATGATCGCTGCTATTCTTCCCGTCATGTTTCGATTCCTTTCGACTTCAGGCATATTCATAACCATATATATGGTATGTAGCCTGATCAATGCAACGCTTGTTCCAATTATATGAATTTTCGTATAGTTGTTGATAAATAAAAAGATTTGAAATCTAGGTAAAGACTTTCACGTACACAGTCCGCCAAATAGCGGACTGTGTACGTGAAATGGCGTTATTCTTTTGTAATCTTGTAGCTGCCATTCTTTTCAAATGAAACCTTGGCTTTTACAAACTTGACATTTGTATAACCAAGGCCTTTCAAGGTGTTATAAGCAACTTCTGCTATTGTGCCTGTGTTGCAATAGAATACGATCAGCTTGTCTTTGGGGATCTCAGCCAGGCGGTCCTTGATCTCCTCGGCCGGGATCAGTTTGGCGGTCTTGATCATTCCGGCGTTGGCTTCTGAGGCGGTGCGGGCGTCGATAATCATGACGTTGGCAGGTAACTCAGCTGCGTATTTCTTGAACTCGTCCAGATTGATCTCGCCTGGTCTCGGTTTGGGTACATAGACAGCCTTGGCTGTCAGTTTGCCTGTAGCTACTTCGTACTTAGCTGTTGTCCAGGCATCGTATCCACCAGTTACCACCATTACCTTGCCGTAGCCGGCCTTTACCAGTTGCTTGGCAACCTTGGCAGCTTGAACGCCATCTTTTCCGTCATAAATCATGACAGGAGGTTTCATGTCTTTAGGAGGCAGGCTCTTGATCAGTTTGGCAGCCTTGGAGGCAGGGAAGGAAACGGCACCCTTGATGTAACCTTTGGCTGCTTCCTTTTCAGTGCGTACATCCAGCAGAACATGCGGAATGTCCTTGTCAATCCAGGCCTCTTTCAGGAACTGTGCAGAGAGCACACCGAAATTTTTAGCAGACCAGGCCGGCATACCATCCTTGTAAACCTTGATGTTGGTGTAGCCGAGTTTTTTAGCCTTGTCGGCAGAACCTGGACTCATGTTACAGGAAGGCCCGGCACAGTAGAATATAACCAGTGCAGACTTGTCCTTGGGAAGCAGTTTGTCAGCCAGTTTGTCAAAGGCCGGGAAGGGAAGGTTTACAGCTGTTGGGATGTAGCCTTCCTGGAAGCGCGGCAATGGTCGCGAGTCATACAGGAAATATTTCCCCTTTTCGGGTCCAAGTGCCACCAGTTTCTCAATATCGGCAGTACTCATCAGCATTTCTGCCGGAATCTTGACCGGCGGTTTCTCAATCAATTTTACCGCAGTCTTTACTCCGTTCTTCTCAACGTACTCAACCTTGATCTCGTGTCCTTTTTTTACCTTGTTCTCCTTGAGAAATTCGCCATCACCGGTCTTGCCTTCGCCGTTAACGACTTTGATCTCGTCCTCATCAAACTTGAATTGTTCTACGGCATCATCGATCTTGACCTGAATGGTTTTAGCCTTGAAAGTGACAAGGTCGAAGTTTCCGCGAACAGCTCCCGGTTCTGCCTTGTGACAATTGGTGCAAATCTTGGCAATTGTCGGTTTGGCGGCAGGAGCGGGTGGTTCGGCTGAAACGGTGACGGCTGCTGAAACAGTTATTCCTGCTACCAGAGTCAAAATTGCCGGATTAAATGACTGAAATTTCATGCAGAGTAATCCTCCTTGATTTTAGATCAGAGTTAGCAACCCGCTGTTTTCTTGAACATCTTGCTGGTGTTCTTGTCGCCTTCTTTTTCGAATTTGGTACGGATTTCATCTCCTTCCAGAATGCGTTTGTCTTTCAATTTGTCGAGTGTAAGTTCATCCGCAATTGTAATGGTGATTGATTCACCTGATTTGTTGTCTTTTATCACGGCAATGGCCGACTTCTGGTCAGCAGCAATTTCTATTTTAGAGATGACCCCTGTGATCTTGACGTCTTCGGCGCTGGCGGTGCGAATAACTGTGAAAGAAGCGATTAACATGACTGCAACTACCATAATTACTGAACTGATTTTCTTCATGACTAACTCCCTGTTTGTGCTCTGTGTAAGTGTTACTAAAAAGTGATTGTCCCGGTTAACGTTTAAAACAGGGGTGCGATTTTCCGCACCCCTTTTACAGTTGGTTCTAGAAATGAACTTCAAATGTGCCGTAAATATTGTGAGCTTCTTTAAGAGGCGCCATCAGCATGAGATCCGTTGATTTGATCTCGGAGATTTTCTTGGGGGCGCCGACCCAGTTGTTGCTGCCGGTGTACTCGAAGTCATAGTACTGGTAGCCAAGCTTGAAGAATGCCTTGGCAAAGTAGTTGGAAATAGGTTTGAGGTCGAGTTCCTGGATGATGTACGGCTCATAGACGTTACCGCGCGTGCCGACCTTGCTGGTCCACATGTCGTCAGCTGCGGGTGCGAAGGTGATCCAGTATTTCGAACCATGGTTGAACTCGAAGCCGATCTTGGTCTTTGACGGCAGGTCGTAGCGGATACCTGCATAGACTGCCCAGCCGGTCTGATCTTTAGGGTTGGTATCCTGGGCAAAGAATTCGCCGCTCATCAAACCCTGGAATCCTGCATTTTCAGACACGTTATTATTGGGATGGGTGATGCTCAGACCGAAATCACTGAAAAGCTGAAGGGTACCCGGCCCAACATTCTTGAGTGTACTCATCGCTCCAGCGCCGTACCAGTCGATATTGCCCAAGTTTACTGCCGGTGCGGTATTGCCGAAGATGGTGTTGTTCATGGCCGGGAAGTCAAAAATGTCGAAACCGCGGTTCCACTGCAGCCAGATACGCAGTGGGTCGGTCTCGTAAGGGATAACTGCAACACCAAGCATGTCGGTGTCCTTGATGCTGTTGGAAGATTGCTTGATGCCGCTGTCGAAGCCGCGGCCGTAGCAGACCTTGGCGTAGGCACCTGGCAGCGCGTCGATGTCGGGTGCGTAGCCGATGGTCATGCCGTCAAAAGCATAATCGACCAGCAGGGCAGGAGTTCCGCCGTTGCCGGGACGCTCCCTGTTCATGCGCAGGTTGCTGGGGGCGCCGTTGGTGGCAGGCCGACGGCCGACCGAGAACCAGATCGGCTGCTCTGCAATGTTGCTCCAGGTTGCATAGGCGCGATCGACATTAAGGAGGCTGTCGGTGGGAACGTGGCTGAGCGTGCCGTCGAAAACACCGACGCGGTCAGCAAAGTATCCGTTCATGGTAGTGGAGTCGCTCTGTGAGCCGAACGACTTGTACATGTCCAGTTTGGCGTGTACTGTCACGTCCTTGATCGGCTTGGCGGTGAGATCGATGCCGAACTTGTTGGTGTACAGGGTTTCGTTCTTGGGCTTGAAAGCAGGCACTTGTGCAAGATAGGGGCTGCCGGCTCCCAAAAAGCCCTGCATCATCATCTGCATTGCAAGCTGGTTGATCTGGGCAGGTGTGTAGCCCATCCCGGCAAGCGAGGTCAGAACAGTATTCCACTGGGCTCCCAGGCTTGTGCCCGCAGCCTGTGTTCCGGTGGCGGGATCGATAATGCTGGCTGAGGCCGGTTTTGCGAAAACAGTCGGCAGGACCTTGGACTGAAGAGTTGCAAGGATGGCTGTCTGCTGGCTGGTCAGCGCCGTACCAGACAAGGCTGCCTGGACTGCTGCAGGTCCGCCCATGACGATCGTGTTGAACTGGTTGAGGAATGATCCCGGGGTTGCGCCGGAAGCCGTAAAGCTGTTGTACATGGCCTGCGGCATGTAGTTGTTCAGGATATAGCCGAACTGTGTCGGAGAGAAGAGCTTGCCGCTCTCCGTGGCCAGCATGAACTGGGTTGCTGATGGATTGCCGGCAGCTCCGGCAACTGTCGGGTCAAGCAGAAAGGAACCAACCATGTTCTGCATGGTCCCGATGGCGCTTGAATAGGGAACTGTCTCACCGTGCAGGGAATCCACGCGGAAGCGGTATTCGCCGCCGATGGTCAACCACTTGCCCAGTGACTTGTCCTCGACTCTTTTTACTGAGCCTTTGAGGTCGGCTACCTCTTTGCTCAGCTTGTCGATTTTTTTCTGCAGGTCATCGTCGGCCGCCTGGGCAGCAAGCGGGAAAGCCAGTCCTGCAATTGCACAACAGAGAAGCTTCTTTGCCATTTTTTGTTTCATACAACCTCCACAATGAGATAGTTTTTACGCCCTGCTACTGCATCAAAACAATAAAACCTGAAACCGGATGAAATAAAGATATTCACCTCCTTGCAGGGATATTTTTACATCGAAACGGCATAAACCAGATTCAATATACTGCATAGAGCTATTATGGTCTATCAAAATATATAGTGTTTTGAATATATATTCTAATGAGCATAAAAATAGAACACTGCCATGTCTCGCTGGCAGCGTATCCAGATAAGCTTAACTCTAACATTACTATTGTCAACCGATCGGGATTATTTATTTTCCGGTGGGGAATTTAACGCGTCATAGAGTGCTATCTGTTCGGCGATTGAAAGTTTGCGGCGACAGCATCTGGAGCGGTTCAGGCATTTGCGGCACCGATCATCGGAACACCACTGGCAAAAGCTGCAGTCTGGGCAGGGGTGTTTTTTTGTTGATTCATCTGCCATCAGTAGGCAGCGTTCCGTTTAACTGCATTGCCTTCCAGCAGCTGGATGAAAGCTTTTCCGCTGTCGGCATTGACCAGCAGGTATCGAGGCAGCTTCATGACTTTGTCTGATGGTACCGCATGTCTGCGCTCTATCGTGAAGGTCGCGACATAGCCGGCTTCCGAAGCTTTCTTTATAAGATAATCATCATGGATTCCGAACGGCCAGGCCAGCATGTCCACATGGCCGCCCACTTCTGTTTCCAGGCGGGCCTTGGATTTTCTGAGTTGCGTCATGACAATGCTTTCAAGCGCCTGAGGACTAAGTTTCCTGCGTTCTTTCTTGAAATTGGGATGCCAGTAGGTGTGTGACTGGATATCAAACAGCCCGGACTTCTTAAGGTCGCGTAGCTGATCCCACGTCATGGCGTATTTTGCGTTTGAAATTGCGGATGGATATGTGAATACGGTGACCGGGTAGCGATATTTTCGTATTACTGGAAACATGTCGCTGTATACGGATTTGTGGGCGTCATCTTCAACGATCACAACTGATTTAGGCGCCGGGGCCGGAGCTTTGCCAAGGTAATGGTCAATCAGCTGGCGGAGCGGAATCACCTTGTAGCCGTTGTCGTGAAGATATTTCATATGTGATTCGAATACCGGCGTGGTAATGGTCATGCCGTCCGCAACAGTTGGTCCGAAACGATGATACAGCAGGATTGGTACTCGAAAGGAATCGGCGGCTGAAGCCTGAAATGGGAGCAGAGACAGGAGTATTCCGAGAAAATAACTAACAAAACGACATGAAATCATTCGATACCTTTCGATATTCAACCTCTTACTATATATACTGAACAGGGAGCGCTGCTGGCAACCTTATGGGAAATGCTCCCTTTGATCCGCCTCTGAATAAAGCCTTTGCTGGAACTGCCGATTACAATCACGTCAATGCCTTCACGCTTGGCAAAGTTGATCATTTTTTCAGCTGGATCACCGTATTCAACAATCATCTCTAGCGGAATATCGTGTTCGGCGGCACATTTTTCCACTACATAAAAAATTCGTTTCCGTAAATCATCCCATTTTTCAGTTTCGGTCATGGGAGCTGAAGGTACGAAATCGGTATAGGTTGATGTCGGTGCGTTGGGCAGAACCAGAAGCGCAAAAACCGGGCTTTTGAACTGGCTCTGGTTGCCGGCTGCCAGTCTCACCGCTTCCTCCGCGGCCTTGTCGGATTGCGGGGAACCATCTATTGCGACGAGAATTTTTTTGCGCAGATTTAGCATGACATCCTCATTTTTGTTCTATTTCCGGCTAGCGCACAGAAACAATTTCTACGCCTGTAGATGAAATATAATGCAATTTTTAACACTTGACAATTATAAAACAATATTCTAGTATTTGGAAAAAATGTTACATAATTGTATAATTTTTCTCGTTTTTTAATTAGCAGTGTAATTTTGATATGTTGCGTCACTTGTTTTTTCAAACTTTTCTATCACAGGACTTGAAACCATGGCAAAAAAAGAAAAATCGGAATATTTGATCCAGGCAGTTTCCCATGCACTTGACCTCCTAGAGCAGTTCCACGGCGAGGTCGACGAACTGGGAGTCACTGAACTGAGCAAACGTTTGAAACTCCACAAAAATAACGTCTTCAGGCTGCTGGCAACCCTTGAATCACGTGGTTATATAGAACAGAACAGGGTGACGGAAAACTATCGGCTCGGCCTGAAAACACTGGAGCTGGGGCAGACATTCATCAAGCAGATGGGTTTGCTGCGCCAGTCCAAGCCGGTTCTGGAAGCGCTGGTCCAGGAATGCAACGAGACTACCTACGTCTCCATTCTGAAGGATTATCACATCATTTACCTGGATGTGGTCGAAACCGGAATGACCGTCAGGGTCGTGCCGAGGGTCGGATCGCGCCTGCCGGCTTACTGCACAGCTGCAGGTAAGATACAGATTGCCTACATGAATGACGAAGAGCTTGAAAGCTACCTTCCAGGCAAGGAATTGCAACGCTATACGACCCACACTATTACTGACCGGGATACACTGAAAAAACAGCTGAAGGTCATTGCGGAGCAAGGATATGCGATTGACAATGAAGAGTTGGATATCGGTGTAAGGTGCGTCAGTGCGCCGATCCGGGATTATACCCGCCGCATCATAGGCGCAGTAAGTATTTCCGGTCCGTCGATGCGCTTTTCCGAAGAGCGGATGAAGGATGAGCTTGTGCCGCTGGTTAAAAAAGCCGGCGAAGAAATTTCGTCCAAACTCGGCTTCCAGAAATAATCATTCCCATATTGAAACCATCATGGCGGCTTTCGGGCCGCCTTTTTTTATTTCTGCTTGTAGCCTGAACGACCATTGAAATATAGTGCTCTTACATTCCATCCAGAGGACTCGTCATGACCGTTTATAAAGTAATTGAACTGGGTACCGTCACTGAGGACGCCATCGAGGAAGCCCTGAACAACTGGTGCTCAAAGGGCTGGAACTTCGATGGCATGCAGTTTGCGATGCGTGAATCCAGCCGCCGCCCTTCGATGGCATTTCTTCTTTTTACACGTGAAACGCCTGATAGTGGTGAGTCAGTATGACTTCCAGGGGGACTCTCTATCTTGTTGACGGCTCGTCATACATCTATCGGGCCTATTTCGCAATTCGCCACCTGTCATCACCTGGCGGACAACCTACAAACGCCATCTACGGCTTTGTACAGATGCTTCTGAAATTGATCAAGGACTATCAGCCGCAGCAGCTTGCGGTAGTATTCGATGCAGGCAGAATAACATTCCGCAACGATATCTATCCTGACTACAAGGCCAATCGCGCATCCATGCCGGATGATCTGCGTGCCCAGGTCGGCCCTATTCGCGATGTTGTCCGTGCCTTCAATATCCCTGTTCTGGAACTGGCCGGTTTCGAGGCCGATGACATCATCGGCTCATTGGCGCGCAGGTATAGTTCAAAAGGGGGGCAGGTCGTTGTGGTCACTGGCGACAAGGATCTGATGCAGATCGTCACCGATAAGGTTA
>JAWDJY010000089.1:0-15475 GCA_032469775.1 Geobacteraceae bacterium | reverse complement strand
GGCTTGCTTCAAAATGCCAATGATCTGCTCCTCGGTGAATCGCTTCTTCATGTCTAGCTCCTTGGTTGAGGTTCTAGACCGAAATCACTAAGTTTGCAATGGCTGAGATTTAAGGGAGAAGGTCACTGGCTGTCCATATTGAAGCAATGAAAGAGTAGCCATATTGCTGGTTAATTAATATAGGCCTAAATAACTTGCATATGAAGCCGATTATTCTGTAACTTAAAATTCAGGACTGAAACAATACTGTATGTTGGCCATTGTAGGTCAATCTACCAATACGGAATGATGTCCGGGTCTGGTCAATAATAAGTTGTGCCGTGACAAGTCAAATAGAACTGGAGGATGGATCAAATGGAGAACGAAGAGAACCTGATCGGCTTGACTAAAACTGCTGCTGTATGCGGCCTTTATTGTAAAGCCTGCACTCTCTACATTGCTTCCACAGAAGATGCCGAACGCCTCTCACGAATTGCGACGCAATTCCAATTCACAGAAGATGAAGTCAAATGCTTTGGGTGCCGTTCAGATAAACGTTTTCCCGCCTGTGAACAGTGCAAGATGTTCAGTTGCGCAACAGGGAGAGGAATCGAATTTTGCAGCGAATGTACGGATTACCCATGCGAGGAGCTGACTTTATTTCAATCGGCCAAGCCTCATAGAATTGAACTTTGGGACGATCTTAATAGCATAAAGGCTGATGGTAGTGAGGCGTGGCATGAAGCCGCACAGAAACGATATACCTGTCCAAAATGTCACTGCATAAATTCCGCTTATGATCTAAAGTGCCGAAAGTGTGGAGAAGAACCGAGTTGTGAATATGTTGCAGAACACAAAGATGCAATTGAGAAGTTCCTGGCGAATCGATGAACAGAACACATGATAACTCCATTTCCACTTGCTGATCAATACAGTAGATGAGTAAGGTTGCCAACCAGACAGACGCCGCCTGTTCCGAAAAAGGCCGGGCTGGCGGGTCAACTGCCGATCCGTTTAGTAAAGGCAACAAATATAGGAAGTATTAAACTATAAGAAAGCCTTGCGTCAGAAACGAGTAAACGCGAAATATAGCCTAGACTTTGCCAACTGTCACATCGAGGAGTTTATGGTAATTACTGTTTTCCGATGGTTATTGCTGTCAGGACTGTTGTTAAGTTCATCGTTGGCCGGAGCCCAGCCCGTATCAACCGATGGAACAGCCGTGCAGAAGGCAGCAGAACCGGCAAGCTTCCAGCTACAGTACTTTTCTGTATTTACCCACTATCAGTACTTCAGGGACCAACCTCTGCTATCCTGGCAGGAGACCAACGACAATGTCGGCAAAATCGGCGGGTGGCGCTTTTATGCCCGGGACGCGATGCCGCCAGGCACAAGTACCTCTGCAGATGAAACCAGGCCAGATAGCGATAAAAAAGAGACGCCGGGGCTAAACGAAAAATCCGGACAAAAATCCGGGCAAGGGAGCAAACCGTGATGTGCACGGGATCATTTCACAACCTCTTCAGAACTTTTCTGGCACTGGTCACCGTTGGAATGATCGGCGGTTGCGCCAGCGTTGACTTCAATAAATCACTCAGCACAACAAATCAGATGGCCGCCGGGTTTACCCAGGGAAAACTGTCTTTGGCGCAGACCGACGAGCAGCGCGCAGAGATGAATCGCCGAGCCGAAGAACTACTGCAAAAGCCGGCAAATCAGAGCGATGCCGTCTTGCTTGCCTTGGCAAACAGTCCGGGGTTACAGGCCATGCTGGCTCAAAACTGGTCTGATGCTGCCCGGGTGGCCCAAGCAGGCCGTATCTCAAATCCCGTCTTTACCTTTGAGCGTTTAATATCGTCTGCTGAACGCGAGCTGTCCGGCATGATTGCCTTTGGCCTGCTGGATCTTCTGACGCTGCCGCAACGCTCTGGCATGGCGCAGCAAATGATTGACCAGACGCAGTTGCAGTTATCCAGCGATGTTGTTGACCTTATTACCCAGGTACGACAGGCATGGGTCAAGGCGGTGGCAGCCCGACAGAGTCTCTTTTATGCGAAGCAGGTGCAAGATGCAGCTCAGGCCAGCGCTGAATTGGGGCGTCTCCTTCAATCAGCCGGTAATTTCAATAAAATTCAGCGGGCCCGTCAGCAGGCATTTTACGCGGATGCCACGGCCAGATTGGCAACAGCGCAGCATACGGCCACCTCTGCACGAGAAGAACTGATCCGTCTCCTGGGACTGACCGATGATCAGGCTAAACGTCTCCTGCTGCCGGACCGGCTGCCCGATCTGCCAAAAGAGCCGCTCTCCCCGGAGCAGGCCGGCAGCAGCACCAGCAGGAGCCGCCTTGATATCCGGCTTGCGCAGTCTGAATACGAGGCTGCAGCAAAAGCCCAGGGACTGACCCTGTTGACCAGCTTTACCGACATTGAACTGGGATTGCGTTATGGCACGGTCCAGGACAGGGCAGATGGCCACAAGACTATCAATCGGGGATATGAAGTCAGTATCCGCCTGCCGATTTTCGACTGGGGGGACAATCAGCGCGATGCCATGAATGCGCGGACTCTTGCTGCCGCCTTCCGGCTCGAAGCAACGCTGCGTGCCGCAGGGTCAAATCTGCGCCAGAGCTATTCAGCCTATCGGACAGCCTACGATATCGCCAGGCATTATCGTGATGAAGTCGTGCCGCTCCGTAAGGCCATTTCCGAAGAAAACCTGCTCCGCTACAATGGCATGCTGATTGGCGTGTTTGAACTGCTGGCAGACTCGCGTGACCAGATAAACAGCGTGATTGCGGCAATTGATGCCGAACGGCAGTTCTGGCTGGCCGACGCGGCCCTGCAGGCTTCCATAATCGGCCGGCCCGTGCAGACTTCACTTGATTTCAAGGCAGCAAGTGGCAGGGAGGGTGGCGATGCACCCCATTGATTAGGTCTCAGCATGGCAGGAAGCGGTCAGTTGAATAAAAATAAACATACCCAGAGGGATACCGGATGAGTTCCAGAAGAGATTTCCTGAAGGCGGTCGGTATTGCAGGCGGGACATTGGCAGCATCCTCCGTCAGTCGGGCGGTCATGGCTGCGCTGCCGGAACCTGTGACACAAAGTTCCCCGGATACCAAGCCGCCGCTGGTTCCAAGCAATGGCCATCACTACAACCCGGTTGTGACGCTCAACGGCTGGACATTACCCTGGCGCATGAATAACGGGGTGAAAGAATTCCACCTGGTGGCGGAGCCGGTGGTGCGTGAAATGGCGCCCGGCATGAAGGCGCACCTGTGGGGGTACAACGGGCAAAGTCCCGGTCCCACCATTGAAGTGGTCGAAGGAGATCGGGTCCGCATCTTCGTAACCAACAGGCTCCCGGAGCACACCAGCATCCACTGGCACGGCCAGCGGCTACCCAACGGCATGGATGGCGTTGCCGGGCTCAACCAGCCGGCGATCCGGCCGGGCAAGACCTTTGTCTATGAATTTGCGGCGCGGCGCCCCGGCACCTTCATGTACCACCCCCACGCCGATGAGATGACCCAGATGGCCATGGGGATGATGGGCTTCTGGGTCACCCATCCCAAGACCCGGCATCCGCTGATCGATGAGGTGCAGCGTGATTTCTGCTTCCTTCTCAATTCCTACGACATAGACCCGGGCAGCTATACACCGAAGATCATGACCATGCTGGACTTCAACCTCTGGTCCTGGAACAGCCGCATATTTCCGGGTATCGATTCGCTGAACGTGCGTTTGAATGACAAGGTGCGCATCCGCATCGGCAACCTGACCATGACGAACCACCCGATACATCTGCATGGCCATGAGTTTCTGGTAACCGGCACAGACGGCGGGCCGGTACCGAAGAGCGCCCGCTGGCCGGAGGTCACCACCGATATTGCCGTCGGTCAGATGCGGCAGATCGAATTTCTGGCCGATGAAGAGGGTGACTGGGCTTTTCACTGCCACAAAAGTCACCACACTATGAATGCCATGGGGCATGACGTCCCCACAATGATCGGTATCGATCACCGGAGCGTGGCCAGAAAGATCACCGGGCTCATTCCCGACTACATGGTGATGGGTGAGCGTGGCATGGCAGATATGGCCGAAATGCAGATGCCGCTGCCTGACAATACGATTCCGATGATGACCGGTGACGGGCCGTTCGGTTCCGTGGAGATGGGGGGGATGTTCTCGGTGGTAAAGGTGCGTAAAAACCAGAAACCGGGTGATTACACCAATCCGGGGTGGTACCGGCAACCAGCCGGCACGGTCGCCTTCGAGTACACAGGTGCACTGTCAGAACCGGCGCGCTTTATATCTGAATCCGGGAAATCCATGCCGCTCAAACAAAAACCGGCTCAGGAGTTGGAATTCCAGATTCGCAAACCGACCGGCCATTCCGGCCATTGATACCAGGAGGTCAGCAATGAAGGCCAATTATTTAATCGCAGTACTGACATTTTTTGTTTTCGCAAGCATGGCCGGAGCCAGTGGTAATCATGCCGGTGGGCATGGAACAGGCGATGCCATCGGGCAGGCCGGTAACCCGGAAAAAGTTACCCGAACCATCTCGATAGATATGGCGGATTCAATGAGATTCACCCCTTCAACAATAACGGCCAGGCAGGGGGAAACAATCCGGTTTGTTGTCAGGAATTCAGGCAAAATACCGCACGAAATGGTGCTGGGTACGGAGAAGGAACTGGAGGAACACTATGAAGCCATGAAAAAACATCCGGAGATGGAGCATGCTGATGACAACATGGTGACCGTCCAACCTGGAAAAACCGGAGAGATCATCTGGCACTTCACAAAAGCAGGCACAGTTTCTTTTGCCTGCCTGCTGCCGGGACACTATGAAGCAGGGATGAAGGGGGCTGTAAAAGTAAAATCAAACAAAGGTAAAGGCAGGGATAAAAAATGAGAACCATCAAATCACTTTCAATAGCGCTCGTACTTCTGCTGATATCGGGGATTTCCGGCAAAGTATGGTCAGAAGAAAAGCAGGTTGATGCCGGTACAGAGCAGACGTCCGCTCCGGTTGAAATGACTGACGGCGTAGTACGCAAAGTTGACAAAAACAACAACAAAATAACCATAAAACATGGGGAAATAAGAAATCTGGATATGCCGCCGATGTCTATGGTGTTTCAGGTAAAACACCCTGACCTTCTTGATAAGGTACAAGCCGGGGACAAAGTAAAATTCAGGGCCGAAAAATCAGGTAGTGCATTTGTGGTCACTGACATCCAGCCAGAGAGATAAACACCTGAAAAATACTCTGTGGGATGATAGGTCAAAGCTCCATTCCCTGTTTTTCTAAACAATAATAGTAATATGGCAGAAGTTCAACCAACAGCAGCACCGGTCAGCGGGCATCCCTCCCGCAGAATCGTTGTGCCTTGTCACGTTCGTTGAAGTCAGATGTACCATTTTATAATAGCGGTTCATTCACTTGACTCCGGCAGTTGAGCATGTATAGTTTAGCTATTATCATTATTAAACTGTAATCTTGACAAGGAGTATGCGATGCTGAAACTGCTAACTACATTGTTCGTATTCATGGTCGCAAACGGTGCATGGGGATTCGATGCAGGTTCTCAGTGCGTGATCTGCCATGGGGACAAGGCCAAGATGCAGTTGCTGGGTGCAGAAGCCATGTACCTTGATCCGGCCGGTGTTGATCGGGAAGTCGGCATGAAAGGGGCAACGTGTGTCGACTGCCATCTTGGCAATGGCTCGCAACAGGACAAGGAAGCCGCCCACAAGGGGATGCTCCGCCCGTTTCTGGTCGGTGTCGGCCCCAAGCTGAAGGGAGAAGCCATTGACCGTGCCACTGTCGGAGCCATGCAGCCGATCGTTCCCAAAGGTAGCGCGATGGAAAGCATTATCCCGAAAGGCGATCCAAAAAAGCTTGAGGCCGCCGGTGTAAAGAAAATCGCCGGTATCCAGTGGCATGACCGCGACCCTGAAACCATGGCCTATTCTCCGAAGATAGCCGAACAGACCTGTGGCAGATGCCATGCCAAGGAGGTCAAAAACTATAACGGTTCAGCCAAAGGGCTTATGAAACACCAGCGGGCGTACCGCAGCTGGGCAGAACAGCTGCCGGGCCCCCAGAACTGCGGGATGTGGTTCGGGCAGAACTACGAGAGGATAAAATCTGAAACTGCTGTACCTTACAGTGTCGCGCAAAATGCCGCCTCGGACCGCAGCTGCAACATGTGCCACGCCAGCTGTAATGATTGCCACTACAAACCGCTGGCCGGCAAGGGGAGTCACGCCTTTGGCCAGCCTGATACTCCATCCTGCTATGGCGGAGGCAGGGCCAGCATCTGTCACGCAGGCCCCATGGATCGCCGGCGTGGTGCTGGGTACATCCGCGGCGACTACTCTTTCCCCAACAATCTGCCACAAGGCGCCCATATCAAGGCCGGCCTGCAATGCACCGACTGTCACAATCCGGTCAACCACCAGTTCGGTCACCTTTCCGCCGATGATGCACGCGCCGCCTGTGCCAAATGCCATGGCGACATAGTCAAGGCCGTCCAGAGTTCACCCCATGCCAAGGTCGATTGCACTGCCTGCCATGTCACTGTTTCCGGAGCATACCAGTACACCTTCTGGGGGCAGGGAAACACCTTCGGCCAGGAGACTCCATACGGGAAACATAAGGAGTACTACGGCACCCGCGATCTTCCGACAATCATCAAAAATGCATCCGGGCGCTGGATCGGTGTGAAACCTTATCCCATGGCGGTGCTCAACCAGACGCGGGAGCTGAAGGCAAGCGGCCTGCTGTTCCGCTCGATTCCCAAAAGGGATATACCTGGCAATGTAAAGATCGGCGAGCCGCCGGCATTTGAAGTTTCCCGCCAGATGAGCGATGTCAATGATGCATTTGTAGTAGTCGGTACCCGCAGTGACCTCCCTTCTGGCAACAAGGCCATTCTCTGGGTCCAGATGGACAAACTGAGCCATGCGTTGGGCAAGCCCCGTGCTTGCGGTACCTGTCACGACTCCCACAGCCAGATTGGGAAATCAGAATGGAAATACTTTGAAGACAAGGATGTTACAAAACCATTCAAAGGAGGCTACACCGTAACTGCAGACAAAAACGGCATAAGGTTCAGCGACCAGGTTTGGGAACGTCCCGAGCTGGCAGCCAAGCGCAAAATGGAGGACATAGCCCTCTTTACTGTCCTGCCGAAGGACGCTTGGGACGTTAAGGGTATCGACTTTTCTCTCCCCTATGACGAGATAAAAACTGGGACGGCAAGAACCGATCTTGAGCAGTTCCTGGCTGATCTTGACAAACGTAAAGGAGTTACGGACGTCCGAAAGATACGGGTTATCGCATATCACAACCTGGAGATGGCAAAGAAGATGCTTAACGGGCAGTAGACAGAAGATATGGCACTGACATGAGGGAGGGGGGGCGTGCCCCCTCTCGTGCAACGTAGACGATACTCAGTCTTTTTGTCGATACCGCACCGTTAGATCTCTGCCCCTGCTTTTACCAAGACTTTCACCAGGAAAGTGCTAATGTGATCCGGGGTCGTGTTTTTTCAGACACTTATGAGTGGATAAGCCGGTTATTGAAATGGTGGCGTCTGTTGCATCTGCCAGGCAAGGTGCGGTAGCAAGTCTTGCTGCATACTGATGATGGTTGGTTGCTTCACCTCCGGGGCAATGAAGTCTTTGCCGAAGTAGTCCAGAATTTCTACAACATCCTGCTCCAGACCTTCCACATAATTTCCGCACACTACAAAAACCATCTTCTTGTCTCTATGCTCCGTTAACGCCACCAACCGTAACATATCGATTCTCAAGGTCAGTGACCAGGCAGCAACACTATGCCTCATACAGTATGGCACCATGTATGGCGTCCCAGCCTTCTTGAATGCCTTTATCCAGGTGTTATTGCAGAAGTTGGCAGCATTGAACTGTTCACCGGACGGTTTGATGAAGACATAAAACCGCAAGACCAAGGGACCTTTTAACATTGAAGCTGTTAAAAGTTTATGTTATCAATAAACAAATTTCATGCACAAGAGAATTGATCGTTTTTGTCAGACGGTGTGGGAACTCAAATGGATTCTGATTCAATAAAATTGTTGATTATTGAGGATGAAGATGCCATTCGCCGTGGAATTTCAGCATTTTTTGCTGACAGTGGGTATGATGTTGTAGAAGCATGTAACGGTGAGGATGGCGTTAATAAATTCCGTATAGAACAGCCGGATCTGGTGTTTACAGACCTGCGTATGCCTGTGCTGGGTGGTCTTGATGTAATCAAGCTGATTAGAGAACAGAACCCAGATACTCCTATTATCGTCATTTCCGGTACCGGGGCGATTAGAGATGCAGTTGAAGCATTAAAGCTTGGGGCATGGGATTATGTCGAAAAGCCGGTCCATGACTTTGATGCGCTTGAACACATGGCATGTAAGGCCATTGAGAATACCCTGCTACGGCACCAGGTTGCAGGCCTCAAGAATAAGCTACTTTCCGGCGGGATACGTAACCCGGAAATATTTTCTGCAATAGTTACCCGCTCCCCCGCTCTCCTCAGCATCTTCCAGTACATTGAAGTAATCGGTCCTTCACCCCAGCCCGTCATGATTTGCGGTGAAACCGGTACAGGTAAGGAGCTCTTCGCCAATGCAGTCCATAAGGCCAGCGGCCGTAAAGGCGGTTTTGTCGCACTGAACGTTGCCGGGTTGGATGACCATATGTTTTCGGACGTTCTGTTCGGACATGTGCGTGGAGCATTTACCGGTGCCGACAGGGTGCGTGAAGGCATGATCGCCCAGGCAGCTCGTGGGACGCTATTTCTGGATGAGATCGGTGATCTTAAGGAATCATCCCAGATCAAGCTGTTGCGACTGCTGCAGGAAGGAGAATATTTTCCGTTAGGCTCCGATCACCCACGCAAGAGTGAGGCCCGCATCGTTCTTGCTACTCATCGCAATCTGACCGAGATGGTGGCAAAGGAAACGTTCCGCCAGGACCTGTACTATCGCTTGTTCGCCCATCAGGTTGTCATTCCACCGTTGCGAAATCGTGAAGATGATATTCCTCTGTTGCTGGAACACTATCTGCAAGAGGCCGCTGAAAGTTTTGGTAAGAAAAAACCGACTGTTCCTCCGGAATTGATTGAGTACCTCAAGGCCTACCGATTTCCCGGAAATGTCCGTGAACTCAAAGCGATGGTGTATGAAGCGGTCACAAGGCATGCCCAAGGGGTGCTTTCCATGGAGACGTTCCTCAAAGCCATGGGGAAAAATGTCGAGGTTCGTGCGGCATCGCCAAGTACTGGTACAGAAGTCATAGCCCGCGGAAGTGCCGGTGAGTATGTACCAACCCTTGATGAAGCTGAAAATCTGTTGATCGATCAGGCGATGTTGCGGGCCAACAACAATCAAGGGATTGCAGCTGGATATCTCGGCATTAACCGGTCTGCCCTGAACAAAAAATTGCTGAAGCGGAGGAATGGGATGCAGTGAATGAGAACAGACCTTCGATGAAAATTGTGATGATTGACGATGAGGAGCCGATTATCGAATCCACGATGTCGTTCCTTGCAGATGAAGGGTTCATAACGGAAGGTTTCAGCTCACATGAGCAAGCCTTGGCGTATATTGAACATGACCCCCCGAACATTTGTCTCATAGACTACCGCATGCCCAACGTTAACGCCGAAGAGCTGATACAACTCATAAAACAGACGAACCCGGATATTCGTTGCCTTATTTATACTGGTGTTGCTATCACACTCTCCGACACTCTGAAACAGCTGGGTCTATCTGAAAGTGACATAATTCAAAAACCCATAATTGATTTTGACAGCTTCATTTCATTGTTACGACGCCAATAAGCATCTTTACCGCCCCCCCTGAGAAATTTTTCTTATTACCCCAAATATCTCTGCATATGTAACATTCTGCAATTAAAGCCTAAATACTCATTATTGTCCTGCCCGTGAGAAAATTCGCCCAAAGGTTCATTACTGCGTTTTGAATACAACTATATGATATTAATCGATTTTGTTGCTTGGCATGTCTCATGCTCAACTGACTGATAAATGCTGCCCACAAAAGCGTGAACCAGAGTAATGGAGGATGTCATGGGAATCATCAGGAATATGTCAATTGCAGGAAAACTTGCCACCGGTTTTGGAATTGCAATAGCAATCATGCTGCTGGTTGGACTTTTCGGTATGCGTCAAACGGTCAGGCTCGGCAATGTCGGAGAAAAATTGGCGGTGGTGGATGCCGAACTGCTTGAGGAGGGCGGAAATATGGCTAAGTATGCCCTGCAACTGCGGCGTTACGAGAAAGACCTGTTTATCAATATCGGCAATGGTGAAGAGACAAAGAAGTATGCAGGTAAATGGGAAGAATCGCGCAAAAAACTTGTTGAAACCACAAACACTATCGAAAAGATAGTCAAGGTAAACGGAGAAGCGCTGGAACTTTCTTCCATCAAGAAGAATATGCAAGAGTACTTCGACGGTTTTTCAGGAGTCAGCGCCAGGATTCTTTCCGGGGAACTGGCGACAACGGCTGATGCGAATGCTGCCATGAAGCCATATAAGGAACCGATTCACAGGTTCGAGAAGGACGTTGAAGGAGTTACAGATTATTGCGGAAAAAAAATGGAGGCTAACAAGCTGGAGATCGCCGGCATCAAAAAGAATGTCGTAGCCAGCCTCATAGTCATTCTGGCCGCTGGGTTTGTAGTGGTCGTCTGTGCAGCTTTCCTCATTTCAAGGATGATTACTCGTCCCATCCAGGAGACAATTTCGGTCATCTCCTCCATTTCTTCCGGCGATCTGACGCATCGCATCTCATACGAGTCAAAAGATGAACTTGGCGTTATGAGTACCCAGTTTAATCAGTTCACTGCAAAGCTTCGTGAAGTCATTTCAAATGTAATAACCAATACGGTTCAGGTAGCACAGGTATCGTCCGAGTTCACCTGTACGGCTGAAAGCATGGCAACTGCTACCGATCAGTTAACATCGCAAGCTGCTACTGTTGCAACGGCAACCGAAGAGATGGCGGCAACGGCCGGCGATATTGCCAGCAACAGCACCATGGCTGCGGAAGGCTCGAATCAGGCTAATCTGTCTGCGGTTGATGGCAGCCACGTTGTTGAAATGACCATGCAGGTTATGGATCGAATTGCGGAAAAAGTTAAAAACAGTGCCAAGGCTGTTGATGAACTTGGCCGCCGATCCGATCAGATCGGTGAGATCGTTGGAACAATTGAAGATATTGCTGATCAAACCAACCTTCTGGCATTAAATGCAGCTATTGAAGCAGCCCGTGCCGGCGAGCAGGGACGGGGGTTTGCGGTTGTTGCCGATGAGGTCAGAGCCCTGGCGGAGCGGACTACCAAAGCGACAAGGGAAATCGGTGAGATGATTAAAACCATCCAGCGGGAGACGAAAAATGCTGTTGGAGAAATGGAGTCAGGAGTCCATGAAGTAGTTCAAGGAAGTGATGAAGCAAAAAAATCAGGTGCAGCACTTAGAACCATTCTTGACAGGGTAGAGAACGTAACCGTGCAGGTCAGTCAGATTGCTACCGCTGCCGAGGAACAGAGTGCTACCAGTACTGAAATCAGCAACAATATCCAGGAAATGACCCAGGTGATTCTTCAGAGCTCTGCCGGTATCCAGCAGATTGCTACCTCATCAAGTGAAATGTCCCGCATGGCAGACGAACTGAAAGAACAAATACGATGGTTCCGGGTTGCTTAGTAATTATCTACATATAATCTCAGACAACAACAATTAAGGAGGCGTATATGCAATGGCTCAATAATCTTAACATCCGCACGAAACTTATGGTCTCGTTCATGGCTATCCTGATGTTAACAGTACTTTTGGGCGTGTTCATGTTCTACAAACTTACAAAAATAAGCACAATTGCTGATGATGTTGCTAAGACCCAAGTGCCGGCAATGTTGTCAATTGCCAAAATCAATGATTTCTTTGGTAGTTACCGTCGTGGCGAGCTACTCGAAATACTCTCTGACAAACAAGAAGACATCAACAAATACTCTAAACGAAATCAGGAAACCCATGAAAAACTTAAGAACGAAATTCTGGTTTATGAAAAGTTGATCGATACTGCGGAAGAAAAGAAACACTTTGCTGACTTTACTGATGCATTGCAGTCATACCTGGCGGAAAATCCGAAGATACTGGCCCTGGCCCTGGAAAATAAAGATGTTGAAGCAAGTGAACTTGCTCGAAGTGCATCAAGCAAGCAATTTAATCTAGCTCTAAAAGCCCTTGAAGCGGTTATGGCTTCTCAGGTTAAGCAGACAACCTCCCACAGCGTAACCATGTCTGTCGTGAGCGACTCATCCCGCACTTCGATGGTGTATATACTAATTGCCTGTGTTGTTATCGGTATGATTGAAGCGCTAGTGATTGCCGGGATGCTGAGTGCCCCGCTGCGTGATCTGGCAAAGAAATCAGAACAGATTGCCGCAGGTGACCTGAATGTCACCGTGTCCGCCAACTCCAGAGATGAAATCGGTCTGTTAAGCGCTTCATTTGTAACTATGGTAAACAATCTACGCGACGTAATCGGCAAAGTCAGGGAAACCTCGCTACTGGTCTCATCGGCTGCTACTGAGTTGTCAGCGACATCTGAACAGATTGCCAGCGGATCCGAAGAAGTGGCTTCGCAGGCCAGTGCAGTTGCAACGGCATCGGAAGAGATGTCTGCAACCACATCAGATATTGCCAGAAACTGCCATGACGCTGCTGACAGCGCCCACAAGGCTAGCCAAGCAGCCCATGCCGGATCAGTAGTGGTTGAACAAACTGTCGCGGTAATGAACCGTATCTCTGTCAAAGTACAGGAAACAGCAGCCAAGGTTGATACTCTGGGTAGACAGAGCGACCAGATTGGTGAAATTGTCGGCACCATTGAAGATATTGCCGATCAGACCAATTTGTTGGCACTGAATGCTGCAATAGAAGCGGCCAGGGCCGGGGAGCAGGGGCGTGGCTTCGCAGTAGTTGCTGATGAGGTCAGAGCACTGGCGGAGCGCACGTCAAAAGCAACCAAAGAAATTGGTACCATGATCAGGAATATACAGAATGAAACCAAGGAAGCGGTTGCTGCCATGGAAGCAGGAGTGATGGAAGTGGCTAATGGTACAGAGGAAGCGGCTAAATCTGGACAGGCTCTCCATGACATCCTGTCAATGGCCAACGCTGTGACGGAACAGGCTAGCCAGATTGCTACTGCAGCGGAACAACAGACCGCGACAACCCAGGAAATTTCCAGCAACATTCACCAGATTACTGATGTCGTCCACCAGAGTGCTGCGAGTGCACAGCAATCGGCCACAGCTTCGCACCAGTTGGCTGAACTTGCCGATAACCTGAAGAATCTTATTGCCAGATTTAAATCGTAAATTAAGGGTATATGGAGGGAAAATATGTCAACAACAGCACTGGTTAAACTTGATACTAACAGCAATTCATCGGGAGAGCTGATCCAGTTGGTGAGCTTTCTGCTTAATAATGAGGAGTATGGAGTCGAAGTCCTCGACGTCCGTGAAATTATTCGGATGCCGTCAATAACCCAGATGCCCAACACCCCTCATTATATTGAAGGAATCATAAACCTGAGGGGCAAGGTCATTCCCATCATCTCCCTTCGGAAACGATTTGGTTTGGGAGAACTGGAAAATAGTTCGCACACCCGCATCATTATCATGGACGTGGACGGTAGTTTGACTGGTTTTGTCGTTGATGCAGTGTCAGAGGTAATCCGTCTCCAGAGTAGCGAGATCCAGCCAGCACCAACCATCGCGACCTCCGGTGGAGTCGGACAGGAGTTCATTACCGGAGTGATCAACCACGCTGAAAGGCTTTTGATCATCATGGATGTGGAAAGAATGTTCAGTGATGATGAACGGTGTGCTTTTGCTGCATCAGCTTAATCATATACCAAATAAAAAATGAGATTATGATACCGCGCTGCTCGCGGCGGGGTGCATCTATCCACGGGAGAGTTCATTGTGGGAATCAAGGCAAAACTGGTTTTAACAGCTATTCTGATTGCTGTTGGAATGATTGCATTACTATCAGCAATTGAAATTTCTACCAACAGGGTTAAGGTGAACGGACCAGTTTATCGGGATATTGTGAGAGGAAAAGATCTGATTGCTGACATTCTCCCACCACCGGAATACGCTATTGAAGCTTATCTTGTTGCGTTTCAGGCGATGTCTGAAAAAGACAGTTCAAAGATTCAATCATATCAGAATCACTTCAATAAACTGCGCAAAGAATACGACGAACGCCATGATTTCTGGGCCAAAGAACTTCCGGATGGAAAGATCAGAACTCTTCTGCTTGAACAATCGTATAAACCAGCTATTACATTCTTTGATACAGTGACGAAAGAATTTTTTCCTGCTTTGGCAGCAGGCGATCATGCCCAAGCAGAAAAAATAATGAACGATGTACTCTCTCCTTCGTATGAAGCCCACCGAAAAGCCATTGACGAAATTGCAGTCCTTGGCAATGCTGAAAATACCGCATTGGAAAAACACGCAGCCGGCTTGATACAATCTGAAGGAATTGTATCCATTGCAATGTGCATCGTATTCCTTGCGATTGTGGCTGCCATTTTTATCGTTATCATCCGCTCCATAACCAAGCCACTGGCCAAGGTTATGGACGTGCTTTCAACGGTTGCCTCAGGAGACCTTAAAGCACGATCAGGCATGACCTCCAGTGATGAAATGGGAGCTCTGGCGAACGCGGTCGATCAAATGGCGGAAAAGTTAGCTGACACCATCGGCAGGGTGTCGTTGAACAGTATCCAGGTTACAATTGCCGCCAATCGTGTCCATAGTTTAGCCGATGGATTATCAAAAAACTCCGATGCCCTTGCCAGCCAGTCGACGACTATTGCAACTGCCAGCGAAGAGATGGCGGCTACATCGTCCGATATTGCCCGCAACTGCAACGATGCAGCACATGAAGGCAAGGGTGCCAGCGACGTGGCGATTTCGGGCGCTGAGGTGGTTGACAGGACGGTGACGGGGATGATGCGGATTGCCGACCGGGTCAAAGGGTCGGCAAAGATCGTCGGGGAACTGGGACACCGTTCCAACCAGATCGGGGAAATTATCGGTACCATCGAAGATATTGCCGACCAGACAAACCTGCTGGCGCTGAACGCAGCCATTGAGGCTGCGAGAGCCGGCGAGCAGGGGCGTGGTTTTGCGGTTGTGGCCGACGAGGTACGCGCCCTGGCCGAACGTACTACCCGGGCCACCCGTGAAATCGGCGAGATGATCAAAACTATCCAGAAAGAGACTCAATCTGCCGTGACAGCCATGGAGGAAGGCGTGGCCGAGGTGGAGCGCGGGAGCGAGGGGGCCGCACAATCGGGCGAGGCCCTGCAACACATCCTGCAGCGCATCGACGTTGTAACCCAGCAGGTCAATCA
>JAWDJY010000088.1:0-16000 GCA_032469775.1 Geobacteraceae bacterium | reverse complement strand
CAAGAAACGCCATCCCGGACTGGTAATGGAGATGGGGGCTCATCTGGGGGCGCATCGCAAGCTGGCCGAAATCGAGAGCGAACGGATCGGCGAAGCTCTGGACAGGTTGGGGTGGCGCTGATGGATTCACTGGGCATGAAACCTGAGGATATCGAGGCGGAATCGTTCCGGATCATAGACAGCGAGGCCGGCGATCATGGCTGGCCCCGGGAGGAATGGCAGGTCGTGCGACGCGCCATCCACACCAGCGCCGATTTCGAATATGCCGGCTCGATGGTGCTCTCGGACGGGGTGATCGAGAAGGCGGTTGCCGCGCTGAAGAGCGGCGCCGGCATCGTGACCGACACCAACATGGCCATGTCAGGCATCGCCAGGGCCCGCCTGGCACCATTCGGCTGCAGCGTGGCCTGCCACGTGTCCGACCCGGACGTGGCCGAACTGGCGGGCATGCTGGGCATCACCCGTTCCATCGCAGCGATGCGCAAGGCGGTGGCCGATCCCGCCAACCGCATATTCGTGATCGGCAACGCTCCCACGGCGCTGTTCGAACTGTTGCGCCTGATGCGGGAAGGGCAGGCCGATCCGGCCCTGATCGTCGGTCTGCCGGTCGGCTTCGTCGGCGCCGAGGAGAGCAAGAACGCTCTGGCGGCCGGCGGGCACGAAGTCCCCTTTATCACCAACATCGGCCGCAAGGGGGGCTCCAACGTGGCGGCCGCGGTGGTGAACGCACTGGCGATCCTGGCGGCAGGGCGGTAATGAAAAAAGAGCTGCGCTCCGGATTTACCACCGGCGCCTGTGCCGCCGCCGCCGCCAGGGGCGCTGCGCTGATGCTGGCCCGACAGGAACCGGTCAGCGAGGTCACGATTGAAATGCCGGGTGGTGAATCCGCCACTTTTGCGCTGCATGGACAGATCTTTACCGTGAACTGCGCCGCCTGTTTCGTGATCAAGGATGCCGGTGACGACCCGGATGTGACCAACGGGGCCGAGGTTCATGCGGAGGTAAAGGCAAATCCCGCTCGTGCCCCCTTTTACAAAGGTGGTTTTGAAATAACAATCGCCGGCGGAACCGGCGTCGGCAAGGTTACCAAGCCGGGATTGGCGGTCCCGCCCGGCGAATGGGCCATCAACCCGGTGCCGCGCCGGATGATCGAACAGTCGGTCAGAAGCGTCCTGTCAGTCTTCAGCCTTCAGCCTTCAGCCCTCAGCATTATAATTTCTATTCCCGACGGTGAGCTGCGCGCCCAAAAAACCCTCAACGCCCGCCTGGGCATCCTCGGCGGACTCTCGATCCTCGGCACCACCGGCATCGTGCGCCCGATCTCGGCCAAGGCCTGGACCGATACCATCGATGCCGCGCTGGACGTGGCCAGGGCCTGCGGTTGCGAGAACGTCGTGCTCTCCACCGGCCGCACCAGTGAACTCGCGGCCCGGCAGCATTTTCCCTCTCTTCCGGAAGAAGCCTGCATCATGATGGGCGACCATGTGGCCTATGCCCTTCAAGCCTGCGCGCTTCGCGGATTCATGCAGCCGTTCATCGCCTGCCAGTTTGCAAAAATGCTTAAGATCGCCTGCGGCCACCCCAATACCCATGCATCCGCATCTGATCTGGACCTGATCATGTTGCGGAAGTGGGCCGTAGCGGCCGGATCTGTTCCGGAAATCATCACTCTTATCAGCCAGGCCAACACAGCCCGCGAAATTGCCGTTGCCAGTGGTTTTGACTCCGGACTGATGAGAGCCGTAGTCAGTCATGCCATTCAGGCCGCTTCACTGCATGCGCCCGGTATTGCAGTGCAGCCGCTGCTGTGCGGATATGACGGTGATATGATAGAGTCTGAAACCTGATTATAAAAATCTGGTATCATGTCCATAGCTTCCGGATGCAAACCTGCTCTCCCATCCCGCCCCTTGAAGGCTTTGTGCCTGTCTTGCTTTCTCTCCGTATCTAAACAGATATCAACGGAAAATCATGCAGCCGGATTTCAGCAGTTTCGAAAATAACCAAAGTTAATAAGTCGGGTTTATTGTGTTGAATATCTGTCTGCGTTTATGGTATCTGTTTATCGTAAAACAGTGTTATCCATTTTAAAGCCGGTTGCTGTTGCGAGGTTTTGTATGCTGCGAAAAATGGCCGTTGTCATAGGTACCTGTTGTGTTTTAATGACGCTGGGCATCGTGCTGACTGGCGCTGGCGCAGCTTATGCTGCCAGCTCGTCGTCGATTAACGGAGTGGTGAGAGATGCGGTAACCGGGATCGGAATCGCCGGTGTACGTGTGACTGCCAAACCTGTCACCAGTTATAGCCTTTGCGATACAACCGGTGTTTCTGCAACGACCGACCTGGATGGATACTATGCCATAAACGGAGTCTACAGCGGTCCGTACCAGGTTCGCTTCGAAGTTGCGCCAACCCTGACAGCTAACAATACGGTAGCTGTTCCCGGCTATATTTCGCAATGGTATGGAGGTGTGTCAGACGAGAAGGCCTCCACCGTTTTAAAAGTGGTTGCGCCGCAGGCACTCCAGGGTATTGATGCAATGCTGGAGCGGGGCGGTTCCATTTCCGGGATGGTTTCCGATGCTGTCGGACCGCTTGCTTCGGTACAGGTGACCGCCAGAGACAGCAACGGTCTGAAAAGCATGACCAGCTCGAATTTTGACGGGACCTACAGAATTGCGGGACTGTCGACAGGCACATACACGCTCTCTTTTGCCACGCAAAGTTCTCCCTTCTTCCCGACGGCCCAATACCTGCCTGTTACGCTGCCTTCGCCGGTTTCAGTCACAGCTCCCGGCAACACAACCGGAGTCGATCTGGTTTTTACGCAGCCGGGGGGCGCGATTACCGGTACATTGACCGGTGCCGGCCCGTCTGACATGGTGTCCGTTTCAGCCCAGCTGAGGGGCAGCTCCACTCCTGCCGCGTCGACCATGGTTTTCATGGGCGCTACAACATTTGAAATCGGCGGGCTTGTCTCCGGTATCTACGATGTCGTAATCAACAGTGTGGGGTCTCTAAGCGGATTTCTGCCGGTACAAAAGAACGGAGTCGTCGTCACCGCACCCAATACGACCAATATTGGCAGCACCAGCCTGACCGTTGGCGGCAGCATTCAGGGTACTGTGAAAACTGCCGCAGGAGCCCTGCCTGTTCCGGATGCCTATGTGATCGCATACCAGGGGGCAGCCATGGCCGGTTTCGGATTTAGTTCGGCAGATGGGACATACGCAATCAGCGGTTTGCCGAGCGGCTCGTATACGATTCAATTTTCATACTGCCAGGGTGGTTTGACCGAACAGTGGTATAACGGAAAAAGCAGCCAGTCAACAGCGAACGCCATCGCAGTAACAGCACCCCAGACTGTTTCCGCGATCAACGGTACGCTTGATCTTGCAAGAATCCGTTTTGCCCCGGTTGCCCTGCCTCAAAATGTTCAGGTTGTCGCAGGTTCAGCTAAATCAATAACTCTCGATGCTGAGGAATATAATGGCAACCGGCTTACGTATTCGCTGGTGTCCCAGCCCTCACACGGAACGGTCAGCGGTCTGCCGCCCAATGTGGTCTATACGCCGGCAACCGGCTATTCCGGGGCTGATTCATTTGCTTTCAAGGTCAATGACGGAACCACTGATTCGAATGTTGCGGCTGTGTCCCTGACGGTTGCTGCCGCTTCCCGGCAAATGAAAGGTGATGTCAACGGCGATGGTGTTATCAATATCTTCGATGTGCTCCTGACGTTACAGTATGTCGTCAACCTCGTGCCGCATACGGCCGAACTCCTCCAGGCAGCGGATGTCGTCCCGCTGGACCCTGTGAATCTGACGCCAAAGGGAAATGGTGTAGTGGAAATTGCCGATGCACTGATGATCCTGAGGCGGGTGTTGCATCTTGAACCTTGGGCGCCGGGCGGCGGGACGACCCTGGCGCTGCTGACCCCGGTAAACGGGGCAAGCGGGGTTTCACCAGGTTCGTCAGTGCTGGTTTCGTCTTCTAAAATACTGGATGTGGCCAGTCTGAAAGATTCAACCGTGATGCTTCAGCAGATTGGTCCATACGGTATGACTGTCGTTGCAGGCATGCCAGCTTACGATGCCGACAGACAGGAGCTGGCCTTCGGCAATACGCAGTTGCAGGCCGACTATCTCTATAAACTTGTATTTTCTGGAGTGAAGGATCTGGGAGGTTTTCCTGTCCCGGATAGCACCTTTACCTTCAAAACCGCCAGGAGCCCCCTGAAACGATCTGTCAGTAAAAATTTTAACGGTGCCATTGACGCATACAATGACTGCACGCTCAATACGGCCGCCAACCCGATTCTTTGCGCCTATTATGCGAATCCAGGCCTGGACGGGGTCTGGTTCACCAACGATGATATTGTTCAGAATCATGAAACCTACAGCTATGACATTAGCGGAAACCTGGTCAGGATGTCTGTTTATGAGAAACCCGGTCTTGATGGAAACTGGTTCAGCGCGGATGATCCTGTTCTGAGTTACTCTGCCTACAGTTACGATGCCCAGGGACGGATAATCAGGATAGTAACCTATTATGGTCCCGGCGCCGATGGGGTCTGGTTCACGGCGGATGATGCGGTCGGTTATTATGAAGCCTATGAGTATGATGCCAAGTCCCGGCTCAGCCGCGTAATACGCTACAACGGCCCTGGTACGGATGGCCTGTGGTTCAGCGCTGCTGACGAAGTGGCGGAATATGAAGTCAGCAGTTATGATCCGGTTGGACGGCTCAGCGGAAAGTGCAAGTACCTGGATGCGGGGCCGGATAATATCTGGTTTACTGCCGATGATACGGTTTCCTATTTTGACAAGAAACTTCGTAATGCTGAAGCTCAGATCATGGAAGAGGTGCTTTTTTCAACGCTGGATAGCGTGACTTCGCAGCCCGGAAAAGATGTCTGGTCCATTGGCGAGGTTTTGAAATACAAGAAGTATGTCTACGATACCGCAAACGGCAGGTTTTACAGAACAATAACCTATGGCAATCCCGGTACTGATGCCGTGTGGAATACTCCGGACGACACCATATTCGGTTACTGCGAATTCACTTATGACAACTTCAACAGGATAATCCGTAACTCATGCTTCAAAAATCAGGGTGCCAATGGAACCTGGTTTGATGCAGACGATGTTGAAACCGGCTATGAAGTCTATACTCCTTAGAAATCTGACAGCCTGCTGAAGGGTACGCTATGGAAAGTTATCCGGAAAAAATGGATCGAAGGGGCGGGTTGCGCGACACTGCGATTCTCGTTGCGGCAATTGTGCTGGCCTATCTGAATTCAGGGTGGGGAGGGTACCAGTTTGATGATTTTGGCACTATTGTCACAAACAGTAATGTTCATTCCTGGTGGGCATGGCTGCACAAGTCGATCAGCGGCGGAATCCGTCCCTTGCTGAATTTCAGCTATATGCTCAACTGGATCAGCGGCATGGGCAGCAACGGGTTTCACCTGATAAATGGCCTTGTGCATCTCTTGAGCACTCTGCTGGTATACCGTATAGCCGGATGTTTTGTGGAAGGCTGTCAGCGGCAGGGGTGTGAAATTGAACGGACAGAATTGATTCCGCTCTTCAGCGCTCTGATCTTTGCTGTGCATCCTGTTCAGACTGAAGCTGTCACTTATATTAGCGGCCGTTCCTCGTCCCTTATGAGCATGTTTTACCTGGCAAGCATGCTGGCATATATCCATGGCGCCCGCTCAGAGTCCTGGAAGTGGGTATATATCACTTCGCCTGTTCTGTTCGTTTCCGCCGTGGCCACCAAAGAGGTCGCCATGTCTCTTCCGCTGGCCCTGCTGCTCTGGGAAAGAGTTGTGAATCGTACCCCCTGGGGAACGGCTTTCCGCAGGCAGGCTTTCCACTGGCTTCTGCTGGCCCTGCTGCCGGTGCTTTTTGTCACTCACCCCCGCTATGGGCAGTTGCTGCTGTTCAGTATCAAAATCCGCTCTTTCCAGGATACGCTGGTCAGCCAGGTCAACGGGATAACCTACCTGATGGGGCAACTGGTGCGCGTCGGCAGCATGAATATCGATCCGGACGTCAGTCGTTTTACGGGCGGCAGTGCTGTGTACCTTGCAACGCTCATTGGGGCATGGGGTGTGGCGGCCGTGTATGCGTTCCGGAAAGCCAGGCATAAACCCTGGTACGCCTTTGGCCTGCTCTGGTTTGCTGTAGCCATGTTTCCGAGCAATTCAATCGTTCCGCGAACCGATGTGGTGAACGAGCGCCATTTATATCTCGCCAACCTGGGAATTTTCATCTGTTTTGTAACTGTTGTCCTGAATCTGAAGCTGGCTGAGTTGAATGTGCCATTAATCGGCGCTTTGGTGTGTCTGCTGGCCGGCTTTACCTTTTACAGAAATATGGATTACCGGTCCGAAACAGCTCTTTGGGAGCAGACCGCACGGTTTTCACCGGCAAAATCGAGAGTGTTCAATAACCTTGGTTGCGCCTACGAAAGTGCGGGGCATTTCGATAAGGCTGCGACAGCATATGCCAGGGCCATCAGCCTGCAACCGGATAACCGGGTTGCGGCCGGTAATGTGAAGCGGCTCAATCTACTTGCTAACCGCTTGAATGGCGCAATCAACTGAATTTGGCTTAAGGAGTGGAATCATGTTTATTGCCAGGTATGCAAAAAGGCTGCTGTTTGTCGCTGCGGTTGGCGCTCTTTGGCTTTCTTCTGCCGGTCAGGGCGTCTCTTACACCCCGCCGGTCCCTTGTGACTGCCAGCATCTGATTGATCTGAAGGATATGATCAGGCAGATTGACCTTTACATACTTGGTTACGAAACCCAGGCCTATGCATATCAGGCCAAAGGGAAAACAGATCCATCGGCGGACGTATTCCGGGTAAGTGAAAAAAACAAGGTGGATGCCGAGATCAGGAGCAAAATTACCGGGCCGGCGCGTTATCCGCCGGCATACGGTTTTGGCGGCGGCACCGATCCGATCACATGTGCGGTGACTCTGAAAACTACGGATGCCTGTCTGGCCAGTCTTACCGATCTGCATGAGCAACACCATGCTACAATCTGCAAACTCAGAAGACCGGTTATAAACGGCTATTTCGATACATTTGTGGACAATGCCACCTGTATTGGGAACTTTATCTCAAAAGGAATCGGATGTGGATATCAGAGTGACGGGAAACTTTCGCATGCCCTTTTTGAGGAAGTAACGGCATACAAACTCCAGCGGGACGAAGCGCAGAAACAACTTGAGATCGCCAGGCAGGATCTGATCAGGCCTGATCGGCAACTTACCTGTGAACAGTTATTGAAAGATCAGGTCAACAGACTGAAACCGGCCGACCCTAACAACTATGATTACAAGCTTTATCTAATGGATGTTGTAGGGCAGTATTTTACCTGGTTGCTGCCATGATTGCCACAGCTGGAATTATCCTGTCGCATCGAAAAGGGCCTGTTATGAAAATATCGTCATCTTTTTTTCGCAGTTCGGCACTTATCGCGCTTTTCCTGTTTGGGATTGCGTCAGCGGACGCCGCCACCTTGCTGCTGAAACTCAAAACAACCGGGACGCTTTCTGCCAACGAACGGGTGGGCGGGTGGAGCGCCACCGTACTGCTGCCGGCCTACGTGGCCGCACCTGTCAGCAGAGAGCTTGATGTCTCATCATTTTTTGCAAGCGGGGTAACTCCGGCGACTTTTACGCTGGCTGGCAGCTATAATGTCCCGGACACGAACTATCCGGTACCCTATCTGGTGCTGGCCTCGCTGGGAGATACGTCAAATCCCGCAAACGGCACCCTGACCGGTGAAGTCGCCACAGTGATGCTGAGTCTTGCAGCCGGTGCTCCGCAGCCGGCGAAGACTGATTTCGCACTTGTCGATACTCTGATTTCGAAAGCCGCCGTGGGCTCTCCCGTTGCACCCGGGTTGAATTTTGATTTCGACCTCGTCATGTCAGATGCAAAACTGCTGTCTGTTGCTATTGCTGGCAATGGCAGTGTTCACAGCGCAGACGGCAGTATCGCCTGCATTAGCGGCTCCACTACAGATTGCAGTCGCTTCTTTGCTAATAACACTTCCGTGACCCTGACTCCGACCGCTTCGTCATATTACACGTTTTCAGGCTGGAGCGGTGCGTGCACCAACAGTTCGGGCGGTTGCATTGTTACTTTGAGCAGCGATAAGAGTGTAACGGCAAATTTCAGTTTGCTGACTTTGCCGGCCGTTAGAATCGGTGGTGTCGCTCCTGTTTATATGAATCCGGCTACGCTTTCGAACACCTATCTGAACGCCCCGAATAACGCAGTAATTGAAATGAAAAGCGGGATTCTGGCAGAATCTTTTACGGCAAACCTGGGCAAGAGCGTCACTGTCAGGGGGGGCTTTAATTCCGATTATTCTGCCAATACAGGCAGCACCGCCATCAGCGGGCCGCTGAATATACAACTCGGTTCAATTACGATAGATAATCTGACTGTTGATTAGTTGAGTCGCTTCCATACGCACGCTTTATGAATCTGTCCTTTTTTATTATTTTAATGTCGCTTGCGGCCGGATTTACTGAAAAGTTTTAAAGTTCGCCGGAACAAATTTCCTGCAGCCCCTCTATCAGGCATCATATTTGCTTTATCAAATCTCAATTCACCTTTGTGACTCGAATTAAAGCCCGTTAGTTAGATTTGCTGTCCCGGTTTTTTACAGGGCACTATTTTTCAGTCAAGAAATGCGACTCGCTGTCCGCTGTTTTTCGGGTTACTCATGAACAGATCGCACCGTTACATAACCTCGCTGCTCATGACCGTGGTCTATCTGCTGATAGTTTTCAGTCCACTGGCTCCGCTGGCGATGCAGTCGAATCTGAACATCCATGCCCATGTTGGCGAGTGTTCCGGCGACTGCAGGATCGATGGCTGCTCTCCCGAGCGCAGTGCCGCGCATACCTGCTGCTGCTGGCAAAGCAGGAAAAAAACGGCCCGCGCCGCTTTCACCGGTTCAGCTGGCGATTGTTGCGGAACCGGATCTGCGTCAGCCGCTTCAAAGCCGGCCGGACACTGTCCGGCCACAGTCGCGCATGACGATCACGATGAAGATGGTGCCGTTTCATCGGCCGCAGGCACAACTCAAGACAAAAACCACCCGACCAGTATTGGAACCCTTCCCTGCGGCAGCGGAAAGCATATCGCCCTGTGGGGAGCGGAGACTGTGCAGCACCTCCCCTACCATTACTCCGGCGAGATTCCTGTCCGGCTGGAGCAGAGTCTTCCGCAGCAAGAGCCGGTATGCATGGTCTCCCGTCATAACGAACCGCCTGACCCACCCCCCAGAAGATCCCTCTTCTTGACCTGAAGTATCCCGATCAGTCTCATATCAATACGAGATTGCCGCGCTCTAAGTGCGCCGTTTCCGCCCGTGCTTTTTTTTCCGGTTGCGGAACCGTCGACTGCTGCCCGGATCATGGCTGACTTGCGTTCGATGTAGGTAGTCCCTGCACAGCCTGCAGCTGATGATCATCCGGGGGGGGGCGGAGTCTCTCTTTTACAGGGTTCATGCACGTTGTCCGTTGCGGCATCGTGATGATACCGGAGAGGGGTATATTACCCATGGAATCCAGGCACCAACAGATGTTGGCCAAGGTTCTGTCCCGGGCCATGAGTCCTTCGTCGGCCTGTATGCATAACGAATTGAGCGATCTCAGGGGTGGCAGGCTTCTGTCACAACTTACCTTCGAGGATTTTCAGGCTCTTTCCGCATACGCCAGACGAACGATGCCACCGGTCCGCAAGCCGGTGGCAGATGAGCCTGTCTGACAGTTTCATTTGTAAACCGTCTCAGACACACTCCGCTTAGACCATGGCGGAGTGTGTCTGGACAATCAAACCTTTAATCAGGAGGATTTTGATGAATATTTTTATTTCAGTGCTGGCTGGCACTGTATTGATTGTTTCCGGTTCCCTGCCGGCATTGGCCGAAACGGTGCTGGATGAGATTACCGTCAGGGGCAGCAGGGAGCCTGCGCAGGAGGAAAGCCTTTCAGTGCGCGAAATCCGCGAAAGCCCCGCCAGGGACATGGGTGAGGCTATCAGGAGCATCGAGGGGGTCTCCTCGGTCCGCAAGGGAGCCATAGCCAACGATCCGGTGATCCGCGGCTTTCAGAAGGACAATATCAACGTGCTGATCGATGGCATGCGCATTCACGGCGCCTGTCCTTCTCGCATGGATCCTCCCTCGTTCCATGTGGATTTTGCCGAAGTTGACAAGGTACGTGTGGTCAAGGGGCCTTATGACCTGGGCAACCCCGGCAGCATGGGCGGCATGATCGATGTGACTACCCGCAGGCCGCGCCAGGGATGGGGCGGCGACCTGTCCCTGACCTACGGTTCCTGGGACACCGTCAATGCTTCCGCAATCGGTTCCTATGGCGGAGACCGATTCGATGCTCTGCTTGGATACGCCTACAAGTATTCCGGCGTACCGGAATCAGGCGACGGCAAGCGCATCACCGATGTCTATCCGGCTACAAGCCCCAACCGCTACAGGAGCAATGCCATTGATTCCCATGCCTATGAGATCAACACCGGCTGGTTGAAGTTCGGTTACAAGCCGACCGCAAATTCACGTACCGAACTGGCCTACAGTTACCAGGACGCCGATCATGTGCTTTATCCCTATCTGAAGATGGATGCCGACTATGATCGCACCAACCGCCTGAACTGGAACTACAGCGTCAAGAACATTTCAGACACTATCCGTGAAGTTAAGCTTCAGGCCTATTGGGACCGGATCGGCCACCTGATGGATGATCGCCTGCGCATGAGTTCCACTGCAAGCATGATGGTCACGCGCCCCTATTCGATGCAGACCGATGCGCGCACCGAGGTTATCGGCGGAAAAGCCGCCACAACCATCAAGCTGGCTGGCGGCGAGTTCAGCGGCGGCATGGATTACTACACCCGCAACTGGAATGCGCTCAACCAGCGTGCCATGTACACTGCCGCTGTTCCCTACAGCACCCTGAACATGATTCCGGATGTCTATGCCGATAACCTGGGAGTGTACGGTGAGTATGAATATCCCTTGGCTGAAACGGTTCGTCTCAGGGGAGGGCTTCGCGGCGACTTTACCTGGATCAAGGCCGATAACGGCAATCCGCTGGTCACGGCCGGGACCAGCACCGACTTCCAGAATGTCAGCGCCAATCTGCAGTTGACCTATACCCCGGTCAAGGGCCTGGACCTGTTCCTCGGTTTCGGGCGCGGTACACGCACTCCCGATCCGGAGGAACTGTACATAATCGTGCCGGCCGCGCCACCGGCGGTAACCTGGAAAGGCAATCCGGACCTTAAGTCCACCGTCAACCATCAGGCTGACCTGGGAATGAAATTCAGCGCCGAGCGTTATTACGTTTCAGCATCGTTCTTTTACAGCGATCTGACAGACTATGTTAATTTTTACAGCCCATCGGCGACATCCAAGAGTTATCAGAACATCCATGCCCGCATGTGGGGCGGCGAACTTGGCAGTCAGATATCGCTGCCGCTGGATATCTATCTGAAAGGGGCGCTGTCCTATACCCAGGGTGAAAACCTGACCGACGACCGCCCGCTCTCGGAGATTCCGCCACTGCGCGGTTTGGTTGCAGTCCGTTACGACAACGGCACCTATTTCGGCGAGTTGACCGAAAACCTGACCAGAGAACAGGACCGGGTCGATGGCGGTTTGAATGAGGCGAAGACCGCCGGCTGGGCCACCACCGACATCAAGTTCGGCTACAGTTACCGTGCCCTGTCGTTGTACGCCGGGGTGAACAACCTGTTTGACCAGTATTACGTCAGCCACCTTTCCTATCTGCGCGACCCGTTCTCTGCCGGGGTCGGGGTCAAGGTGCCTGAAAACGGCCGGAACTTTTATCTGACAGCCACTTACCGTTTCTGAACTCTTACCCGAGGGGGGCTGCGGTCTCCTGCAAGGTGGATGTGATGATTCCTTATATGAGCCACAATAACGCTATCGAACGCTATTTCTGGAGAGCGGTACCGTTCTCGCTGCTGCTGCATCTGCTGCTGGGGGTGTGGTTTGCCAGGGGTGTCGCGGTCATGAGGAGGGTTGACATTCCACAGGTGATATCGGTCGAGTTGCGGGAGGCGCCAGTTCCGCCCCGGTTGCCGCCGGTGGCTAGGCCACGGGAGCCGGGGCTTCGTCCTGTGCCCGCACGGGTTGTCCGGGCTGTGGCTCCTGTAATCCTTCCGCAGTCTCAGCAGCAGCCAATTGTCAGCCGGCCGGCACCGCCCGCGGTCGATGTTCCGGAAGCGGCAGCGCAAACACCGGCGCAGCGTCCGCTTCTCCAGGCCGCAGGGGTACGTCCGGCGGATATGCCCAGGTTGGCGACTTCGAAGCCGGCGATGGCGGTCAAGTCGGACGCCAAAGTCGTGCGACCGGTTGAGCAGGTAATACCGGCGAAGGACCCGGGGCGCGCGGAAGCTGTTTATAAGGCATATTTTTCAAGGATCCGTTCGCATCTGGAGCGGAACAAGGAATACCCGGCCCTGGCACTCAGGGGGAGGTTCGAGGGGACCGTAACAGTCCGCTTTACCATTCGTAATGACGGATCAGTCGGGTCGGCCGGGATCGTAAAGAGTTCCGGGTATAACCTTCTTGATCAGTCCGCCTTGAGGACCGTGCATATCTCGGCGCCGTTTCCGAACCCGCCGGAGACGACAGGTTCGGGGGAGACCAGCGTCAGTGTGCCGCTGGTATATAAAATGGATCTTTAACTCCTCTGAATTATTTATGTAATATTTTGTATATTCATTTCGTGGAATATGTGTCGTTTTTTTTTGTTTTGTAAGTTATATTGCAGATTCAAATTAGAATATTAAAAGGAGATCGATCATGAAAAGATTATTGCTTCTTGTTACCGTATCCTGTTTCGTCTGCATTGGCACCGCCCTGGCGGAGCATAAGCCTGCTCACATGGAAGGGCACCAGCACGGCGCCGCCGCTGGTACATCCGAATCAATGCATGCCGACGTGAAGAAGCATAACGCCTGCGCCCATTGCGGAATGGATCGTGAGAAGTTTTCCCATTCCAGGATGCTGGTAACCTATGCGGACGGCACCTCTGTAGGAGTCTGCAGTATTCACTGTGCCGCGATCGAGCTGAAAGCCAGCAAGGGGAAACCGGTCAAGTCGCTGGAGGTTGCCGACCTGGATACCAAGAAGCTGATAGATGCCGAAAAAGCCTTTTGGGTGATCGGTGGCGACAGAAAAGGGGTCATGACCAAGACTCCTAAATGGGCTTTTGCCAGGAAAAGCGCGGCGGAGGCTTTCATAAAGAAGAGCGGTGGCAAGCTGGCAACCTACAAAGAGGCGTTGGCTCTGGCTGAAAAGGATTAGTTTCCATGAATCGAATCATCATAGTATTGGTTCTGGCATGTGCCCTGATGGTTACGGGCGCGTATGCAGCCGGCAAGGGGGGGAACCAGGTTCCCCCCAATGCAAAATGTCCGGTCTGCGGCATGTTTGTCTCCAAATACCCGGACTGGACCGCCACTGCCAGCTTCAGGGACGGTACCACCCACTACTTTGACGGCCCCAAGGATCTGTTGACAAGCTATCTGGATCCGGCGAGGTATCTTAAAGGCAGGCGTCAGGCCGACATTGTCGCTATGACCGTGAAAGAGTATTACTCCTTGGGGCTGATCGACCCGCGCGGCGCCTTTTTCGTGCTTGGCAGTGATGTCTACGGTCCGATGGGGAGCGAACTGATACCGTTCAAAACCGAGAAGGACGCCATGGCGTTCAAGGTTGACCACAAGGGCAAACGCATCATCCGCTTCAACGAGATCACCGGTCAGTTGATCAAAACTCTCAACTGATCACGAAGAAAATCATGCGCAGATCGATCCAATTCATAGTTTTTACCGCTGTCAACCTGGTGTTGTTCAGCCTGCTCCCGCTGCATGCCCGTATTGCACAGAAAACGGCTGACGCCGAACTTCTTGCGCAGGCTGCGCCGTTACGAAGGTTGCAGCTGACCGACCTCTGTCTTTCCAGTGAAGCGCGCTACACCCGCCACCCTTCACAGGCGGACAGGCATGCTCCGTTCCAGGAACATCCGCTGGCGCTGGAACATTTTCCCTCCGGATCCATGATCCTGCCCTCCCTGCAACCCCGTGAGACCCCATGAATATCCATTTTGAACGTCACCTGAATATCCTGGATTTTACACTGTCATCGCTCTTGCGGCGAAAGGGGAAGAATTTTTCCCTGTTGACGATGTATCTGCTGGTGATCTTCATGCTGGCTTCGCTGGTGTTCTTCGTAACCGCGTTGAAGCGCGAGGCGGCCATTCTCCTCAGGGATGCGCCGGATATGGTCGTTCAGCGGCTGGTAGCCGGCCGCCAGGACCTGATTCCCACCGGGTATGCCGAGTCGATCGCTTCCATCAGGGGAGTGAATGGAGTCCGTCCCCGATTGTGGGGGTATTACTACGACGGTCTGAACGGTGCCAACTATACCATCGTGGCTGATGATTATACGGCTTCCTCGCCGGAAAGCGCCGTAATCGGCAACGGAATTGCCAGGTCGCGCAGCATGGTCGTCGGTGACCTGCTGCCGTTGATCAGCTACGACAAAGCGCCATTGATGCTGCAGATCAGGAGTGTTCTGCCGAGCGAGTCGGACCTGATGGCGGCCGACCTGATCATTATTACATCAGAGGATTTTCGCACATTGTTCAAGTTCCCGGCCGGAGTGGCCACCGACCTGGCAGTGGACGTGGGCAACCCCAAGGAGCTGACCACCGTTGCATCCAAGATCGCCCAGCAGTTTCCAGATTCCCGTCCGATCCTCAAAAGCGAGATTCTGCGCACCTATCAGGCCATCTTCGACTGGCGCGGCGGCATGGTCGTTATCATCCTGGCCTCGGCGCTGCTTTCTTTCGTGATCTTCGCCTGGGACAAGGCCACCGGCCTTTCGGCCGAGGAACGCAAGGAGATCGGCATCCTGAAGTCGATCGGCTGGAGCACTTCCGATGTGCTGCTGCTCAAGTTCTGGGAAGGTGTGGTTGTCTCTCTGACCGCCTTCCTGCTGGGGGTGGTGCTGGCCTATGCTAACGTGTTCTTCCTGTCGGCTCCGCTGTTTACCCAGGCGCTGAAAGGCTGGTCGGTAATCTATCCCGAATTCCGCTTGTCTCCAAATGTGGATGGCTACCAGCTGGCGGTGCTGTTTTTCCTGACGGTGGTGCCATATACGGCCGCAACGGTTATTCCCTGCTGGCGGGCGGCTACTGCCGATCCTGACTCCGCCATGAGGTCCTGACGTGATCGAACTGTCCTCCGTTACCAAAACCTTCAACAGTGGAAAGCATAACCAGTTCACTGCGGTTGACAATGTCAGTCTGACGATTGAGCCGCAAAAGGTCACTGTTCTGAAAGGCCCGAGCGGGTCGGGCAAGACCTCGCTTCTGACCATGATCGGCTGCATGGCGCGTCCGACTTCCGGGCGGATTTTTCTGCGCGGGATCGAGGCGGCCTTGAAGTATCAGCAGGAAAGAGGCGGCCAGGTAGAGATCACCAGCCTGCCGGAGAGTTTTCTGAATGATATCAGGCGGAGTACTTTCGGTTTCATATTCCAGCAGTTCAACCTGGTCAAGGGGATCAGCGTGCTGGAGAACGTGATGCTGCCGGCTTATCCGGCCGGCGAAAGCCGTAAAGTAATGCGTGGCAGAGCAATGGAGCTGCTGGAAATGTTCGACATCACCCGTCACGCCGGACAGCGGGTGGAGCTGCTCTCGGGCGGAGAACAGCAGCGGGTTGCCATCGCCAGGGCGCTGATCAACAACCCTTCCATCGTAATTGCCGATGAACCGACCGCCCATCTGGATTCGAAGCTCTCCTACGAGTTCATGGATATTGTCGCAAAACTGAAAAATGCCGGTAAGACGGTTGTCATAGCCAGTCACGACCCGATCGTATTCGACTGCATGTCAACCGAGATGCTGATTGA
>JAWDJY010000087.1:0-16051 GCA_032469775.1 Geobacteraceae bacterium | reverse complement strand
TCTGATGGAGCGCAATCTGGAACGCTTGAGGAAAGGGCTCGGATGCACGACGAAATAGTAAGGACCGAACAGCTGGCCTGTTGCTATCGCGAGGGGAGGGTGCTGGAGGATATCAGCTTCCGGGTCCAGCGGGGCGACTATGTCGGTATCGTCGGGCCTAACGGTTCCGGCAAGAGCACTCTTGTAAAGGCGCTGCTCGGCCTGGTTGATATCAGCTCCGGCGGGGCATCGCTGTTCGGAAGTCCGTTGTCCGAATTTCGTGATTGGCGGCGGGTGGGTTATCTGCCGCAAAGCCTGCACCTGGTCAACCCGGTCTTCCCCGCGACCGTACATGAAACGGTCGGACTCGGGCTGCTGTCGCTGAAGCGCTTCCCAAAGAGCCTGAACAATGACGACCGCAATAAAGTAGACAACATACTTGAAGAATTAGGCATATACGAATTAAAACTTAAACTTATTGGTGAATTGTCAGGCGGCCAGCTGCAGAGGGTGCTGCTGGCCAGGGCGATAGTCAACGACCCTGAGCTGCTGGTATTGGATGAACCGACTGCCGCACTTGATCCGGAAACCCGTGAACGTTTTTATACGATGATCGGCAATCTCAACCGTACCCGCGGCGTGACCGTGATGCTGGTCACCCATGACAGCGGCGCCATAGGACTGCATGCCTCGAAGATGCTCTACCTGGACAAGAAGATCCTTTTCTACGGTAGTTTCGAAGAATTCTGCCATTCCCCGGAGATGTCGTCCATGTTCGGAGAACATTCCCAGCACCTGATGTGCCACAGACACTGATGAATACCATGAACCTGCTTGAGATCCTGTCATACGGCTTCATTCAGCGCGCTCTTCTGGCCGGTACGCTGATCGCGCTGCTCTGCTCCGTGCTGGGCGTGTTCCTGGTGTTGCGGCGCATGTCGCTGATCGGTGACGGCCTGGCGCACGTAACCTTCGGCAGCACGGCGATAGCGCTGGCCTTCAAGCTGTACTCGGCCATGTCGCTGCTGGTTTCGATGCCGGTGGTTCTGCTGGCATCGCTCGGCATTCTGAAGCTGACCGAAAAGAACCGCTTGAGCGGGGATGCTGCCATCGGCATAGTTTCAGCACTCGGAATATCGGTGGGTATAATACTGGCAAGTGTGGGCGGGGGCTACAATGTGGATCTGCTCAGTTATCTTTTCGGCAACATCCTGTCCATCAGCCGGGAAGAGGTGATGATTGCAGCCCTGTTGTGCGTGGGGGTGCTGTTGTTGTTGACACTGTATTACCAGGAGCTGTTTGCAATCGCGTTCAGCGAGGAGCTGGCAAAGGTTTCCGGTATCCGCACCTCTTTCATCAACTCCGTACTGGTGCTGCTGACAGCACTTTCGGTGGTTCTGGCGATGAAACTGGTCGGAATAATGCTGATCTCTTCGATGCTGATAGTGCCGGCGGCCTCTGCCCTGCAGCTGGCCCGCGGATTCAGGGTTTGTATCGTGCTTGCGGCTCTTCAGGGGTGCGGTTCCGTAATAATCGGCATCATTATTTCAATCCTGACCAACCTGCCGGCCAGTGCCACGATTGTGGTGGTAAACCTGACTATATTCCTGATTTCCTACCTGGTCAGACGTACAATCTACTCCAACCCCGCCTAGCGCTTCAGCGTTTAAAAATAGTAACTGAAGTCCTTCATTTCAAAAGGCGAATCGTTCAGGCATTCGATGAAGACATCCACGATGAACGGATCGAACTGGGTGCCTTTCTGCTTTTGCAGCTCACGGATGGCGATATCCTTTTCCAGTCCGTCACGGTATGAGCGGTTCGAGATCATCGCGTCAAACGCATCGGTTACGCTGACAATGCGGGCATGCAGCGGTATCTGCTCCCCCTTGAGGCGACCGGGGTAGCCGCTTCCGTCCCAGCGCTCATGGTGGTGGAGGATGGTTGGAACAATATGGCTCAGGTTCTCGATGCCTACAATGAACAGAGTCCCCTTGAGCGGATGCTCACGGACCAGGGTCTCTTCGTGGCGGCTCAAGCTGTCCGGCTTGTTGAGAACGTCCTCGTTTGTGCCGATTTTGCCGATGTCGTGCAGGACCGCGCCCAGGTAGAGATCTCGCAACTCGTCTTCCGGCAGGTTTAGCTTGGATCCGATACAGAGTGAGAACTCGGTTACCCGTTTGGCATGTCCCTGGGTATAAGTGTCTTTCATCTCCAAAGCGCCGACCAGCGCCTGGATCGTGCTGTTGAACAGCCGATGGTTCCAAACGGCCTGGCTCTGGTCATGAACCAGCATGGCCGCGGCGACTTCCGCAGCTTTCTTACGGTCCACCAGTCTTCCGACGATTTCTAGCCCGAAACTGATGGCTGTGCCGGCCCCCTGGCTGGTGATTATTCTGCCGTCACATACCACCTGCCGGTCTTCGTAGCAGGCTCCGTCCAGTCTGCTGACATAGCTGGGATAGGATGTTGCATGTTTGCCGTCGAGCAGACCGGCTGCGGCCAGGATGATTGGGGCGGCGCAGATGGCGCCGACAAGTTTTTCCCTTGCGTCAAATTCCTTGAGAAGTTCATGAATACGGGGATCCGAGTTGAGATTGTCCGTGCCTGGCTGTCCGCCGGGCAAAATAATCATGTCGAACGCAGCCGCGTTGATCGAATCCAGGGTGGCGTCGGGAATGATGTTGATATTGCGTGCGCTCCTGACAGCTCCTTCATGGAGTCCGGCCAGAACAACTTCGATCTCGGCCCTTCTCAAAATGTCCACAACCGCCAACGCTTCGATTTCTTCAAAACCGTCCGCCAGCGGGATCAGAACCTTTGACATGTTTTCCTCCATATTCAGTCAGGATAGAAAGATATTAACGGAATACATTAAAAAATCAAGCTATTAACTAAAAATCAGTTAACCGCCGATGAACGCCGATACACGCCGAGAGATCAAAAACTTGAACAAAATACGGGTTAAACCCATAAGGTGATTAACTTTTTGATGAATCCAGGTTTTATCGGCGTGCATCCGTTTTTCTCGGCGGTTGAATGCCGTTTTAGATTATGCTTGCCATTAGCGATTACCGCCCGCCATTTTTACGCTCTCCGGCGATCTTCGCAGCAGCCACATGAACAGCGGCCCGGCCAGACCGCCGATCCCGACCGAGGCAAAGGCAATGCCCCATTCACCGTTGATACCCGGAAACGGCTGCCAACCGCGAAATGTGTCCAGGGCCCAGCCGAACACGGTTGGCGAAATCATGCCCATCGAATATCCGATCAGCGATTGCAGCCCCATCGCCGCACCCAGGTAACCAGGCGCCACCAGTTCGGTCAGGCCGGTAGAAAATACCGGTGATTCAGCCACGATCAGGTAACCGTAGGCGATTCCGATCAAAAGTGTCAGCCAGAGGTTGGTGTTTATCAGCCAGCCGAAGGAGAAAGAAAGAGCGGCGCTTGAGAACATCACCAGCGTGATGGTGGCGGTGCGGCCGAACCGGTCCGAGAGAGTGCCGGTGATCGCGGTTGAAAACGCGCCGATTCCGATCAGCAGCGCGGCGATGGTCGATGCTATTCCGGTCGCCGAAGCCGCTTCCATTCCCCAGCCGATCAGCGCAGCCGAGAAGAATGGGGCCAGCCAGCTGCGCATGCCGTACATCTCCCACATGTGGGCGGCGTAACCCAGAATCATCAACAGCGCCGGCCGGTTTCTGATGACTTCCCCTGAATAACCTGCCTCACTGCTGTTGCGAGGTGAGGGTCGGTATCCGCTGAACAACGGAAAAGAAAGCAGCGCGCCAATTGCCACTCCGGCTGAACAGGCCATGAAGGCTATCCTCCAGCCGTACAGCCCGGTCAGCCAGCCGGTCACGGCCAGGGACAGCGATCCTCCCAGGACAAGGGAACCAACGTAGATTCCGATCGCCCGGCCTCGCCGGACAGCGTCGAACCGTTCGGCCACCAGCTTAAGTCCCGGCATGTAGGTACCGCCCATACCGATACCGGTCAACGCCCGGAAAAGCATGCCGCTGGTGAAGTCATCGGCGTAAAGTGCGAACAGCAGGTTGCCGGAGGCGGAACAGAATGCGGCCGTGATGAAGATGTGCTTGGTGTTGATGCGGTCGGTAAGGATGCTCAGGAGCACGCCGGAAGCTATGTAGCCGAGCTGGTAGACCGAAAAGATCATGCCGGCCTGGGTGTTGTTCATGCCCCATTCCTGGCGGAGAATGGGGAGTATCGCGGAGTAATTGATAAAAACCAGCATGATGAACAGCTGGCAACAGCAGAGCAGGAACAGCCAGCGGGAGTTGGAGCGGATCATGGGAACAGGTCGGCATCCTTGAATGCTGATCCTTCACGATCCTTGGCAGAAACATTAGGGGCGGATGTGAGAGGCCAGGCGATGTTGAGGTCCGGATCGTTCCAGGCGATACAACGCTCATACTCCGGCGCCCAATAGTCAGTGGTCAGGTAAAGGAATTCCGCGACATCAGAAGTGACGCAGAAGCCGTGGGCGAAACCTGCCGGCACCCACATCTGGCGCTTGTTTTCCGCCGACAGCAGCGTTCCGAACCACTGTCCGAAGGTAGGGGAACTCCTGCGGATATCAACGGCCACATCGAAGACCTCGCCGGCTACGACCCGCACCAGTTTCCCCTGGGGCTGGCGGATCTGGTAATGCAGACCGCGCAGTACACCGCCGGCCGAGCGGGAGTGGTTGTGCTGCACGAACTGTGAATCCAGCCCGGTCAGTTCCTGCCAGGTGCGCTGGTTGAAGCTTTCAAAGAAGAAACCGCGCTCATCGCCAAAAACCCTGGGTTCGATAACAAGCACATCCGGAATTGTGGTTGGAACGATCTGCATTCGACTTATCCTTATATTGTAATAACTGATTCAGGAAAGATTTTTAGAGACGTAGGCGGTACTGCGCTGCTCGGCGAAGGTCAGGTGCTCCATCATCGCCTGACGGGCCGCTTCGGCATTTTTATCGCGGATAGCCTCGAAGATGGCCAGATGGTGCCGGTACAGCAGGTGATGATCCTCGCTGGTCAGGTAGACCGCGCGCCAGACCCCCTGCTGGAATTCCTTCATCGCGTCGAACAGGCTCTGCATCAGATGCAGCCAGACGATGTTATGGGTTGCCCTGGCGATCACGATATGCAGATTGGCATCCAGGTCCTCGGATGGCTGCAGCCCGTTCAGGTTGCGCTCCATGGCGGCGATGATCTCTTCCATGCGCCTGACATCCTCCGGCAGTGCCCGTTGGGCCGCATAGAAGGCGGTCCAGGATTCCATGCATTTACGTACCTCAATCACATCCAGCGCCCGGTCCTGCTGGACACGGATCAACTCGCTGAGCGGGTTTGCAGCGGTGGTCTCCACCAGCGACATCACGACCGTGCCTCCCCCCTGGTAGGACATCACCAGACCGGAAGAGGCCAGCACATTCAGCGCTTCGCGTACCGAAGGGCGCGATACGCCGAACATCTCCGCCAGTTCGCGTTCAGGGGGCAACTTGTCGCCGGGTGAAAACTCACCGGCCAGAATCGAGGAGCGGATCTGGTCGGCAATCTGGCTGGAAACTTTTTTCGGTTTTATCGGCTGGAATTTCATGGTTATCCAATCAAAAAAGGGGTCTCCCAAAAGAGCACCCCTTTATCTACTATATCTGTTTGAAGTTTGCAACCTGCAGTCACATCCCCATGCTCTGCTCCAGCACCTCGGTCAGGTGCATGATCCTGACTCCGGGCAGATGATCGGCCAGCCCCTTTTTCAGCTGCAGCAGGCAGCCGGGATTGCCGGTAACCAGTACTTCAGCCCCACTGGACCTGATAGTGTCCAGCTTGCGCTTGAGGATACGATCTGACATTTCCGGGCGTTCTATGTTGTAGGTACCGGCGCTACCGCAACAGGCATCGGCTGCTTCAAGCTCCCGGTAATCAATTCCGGGTACAAGTTTCAGGAGATCGCGCGGTTCCTTGCGGATTCCCTGGCAGTGGGCTATGTGGCAGGGGTCGTGCCAGGTAACTTTCAAAGACAGAGGCTTCAGTCTGGCTCGTAATTCATCGGCGTGCAGCGCCAGCACCTGTGATATGTCACGCACTTTGCCACTGAAGCTTTCAGCGGCATCGTAGCCACCAAGATGATGCCCGTATTTTTTCAGCTCTGCCCCGCAACCTCCGCAGTCGGTGACGATGAAATCAACCTCGTGACCGCCGAAGATATCGATGTTGGTGTGGGCGGCCTCTTTCAGTCCGGCCATGTCGCCACCCAGCATGTTGGGTGCCCCGCAGCAGACCTGATTCCTGGGGGTTATGACCCTGTAACCCAGCGCAGAGAGCAGCTTGATGGTGGCACGGCTGGCGTCGGAAAAGATCAGGCTCATCACGCAGCCGAGAAAGAAACCGACTGTGCCGCGCTCCTGGCCGACCGCCGGAGTGACCTCTTGAATTTCCTGGCGCAATGGCCGGGAGGGGAGGGAAGGCAACAATCCTTCCATACGTTCCAGGGGCCTTGGGAACATCTTGAGAATGCCTAGTTTTCTGACCAGTTTCTGCAGTCCGCTCCTCTGATAGATGCGCATCGGAACCATCGAACTCTCCAGCCGATCGGGATGCGGCACCAGCTTGCGCAGGATCAGATCCTCCATGAAGCCCATTTCGGACCCTTCCTTACGCTCGCAGGTGAACTCGGCCACCAGTTCGCCGGCATTCACTCCGCAGGGGCAGGCCGAAGCGCAGGCCTGGCAGTCCAGACAGAGTGAAAGGTATTCCAGCAGTGTTTCGGATTGGTCCAGCTCACCTTCCTGCAGCTTGCGCACCAGTGCCACCCTTCCACGGGGCGACGCCGTTTCCAGAAAGGTTTCCCGGTAAGTCGGGCAGGCCGGCAGACACATCCCGCAGCGCATGCAATTGATCAATTTTACATAATCCATATATACCTCTTGTCACCACAAAACGATTGAATCGATTATGTGATTCTCACGACTGCTAAGATTCGGGTTCTGGCAAGACGGACTCCGCAGGCCAACGCCGCCAGGTTCCAAAAATCCGCAGCCGTACTAGAAAATCTTGCCCGGATTCAGGATTCCCTTGGGGTCAAAAGCCTGCTTGATGCCGCGCATGACCCGTATACCTGATTCGCCCACCAGCTTGGGCAGGTACTTCTTCTTGGCCAGGCCGACGCCATGTTCGCCGGTAATGGTGCCGCCCATGGCAATGGCGGCATCGAAGATCTCGCCGAAAGCGGCGTGGGCCCGCCTGATTTCGTCCTTGTCACGCTCGTCGGTCAGGCAGGTCGGGTGCAGGTTGCCGTCTCCGGCATGGCCGAATGTTCCGATCGTCACATCATACTTCTTTGCCGAATCCTGGATTACCTTCAGCATCGCGGCGATACAGCTGCGCGGCACGGTGGCATCCTCCAGTATCGTGGTCGGCTTGAGCCGGGCCAGCGCCGAAAGGGCAGTACGGCGCGCCGCAGCCAGTTTGAGGGCTTCGTCGGCATCCCTGGCGGTCTGGAAGAAGGAACAGCGATGCTTCCTGCAGATCTCCGCCACAGCGGCGGCCTCCTCGGCGATTACCACCGGATGCCCGTCCACCTCGATCAGAAGCACCGCGTCAACATCCAGCGGCAGTCCGACGTGGGCGTAATCCTCGACGCACTTGATGGTGACCTTGTCCAGGAATTCCAGAGTGGCCGGGATCACCTTGGCGGCGATGATGGCCGAAACCGCCAGGGCGGCATCCTGCAACACCGGAAAGTGGGCCAGCATGGTGATCTTGCCCTGCGGCCTGGGAATCAGCTTGACGGTGATGCCGGTAAAGAAGCCGAGCGTCCCTTCCGATGACACCAGCAGCGGGTTAAGACTGTAACCGGCCACGTCCTTGACGACCTTGCCGCCGCTGCGCAACAGCTCTCCGTCCGCCAGAACCGTTTCCAGCCCCATCACGTAATCGGCGGTAACGCCGTACTTCAGGCCGCGCAGACCGCCGGAATTCTCGGCCACGTTGCCCCCCATGGTGGAGATGTTCATGCTGCCGGGGTCTGGAGGATAGAACAGGCCGCGTGATTCGACTTCGCGATGCAGCGCGCTGGTGATCACCCCCGGTTCTACCGTGGCGGTCAGGTTCTCTTCATCAACCTCGATGATGCGGTTCAAACGGCTGGTCTGCAGAACGATGCCGCTGTTGTGGGATAGCGATCCGCCCGACAGATTGGTGCCGGATCCGCGAGGAGTGACGGTTACGCCGGCTCCGTGGCAGAGCTGCATGATACGGATTATTTCTTCGCTGGAACCGGGCAGCAGTACCGCACCTGGTATGCTCTCGATCTCCGGGGTGGAATCGTAGCCATAGACCGCCAGGGATTCGCGATCCGTCAGCGTGTACTGCCCACCGACGATGTTTTGCAGCTCTTTTATGAATGATGGTTCCATGGGGCCTCCTGTAGGGGCAATCCCTTGCGGTTGCCCAGTCTGGGGCGGCCGCAAGGGCCGCCCCTACATTGACATCTGTTTTTACGGTATCATCCATTGCAGGTAATAGGCCTGCAGATACACTATCACACCTACCACGATTGTCAGGAAAATCGAGTGTTTCAGTGTAAAGCGGAACAGGGTGCCTTCTTCGCCGACCATGCCGCAGGCTGCGGTGGCAACGGCCAGTGATTGCGGAGAGATCATCTTGCCCATGACACCGCCGCTGGTGTTGGCCGCGCCGGTCAGGATCGGATTCAATCCCAGCTGTTCGGCGGTGGCTTTCTGCAGGCCGCCGAAGAGAACATTGCTGGAGGTGTCGGAACCGGTCAGGAAAACACCCAGCCAGCCCAGGAACGGTGCGATGAACGGGAACCAGTGGCCTGTCTTGGTAAAGACCAGGCCCAGGCAGTTGGTCATGCCCGAGGCGTTCATGACATAGGCCAGGCCAAGCACGGAGGCCACGGTTATCGCCGGGAAACGCATGTCATGGAGGGTCTTGCCGGCAATTTTGAAAACGTCGCCGAATCCGACGCCGCAGATCAGGGCCGACAGGAAGGCCGCAATCAGGATCGCGGTGCCGGCGGCGGACATGAAGTTGAAGTTGAATTTGGCCGGCAGTTTGGCCGGAACCTGGTCGGTCACGGCTTTACCCAGCGCCTTGAACTGGTCCTTGGCTACGATCTTGTTCTTTTCCAGATCATCCTTGACCAGCTTCTGGATATCAGCGTTCTTTTTCGAGATGGCGTTGAATCCGGCATACCGATCATCCGCAAGCAGAGTGTCTTTACCGAGCAAGCCCTGCTCGACCGCCACGAAGCTGTCTTCGAGTGCCCGTAACTCGTTCAGCATGGTGACGACTGCGGCAAGCTTCGGTTCACTCGCAGGCAACACGGCCAGGAGCTTGTCAACTTCGGCCTGTACCGTTGAAAGCTTCTTCAACCCGTCTTCCGGCTTGGAAACCTTCTTGACGATCATGTTATCGAGTCCAGCCACGGTGATTACAACCTTGCTTTTATCGAGTTGCGCCTTGATCGAGGGGATGCCCCACAGAAGCACCATAACGGTCAGGGCCAGATATGGAGCCCAGGCACGGAACACTTCGGCCACGGTGTAATGGTGCTGCTCTTTTGAGCCGCTGTGCGTTTCATGTTCAAAGACATAGTTTTCCCTGGGCTGCCAGACCTGAAGCAGGGCCACCAGCGCCACCATCGATGCCAGTGAGGCGGTGATGTCCGGAAGATACGGTCCCAGGTAGCTGGCGGTTGCCCACTGGGAAACGGCGAAGGTAACACCGCAGACTACGATGGCTGGCAGCACTTCAATGGTTTTTTTCCAGCCGACCATGATCATGATTACATAGAACGGGATCACCACCGATATGAACGGCAGCTGGCGACCGACCATGGTGGATAGCTTCATCATGCCGTCATCACCATATCCCATCACGCCGGCCAGCGCCACCACCGGAATACCTATGGCGCCGAAGGCAACCGGTGCGGTATTGGCAATCAGACAGACACCGGCGGCATAGAGCGGACGGAAGCCGAGTCCGACCAGTGTCGCACCGGCTATGGCAACCGGAGTACCGAATCCGGCGGCACCCTCGATAAATGCACCGAAACAGAAAGCTATCAGCAGCGCCTGGATGCGACGGTCGCCGGTTACGCCGGCCAGCGAGGCACGGATGATCTCGAACTGGCCGCCCTTGACTGTGATGTTGTATAGGAACAGGGTCGTTATCACTATGTAGAAAACCGGGAACAGACCGAAGGCGGCGCCCTGCATGAATGCCAGCCCGGCCAGCTTGGCCGGCATGCCCCAGACCGCTATTGCGATCGCAAGTGCCGAGGCCACTGCCAGCGGACCGGCCTTGTGCGCCTTCATCTTCAATACGGCCAGGCAGACGAAGATGACTACCAGAGGGACTGCGGCGATCAACGCCGACAAGCCGAGACTTCCTCCTGCGGGGGTATAGGTTTGAATCCAGGGCATATCAGATTTCTCCTTTCAATTTTGAGACATATTTGCCGTAATTTTTAATGACCATACTTTTGCAGAAAACATGAATTCAAACCCGATTTCGAAATAGAATCAAGTTATGTAAATTTGTATTACCAATTATCCTTTTTAAAAAAACCTGTCAAGGGTTTTTTTAAAGCACATATAAACGCTGTTGACAAGCGGATATAACTTGATCTAGTGTGATATGTAATGTGGCATTACAAGTATACATATAGATTGCAATATCACAGTGCAGCTATAGTGACGATCAGTGCTATTTCGAGAAATAAAACCTTTTTTCAAAGTTGTTGAACTGCAAGCTTTCAGTGGTCCGATTGAATCACGGGTACATTGCTGTTCAGAACGCATCAGGAGTCAATTGTATGAAGGGAGAAGATGGTATGTATGAACAGTTCAAGACCAGAGCCGAGGGGGTCAGCGCGGAAGTACATCGACTTGAAACCATGACGGCAGCGCTGGAATTCATAATCGCTTTTCTAAAAGAAGAGGGGCTGCGTGATGCTCCGCAACACCATGCACTCTGGGCCGATTGCGCGTTTCTGGATGGAAACTTCCGGCAATCTCTGAGCGAGGTTGCCGGCCTTAAATTCGACGTTACACAGAAACTGGCCGCGGAAGCGAAGTTCGGCATAAGCCTGGTGCAATGGGCCCTTGCTGATACAGGGACGCTGGTGCAGGATTCCAGCGCGATCGAACAACGTCTGGTATCTTCACTACCCGCGATTCACATTGCCCTGGTTCCTACCTCCGGCATCCTTCCAGACATGCCGACCCTCTTATCCAGTATTCATCCGGGTGACTGCGCCTACATCGCGATGATTACCGGGCCCAGCCGCACCGCGGATATCGAACGGGTGCTGACCATCGGCGTGCATGGTCCTGAGCGGCTGATAATTGTTTTCTGCGACGAACTGGGAGGTGGCAACTGATGTCAAACGAATTCAAGGAATCCATCCACAGGGCCGTCAACAACGCCAACCTGACCGGTGCTCTGGGCAAATTTTCCGAGGCCTACAAGGTCAACCGCGCCAAGGCCTATGAAGGGATCGACTTCGAAGAGCTGCGCGGCCGGATCGCCGATCTTAAATCCTATGCCGCATCGCACCTGGATCAACTTTCGGAACAGTTCGCCCGGAATGCCGAGGCTCGTGGAGCCAAGGTTTTCAGGACCAGTGACCCGGCCAGGGTCAGGGAATACATCCTGAAAGTGGCCCGTGACAACGGTGTCAGGAATATCGTCAAATCCAAGTCGATGGCCACCGAGGAGATCCACCTCAACCCCTTTCTGGAAAAGGCCGGCATTTCTGTGGGAGAGACCGACCTGGGTGAATGGATCATCCAGCTGGCCGGACAGACACCCTCTCATATGGTGATGCCGGCCATCCACATGACCAAGGAGGAGGTCTCCGACCTGTTCAGCAAGGAGGTTGACGAGCGCCTGACCTCCGACATCCCCAGGCTGGTCAAGGTGGCCCGCGAGCGCTTGCGGCCGATGTTCCTGGAGGCCGACATGGGTATCTCCGGGGGCAACATCGCCGTAGCCGAAACCGGCAGCATCGTGCTGATGACCAACGAGGGCAACGCCCGCCTCGTGACTTCACTGCCAAAAATTCACGTCGCGCTGGTCGGGATCGAAAAGCTGGTCGCCAGCTACACCGATATCGCCCCGATCCTGAAGGCGCTTCCGCGAAGCGCCACAGCCCAGCTATTGACCAGCTACGTCTCGATCATCACCGGACCGACCCCCAATCCGGACGGTTCGCTGAAGGATCTGCACATCATCCTAATGGACAACCGCCGCAGCGAGATGGCGGCCGATCCCAAGTTCAAACAGGCCCTGCAATGCATCCGTTGCGCCTCCTGCCTGAATGTCTGCCCGATCTTCCGCCTGGTGGGAGGACATGTGTTCGGCAAGGTCTATACCGGAGGCATCGGCACGATCCTGACCGCCTGGTTCGATGAACTTAAAAAATCCGAGGATATCCAGGGGCTCTGCATCCAGTGCGGAGCCTGCAAGGACGTCTGTCCGGGAAAGATCGACATACCCGAACTGATCATGGAGATCAGACGACGACTGGTCAAGGATCAGGGTCTGCCGTTAATGCAGAAGGCGATCTACAGCGTGGTCAACAACCGCCACCTCTTTCACGGCATGCTGCGGGCTGCATCGCTGGCCGGCAAGCCTTTCACCTCCGGCAGGTTCGTCCGCCATCTGCCGATGTTCCTGGCCGACCTGACCGATGGGCGCAGCCTGCCGGCCATTGCCGGTGAACCGTTCCGAGACCGCTTCAAGAACATCAAACAGCCAGGATTAAAAGAGAAAGCCGCCTTCTACGCCGGTTGCCTGATCGATTTCGCCTATCCCGAGATGGGGGAATCGCTGGTCAGGATTCTCAACAAGGCCGGCATCGAGGTGATCTTCCCGCAAGACCAGACCTGCTGCGGAGCGCCGGCCCGCTACAGCGGCGCCTACGAAGTCGCAGCAGGCAACGCGGTTGACAACATCAAGGCCCTGCTGGACGAGGATGTACAGTACGTAGTTTCGGCATGTCCTACCTGCACCGTGGCGCTTGACCATGAATTCATCAGCACCTTTGAAAGCCTGGGGCAGTCAGAGTGGATTCCAAAGGCGCGGGAACTTGCAGCCAAGACCGTCGACTTCTCGACCCTGGCCAGGAAACTGGTCGATCAGGGACGACTGTCGCTTAAGGATGGGCAAAAGCTGGGCAAGGTAACTTATCATGATTCCTGTCATCTGAAGCGCACCCTGAAGGTATCGGAACAGCCACGCGAGCTCCTGAATATGGCCGGTTACGAGTTGGCCGAGATGTTCGAATGTGACATGTGCTGCGGCATGGGCGGTTCCTACTCGATCAAGCTGCCGGAGATATCCGGTCCGATCCTTAAACGCAAGCTGCACAATATCAGGGAGACCGGCGCCCCGCTGGTGGCAATGGATTGTCCCGGCTGCGTGATGCAGATCAGGGGTGGCCTGGACCAGGAAGGTTCGTCGATCAGGGTGCGGCACACCATGGAGTTGCTGGCGGAGCAGCTTGAGGGGGAATGATTATCGCGAACACCCTGATTCAGGAAAAGGGGCAGGGCAGGGAACTGGAGAGACTGGCCAGGTTAATAAACATGCACTCTTAACTGTTTGCGAAATTGAGCATGGCGCCAGAACATCATCGATCAACATGAATCAAATTGACACATAATGACACTTATCAGGACATTGTGAGACACCGTGGGGGCGGGGTTTGTTATTTATGAATGGCAGTAGATCAGACGTGTTGTTTGCCGCTGAACCTGAAATCCAATGATTTATAACCCCTGTTTAGAGCCACTGTTTTCGGCATTTGCATGGAGGTTGGCCCCCAGAATTGTATCGGTCCGGGTGAGTTGGATAGGTCTTTTTCAGCCCAGAGCTTTCTCCTGGATTCAAAGTAGGTAAATGCCGGAGAATCCAGTTTGACCAGTGCCTTTTCAATTACCTGGGCCGGCTTTCCTTTGCGTATCTCGATATCCAACAGGCTGGCAATCGGAATTCCAAGCGGCCTGGCGCCCTTGTCCAGGTCTGTCAGACTGGCCATGTAACCGGTGCGACCATCCAGAATCAATGAACCGGCAGTAGCTCCCAGATTATAGGTATAGGACGAATCAAATACAGTTGCTGCACCGCAGCGTGCCTCATAACCGAAAAAATGATTCAGCGTCGCGAATTTGATACTGCCGTCAAGTTCATTGATTCTGGCCTTTACCGCACCACTCAACATAGTCTCGGTTTCTATCTTTGAAACCGGCAGGTTGCCATGTTCGTCACGATCATCCATCAGCTTGAATTTTATAGCATCGGGCAGTGATTCAAGCAACTCCCCATGAGACTGGGTCAGCTTCGAATACATCAAAAGCAGCTGATCCCTGACGCTCTTACAGTGCAGTTCATCCCTGAACTGAGCCATCTTGTCATTCAGATCATCAATCATGGTTGTAAAACCGGGGATAAACTCGATCAGTCCTTCCGGAACGAGCACGACCCCGTAATTGATGCCATTTCTGGCGCGCAAGATTACGGTCTCTGCGATTGAATCGACTATTTCAGTCAGGGTTATATTCCGTTCGCGAACCTCTTCGGAAATCAAGGCTATCGTCGGATGCGTCTGCAAGGCGACTTCAAGTGTCACATGCGAGGCGGAGCGTCCCATCAGTCGTATAAAATGCCAGTACTTCAAAGAGGAGGAGCTGTCGCGCAGAATATTGCCAACCTGCTCGGAGTATATTTTGGTAGCAGTATCGAATCCGAAGGAAATCGGCAGTTCATCACCAAGCTGCAGATCGCCGTCAATAGTCTTTGGTACGCCGATAACCTGGACACCGCTGCCGTCATATTTTACATCATCATAGAGCTTCTCTGCCAGCAAGGCGGCATTGGTGTTTGAGTCATCACCACCGATAACTACAATCGCATCAATATTCTGCTCGCGGCAGACCGTTTTTACTTTTTCAATGTCTTCCGGTTTTTCTATTTTGGTCCTGTCGGTGCCCAACAGGTTAAAACCGCCGGTATTCATGATTTCACGAACGTTGTCGTCCATAATTTCGAACAGGTGGCCTTTCAACAGGCCTTTTGGCCCTGACTTTATTCCCAGCAGGATATTTGCAGGTCCCAATACATCCTTCAATCCGGCCACTACGTTATGCCCTCCTGCTGCCGGACCACCCGAAAACATCACGGCAACCCTTTTACCGGTTGCAACTGCGGCAACAGTATCTCCAGCCGTTAAAACCAGGTTTTTTGATGCAGCAATCGAATTTGGGAATGAAGCGGCGATTTCATGATTGGGTGCGATGACTCTTGAACTGCCAGTAAACGTAATCGGCGACAATCGTCCTGATTTTACGAAAGAATCGCACAGCGGAACTTCTTTCTTTCTGATTGCATTTTCGAAGGGTGAATGCGCACTCTCCATATTCACAAGAGATTCAATCAATTTACTCTTGAAATCAACTTTCTTGTTGGTGTCATATTTTGTTTTTATCATCACACATTTCCTTATTGATCAGACATTTGCCCGATAAAATCTATTTATTATTTCTTTTAAGAGTTTACAGGGTTTATGGAAATATTCAATTCCCTATCTCATGAAACAACAGGACACCTGATTAAAAGTCAGGGTTCTGTATGATATAAAATTCAATTCTTTTGTTCAATTCAGGCGACTATACACCAGAACCATGCATTGTATATTTTTCATGTACAGCGTAACATTTGTTCAAGCCAATGTATAATCGTGTATAATCAGTATGTTATCAATTGATTAGGCCATGAACAGTTGTCAGCAACTGTATAGACCTTATATACATCGAACCATCTGTTTCCGGAGGAGTATGGTCAAGAACACTAAGATCTTCAACACATATACCTGTATTATCGATGCGTTACGAATATTGTTACAATTTTCAAATTATTTGGCACGCTCGATGCTTTAGTAAGAATCAGAAGACGGAAACAGTTGAAGCAGGAAGGGAGAACAGTCATGAGAGCCATAACAGCCGCAACATTCACAACAGCAATGATCACCGCCA
>JAWDJY010000086.1:0-16891 GCA_032469775.1 Geobacteraceae bacterium | reverse complement strand
ATCGGCCTGACCCCTTCCAATGACGGCAAGACCATCCGCCTGAATCTGCCCCCCCTGACCGAGGAGCGGCGCAAGGAGATTGTCAAGGATCTCAAGAAAAAGGCCGAGGATGACAAGATCGCCCTCAGGAATATCCGGCGTGACGCGATCGACAAGCTGAAAAAGCTCGAAAAGGACAAGGCTGTCACCGAGGACGAGCTGAAAAAACTCGAAAAGGACGTGCAGGAAGTCACCAAGAGTTTTGAGGCCAAGATCGACGAGGCTGTTGTCCATAAGGAAAAAGAGGTCATGGAAGTTTGATGGAATTGCTTGATCCCGACAAGCTGCCAGTTCACCTGGCGGTCATCATGGACGGTAACGGCCGCTGGGCGCAACAGCGCATGCTCAAGCGCATAGTCGGCCACCAGCGTGGCGCCGAGACGGTCAAGATGGTGGTCGAGCAGGCTTCACTGATGGGGATCAAATACCTGACCCTGTTTGCCTTCTCTTCTGAAAACTGGTCCCGGCCGGCTCTGGAAGTGCGGGCGCTGATGACCCTGCTGAAGAAATATATCCGCCAGGAAACTGCGCGCATGATGCGCAAGAACATCCGCTACAACGTGATCGGCAATCGCAGCGACCTGCCGGACGATGTAAATGAAACCCTCGACAGCGCCATCAATCAGACCGCGGGTAATACCGGCATGGTACTGACCCTGGCGCTATCCTACGGAGGCCGTCAGGAGTTGAGCGCCGCTGCCTCCAGGATGGCAAGGGATGTGCTGGCCGGAAAAGTGGCCCCGGAGAATATCACGACCGAATTATTCGGCACTTATCTGGACACCGGCGGCCTGCCCGATCCGGATTTTCTGATCCGCACCAGCGGCGAGATGCGTATCAGCAATTTTCTGCTGTGGCAGCTGGCCTACACCGAACTTTACTTCACGGAAACCAACTGGCCCGACTTTACCATTAACGAACTGCACAAGGCGCTGGCCGATTTCCAGTCCCGTGAGCGCCGTTTCGGCAAAACCAGTGGCCAGATCATGCAAAGGGGCGGCCTATCAAACGCCTGATAACAGCTCTGATACTGCTGCCGGTTGTGATCCTGATTATAGTGAAGGGGGGCGCGCTGCTTTTCGCAATTCTTCTGGCCGTGTTTGCCTGTATCGGCATCACCGAGTTCTATCGTATGGCCATGCCCGACAGAATCCTCGAATCCAGGCTGGCTGCGCTCGCCGGAGCGGCGCTGTTGTTCACCCCCTTTGCCTCTGGCAACCATGTCGCCCTTAGCGCTGTGGGGCTTTTGTTTCTGCTGTTTGCGCTGTTGTTCCTGTTCCGTATCCGCAATATCGCCGATGCCGCCCGGGAAGTATCGTACGCGGCGCTGGGCTTCATCTACATACCGTTTCTGCTGATGCACCTTGTTCAGCTGCGCCAGACGCCTTATGGTGTGCAGTGGCTGCTTGTGATCATGCTGATTGTGATGACCAACGACTCGGCCGCCTATTATACAGGCAGTGCCTTCGGCAAGACCAGGCTCTATCCGCTGGTCAGTCCCAAGAAGAGTGTCGAGGGTGCGCTGGGCGGTCTGGCCGGAAGCATCTGTGGTACACTTCTGGCCAGGTTCACTTTCTTTCCGCAGTTGACGCTGGTGGATGCTTTTGCCACGGCGCTTGTAATCGGCGCTCTGGGACAGACCGGCGACCTGTTCGAGTCTCTGCTCAAGCGCAGCTTCGGCGTCAAGGACTCCGGAACCATATTTCCCGGGCACGGCGGAGTGCTGGACCGCCTGGACAGTATCCTCTTCGCAGCTCCGGCCACCTATTACTACACCATCTATTTTTTCAAGGGATAGCTCATGAAGAATATTACCATCCTCGGCTCAACCGGTTCGATCGGTGTGAGTACCCTGGAAATTGTTTCGGCTCATCCTGACCGCTTCCGGGTGGTAGCGATGACCGCCGGCAAGAACCTGGAACTGTTCGCGCGCCAGATCAGGGCTTTCTCGCCCCGGATCGCGGTGGTTGCGTCAGGTGACGATGTCGCCCGTCTGAAAGAGATGTGCAGCGGACTTGATGTGGCCATTCTGGGTGGCGTGGAAGGGTTGATCGCCGCTGCTACCGCTGACGAGACCGAGATGGTTGTGGCCGCTATCGTCGGCGCTGCCGGACTGGTGCCCACGGCCGCCGCGATACGGGCCGGCAAGGATATCGCCTTGGCCAACAAGGAAACGCTGGTCACAGCCGGTCATCTTTTCATGGATATGGTGGCAGAATACGGTGTGCGCCTTTACCCGGTTGACAGTGAGCACAGCGCCGTATTCCAGTCGATAGAGGGGCATCGCAGCACCGATATCGAGAAGATTATCTTGACCGCTTCAGGCGGACCGTTTTTGAATACACCGGCTGAACAGTTGAAGAAGGTTACGGTGCGTGATGCGCTCAATCACCCCAACTGGAGCATGGGCAAGAAGATCACGATCGACTCGGCCACGATGATGAACAAGGGGCTGGAGGTGCTTGAAGCTCGCTGGCTGTTTGATACTGGAGTCGAGAAGATCGAGGTCAATATCCACCCCCAGAGTATCATCCACTCGATGGTAGAATACGTTGACGGCTGTGTAATCGCCCAGCTCGGGACGCCCGACATGAAGGCGCCGATCGCCTACGCGCTCTCGTATCCGGAACGGGTCGCTACCGGTGTCAAGCCGCTCGATCTGACCACTTTTTCCGGGCTGACCTTTTTCAAGCCGGACCTGGACAAGTTCCCCTGCCTCGGGCTGGCCTACCGTGCCATCAGTGAAGGTGAAAGCATGCCGGCGGTGATGAACGCGGCCAACGAAATTGCAGTTGACGCGTTTCTGGACGGCCGCATAGGATTCGTCCAGATCGCCGAGACCATCGAACGGACCATGAATGCCCATTGCGCGCATAAACTTGTCTCGATTGATGAGGTCCTTAAGGCTGATATGTGGAGCAGGGAAACCGCCCGCGAAATCTGCCGGGAAATGGTGCATTGATATGATGGTGGTATATGCGATCATAGTTCTGGGAGTACTGATCTTCGTTCATGAACTCGGCCACTTCCTGTTTGCCAAGATGCTGGGTGTCAGCGTGGAAAAATTCTCGCTGGGTTTCGGCCCCAAGCTGATCGGCAAAAAGATCGGCGAGACCGAGTATCTGCTGTCCGCCTTTCCGCTGGGGGGGTATGTCAAGATGTTCGGCGAGGGTGGCTTTATCGAGGGGGGAGAGTCGCATCATCCTCCCGAAGATGAAGAGGCCGGGTCGGAAGCGGCATCCGAGCCGGTTCAGCGTGAACTGACCGAAGAGGAAAAATCACGCTCCTTTGCTCACAAACCGGTCCTGGCGCGGATTGCCATAGTTATGGCCGGTCCCGTATTCAATCTGATTTTTGCCTGGATGATATTCATCGTGCTCTGCATGATGGGGGTTCCGACAGTGACCGCCAAAATAGGCGAGGTACTCAAGGACAAGCCCGCCGCCAGGGCAGGTGTGCTCAAGGACGATGTGATATCGTCCATAAACGGCAAGTCGATCGCTCGCTGGGAGGAAATTGCCGAGGGGATTGCGGCCAGCAAAGGGCAGCCGCTGACCGTCTCGGTCAAACGGGGTGAGAAATCGGTCGACTTTACAATGACTCCGGAACCCAGGATTTCGAAGAACCTTTTCGGCGAGAAGGTCAATGGCTACGCAATCGGTGTCGCATCGGCCGGAGAGGTCGTGACGGAATACTACAATCCTTTCCAGGCCGTGATCAAGGGGACCGAACAGACCTGGAAAGTGATCGATATAACCATCATGTCCCTGGTCAAGATGGTGCAGAGGGTGGTGCCGATGGACAGTGTCGGCGGGCCGATCATGATCGCCAAGATGGCGGGTGAGCAGGCTTCGGCCGGGGGCGCCAGCTTTCTGGCTTTCATGGCGCTTCTGTCAATCAACCTGGGGGTGCTGAATCTCCTGCCGGTGCCTGTGCTTGATGGTGGACACCTGTTGTTTTACTTCATGGAGCTGGTCTTCCGTCGCCCCGTGCCGCAGAAAGTGCGCGAATACGCCCAGCAGATCGGAATGGTATTGCTCCTGGGTTTGATGGTGATGGCGTTCTACAACGATATTATCCGCTACTTTGTGAGTCGTCAGGGATAGCGTAACCTTATCCGACATACCGCTACGATCTTCAATCGCCGCATCAATGACAGGGTTTCTTGCTTTGGCATGGTGTGGCGATTTTTTTGCAGACTGTGATATGCTGGAGCTGACTGTATCTCAACGGAAGGTGGAATGTCATGAATACCCTCGAAGCGATCAGGAACAGGCATAGTGTGCGCAGGTATGCAGACCGGCCTGTCGAAGAAGAAAAACTCCGTGCTGTACTGGAAGCCGCATGCCTTGCGCCATCATGGGCCAATCTCCAATGCGTCAGATACGTGGTGGTCAGGGATGCTGCCACCAAACGACGGATCAGCGAACTTTCCTATGTTGACTCGTTTTTTGCGGCCAGGGGGTACAAGACCAATCCTTCCCAGGTCGCGCTGGCCGAAGCGCCGCTGGTGATCGTGGCCTGTGCCCTGCCCAACCAGTCCGGCGACATTCGCGGTCAGCAGTATTACATGACCGATGTGGGGCTGGCTGCTGAGAACCTGATGCTGGCGGCGCATGACCTGGGGCTTGGCAGTGTCTTCGTCAGCATTTTCGAGGAAAAACCGCTGGCCGACCTGTTGGATATTCCGGCCTACATCAGCATTGTCGGTCTTTTCCCGCTCGGGTACCCGCTTTGCGAGCCAGTTGGAGGTACTCCGCGCAAGCCGCTGGAAGAAACCGTATTCTATGAAAAATGGCAGGGTGGGCGCTGATTCCTGAGCTGTTTTCGCAATACTCAGATCAGCCTGCACCAAACGTTTGAATTCAGCAACAGGAGACAAAATGCCGTCACCCGTCATGACCAGTTATCTGCTAGCCAGCGCAGCGGTTTTCTTCGTACTGCGTTTTCACCTGGTTCCGGCGGTATTTGCCGGACTCACCGTGTATGTGCTGACGCTCAAGCTGTCACGGCACTTGCCGAAAAATATGAACCGGGTTGCCCGCCAGGTTGCTCTGGGAGTGGTTGTGCTCTGTGTCATGACCTGCATGACCGGGGTAGGCGCCGCGGTCTGGTCGTTTATCGGCAGCAGCCAGGGTATTGGCGCGCTGCTGACTACGGTAGTGGAAACGCTTGGGACCCTGCGGCGAACACTACCGCCGTCGGTAGCAGATGTACTGCCGACGACGATCGAAGGTCTGCGGCAGCAGCTGGCCGAGATTCTGAGCGAACATGTCCAGAAAATATCGGTGGTAGGCTTCGGCAGCCTGAAGGTGTTCGCCCATGTCCTGCTGGGAATGGTCGTGGGCGGAATGGCGGCGGTCCACCACTTCCGGGAACATCACGAACTGCCGCCGCTCACGGCGGCCTTGCGCACCAGATTGAGGTCGCTGGTGATCGCATTCGACAAGGTTGTGCTGGCCCAGGTCAAAATATCTTCGCTCAACACCGCATTTACGGCGATATACCTGCTGGTGCTGCTGCCGCTCTTCGGGGTTCATCTGCCGATGGCGTCGATCCTGGTGTTGCTTACTTTTGCCGTCGGCATGCTGCCGGTTGTAGGTAACCTGGTCTCCAATACCTTCATCGTAGTGATCAGCCTGGGGGTGTCTCCCATGGTCGGCGTCGCTTCGCTGGTCTTTCTGGTGCTGATACACAAGGCGGAATATTTCATGAACGCCAGGATCGTCGGCAACGAAGTCCAGGCCACCGCCTGGGAACTTCTGAGCGCCATGCTGCTTCTGGAATCGGCTTTCGGGATAGCCGGGCTGGTGGCCGCGCCGGTGCTGTATGCCTGGCTAAAGGCAGAAGTCAAGGAGCAGGGCGTGATCTGAGAACCACCGCTGTTCTTTTTTAATACATGACAGGAGAGAAAATGACAGCAGCGCAAAACAGCGGACATGATCCGGATTCCCGTGACGATGTCTCGAATCTGAAGATACTGGCGATCGACACTTCCACCTCCATGGCCAGCGCAGCGATCGCATGCGGCCATAGAGTTCTGGCGGAAGCTGTTTTCAGCACCGACCGCACCCTGTCGGCCAGGCTGATGCCGGAGATCGAAAGACTTGTGGCGCTGGCAGGAATAGAGATAGACGGGATCGACCTGTTCGCCGCCTCCCTCGGTCCGGGATCCTTTACCGGGGTAAGGGGCGGGCTGGCGACCATCCAGGGACTGGCGCTGGCCACCGGCAAGCCGTGCGTCGGATACTCGTCGCTGGCACTGCTGGCAATGAACTTTTCACTCTCGCCATATCCGGTCTGCCCGGTACTGGATGCCCGCAAGAGTGAAGTTTATGCCGGGCTTTACGACTGCTCATCCTCCACGCCGGTTCCGATCATAGAAGACCGTGTGCTGCCGCCGGCCGACCTGCTTGATCTGATCCTCTCCTCCACCGATCAGCCGGTTATATTTGCCGGAGACGGCGCCCAGCGTTATTCCGATCTGATGCTGGAACGCATCGCCGGCAGGGGCATGATCGCACCCTTCCAGCTACATGTTTCCCATGCGGCCAATGGCGCCATGCTGGCGCTGGAGGCCTGCCTCCGCGGTGAGTCGGTGGCCCCAGCGCTGCTGCTGCCGATCTATCTGAGAGCCTCGGAAGCGGAGATTAATCGCAAGAAAAAGATGTAATTTGGTCATACAACTATTTAGCCATAATAAATACGTTCACTTCCAGTAAATACCGCTTGTATACACGTTTTTTCCTGCTATAATTCCCAAAATTTATCCGATGGAGCGTACAGCATGAACATTCATGAGTATCAGGCCAAGGAAATTCTGAGCAGTTACGGCATCCCGATTCCACGCGGAAGGGTGGCGCTGACCTCCGACCAGGTTGAGCGGGCTGCCAAGATGATGGGGGGGCGCTGTGTGGTCAAGGCCCAGATCTATGCCGGCGGGCGTGGCAAGGCGGGCGGGGTCAAGCTGGTGCACTACCCGGAACAGGCGATGGAATACGGCAAGGAACTGTTCGGCCGTACGCTGGTCACCAATCAGACCGGTCCGGAAGGTTTGAAGGTCCGTCGTATCCTGGTGGAGGAGGCGGTCGAGATCGCCAGGGAATTCTACCTTTCGATCACGCTTGACCGCGAAACCTCGCGCTACATCCTGATCGCATCGGCCGAGGGGGGCATGGACATCGAGGAGGTGGCCAACAAGAGCCCGGAAAAGATCCATACGCTTCAGATCGATCCCTTCACCGGCCTGCGCCCTTACCAGGCCCGCAAGATTTCCCTGGCGCTGGGGCTGTCCGGCTCGGTCTGCGAGGACTGTGTCGAACTGCTGATGAACCTGTACCGCGCCTGCCAGGAAAAGGACTGCGCCCTGGTCGAAATCAATCCGCTGGTGGTCACCAAGGCCGGCTGGCTGATGGCGATGGACGCCAAGATCACCTTCGACGACAATGCGGTCTACCGTCACCGTGAATACCCGGACATGATGGACTATTCCCAGCTGGACCCGCTGGAAATTACCGCCGGCAAATACGACCTGGCCTACATCAAGCTGACCGGTTCGATCGGCTGCCTGGTCAACGGCGCCGGACTGGCCATGGCCACCCTGGACGTTCTCAAGGAGTGCGGCGGCGAACCCGCCAACTTCCTGGATGTCGGGGGCGGAGCCACACGCGAAAAGGTGGCCGAGGCATTCCGGATCATCCTCCAGGACCATGACGTCAAGGGGGTATTCGTCAACATCTTCGGCGGCATCATGCGCTGCGACGTGATTGCGCACGGCATCATCGAAGCGGCCGGCGAGGTCAACTGTACGCTTCCGATCGTGGTCCGCATGGATGGCAGCAAGGTCGAAGAGGGCAAGAAACTGCTGCGCGAATCCGGCCTGAATGTTCAGGTTGGCGACAACCTTGGTGACGCGGCGGCGCGGATCGTGAAGATGCTGGGATAGACCATGCCAGCGCGGCCCCCGAGGCCGCCGGTCATGGGCAAACAGATAGATTTGCCCCTACAGAAAACAGACAAAATGGAGACGGCATTATGTCAATACTGCTCAATAAAAATTCGAAAATACTGGTGCAGGGCATCACCGGCCGGAGCGGCCTGTTCCATACCCAGCAATGCCGTGAATACGGCGCCAACATCGTGGCCGGCGTTACACCCGGCAAAGGCGGCATCCACATCGAGGGCATCCCGGTTTTCAACACCGTGGCCGAGGCGGTCAAGTACACCCATGCCAACGTTTCGATGATCTTCGTACCTCCTCCCGGCGCGGCTGACGCGATCCTGGAGGCGGCTGACGCCGGCATCGAACTGGCGGTCTGCATCACCGAGGGCATCCCGGTGCGCGACATGGTGCCGGTCAAGGCGGTGCTGCAGGGGAGCAAGACCAGGCTGGTCGGCCCCAACTGCCCCGGTGTGATCACTCCCGGCGAATGCAAGGTCGGCATCATGCCCGGCCATATCCATAAAAAAGGCAAGATCGGCGTTGTCTCGCGCAGCGGCACGCTGACCTACGAGGCGGTCAAGCAGTTGACCGATGTCGGTTTGGGGCAGTCCACCTGTGTCGGTATCGGCGGTGACCCGATCATCGGCATGAACTTCATCGACGTGCTGACGCTCTTTAACCAGGATCCCGAGACCGAAGGAGTCTTCATGATCGGCGAGATCGGCGGCGGAGCTGAAGAGGCGGCGGCCGAGTGGATCAGGAAGAATATGAAAAAGCCGGTGGCGGCCTTCATTGCAGGAGTAACCGCTCCTCCGGGCAAGCGCATGGGGCATGCGGGTGCGATCATCACCGGCGGCAAGGGCAAGGCCGAGGACAAGATCCGCACCCTGCAGGAGTGCGGCGTGGTCGTCTCCACCAGTCCGACCAGGATGGGCGAGGCGATGCTGGAAGCGATGGCGGCTGCCGGCAGGAACGTTGAGAAAACAGCTGAAAAGCCGGCTACCAGGAAGTCCAGGAAGTAAATTGACTGCACATGTTCGCAGAATCAAAAGCCCCGCTTCCGTTTCCGGAAACGGGGCTTTTTTGCATTCCGGAATCCAGTCGGTTCATATGTAGTGTGATGTGTACATAATCGTCTGTTTATCATGTGGAAATGCCGGCTGATCTCTGGTATGAACGACTGATACGGTCGCATGCCTGACCCGGTTGGCGGCGGCATAAACACGGGGGATACGGATGAAATACACACATCTTTACAAAACCTGCATTCAAAAGACATTGTCCGAAGACCAGATCGATATCATGGCGGCCTTCAAAACCGCACTCAGGAAAGATCCCCGACTGGAAGTGCAGCTGATCAACTACTACAAGGGGATGCCGCTCTCGTTCAATGCCACGGTCACCGGTGTCGGCAGGGATGAGCTGGAGCTGGAGGTCAATCCTCGTCAGGCGGTGGCCATTTCCGATGACAACTACACTTTCATCCGCAGCAGGATATTCAAGCACGATTTGGTCGTGAAGGCCCGCCAGGTGAACATCAGGGAAAAAAAAGTATCCCTGTATCACCCCTGCTATGTGGAGATCGGCGCCGAACGCAGGAACCATATCCGCCTCAGGGTCCATCCGCCGATCGATGCCCAGTACCTGACGCCGGAAGGCAAGGTAAGGGGCGAGCTGATCGAACTGTCCACGGCGGGAACCATCATGGTGGTCGATCATACGGTTGACATAGATACCTGGGGTGACGGGAGACTGTCATTCCAGTTGCCGGATGCCGATAACATCAACACGTCCTGTAATATCATGGTGCCGGCCAGGTTCATCACCGCGCTGGAAGATGGTTCGCTGCCACGCTTCATATTCGGTTTCACATCGGACAAGGCATCGGAAAAGCATATCGCAAAGTATCTTTTCAACCGCCAGATCGAGATAATGCGCATGCTCAGGGATGGTTTCGATATAGGGTAGGTGCGGTTCATCCCGGCTCATGTAATTACGATTCATTGCCTGCAGCGGGGGCTGCAGTACATTTTACTTGACACTTCTCCTAATACCTCGCTGCTTTGTAATTACATTGTAAACTCATCAGTGAGGCCTCAAATGAACGCTCAACTTGTTTCGATCGGCAATTCAAAGGGAATTCGCATACCCGCGACGCTTCTGCGTCAGTATAATATCCAGGATGAGGTAGAGATCTTTCCCGGCAAGGACGAGATCATCATCCGTCCCATCATCCGTACGCCTCGCGACGGGTGGTAAGATTCGTTTGCCGCAATGCATGCGAATGGGGATGACGTGACGTTAATCGATGAAGTGCTTGATCTGGTGGAGTGGGAAAGGAAATAAAACAGTACCGCATCTACCTTATCAATCTGGATCCCACCGTAGGACACGAACTCAGAAAGACCCGCCCCTGTTTGGTTGTCTCGCCGGATGAAATGAACCGCCATCTTAGGACAATCATGATCGCCACGATGACAAACAAATCCCATGACTATCCCAGTAGGGTGACACTTCGTTTTCAAGAGAAACCTGCATGGATTGTTCACGACCAGATCCGGACTGTTGACCGTGAGCGATTGGTAAAAGTGTTTGGCAAGCTGGATCAGCGCCATATCTGCAGGGTGAAGGATGTTATTCAGGAAATGCTGCTGGATTGACGCTATCTGCAACATATAAGGAATTAGTGCAAGGAATGAAAAATTTGATCTGAAAGTAGAATGATAAATTATTAGTACCGAATGACTTATTATGTCACATACTTGTGTTATACATAAAATAGAAGTAATCGACACATTATCTAATAATTCGCAAAATGTCGTAAAAATATATATCGTTATTACGGGGTCTTACTCGCATTGGTGATTTATAATATTAAAATTGCAAAAAAAGGTAAATTCAAACTGCCCTCAACTGAATATATAGGGATAGCATTTCAATTTTGAGAGGTTTTTGGGCTATGAATAAACCTGAATTATCGGAAAAACAAGTTTACGAACTTAACAAGGCATTTGGAATGAAACCGTCATAGACTGCGTCTCAACTTTTGAAGATAAACAAAGGAGAAAATATGAAGGTACTTATTCATCGCGGAGCCAGCGAAATCGGCGGTACCTGCATTCAACTTTCCACCGAACACACAACCATTTTACTTGATCTCGGACTTCCCTTAAGCAAAGACAGTAAAAATATCGACATCTCAATATTGAAGGCAGATGCAGTATTAATCAGCCATCCACATCAGGATCATTTTGGGCTGATTGATACTCTTGATCCTAAAATTACTGTGTATATTGGAGCGTTGGGTAAAAAGCTTATTGACGCAACCAGGACACTAATAAACAAACCGCTTCACGCAAACAACTTTCATCACTTCAATAGTTGGGAGCCGTTTGCAGTGGGTGACTTTACCGTGACACCCTATCTTGTTGACCATTCCGCTGTGGATGCCTACGGTTTCCTGATTGAGGCAGACGGGAAGAGAGTTTTCTACAGCGGTGATTTCCGGGCACATGGAAGGAAATCAATCCTTTTCGACAAGATGATTCAAAACCCGCCGAAGGATATCGATCTGCTCTTCATGGAAGGAACCATGATGCAGCGGGACAATGACAAATTCCCAACAGAATCCGATGTTGAACAAAAGATTTTCGAGACCATCAAGAAGCAGGAAAATATCACGTTTCTCCTTTCGTCGTCTCAGAACATAGACCGGATTGTTTCAGCGTTCCGAGCCTGCAAGCGGGCAGGCAAGACCCTGGTTATCGATATCTATACCGCTTGGGTTCTGGAACAACTCAAGCTGGTTTCCTGCAACATACCGAGCATGGAGTGGGAACTGGTCAAGGTCTATACTTCATACAGTCAGGATAACAAGTTGAAAGAGCATCCAGAGTTTTTTGGGGATTTCCGCAAAAGAATCTATCAGCAGCGGGTTCACAAAGAAGAGCTTCAGGCAAATCCGGATAATTACCTGTTTTTTGGCAAGATGTCTCATTACAAGATAATCGACTTGTACAAAGCCATTAAGCCGGTTAATGTCATTTACTCGCAATGGCTTGGCTATTTGTCGTACTCAGACGAGGATTATTACGGAGCGGAGGCCATTGCCGGGTATCAAGATGATGCACAGGTAAACTTTGTGTATGCCCATACCAGCGGACATGCGACGGTTGAGGATTTGAAGAAGTTTGCTGGGGAGTTGAAGCCGAAGATGCTGGTGCCGGTGCATACGGAGTGTGGGGAATCTTTTAGTGCGTTGTTTAACAATGTTGTCATGTTACATGACAACATTGAGTTTGAAATCTAATAAGTGACGTCGCATGAAGTGGCACGATGCTATAACTTGAAATAACAGGAGGTTCAAATGAAGACACTGAGTAAGAAGTTTATGGATGATTTGACAAACACTGATGGCTTGCTCCACCCGATTTTAGATCGTGTAAGAAAAGATCATACGCTCCTACTTTCCATTCGAAAGGATTACGTAAATATCTACTATCGAGGCGGAAACATCCTCAAGTTGGAGAAAGTAGGCGACGGGGCTTATAAGTCTTTTTTTGACTCTCAATACAACAAAAACGGTGAATCAATCCCAGATTTACCGCATAACATTAAAAATCAGGATGATTCAAAGAAATGGGTAGTTGCATTCCAGTCTCTCAAATTGGTGATGGATTTCTATTTTTCTCAGAAAGCTAAGCCAGAGCGTGAATTTCAGCAATTGGCCGCTCGTGAAAATAATGATTCTACTATCTCGAACGAAAGTGAATATTTTATTGCTGATATAGAGTTTGCGGATACTGAGCTAGGAGCTAAATTCGATATGCTGGGAGTTAAGTGGCTTGCAAATCAACGCAAAAATGGCAGCAACTGCAAAGCTGCTCTTATCGAAATGAAATACGGAGATGGTGCTCTTGAAGGGTCAGCAGGAATAATTAAACATCTGAAAGATATGACAGCCCTGATTGAAGATAGTGAGCGTTATCAACAATTTCTACGTACAATTGAGAGTAAATTCAATCAACTTGATCAGTTGGGACTGTTAGGTTTTAACCGATGCAAAAGTGAAACTAAAGTTAAATTTGATGATAACGATAGGCCGGAAGTAATTTTTATCCTAGCTAATCATAATCCGCGTAGTACAAAGCTGAGTAAAATACTTAATGATCGTGAAATTGACGAATATGTGGAGCGAGACAAATTCGACCTGAGGTTTTTCGTGTCAAGTTTTGCGGGATATGGGTTGCACTCGAAGAGCATGCTGAAGCTGGAAGAGTTTAGAGAATTGTTAAAACGTCTTGAAGACGCCAAGTAGAAACTGACTGAATCCTAAGCCTCTAGTGAGAACTAAATCTATGAAAGTATTATTCGCACACGGCAAAGAAAGCGGCCCTTGGGGAACAAAAATCAGCGCATTAGCAGAAATTGCCAGTCAGAAGGGATTCAGTGTTGAAAGTCCTGACTACTCTGAGCAACACGATCCTGATGCCCGAGTGGAACAATTACTTAACTTGCGTCATCCGTCATCAGACCTTTCTGTGCTGGTCGGTTCCAGCATGGGCGGATACGTTGCCACCGTTGCCTCTCAAATCATTAACCCGGTCGGGCTATTTCTCATGGCTCCGGCGTTTTACCTGCCGGGATATAAAGATCAAAGCCCCGCTCCGAACGCCAGGAAAACAGTTATTATACATGGCCTCAAGGATGATGTTGTACCGGTTGAGAATTCCATCCGCTTTGCCAAAGAACACAGCACAGAGCTGCATCTAATTGACGGAGATCACAGCCTTAATGACCAACTACCCAAGGTTGAGACGCTTTTCGATCAGTTTTTGAATGAAGTGCTTGAGCTGAGCGACTTCACATCCACGCTGACTTGGGAAGAAATATCTTGGGAATTTGGGCAGCATGATGACTGGGTTAAAACAGTATGGGAAGAAATAGTTTCAGAAGGGCACGCCAACTACAAGAATATATCCGAACGGAGAAATGCTTTACTGCGTTTTATTACTCTTACTAATTTCTGTTCTGAATTCCTGTCTGAATTTTCCAGAGAGAGTTGGAAAGCAGCGTCGTATGATATTACAGATCTCTTAGACCTTCCAAAAGAGGTACTCGACAGTTTGTTTTTAGACTTCTTGGCGAGAGGTTATAATAAATTTACAAGATCGCAGACTATCAGAATTGCACTTGAAGAATGTGCTAAATCGTTCGTCTATCCAACAATGATAAAATGTTTTGGCAATCTTGATGGAATAGCTGAATCAATATACAACGCCTCATACCCAACCTGTTTTAATATTGATATTGATGACGGCCTTATGGATCCGGATATTCCATGTGATGATAATTACATTATGGATCCTGATATCCCTGATGATCATTACGTTATGGATCCTCATTACGTTATGGATCCCGATATCCCTGATGATGATAATTACGTTATGGAAACAGATGATCAGGATGTTGAGGAGTACGAAAAAGCGATAGCGTGCAGAAATATCAACAATTGGTTGGAACAGAAGTTTGGCTACCAAGTAAACCAGTCAAACTGAAAGAAAAATAAGCGGACTCTTTTGCTGAATAAATATGCGGGGGCAGTATGCAAGCAGATGGTTGGATCGGCGTAGACCTTGACGGCACGTTGGCCGAATTTCACGGTTGGATAAATATGGAGCATATTGGCGCTCCAGTCCCTGAGATGGCCGAACGAGTCCGCACCTGGCTTGATAGGGGTGTTGATGTGCGTATTTTCACCGCCCGGGTCGATAGCGAAGCAGTAGCACTCTCACTGGGCAATGAAACAGATGAACTATTTAGTCACATCGAGAAAGTTCGAAGCATCATTCAGGACTGGACTGAAAAGCACCTTGGGCATCGACTCCCGGTTACCAACGTCAAGGATTTCAAAATGATTGAATTGTGGGATGACAGGGCGGTTCGTGTGGTTCTTAACAAAGGTTGCCCTTGCTGCGAGCATTCCCGTTAGCAGCGGCTTGCTACCTCACCTTACACGCAAAGGCATCTACTATGAATCCACTTGTCGGCATTTATTTTGTTGTTAAAGACCACGTACTTCACGATTCCGTAGCTCTTGAGAATGCTGAAGCCTATGGTGACGCTCTTCAGCATGGAGGCCATAACGATTTCCATGAAGCCTTATTCCCTCAGTCCCCAATTGAGCGCCTTTTCAAAACCAGACCGTACGATTTTTACCCCAGAGGTCGAGTAGTGTATTTTCAGCAAACTGGTAAGTTCCGGCTCTATGTTGACAAATGCCTTGATGAAGAAACGATTCAGAAGGTTATTGAAACCTTTTGTTTAGCCGATTTGGACATAGAAACAGAGCCAGACGAGCACTACAAGTGCGCTGGTTGTAATCGTAATTATCTTATCTGAACACAAAATATTGTCCCCAACCCTTCCCTTGACACCATATCTAGCCATGAGGCATAATCAAGCCTCATTGATTTGCCCGGAGGCAGTACCCCATGGAACCATCCGATATTGCTGGAAACGTATCCTCAAGCACCTTTGTCCACCTACACCTGCATACCCAATACTCGCTGCTGGACGGCGCGATCCGCTTCGATGACCTGATCTCCAAGGCCAGGGAACAGAACATGCCGGCGGTGGCGATTACCGACCATGGCAACATGTTCGGGGCGGCCGAGTTCTACCTCAAGTGCAAGAAGGCCGGCGTCAAGCCGATCATCGGCTGTGAATTGTACCTGGCGCCGGAATCGCGCTTTTCCCGGGATGCCAGGGGCATTTCCGACGCGGCCTACCACCTGATCCTGCTCTGCGAGAACATGCAGGGTTACAGGAACCTTTCCTACCTGACCTCGGCCGGCTACAAGGAGGGCTTCTACTATCGCCCCCGCATCGACCGCGAGCTGCTCTCGGGCCATTCCGACGGGCTGATCGCGCTTTCGGCCTGCCTGAAGGGGGAGGTGGCGATGCAGTGCGGCCGGGGACGAATGGAGGAGGCCGTGGCCACCGCCCGCTGGTACAGCGAGCTGTTCCCGGAGCGTTACTATATCGAACTGCAGGAAAACACGCTGACCGAGCAGGACCTGGTCAACAAGCGCCTGATGGAGGTGGCTTCTGAGCTGAAGCTGCCGCTGGTGGCCACCAACGACTGCCATTACCTGAACCGCGAGGACGCCCGTGCCCACGAGGTGCTGCTCTGCATCCAGACCGGCAAGACCATGAGCGACCCGACCCACATGCGTTTTTCTGCGGACGAGTTCTATGTGAAATCGCCGGAGGAGATGGCGCGGGCCTTCTCCTACGCCCCGGAGGCGGTCAGCAACACCCTGGTGGTTGCCGACCGCTGCAACCTGGATCTGCCGGTGGATGGCAAGACCTATTATTTCCCGCACTTCGATCCACCCGAAGGGCAGAATCACGACGACATGCTCAGGGATCTGGCCACCGAGGGGCTCAAGGAGCGCATGGTCACTATCCTGGCCAAATATCCCGACATGACGCTGGAACAGCAGCAGGCCTATTTTGACCGTTTGGCGGTCGAGCTGGACTGTATCCGTGACATGAAGTTCCCGGCCTACTTCCTGATCGTGTCGGACTTCATCCGCTGGGCCAAGGACCGCGGCATCCCGGTCGGGCCGGGCAGGGGCTCGGCGGCCGGCTCGCTGGTGGCCTATTCGATCAAGATCACCGATCTGGACCCTCTCCCCTACAACCTTTTGTTCGAACGTTTCCTGAACCCGGAACGTATCTCCATGCCTGATATCGACGTGGACTTCTGCCAGGACCGCCGCGGCGAGGTGATCCAGTACATGGTGGAGAAGTACGGGCGCGACCGGGTCTGCCAGATCATCACCTTCGGAACCATGGGGGCCAAGGCGGTGGTGCGCGACGTCGGGCGCGCGCTGAACATGACCT
>JAWDJY010000085.1:0-17094 GCA_032469775.1 Geobacteraceae bacterium | reverse complement strand
CAATGCCTGGCTGGCGGTGATCATTGCTGTTGTGAATGTTGCGGCTGTTATGGCTCTCATGACTGTTCTCCCTTCCTGCTTCAACTGTTTCCGTCTTCTGATTCTTACTAAAGCATCGAGCGTGCCATAATGTCATTATTTTTTCTATAGTTTGCAAGTACTCGATATAACAATGCTGTCTGGTTGGCAGGCTGTAATGCGATTACAGAATTATTATAAAATAAGTTGAATTAATGTATTCAAAAAATATACGCCATGGATTTTGCTGCCAGGAGTGTGACTGTTGTATCTATCTGATATTAAAGGGTGTATGCCGAGGGTGGTGTGTGGGTGATGTGTACATTATTTTTATACACGTATAATGCGGTAAAGTGACAGTGCTATTCAGATGGGAGAATTCATGCCGGAGAAGTAAGGCCGTGCGGCTTGAGTGACCATCCGGAGCGGGTGAAGCTCCGGATGGTCATGAAGCAGCCCGCTATGGCGGGCAGTTGGCGCAAACTGATTTGAAAAGATTGGTGCTCAGATAACGGTCACCGCGGTCAGGGATGATTACCACTATGCATCCGGACTCAAGCTCGGCAGCAAGCTTCATCGCCCCGGCCACTGCGGCTCCGCCCGACATGCCGCAGAAGATGCCTTCGCATACGGCAAGCTGGCGGGAGGTTTCGAATGCCAGGTCATCCTCGACAACGATTTTTCTCGTAAGCGCAGATTCGTCGTAGATGGGGGGGACAATCGCCTCGCGCATGTTCTTTAGTCCCTGGATCTTATGCCCCAAAACCGGTTCAATGCCGACAATCTCCACTTCCGGGCTGGTTTCTGCAAAGTAAAGCGCAGTTCCCATCAAGGTTCCGCTGGTGCCCATGCCGGCAACAAAATGGGTGATGTATCCCTTGGTCTGCCTCATGACCTCCGGTCCGGTCGTTTCATAATGAGCCATTACGTTGTTCGGGTTGGCGTACTGGTTTGGCATGTAGTACACACCCGGTGACTCGTCGTTGATCTTGTGTGCCAGTCGGATGGCTCCATCGGTCGCTTCACAACCCGGCGAGAGCACAATTTCGGCTCCATATGCCTCAAGTACGCTACGCCGTTCTATGCTGACGCAGGCAGGCATGACCAGCTTGATGCGATAGCCGCGGGCAGCCGCTATCATTGCCAGCGCAATACCTGTATTTCCGGAGGTCGGTTCCAGAATGATCTTGTCACGTGTTAATTCGCCGCTGCTTTCCGCAGCCAGTATCATCTGTCTGGCCGGGCGGTCCTTGACCGATCCTCCCGGATTGTTGCCCTCCAGTTTGGCATAGATCGAAACATGCGGATACGGGTTGATGGTTGACAGCTGGACAAGTGGAGTATTGCCTATGGATTCAAGCAGGTTTTGGCCGCGCATGGTGTGCCTTTCACAACGCTTTGATGACAGGGCTTTATAGCGTTACGTCGCTTTCGTGGTCAAGAAAAATAACATGTCCATTGCCGTCACGTCATGTCGTGTAACATCCGGCGGCGAGGCTTTTTTATTGTCAGCATCTGATCGTTCTGCTAACGTTCCGGCTTGTTTGAGATCAAGGTGAAAGGTTGTCCGATGAATGATTCCTGGCTTGAAATAGCCTGCGATGTACCGGCTGAAATTGCCGACGTTGTTGCTGAATACCTGACCATTCTTTCCGGAAACGGCATCTGTATGGAGAATCTCTCCGTTGATGCGTTTTCTGCAAGTGAAATTCCCGAATCCCAACGGATGACAATCAAGGCCTATCTGCCTGCCAGTCTGGATCCGGCTCCCAAAATGGCAGAACTGGAAGCATATCTGCAGGAGCTGTCAGGGCGGAAACCGGGTCTTGTCATGACGATTCCTACTATTACAGCGGTCCGCTCCGAGGACTGGAGTACCAGCTGGAAAGTACACTTCAAGCCGCTGCGTGTCGGCAGCCGTCTCTTGATCGTGCCTACCTGGGAAGATGCCACTTCTCTGCCCGGCGACCTGGTGCTGCGAATCGACCCGGGAATGGCCTTTGGCACCGGCGGTCACGAAACCACGAGGCTATGCCTGGAACTGCTGGAAAAAGTCATGGATATCGCCCCTCAGGCCGTAGCGCCATCCCTGCTCGACCTGGGTACCGGTTCCGGTATTCTGGCAATGGCCGCCAGTCGGTTGGGCGCCGGCAGGATTCTGGCGCTCGACATTGATCCGGAAGCGGTTGAGGTTGCCCGCGAGAACCTGGCCTTGAATGAGCTGGCCGAAAAGGTGGAGTGTGGCACGATGCCGATCGAGTCCCTGGAGGAAGGGTTTGACATCATACTGGCCAATATTCTGGCTGAGGAGCTGGTCCGCCTGGCGCCGGATCTGGCCATGCGTCTTAATCCATCCGGCGCGCTGATTCTTTCCGGAATTCTGGCTGAAAAAGAGGATCTCGTCCGTAGCGGATTTGCCGATCAGCCGCTTGAGTACCTGGAGACTAACAGAGCCGGTGAATGGGTCGCCATGCTTTACCGGAGAGCTTTCTGAAAATGAGCCTGCGCCGTTTCATTGTAAATTCCGGCTGCATAAGTGACGGTTCTGCCGTTGTTGAGGGTGAGGTGTACAGGCATATTGCCAGGGTGCTGAGGATGGTCGCCGGAGACCGGGTACTGCTGGTGGATGAAAACGGTGTCAGGCATTATGGCCGTATAGAAGTGGTTACTAAAAAGAATGTTGAAATTGCGATCTCTTCGACACAGTCGGCTGTCGAGAGTGACATCGTCTCGCCAAGGATTACGATCTGTCAGGCGTTACCAAAAGGGGACAGGCTTGACTTGATTCTGCAGAAATGCACTGAACTTGGCGCTCATGATTTTCTGCTGTTCGGTGGCTGCCGATCGGTTGCCAGGGTGCGCCAGGAACAGTTGGCCGGCAAGCTTGAGCGTTGGAACCGCATCACCGCAGAAGCGGCCCGCCAGTGTGGCCGGGATGATGTTCCCCCGGTGACCTGGTGCCCGACCGCCCTGGAGGCCGCCGCAAATGCCGATCATCAGCTGCGTGTAATCCTCTGGGAGGATGAGCGGGAACAGTCGCTCAAACGGGTTTTGTCAGGGCTGGAAGTACCGGCCTCGGTTGTCGTAGCGATCGGTCCCGAGGGGGGCTTTGATCCGCTGGAGGTGGATCGGTTTTCGCGCCATGCTTTTCTGCCGGTTTCGCTGGGTTCCAGGATACTGCGCACCGAGACTGCAGGTATTGCTATTCTGGCCATTATGCAGTATATGTGGGAAGCAGACTGATCAGATCACAATCAAGGAGCCGCCCATGAAGTGCCCCAAGTGCGGATACAACAGTTTTGAGTTTCATGACAGCTGTACCAAGTGCTCCAGTGACCTGAGCGCATACAAGCAGACCTATGGGATCACCCCGATTGTGCTTCCGTTTGAGGTCAGGGAAAAAATGGCCGCGGAATTCCGCACCTCCTCGGTTGAGGATGAGCAGCTTTCGGAAAATGTTGAAAGCCACGAAGATATGTTCGCATTTGACCTGCCGGAAGAGAAAACGGCCGCCTCAGCTGCTTCGCCATTCAATGACGATCCCTTCAATTTTGATGATGAACCGTCTGCGGGAGGAGCACAGCAGGCAAAGCACGAGGAGGATCCTTTTGCCGACCTGCTTGAGACGACACCGCAGGTGGCTAATGCTCCCCCTGCTGCGGCAAAGGCTGCTGCACCGCCAGCCACTCCGGGAGAGTTCGATCTGGAAAACTTTTCCTGGGACGATACTCCTGATGCAACAACCGCCGCCGGTGAGCAGGCCGCTCCTGATGACTTCGACAGCCTCTTCGGAGATGCCGGCGAGAGCAACAAAAAGCCTTGATAGTGCGTTCAGCACAGAAAGGGCGGAAAAATTCCGGCTAAAATTTCCATCAAAGCTAGCACTACCAGAAAGAGCGGGGTTTCCCGCTCTTTTTTTAATAATTGTACGGAGCAACCATGTCTCAGCGTATAACGATACTTCCGGAAAACCTCACCAACAAGATCGCCGCAGGTGAGGTTGTCGAGCGTCCCTCTTCGGTTATCAAGGAGTTGATCGAAAACTCGCTGGATGCGGGGGCGACCGATATTTCGGTAGAGATCGCCGCCGGTGGCCGCAGGTTAATCCGAGTGACCGACAACGGCCACGGAATGTCGCGCGAAGACGCGCTGCTCTCGCTTGAACGGCATGCCACCAGCAAGATCAGGAGCGATAGCGACCTGGAGAGTATACTTACCCTTGGCTTCAGGGGAGAGGCGCTTCCTTCGATTGCATCGGTGTCGCGTTTTTGTCTGTCCACCCGTGAAGCCGGCAGCCTTGAAGGAACCGAGATCGTTGTGGAAGGGGGGCGGGTGCGCGATGTCAAGTCCTGCGGCATGGCCCAGGGCACTGTGATTGCTGTAGAGCAGATATTCTTCAATACCCCGGCCCGCCTGAAATTCATGAAGAGTTCGGAAACCGAGGCCGGTCATGTGGGAGATGTGGTGGCACGACTGGCGGTCTCCCGTCCGGATGCTGCTTTCAGCTGTATCAGCGATGGCCGTGAAATCCTGCGGGTGCAGCGCAGCGACCTGCTGCGGAGGCTGTCGCAAGTCGTCGGCAAGGATAGCGCTTCACAGCTTCACAGGGTCGAAGGTGGCGAAGAATACGTCACTGTCAGTGGATTTGTTTCCGGTCCGTCACTGGTCCGCTCAGGTCCGCAGGCGATGTTTACCTACGTCAACGGACGCTTCGTGCGCGACAAGGTCGTGCAGCACGCCATAATGCAGGCCTACCGCGGTGTGATCGATCGTGGCCGCTATCCGGTGGTGGCCCTGTTTATCCAGCTTCCGGTGGGGGAGGTGGATGTAAATGTACATCCCACCAAGCATGAAGTACGATTCAGGCATCAGTCAGCCGTGCATGACGGTATCCGGTCCGCCGTGGAAGATGTTTTGCGGTTTTCACCCTGGCTGGCCGTCAAGCCAGCGCTGCCTTCAGCGCCGGCATCGGCTGCGCCGACCGGCCAGGCCTATCGCGAAAGGATCGCGGCCGTTGCACAGGCTTCGCTGGCACTTCCGCACCGTGAACAGAACTATCTGCAGTCGCCGGTTCAGCCCAGGGTGGTGGAGGCTGACACAGTTACTGCTGCCGATGTGTTACCGCCAGCAGTTGTCGTAGGTGAGCCGGAAGTGCCTTTTCAGGCGGAACAACGCAATCCGGTTGCCGGCTACTTCTCTTCGCTGGCAGTAATAGGACAGTTCCATGGCGAGTATATTCTCTGTCAGTCAGGTACGGATCTGGTGATCATCGATCAACATGCCGCCAGTGAGCGGGTGGCCTACCAACGCTTGAAGCAGCAGTGCCGGGACGGGGCCGTCGAATCGCAGCGACTGCTTTTTCCGGAGACGGTTGAATTGTCTTTCAGCGAGGTGGCGGTTGCCGGGCGATTCCGGGACGAACTGGCCGGCATCGGTTTTGAGCTGGAGCACTTCGGCGGAAACACGCTGATGATCGCCGCAGTGCCGCGCATGTCCTCCGAAAAAGACGCTGTCGGCCTGGTCCGGGATATCCTGAACGATCTTGCCGGCCTCGGTACCAGTGCCGCCTTTCAGGATGCGCTGGATGAACTGCTATCGCGCATCGCCTGCCATTCGGTAGTTAGGGGTTTTCATGCGCTTGAAAACCGGCAGATCAAGGAACTTTTGCGCAGTATGGACGAGACGGAATTCGCTGCCAGCTGCCCTCACGGACGACCTGTGTCGCATGTTGTACGTCTGGATGAACTGGAGAAGATCTTCAAGCGGACGTGAGTTCTGTTGCGGAATGTCGATACGAGAATTTATCTGGTTACAGCCCATCCTGAGCATGAGGATGCCCATGTCTGCCCGGCCCGATCAGTCAATAAGACCGCCGTTTTACCTTGCTGCAACAGAAGGCTTCCTGCTATAAATCCGGAATGGATAAAAAGATACAATCAGTGGGACTTGTGGAGATATTCTGGACCTTTGCCAGGATCGGCCTGACCGGCTTCGGGGGCGGCATGGCGATCGTAGCGCTGGTTGAGCGGGTCTGCGTAAAAGAAAAAGGCTGGATCACTTCCGAGGAGTTCCTGCACGGGCTGGCCTTCGGCCAGATACTGGGCCCGTTTTCCCTTAATGTATGTACCTTCACCGGCCATCACCTGCGGGGGATTCGTGGGGGAATCACTGCTGCTGTCGGTTTTATCCTGCCATCGTTTCTGCTGGTTTCCCTGCTGTCCTGGATATATTTCACCTACAACGAGCTGCCACAGCTGCAGGCCGCGCTGAAGGGGACCAACCCGGTCATCATCGGCCTGATCATTGTGGTCGCCATGGATATGGGGCGCAAGCAGATCAAGGGGACTAATAGCCTTCTGATGGCGCTGGCGGCTTTTGCCGCCACGGTATTCCTCAAGCTGAACGCGGCCTGGGTGCTGTTGGCTGCGGCGCTCTGGTCGCTGTGCACGAGCATATTCCGCCGGAGGTTAAGCTGATGACTTCTCTGCTGACCCTGGCCTGGATCTACTTCCGGATCGGTATTGTTTTTGTCGGCGGCGGTTATGTTTTGATTCCGCTATTGAATCATATCATGGTCGATCAGTACCATTGGTTGACCCTGCGGGAATTTCTGGACGGATTGGCGCTGTCCCAGTTGACTCCCGGTCCGCTGGCGATGCTGGCCACCTTCACCGGCTTTCGGGCCGGGGGCTTTGCTGGCGGCCTGATAGCCACGATTTTCATCTTCCTTCCCTGTGTGACGTTGATGCTGGTCGTAGGCCGCAATTACGATCGCCTGAAAAACATAGACATCATCAGTTCCACCCTGGACGGACTGCTGCCGGCGGTGGTCGGGCTGGTGGCTGCAGCGGCCTGGAACCTGGGCGCATCCTCTTTGTCCGGGGCTAAGGAGTTTATTGTTCTGCTGATCGGTTTCGCCGTTTTCAAATGGTCCGGTGTCAGTCCGATGCTGGTCATCATCGGTGCGGGAGTGGCGGGTTTGTTGATTAACTGAACTGTTTAAAAGGAAGTTTTCGGATAATACTGGATACAGGCACCGGGATTCGGCGGTGCCTTTTTTTATGCTCTGTGTTATGGTACCAAATCCTATGCAAACTCACTTTACCCAAGATTGCCGCGCCCTGATGCGCCACGAAATTGCCGCAGCAGGCGGCAACGAGGTCTTTTTCATCGGCCGCACAAACGTGGAGGGTGTCGTCTGCGAGGTGGAAACGATCGCCCGAGGCAGCAAACAGGCCGTTCCGGCGATCATGGTGCGCGCCACGAATGGCGACGTTGTCATCCATAACCACCCCTCCGGGGACCTGACCCCTTCGTCGGCCGATATGGAGATTGCCTCGGTGGCCGGCAACCAGGGCATCGGCTTCTCGATTGTCGACAACGACTGCCTGCGCTGCTACATGGTGGTAACCCCCCATACCGAAAAGAAAGGCGAGCTGCTTTCACTGGAGGAAATCGGCCGTGTATTTGCCCCCGATGGCATGATGGCCCACCTGAAAGGGTATGAACAGCGCGATGAACAGGTGCGGATGTCCCTGACCGTGGCCGAGGCTTTTAACCGTGACGGCGTGGTTCTGGTAGAGGCCGGGACAGGCACGGGCAAATCGCTGGCCTACCTGGTGCCGTCGATCCTCTGGGCGGTGCGCAATAACGAACGGGTCGTGATCTCCACCAACACGATCAATCTGCAGGAGCAGCTGATCCGCAAGGATCTCCCCTTTCTGGCGCGCAATTCAAAGATCGAATTCAAGACGGCACTGGTCAAGGGGCGCGGCAACTACGCCTGTCTGCGCAAGCTGGAACATGCCGAAGCAGAGCCGTCCCTGTTTCCTGACGACTCCTCCGCCGAACTGACCAGCATCATCGAATGGAGTCACGCCAGCCAGGACGGCTGTCGCAGCGACCTGGCCTTCACTCCCCGTCACAGCACCTGGGAAGAGGTCTGCTGCGAGGCGGATCAATGCAGCCGTTCGCGCTGCAAGCATTTCAATCGCTGTTTTTTCTACCGTGCCAGGCGCGAATCGTCGGCCGCCAGGGTGCTGGTGGTCAACCACGCGCTGCTTCTGTCCGACATCGTGCTTCGGAAAGAGACAGGCTACGATGCCACCGCGATACTGCCCCCTTTTACCCGGTTGATCTTTGACGAAGGGCACCATCTGGAGGATGTGGCTACCAGCCACCTCTCGCTTACGATCGCCCGCAGCGGCATCCTCAAGCAGTTACAGCGTCTTGTTCCGCAAAAGGCCAACCGGGCCGGCCTGCTGACGATCATTTCTTCGCGCATCGCTCGCGATCTGCCGGAATCACAGGAAGGCCTGTACGCCGAACTGTCCGGTTTGCTGGAAAGCCATCTGCTGCCCAAGGCCCATGATCTGTCCGCCCTGACCGAGCAGACCATGGACTGGCTGGCGATATCCGTGGAGCATGACACCGGAGGTGTGGCCGGACGGGAACAGAAGTTGCGCATAACGGCTGAGGTGGAGCGCAGGGCCTTCTGGAACGAGTGCCGCCAGCGTCTGCACGTGCTCGCTGATGCTGTCAATGACTACACCTCGGCCTTGCGTACACTGCTGCGCCGCTGCGGAGATCTGCCGGAAAAGCTGCGCGAGAAGCTGGCCGACCAGTTGCTGGACACCGGCGGCATAGAGGGGCGCCTGCAGGCCATGGCCGACGGAGTGCTGTTTTTTACGACCGATGCCGAGGGGTACTGCCGCTGGATCGAGACCAGGAACGGCAGTCGCGGTGTGCAGGCCCGTATCTGCGCCGCGCCGCTGGATATATCCGGACAACTGAAGGAAACCGTACTGGACCGGCTCAAAACGATTGTCGTCACCTCGGCCACACTGACCGTGGGGGGGCAGTTCGGCTATCTGAAGAAACGGACCGGCTTCGGTCTGTTGCCCAAGGAGCGCTTGACTGAACTGCAGTTGGCGTCACCTTTTGACTATGCCAGCCAGGTCTTCGTGGCGATACCGGATAACATGCCGGAGCCGACCGAGCCCGGCTATCGGGAAGCGCTGGAAAGCCATATTTTGAAGGCGGTGACGTTGGCCCGCGGCGGTGCTTTCGTGCTGTTCACCTCCTATGACCTGCTTAACCGCGTCCATGCCTCCTTGGCGCCGCAGTTGGCCCGGCTGGGGCTGACTACTCTCAAACAGGGCGAAACGGGTCGTCATGCGCTGTTGGCGCAGTTCCGCAAAGAGGGTGACGCGGTGCTGTTCGGCACCGATTCGTTTTGGGAAGGGGTCGATGTCAAGGGTGAAGCGCTGCGGCTGGTCATCATCACCAGGCTGCCGTTCCAGGTTCCGACCGAGCCGGTTCAGCAGGCCAGGGCCGAAAAGATCAAGGCTGATGGCGGCGACCCTTTCAGGGACTTTTCGCTGCCTCAGGCGGTTATAAAGTTTCGTCAGGGCTTTGGCCGCCTGATCCGCAGCCGTGAGGACCAGGGGGCGGTTCTGATTCTGGACCGTCGTGTGATCAACAAGAACTACGGCAGAACCTTTCTGCGGTCGCTGCCGGATACGGAGATAGTCAAGGTGGGGACAGGAGATACGTTCGCTAGGATGGAGGCGTTTTTCAGGTCCGAAAAAAACTGAGGGCGACCCGCTGGTGGTCGCCCGCTTTTGATTAGATGTGTAGGCAGGGCACGGACGAGCCGCCCCTCGCCCCTATGTGATTGCTTTGATCTGTTTCTTGGCGCTGAAGTTGAAACACTGAAAATAAAGCAGGCAGGTCAGCAGGAAAGAAAAGATGGTTATGGCATACACTGGAATAGAGCCCACTGATTTCTTGGCGTCCGGTACGAGCGTTACAAAAACAACATAGAAAGCTACGCCACAGAACTTCCACATGTCCCCGATCAGACGCTTCTTGCGCAAAGCGCCCTGTTGTTCAGGTGTCAGGTCCGGGTGATTGCCTTCTATTTCTACACCGGCATCGCGCCAAGCGAGTTTGTAGACTGGCCAGATCAGAAGCAGTTGTATGATCATTGAAAAAATGATGCTACGCATGAAAAGCTCCGGTTTGTTAAGTGCAACAAACCGGCTTTGAAAAAAAATAGCCATTACAATCAGCAGACCGGTTAATATGGTCTGCACAATTCTGTAGAGCATCATTTGTCGCTTAAGTTTTTTGAATTCCACAACAGCCATTGACATACTCTCCAGTATATATTTATAACTCTGTTTCAGAGATGAATGCTTATAGCAGAATGCGCCTGGATTCACAAGCACGCAAAATGAATTTCATGCCAAAAAACTTCTCTTCAGCCACCGGAGCAATGAAAAATCAACAGATTGGATTGAGATCGTGATGCACTTTTTACGCCGCATTTTTACTCCGGTCATGACCATGATCGCGATTCAGCTGGTCTGGATCACACTGGTGGTGTTCTGGATTTACTGGTTTATAGGAAAACACAGGGAGTTCAAGGCTTTAGCCGAGAAATACCGTCCCGAACTTCTCGGAGACGGGTTGAACTGGCCGGTCATGGTTGAAGGGCTTGGCATGCTGCTGCTGATCCTGATCGGCGTTTACGTGATTTTTGTCTTCTGGAACCGGCAGTCAAATCTGTATTCGCAGCAGCGTAATGTCATTTCCCAGGTAACCCATGAATTGAAGTCTCCTCTGGCTTCGATACAATTGCACCTGGAAACGATCCGTCTGCGGCGTCCCAGCGGAGAAAAGCTGGATTCCTTTGTCGGCACGATGCTGGCCGATACGGAACGACTGCATTACCTGATCAACAACCTGCTGATGGCGGCACGCCTCGAACAGCGTCGCAAACAGGCCGAGCGCCGTCTGACTGACCTGACAGCTCTGGTTGGAGAGCATGTGGATCGTGAACTGTCCACAATGCCGCATGGCGGCAGTATCACCTTTGAAGCGGAGCCGGCGCTGAAAGCTATGGTTGATCCGGAAGAGATGGGGATGGTGGTTCGCAACCTGTTTGAAAACGCGAGGCTCTACTCATCCCAGAGTCCGGAGATTACCGTCCGTTTGATCAAAACCGGCAACACCCTGCAGCTATCGGTGCAGGATCAGGGGCGTGGTCTTGAAGCGAGGGAGCAGAAAAAAATCTTCGATCGTTTCTACCGTGTCCAGCCTTCCGGAGAAAACGTGCGCGGTACCGGGCTGGGACTTTACATCGTCGATTCGGTCGTCAGGGGCTATGGCGGTACGGTGGGCGTGACAAGCCCCGGGCTGGGCAAAGGCAGTACCTTTACGATTAAAATTCCGGCAGGGTAGGGTGCAGGATATGATAAACGACAAACCGCAGATCATGCTGGTAGAGGATGAAATCCACCTGGCGCGGGGCATTTGCTACAATCTGGAAGAAGAGGGGTTGCGCATCAGCCATTTTGAAACCGGTGAGAGCGCTCTCAAATCGCTGGAAGTCGAGCGTTTTGACCTGATAATACTGGATGTGATGCTTCCGGGAATGGACGGCTTTGAAGCCTGCCGCCTGATCAGGAACCTGGATCCACGTGTGCCTATTCTGATGCTGACCGCCCGTTCCGATGATTCCGACCGGGTTGAAGGGTTGGAGAACGGTGCCGATGATTACCTGACCAAGCCGTTCAACCTGGCGGAATTCCTGCTGCGGGTCAAGGGCATGCTGAGGCGCTCGTCATGGTATCGGCCGGAACCGGTGGAAGAGGGGTATCGTTTCGGTGATAACGAGGTGTTCCTGCTCTCCTACCGTGCCAGAACCGCCCAGGGCGAGATTGACATGACCGAAATGGAGGTGCGTGTCCTGTCGCTTTTCTTCCGCAAGGAAGGGCAGGCAATCCAGCGCAGTGAACTGTTGCAGACCGTCTGGGGCTATACCAGTGACACCGAAACCAGGACGCTGGATAACTTCATTGTCCGTCTGCGCAAATACTTCGAACCGGATCCGGCACACCCGAAACATTTTCTGACGGTCCGAGGGGTTGGATACCGTTTCAGTCGCAGCGGTATCAATGTTTAATAAAATGGAAATGGCACGGGCAGGATCGAAGCGAAGATTCCGCTATGGCTGCAGTTTAATTTGTCAAGGAGTAGCGGCATGAAGAATCCGTGCGCGGAATTTAACCGGAGTCAGCTTTTCAAAAAGCTGCGCCATGGTGTGGGCAAGGCGATCGCTGACTTTGGACTGATTGAGAACGGAGACCGGATAGCGGTGGCGGTGTCGGGGGGGAAGGATTCATACACGCTGCTGCTCCTGCTGGAGGATTTGCGACGGCGGGCGCCGGTTTCCTTCGAGTTGGTGGCGATCAATATCGATTCCGGTTATCCGGGCTACCGGACCGGGGTTATTGAGGCTTTCCTGCGTGACAACCACTTTACATATCGTATGGTGCCGACTGAACACTACGAAATAATCCAGGAAAAACGCCGGCCAGGGTCGTCGTACTGTTCCATTTGTGCCCGGCTGAAACGGGGTGCTCTCTATGAAGTCGCTCAGGAGATGGGGTGCAACAAGCTGGCACTTGGGCACCATCAGGATGATTTTATCGAGACCCTTCTGCTGAACCAGTTCTTTGTAGGCTCACTCAAATCCATGGCCGCCTCGATGTTGGCCGACAATGGTGTCATCACCGTAATCCGTCCGCTGGTCTACGTTGCCGAAGAGGACATCATCCGCTTTTCCGGCCAGGTTTCCCTGCCGGTGGTCTGCTGCAGCTGTCCGGTCTGCGGTACCGCCGACCTGCAGCGCAAACGGATGAAACAGCTTCTCAAACAACTGCAGGTGGAGATACCCAATGTGAAGAGCAGCCTGCTCAATGCGCTTTCAAATGTTCATCCCCGCCACCTTCTTGACCCGTCTTTGCGACGCCAGCAGACAACTGCCGAAGACCGGTGAACTTTTGCCGGATGACTTTGATGTGCTGACCTGAATTCCAAGGTCGGCAAGCAGGTCCAGAAAAGAGAATATCCCTCCGACAACAACTACGGCGGCCCCTGCAATCGTTACTGCTTCCATGACATTTCCTCCCGATTGTGTAGATGGGAGGAAGGTAACACATGGTGGTGACAGGATAAGTCACATGGCCTGTCTTGCTTGATTCTATTCAATTTTGAGCCGGGTGCAAAAGAGAGTGGGGTGCTGAGTCGGTGCGCTTGCGGAAAATCAGGGTTCTCCGCGTTCACCGTCTCCGGAAAGCATGACGATGTCCACGCGGCGGTTCTTGGCACGTCCTTCAGGCGTTGAATTGTCGGCTACGGGCCGGAATTCGGCATATCCGGTGGCGGATATCTTGTCCGGGTCGACATCGAAGTTCTTCAGCAGGTACTTGAGGCCGTTTGTTGCGCGCGCAGTGGATAGCTCCCAGTTGGAGGGGAACTGTGACGTGCTGATCGGAACATTGTCGGTGTGCCCTTCCAGTCGCAACGGGTTGTTGTACTGGGTCATGACCTCGGATATTGTGTTGATCAGGTCATACGCATCCGGCCTGATAACTGCCTGTCCAGAGTCAAAGAAGCCGGCTTCTTTGAGGCTGACGATCAGGCCGCGGCGGGTGATCTCCAAGGTGACCTTGTTCTGTGCGCCGCGCTTGATCAGATAGGCCTCCACCGAGGCTTTTATCTGGCGGAAATCTTTTTCCTCAGCCCGGGATTTTGCCGTTCCGCTGCGTTGGCGACCGGTCGGAGCAATCGACAATTCCGGCTTGAGGGCGGGGATGACCGTGATGGCTTTGGAAGGGATTACATTTACCTTGGGAGCCGGTGCGCCGGCATTGACCATGCCGAATGATTCCTTGAGTGACTGCATGACCTCTTCTACCTTTTTCTTGTCACTCTGCCCCATGGCATAGAGAACGACAAACACGGCAAACAGCAGGGTGATGAAGTCGGCATAGGATACCAGCCAGCGTTCGTGGTTTACATGTTTTTCAGGTTCTTTCTTTAGTGCCATGACCGTTTAATGCCCGCCCACGAATGCCTTGAGCTTCTGCTCGATGAAGTGCGGGTTCTCACCGTTCTGAATCGCGATCAACCCTTCCAGGATCATGACACGACGTAAAACCTCTTCCTTCATGCGGATTTTCAATTTGGTTCCGATCGGGAGACAGATGATGTTGGCCACTATCAGGCCGTAGATGGTTGCAACGAATGCAACCGCAATACCGCCTCCCAGTTTGGAAGTGTCGGAAAGGTTCCCCATGACGTGGATCAGGCCGAGAACGGCTCCGATGATGCCGATGGTCGGGGCAAAACCGCCGGCCGCTTCATAGAATTCAATACTGTGCTTGGTGTGGTCTTCGTAGGCCATGATATCAGCTTCCAGGGTCTCGCGAAGCTTCTGTGGATCGATGCCGTCCACGACCAGTGAAATTCCCTTCTTGATAAATGGATCCCTGGCGTTCTGCGCTTCCTGTTCAAGAGAGATCAATCCGTTGCGCCTGGCTTTGGTAGCGTAGTTGATGATGTCTTTTACAACTCCCTCGTGATCCACCTTGTTGGGGAGAAAAGCGCCTTTGACCGCTTTCAGCGCATTTATGATCGCCGGAAGCGGGAAACAGACGAAAGTGGCCCCAAAAGTACCGCCAAGAACAATCATGGCAGCGGTCGGCTGGATCAGGGCCGATATATGTACTCCTTCGAGTGCGGCGCCACCGAAAATCGCGCCGAAACCCATCACCAATCCTATAATGGTTGCTAAATCCATACGCTAATAATCCCGACTGTGGAATGGAGTGCGATCGTGAGCGTTCCTGGTGGCCGGGCAGGCAGTCTCGTTGTCAAGCGTTACCCGCTGGAACAGGCTTTTGCGTTGCCTGAGCAGATATCTCCTGTTGGAGTTCTGTGCTCTTCGAATCACCCTGGAGCGGAAGGCTACAACCCTGCTGATAATTGAATCCGCCCGTTCCATGACGATATAGTGATTGCCATTGAAAAGTGTAATAACGGTATCGGGAGTTTCCTCAATGCTGATGATGTGATCAGGATTGAGGTACATGAGCTGTTTGTCCATACGCGTCAATGCAATCATGCAGACTCCTATAACTGAATGAACACTTTCCTATAAATATTAAAAACAGCGCGTGGTCAAGAGTTTTTTAGCTAACAGCAAGTGTAATAGTCCGGATCGCGATCAAAGTCTGGCGTCAATTGCATCGAAGTCGATGTACTTCTCGGCAATCGAGTTTATCAGTGCGATTTTTTCATGATCTTCAGGGCCGATCTTTGAAACATGTTCCCTCAGTTGGTAGAAGACTTCCGATGATGTCTCTTCGAATCTGATATAGGGAATGCCGCTGTCATCAACAATCCGCTGGGTGATGTCGGATATCGGTGCATGCCCGCCGATAACCAGGCCTGCCAGACGCCTTTTAAATTCGGGGATATTGTACAGTGATGATGCTGTCACCATGAGTTCATCCCGCGAACTTGTCACGATCAGGAGAGTGGAATCCTCCAGGTTATCGATTACACGCTGGGAAGAGGCGGCGCCTAGCTGGATCGTGTGGCAGATGCGGCTCTGCTCCGATGGATCACCAAGGAGCGGCCGTCCCAGAAGGGTGGCCACATGCAAGAGGGTCGGGTCAGCCAGTGTGGGAGAGTAGTTGAATGCGCCGGTGACAAGCAAACCGTTTGTCGCAAAAGCCTTGTTGAGATAGGTCATGGCATTGGCGCGCTTTTCTGTGACCAGCTTGTTGGGCATGATTATTCTGACGCTGGCTTTTTCCCTCTCGTAAAGAGCCAGATTGAGTTCGACCGCGTCAATCACATTGCCGATTCCTCCACCGGTCACCAGAAGTGCCGGAGCATTAAGCATCGCGGCCACCTTTGCGTTGTTCGCGCCGACTACCGAGCCGACACCGCCGTGCCCGGCGCCTTCAATAATCAGGAAGTCGTACTTGCTTTCCAATTCGGCACAAGCCGCCCGGATAGTCTCCAGGGGAGAGGCGAGGTCAATTCCACCGTCGAGAAACCGGCGTGTTGTGCCGGCTGAGAGCGTCATCGGGGACATCAGGGTAACATCATCTTCAACACCGAATACTGTTGCAAACATTGCCGCATCCTTGTCGACAGTGTGGCCGTTGAATTCAATACATTTAGGGCCGATCGGCTTCATGAAACCGACTTTTCCGTATTTTCTGCGGGCAAGATGCATCAATGACAGGCTTATGGTCGTCTTGCCGCAATGTTGTCCGGTTGCTCCTATGAAAATCTTTCGGCATGCCATGGCAGTCCCTCAGCTGGGTTGGTTGTCTGCTGATAGTTCCTTGAAATAGGAATTGAAAACGTCTTCTCCGGAATGGAATTTCAGGAACCGTACTCCCATGCCGCTTTTCTTTACCAGATGGAACAGATTCTGGGGCACCTTCTTGGCCCACATCACCCTGGCTTCAATTTCAACGTTCCGGCTGTTGGTCAGTTCCATTACTATTCTGATTTTTGTGTTGGGCGGCACAATGTTGGGGGTTTTGATAAACATTCCGGTCAGGGAGATATCTTCTGTGAATGCGACCCGGCTGGCTTCGTCGATTCCAAAACGGACTGTGATGCGTTTTTTATGTCTCTTGATGTCACGCTTTTCAGCCATTTTACACTACTCCGGAAGTGGATTCGCAGATGCCGAGTTTATGACTTCGGTACAATGCCAGAAATATACCACAATTTCAATGCAACTCACGCTAAGGTTAAAAATATATTGCACTTTGCGAGCGAACCGGTTCACAAAATTGGGTTGACAGAGGTGCGCTAATCATCTAGTTTGGCGGAAAGCTGGGGGAGTTTCGACTGAGAGCGGTTTTTCACCGCGACCCTTCGTACCTGATCCGGGTAATGCCGGCGTAGGGAAGCGCGCCGATAGATTATCAATAGCCGCTTCCGCGGCTTTTTTCTTTTGTGGGGAGTGTGTCGTATGCATATCATCCTGAATGGGGAAAGTTCTGAACAGCCGGTCGGACTTTCTGTTTCCGGACTTTTAGCGCGGTTGGGTCTCGGTCTGGAGCGGGTAGCGGTCGAGGTTAACCTGGACATAGTCCCCAAGTCGAATTATGACACCCATATGCTTTCAGACGGGGACAGGATCGAAATAGTCCATTTCGTGGGCGGAGGATAGTTCAAATGACTGATAATACA
>JAWDJY010000084.1:0-18085 GCA_032469775.1 Geobacteraceae bacterium | reverse complement strand
CGTGGCGGTCTGGAAATGAAGGTTGCTGCGCCAGTCGGCCCGTTCCAGCACATGTCCGAGAAAAGCCGCGATGTCGTGGGTGTGAAGCTCCGGCGCATCCTCATCGGCGGCGATCAGGAGGTATTTGGCCAGCGACAGCTGTCCCTGTCCGAGGATGGCGTTGGCGACGGTCAGCAGTTCCTGGGGCTGGCGCACCGTGGCATAGGGGACATAGCGTTCCCTGGCGATTGCCAGCAGCAGCGGATGCACGCCGGCCGCGTCCACGGCGTGCACCTCCTTGACACCGCTGACCACGGTCGGTATCAGCGGACCGCTCAACTCGTGGATGAAAGCGCCGAAACTGGTGTCCTCCTGGGGCGGGCGCCCGACGGTGGTGAACGGAAAAATGGCGTCGCGGCGGTGGTAGACCGCTTCGACTTCGATATAGGGAAACTCGTGGGCCAGGCTGTAGTAGCCGAGATGGTCGCCGAAGGGGCCCTCCGGCAGCGTGTTGCCTGAATGGACCACACCGCAGATGCAGAAATCGGCCTCGGCCGAGAGCGGCGCCTGCCCGGGCACGCGGGTCATCGGGATGCGCTGGCCGGCCAGCAGTCCGGCGAAGGAGAGCTCCGGCATCCCTTCCGGCAGCGGCATCACCGCAGCAACGGTCATGGACGGTGCGCCGCCGATGAAGACGTTCACGCGCAACAGGTCCCCCCTGGCGATGGCCTCGGCGTGGTGTGCACCGATACCGCGGTGGATCTGGTAATGCAGGCCGGCCTGCCGGTCAGGCTGATAGCGGTTGCCGGAGATTTGCACCCGGTACATCCCCAGGTTGGATTTGCCGAAGCCGGGTTGCGACGGGCTCTCGGAATAGACCTGCGGCAACGTGATAAAGGCGCCGCCATCCCTGGGCCAGGAAACAATCTGGGGCAGCCCGGAAAGTGTCGTGCGACACTCCAGCACCGGAGCGTCCGAGGTCACGCGCGGCAGCAGGTTGTAGGCGGCAAAAGGCGCCTTGACGGCATCCAGCGGGTGTTTCAGCAGCGACAGGGGATTAATCTTCAGGTCCACCAGGCGGCGAATGTCTTCCAGGGTGTCGCGGAATATGAAACGGGTGCGCTCAAGCGTGCCGAACAGGTTGCCCAGCAGCGGGAATTTGCAGCCGCTGGCATTGGTGAAGAGCAGCGCCGGGCCGCCGGCCTGGTAAACCCTACGCTGGATTACGCCCACCTCCAGGTATGGATCGCAAGGTACATCGATTCGCCGAAGCATGCCGTGCCGCTCAAGATCGGCGACACATTGCTGAAGATTGCCGTACCCCATCCTACCCACCATTTCCGCGAATTTTTTTGAGCATCATTTCCGTAAGTCTAAGCTTTTCACGAGCTTCGTTCAGTTCCGTGCGGGCCGGATCGTTCTTGAAACGGTCAAGCGCCTTTTTCAGGATGGCGTCGGCCTCAGCGTAGTTGCCGGCCTTGTGTCGCCAGCGGGCCTGTATGATCAGGTATTGCACTGTCTCCGGATCCAGTTTGATCGCCTTAAGCAGCGAAGCCTCGGCTTCAGCCGGCCTGCCCGCCTTGTCGTCTTTCCTGGCCTTCTGGTAATGCACCAGCGCTATGGCGCCGCGCACATCGCGACGGGCCGGTTCCGATTCCAGTCTTTTCTCCGTCTGCTCAAGAAACTCGATCGCCTCGTCATGCTGACCGCTTCTTATGTAAACCGACATGATTCCGGCTATTGCATCCCTGCTTTTATTGTTGATTGCCAGCGCTTTCCTGAAATGATCAAGGGCAAGGGGGTATTCCTCATGATTCATTGCCGAACGGCCGAGATGGAGATGTGACCGGAGCAGGTGCTCGTTGAACGTTGCCCGCAGCGCCTCATCTGTTATTGACGGATATCGTTCGGAATGCAGGCTGATCAGGTCTGCAAACTGTCCCAGGCGCATATAACTGTTTGCCAGTCCCGCCAGGTACGATGTAAGTTTGGGGGAGCCCGGAGGATAAACCTTATCGGCATAGGCCAGCGCTTTTTCATAATACATCACCGCGTCGGCGTATTTCCCGGCACGCAGTTGCGAGAGGGCTATGGAACGGGACAGTTGCGCGTCAAACTGGGCGGACAGTTTCTGGTAAGCTGCATAGACGGCATCATCCTGTTCCGACAATGTCATCGTCAGGCGGGCCAGGTCGAAATTGCAGTCGTCCGCAGATGCATCGATATGCTTGTCGCGCAGTTCACCGGTGAGCTTGTTGCCGGATATGACAAACTTGAGGGAATGGCCTTCGGCAAGCGAGGCCTCGGAAAACGGATAGCGTAAAGACAGATTCCCGGTGGAGGCCCCCGCCAGCCTGCCGACCGCAACGCTGTCCCCTCCCAGCAGGCCGGAATAGGATCGCTCCTCTTCATCGACGTTAAGGACCATGGAAATCTGGTGCCTGCCCCGCATGCCTTCACATGCCTTGCCCGAGGTAGTGACAACATCGAGGTATCCAACGTAGAGTCGCAGATCAGCCCGGGCGTAAGCCGGCATCAATGACACCAGCAGCATTGATACTGAGATTATCAGGGGATATGGGCGCAAGGATTTCTCTCGGAGTGGAATTACCGGCTTTTCAGGATACCATTCCATACAGACATTTACAATCAGGTTTCAAAAGCCGGATTCAACAACCATTATCCAGCACTGCGTCAGAACAGAGTCACCCGGTCACCTTAGCTGGACGCAACTATTTGAATATTTCCGTAAAAAAGCCTCTCATAGCTTCCCAGGAACGGTGGTCCGCTTTTTCATTGTAAGCAGCTCCCTTGCTGTTGTCCGTTCCGGCCGCTCTGTTGGTGAAGCTGTGAACGGCATTTCCGTAGCTTACAAACTGCCAGTCAACCCCGCCTTTCCTCATTTCCTCCTGAAAAGCGGCCACTTCAACGGCGTTGACATAGGGGTCGTCAGCGCCGTGCAGCACAAGCACCCTGCCCCTGATATTTTTCGCATCGCCGGGTGTCGGGGTGGACAGACCACCGTGGAAACTGACGACGCCTTTAAGGTCGGCGGCCGCTCGGGCAAGTTCCAGAACGGTGGTGCCGCCGAAGCAGAAGCCGATCGCGGCGATGCGTTGCTGATCGACGAATTTCTGCTTTTTCAGCTCTTCCAGCCCGGCAGCTGCCCTGGCCCGCATCAGGGGACGGTCGCTCTTGTATATTCCTGCTGTCTTGCCGGCTTCGGCCGGAACTGACGGGCGGATCCCCTTGCCGTAAATGTCTGCGGCAAAAGCAACGTAGCCTAGCCCGGCCAGCATTTCGACCCTCTGCCTGATGTGGTCGTTGATTCCGGTCCATTCATGTACGACCAGGATGCCGGGACGTTTTACAGCGCTGGTGTCATCCCAGGCCAGGTATCCCTCAAGCGTGGTATTCCCCTGAACATATTCGACAGTCCTGGTTTTTACAGCGGCTTCCGCATTTACCGAGAAAAGCAGCACGATCAGTGCTATCAGCATTTTTTTCATGTCAGACCTCCCTGAAAATGTAATCAAAGGTGCCTTGTACTGTGATGGATTTACTGCTTAATCATAGTTGGATTATAAACTATTTGCGGGCAAAGGGTAAATATTTCACTACCATTTTGGCGGGGTATGCAGGTGAATGATACTTACTGGTGCGAGCTTCAAAACAGGTGCAAGTCAGTTTAAAGCAACCGTGAGCTGATATAAATACTCTGTCACAGTAAAGCCTGTTGAAGCACATGGATTCCACCTGATACTGATTGCAACTTTTTGATACATACTTGAAGCGTTTTCCATCCAATCCGTGGCCTTGTTCCGATACGTACCGTTTTGATGGTCTATGAGTAGCAAAGCCAAAGCAGCTACTTCCTGATGGTGAATGAAAGTGGATGTGTGCCCTCAATATTTTCTTTCGGTTCAAAACTGAAACACTCTTTTGACTCGTTATCCGCAAGAATTCGACGAATCTTCACGCTGGGTTTGAAGGGAGCCTCTTTCGTCACTCGAGTGAATTGAATCACAATATCATTCGAGCCGTAACGCATTCCGCCTTTAATCAGGCTTGAGCTGCTCTGGTTGACGGTAGTCTTCTGTTCAATGCCGTTAACAGTTACCTGTGTCTTATATCCGTAAGAATCTGCTTCGAGATAACCGCTGACTTCAGGGATGGCGATGGCTTTCGGCGTTTCCGGTACCTTCCCGTCAATCAGAAATGGCGTGGTAAGGGTGGAAGCGTCAAATTCGGTTTCCTTACCGTTTTTTGCAAACTTGTAGCCGCCTACGGTCATTCCCCCGCCAACCTTCCAGTCGCCCTTTTCCTTCACGAATTTCAGAAAAATGAATTCGACACGCGGTTTGCCGGTAGCATCCTTCCATTCCGCGTCTTTCACATAGACAAGACCGGCAGTAGGCCCCTTCTCCATGACTTTTACGAACCTGGCATTTGATATGTCCGGAGCTGATTCGGATATGCTTTCGATCATTTCAGGACTCATGGTGCGACCTGCGCTGGCCAGATTATTTTTCAGCGTGGCAAGCAGAAAAGAAGAGGCTGCCTTTTCGAACTCCACTTCCTTTCCGGATTTACTGGCCTGCAGATAGTTTTTCCATATTGTTTCCAGCTTGAAGCGAAAAGAGATGTCGTCCGCAAGGCATTGAAGGCGGGGTGCCATGGAAATCAATACAGCCAGCATAATCAGGCAGATCAGACGTTTCATGGTTGTTTCTCCATTTCTGACGGTTCAGTAAATCATGTCAATGAACGCTAAACTCCGAATGGAATTTTGGAGGACATCATTTTCCTCCGGTCAAATTTGAGACCGTCTGCTATGAACGTACCGTCGCCGACAGCGTGAAGCGTCCGTTTCTCTTTGCGCGTACCGTCGATGTATGCGGCAACTGCTTCCAACACGACGATGTTGTGCTCCGTAACGATGTCGATGACCCTGCACTCTATGTTGGCCAGGCACTCCTTGATCAGGGGCGCCTTGACAACTTTCCCAGGCAGAGGAGTTAGCTCGAACTGTGCAAACTTGTCAGTGTCTGCTCCGGAACACGTCCCAATGCCGACCACAGTATCGAGCATCTCAACGGTGGGAATGGCAATTACACACTCCTTATTCTTTCGCAACGCCACGAAAGAGTGGTTCCACTCACCCGTGGTAATGGCAAAAACCGGGGTAAAATCCAACACCATCGTCCAGGAGATAGTCATGATGTTGTCCTTATGCTCGTCATGCGTCGTCACAAGGACAACAGGACCCGGTTCAATCAGGGTAAAGGCTTTGCTCAGCTTCAACATTCGCATGGGATACCCTGGTCTCTCAGTAGACCGCCACATTGCTAATGGTTACTACTGCGCCCCCGCCGACGGTCAGGGAGCCGTGAACGGTAGTCACCCCGATGACCGCACCGCAGACGCAGTCGTAACCGCCGGAAAAAGTGATTGTCCAGTTCCCGGAGAAGGTCAACAGCTCCTGCCACTCTCCGGACACGGCCCTGATCTCGGCCGTTCCCGAGACGCTGTTCACCGCCTCCTGGAGGGTGTCGTAAGGGGTGGTTCCGATCTGTGCGGCATAGGTCGGGCAGGGGGTATTGAAGGGGATATCGCTCCCGTAACCGGTCCCCGCGCTGTTGGTGGCATAGGCCCTTACATGATAGAGGGTGTAGGGGGAGAGGCCGGTTATGGAACTGGTAAAAGTGCCGGTTCCGGAGCCGTCGGTTGTTTTGCTATCTGAGATGGTTGGGTTGGCTGAAGTTCCCCAGCAGACCCCCCTGGCTGTCACCGCCGCCCCACCGTCGGCGGTGACAGTGCCGCCGCATGAGGCGGTTGTATTGGTTATGGCTGACACCGCCGAGGTAGTGACGCTGGGGGTGTCAGCCCCGCCCCCCCGGACCGGCCAGGTATAAGAGTCACCGGAGGTCTTCACTGCCTTACCGATTCCTCCGATATAGGTGCCGAAGGAGGTGGCGTAGCCGGTGTTATAGGCCAATGTGGTGGAGGTCCAGTAGGAGCCCGGCTGGACATTGGAGAAGGGGTGGCCGATGGGAAGCGAGGGATTATACCTGGTGCGGTCCATCAAGCTGAATCCCTCCTTCCTGTTGGGCAATCTCCAGTCGCTATGCCCCAGGTAAGACTCGCTGTTCAGCTTGGCAACGTAATCAAAGGCGCGTTGCCAAATGACCTTCCCTTCCTTCGTTCCGTAGTCGTCCCAATTTGGGTCCCGCGTATTCATGACATTAGCGTCCGGCGCCCAGATCAGTCCTGTCAAATTGTCGGTAATAGAGGTGTCGGTGTTGACAGTGAATCTCGGGCTTGGCCAGGCGACCCCATCCTGCCTGTCGCCGTCGTCGCCGGCCCTGTAGACCGCGGTCTGTCCGGTCTTCCAGACCCTGGCGGTCATTGAGGTGGTCCCGGCAACCGGCAGGGCGTACACCTGGGTGCTGTTGCCCTTGGGGCCGAGGCCGGTCTGCCCGTCACACAGGCAGACGGTCCAGGCCATATCGGTCTGGTTGACATAGGTGGTTGAGGCCCAATAGGGATTTGGCTGTGCCCCTGTAAATCCTTGGCCCGCAAGCCACGTGGCCGGAATCGACGCAGAGGCGGAGATCAGACTCTCCAGTTCATTCACGTTCGGAAGCCGCCAGTCGGAGCGGCCGCAAAGAGTCTGCCCCTTGGCGAGGTCAACGGCCGAATCCCAGGTCTGGGGAGCGCCGTTAAGATTGGCATTCCGTGCCCAGATCAAACCGGTCAGGTTGTCGGTGACGCAATCTACGCTTAGGGTAAATCGTGGAGCGGGCCAGGCAACACCCATCTGCTGGGCTCCATCGTCGCCGGCCGAATAGCTTGCGGTCTGCCCGGTCCGGGGGAGATTTACGGTCCCGGCTGCGTCGCTCTTAAGCGGGATAGCGACGACAATCAAAATAATAGCCGCCAACAGAACAATTAAAGATATGTTGTTTTTCTTCATGTTCCCCTCCTGATAGAGAATCACTAACGCGGACAATACGGGGACATTAAAAACATTACTAATCGACTTTTTTTGCTCTCGGAAATCAGCTTCTTAAGAATGTCCCCTTACCCTCCCCTGTCTTCATCACACGTTTCTTCTTTCGGACTTGATTTGCGTAAACAAAATGTTTGTATTGTGTCCATACGGTTTCAAAACCAGGGACAGGTAGTGCGCCTGGCCGGATTGGATCTGACCGCCGAGCGTAGCGGCAAGAACAGTAACAGCGCCAAGCCGGTGATCTCCAAACAGGGGAAAGCGGCGCTGCGCTTCGCCCTGGTGCAGGCAGCCATGGTAGCACCCACGGCGAATCCGGTTATCAGAAATTACTTCAGCAAATTGATCAAAGGACGCGAACTTGAGCGCGGCATCAACTTGAAGGTGAAAGTCAAGCTGGCGGCAAAGCTCCTGGTTGTGGCCTGGACGCTGATGAAGAACAGAGAACACTTTAAACCTTCCTGCTTCACGGAATAACCATTCCCGAAGCAGAAAGCAGGCGAGATAAACCCGAGCAGCTACGCTGAGGCCATGACCTCGGGAGGGACAATACCGGGCATCTCACTGAATCTTGAAACCTGGATAAGGAATAATAGACAACCCCGCTCCCAATGCGGACGGGGGATGTCGGATACAAATAACGATTAAGTTCAAGGTTCGCCGTTAGTGAGAGACTCGCCATTTCACAAAGCAAGGAATAACTGCGCCCTCAACCCATTGTGATAGCTAACTATATAATTTTAAATGAGCAATATGTATCATTTGACAGGTGGACTATAGAATGTCCCGCCCCCCCCACTTACGACCTGTTATCATCATGCTTGCTATAAATGCCGGTCGAGCCATCTGTGAAGGTCATTTTTATCAGGCGTCATTCCGGGTAGATGCCTTACAACCCATTCGTATGAAATATCATAGATATGGAGAATTCTAACTGGGTTGTGATCAAGTGATTTGGCGAGAAAATAGTTTTCTCCTCTTTCAATTGTTCGGAGGTTATAGATCTTGTCACGCACTCCTTCAGGATAATTAGCATGATAGAAGTGGAGGCGTATAGACCTATCTCCGTGTGCAGGCGTCTCAAGCCTGAGGATCTTGATCGGGGAGTAGGAGCAGATATCCTCCTCAAATTCATCCCCAATCAACTCGCATGCATACCAGCGATTAGCCTCTATCGTAAATCTCATAACACTGCTAGCCAAAATCCCTCGGCATGACTCGCGCTGCGGAATTTGCCGCGTAGAGTCTACGCCGGTATTGGAAACGGGGCATCCCTTTAATGCAGCCACAGCAGTGTCAAATGCGTTGCATACGTTTTCGATATGACGTTCAAGGATTCCTTCATCGATTGGCTTTTTAAGGTGAGAATGCAGTTGAACCCATCTCTGGATCCTTTGTATTCGCACCTCTCTCGTTGCTGGGCCAATAATCATTCGATTCAAAAAAGAGTTCCAGTCTTCTTCCCGCATCTCATCGCCGTTGCAAGTTGGGCAAGAAAGCACTCTGTTTGAGATATGATTGGTGCCACCACTGGTTGTTGGAATTAGATGGTCTAACTGACCTTGTCTACCTTCCCTGGTTAACTCTTTGTCGCAGTAGGCGCACTGAGAGAAGAAGTAATCCCAAATTGCAGTCTTCTCGGTTGCAGATAGTTCACTATCCACAATTGCGCGAAGTGATCGCCTAATCGTATTTTTTGCCATTGATGGGGTAATCTTGGGCATTCATGATCCTCATTTCGTACAACGGGCCAGCCATTGACCTGCCGGGTTTTAGGGCAGGTCTTATGGTTTGCTTGGGAACTTCTCCTTCAGTCTCATTCATCAAAAATGGAAAATGGAAAGTTAATCTTCTTTAGTTTACCTGTCTTCAACTCATGTGGTGCACTTATGAATAGAATCTACCAATGCCGGCTGAGCAGGAGATTGGCGTATCTGTGTGGTGCGATCAAGGTATCCAGCGTTCCATCATAAGGTTTAGGTTGCCCCCCACGACAAGGACGCTTCCGTCTGCAAGCAGGGTGGATGTCGCACCCGCGCGGCCGATTGTCATACTTCCCGTGCTGATCCAAGTGCTGTTGGATGGATCATACAGCTCGGCACTCGCAATGGGAGAACTGCCGCTATCGTCATTGCCCCCTGCCACCAGAACCTTTCCGTTCGTGAGCAGGGTAACGGTGTTGTTCCTGCGTACGGTCGTCAAATTCCCCCCACTGCTCCAGGTCCCCGTCGAAGGATTGTACAACTCTGTGCTGGCCAGGGTAATGAGGGTATGGGTTGAATTTATGTAATAGCAGCCTCCCAGCACCATCACCGACCCGTCCGCGAGGGGAGTGGCGGTATGATAGTAGCGTCCGGTTTTCATACTTCCTGTGCTTGTCCAGGTGTTTGTAGCGGGATCGTACAACTCGGCAATAGTAAGGTACTGGCTGTTGTAGCCGCCTCCTGCCACCAGAACTTTTCCATCAGTGAGGAGCGTGGCCGTATGGCTACAACGTGGGGTCGTCATGTTTGCCGCGCTGGTCCAGGAGTTCGTGGATGGATCGTAAAGCTCTGCACTGGCGAGCGTCAAGCTGCTAGAATATCCGCCGTTATTACCCCCAGCCACCAGCACTTTCCCGTTTTTGAGCAGCGAGGCCATATGTCTGCAGCGACCGAATGTCAAACTCCCTGCGCTAGACCAGGTATTCGACACTGGATCATAAAGTTCTGCGTTGGCAGGAGTCGTATCATTAATGCCGGATCCACCCACAACCAGGACCTTCCCGTCCGCAAGCCTTGTCGCCGTGTGCCCGCTCCGCGCGGTTGTCATATTTCCCGCGCTAGTCCAGGCCCCTGTGGATGGATCGTACAGTTCTGCGCTATTAAGAAGGTTGCCGTTGCTCCCTCCTGCAATGAGAACTTTGCCATTTGACAGCAGCGTTGCCGAGTGGCTTATGCGCGTCGTGGTCATGGACCCTGCGTCCGTGAAGATACCCACGCCCCCACCCACGCCCCCGTCACCGCCCCCGGATGATCCGCACCCGGCGGTAATGACGGCAAGGATAAAGGTTGCAATAAAGATTACGGTTAAACGCATGACGGACCAACCCTGAAGTGAAGACACATTCATTTGTATTCTCCTTTTAGGCTCAACGTCTCAAGGCGCCAGCGGCGGAGAGTCAGCGGAGACCGCTGTCGCCGCTGGTTGGCGCTCGTTTTTCCGCTTGAAAGTTAAGGGTTTTCCGCAAGTTCCTTGTAGAATGCAAAAATGCAGTAATTACAAATTTGTGCTTTCTGGCTTTTTATCATTTGATTTACATCACTGCTTTCTTTCCCACAGAAAGAGCAATACGAAGCCCACCACTCTGAATTTGGATCGACTTCATACTCATCTCGTAGAAAATCATGGATATCTTCGTCTGAATATGAAGAGTCATGCCATTTCGATGTAATCCCGGTATAACCTTTTTCTGCCTTTATTTTTGCTTCTTCTACAGAGGTAAATGCAATTACACCTTTGACAGTCCAATCGCTATCGCAGAACATCAACAAGAAGTCTTTTGGCTCGTAGTAAGGCTGCGTTATCGCGAGATTAGGCACTTCTCCAATCGGTTCTAGCTCTTCGCCACTTCCACCGACGTAGAGCGATATCCGGTCTGTGAACGTTATGTCAGCATCATTATGGGCGAAGTAGATCAGCTTCGCTGAGTCGATAATCGGTGGCGGCACTGTCCCCATTTTCACTCCTCTCTTTTTGCGACCAACATATTTTTCACCAGACCCGGTCATCCTCCAAATTTGGATGTTGGCCAACAACTAATCATTAATAAACAAATTTCCCCGTCCGCTTCACCACCACAACACACCTGATAAAATTAACACACTGATACACCCGGAGAGGCAAAATCGTCATGGCTTGAGTATTCACCTGATGATAAATGAAATCTCTTTCAACATGTTCCATCCAGATACATCCTCCGCTTGTCAGCAGGAAACTTTTCGATGGCATAGCGCAGCATGGTGCGGGGCATTACGCGGCAGTGCATGCGGAGGAATTCCTCTAACGCATACTGATCCCGCTTTCCAACCTCCCTCAGCATCCATCCCGTTGCCTTGTGGATCAGGTCTTGGCAATCGCCCAGCAGCATCCGGCAGATGGCCAGGGTGTCGTCAAACCGGTTATGGCGGATGAAGGTGAAGGTCGCCAGTATGGCGATGCGGCGCTCCCACAGGGACGTGGAGCGGGCCAGACGGTAAAGCGGCTCCGTATCCCGCCCCAGCAGGTGACCGCCGACAATCGCTGGAGCCGAGCAGTCCACAAGATCCCAGTTGTTGATCGAGCCGGTATTGGCCAGATAGAGGTCGTAGACACTCTCGCGGATCAAAGCATCGCCCCTGTCGAAAAAGCGCACCAGCGCCAGCAGCGCAAACAGGCGCTCCTCGTGGATGCCGGAAACCAGCAGCGGCATTACCTGCTCCGGCGTCAGCTTCCGGTATTCCTTCAACAAGCCCCGCACCTCGGGAACCTTGACACCGATGAACAGATCACCCTCGGCATAGCCGCCTGGACCGGTCTTGAAGAATCCCTGCAGAAAACCAGCTTTCACGGGATCACCCAATTGCCGGATCCGGAAGCTGATTTCGTCGGCCACAGATGCAGGGAATTGATAATTGCCCTCCCGGGAGACGCCACTGTTCACCTCAACGCTGCCCGCTCCGCCTTGCGGAGTCCCTTGACCACCAGAGTATAAGAAGAATCGATCATCTTTAGCAGCAGTTCTTCCGGCACTGAACCGTCCAGGGTGATGGTGTTCCAATGCTGCTTGTTCATATAATAGCCCGGTATTATCGCCGAATACATAGTGCGGAGAAAATCGGCCTCTATCGGGTCACATTTGAGGGTTATCCGTAACGGCACATCCTCGATGGCCACCAGAGCGAACATCTTCCCCGCCACCTTGAACACCGCGGCATCCGGACCAAACGGGTAATCAATAGCTGCACCCTTATGTGAGAGCAGCAGTTGTTCCAACATGTCATAGGTCATAGTCCGTCCACCCTTCTTTGGCTGTTACACAACTCGCTCTCACTGATCATGAAAGTCCAGGGACATGCCGCGGCGTCATTCGCCTGAAGCCTCGGATGCGGTTTTGGAGTCGTATTCAACTTGAGCTATTAAAACACTTTCAATATAAGGCTGCTCCTGGTTAGCCCGCATCGTTTCTATCAGGTCCATCCAAGGACTCTCCGAAACGACTATTTTGCACGCAGGTACTGGTTCGGCCAGTCCACATCAGCATGCAGTGCTTTAGCGGCATTGAGCGGCCAGTAGGGGTCGCGGAGCATCTGCCGTGCCAGCAGCACCACGTCTGCCTGTTTTGTTGCAACGATCTGTTCGGCCTGGAACGGCTCGGTGATCAATCCCACCGCACCGCTTGCAATTCCTGCTTCAGCCCGGACCCTGGCTGCAAACGGGACCTGGAATCCCGGACCGAAGGGTACCGGCTCATCCGGGACCGCAAAGCCGGAAGAGCAGTCGATCAGGTCCACACCGATCTCTTTAAGCAGCCGCGCCAGGACCACCGACTGGTCGATATCCCAGCCCCCCTCCACCCAGTCGGTAGCCGATATGCGGACAAACAGCGGCAGTTCCTGCGGCCACTCCTCCCTTACCGCAGCGGCTATCCGCAGCGGGAAACGCATCCTGTTTTCCAGGCAGCCGCCGTAACTGTCGTTTCGCTGATTCACCAGCGGCGAGAGAAACTCGTGGAGCAGATAGCCGTGAGCCATGTGCACCTCGACCACCTGAAAACCGGCTGCAAACGCACGCCTGGCAGCAGCGCGGAACTGTGCTTCGATCACGTCCATTTCATCCGGTGTCAGGGCCCGGGGAACAGGATGCCCCACGTCAAACGGCACGGCACTGGGCGCAAGCGGCTGCCATCCGCAGGCCTCGGCGCCCAGTGGTCCGCCTCCCAGCCAGGGAAGCGAACATGATCCCTTGCGTCCCGCATGAGCAAGTTGAATTCCCGCAACCGCCCCCTGTTCACGCATGAACCGGGTAATCGGTAAAAACGCTTTGGCATGTTCGTCACTCCAGAGGCCGCTGTCGTCCGGGCTGATTCGCCCTTCGGGACTTACGGCGGTCGCTTCGACCATGACCAGTCCGGCGCCGCCCACGGCACGGCTGCCGAGATGGACGAGATGCCAGTCGGTCGGCAAGCCGTCCCGACTGGAGTACTGGCACATGGGAGAAACGAAGATTCGGTTGCGAACTTTTATGGATCGCAGGGTAAGCGGTGAAAACAGAATGCTCATGGGTAATCTCCCCTAAGGTTATTCAAGTGAACTTAACAGCTTGAATCAAACAAGTAAGCCAGAACTGCACTGAGTGGTCGAGTGAAACACAAGATCATCACAACTCCCTGGACCAGCCAGCTACATTTTCACCAGATAACGGCTCTTCAGGTTGAAGGCGATCATCCACTCGGCCATGGAACGCGGCGGCAGGACCTTTTTTAACTCCGCCGCGATCGCACCGGCGTCCTGGGACTCGGCGGCCAGTTCCCGCGCCTTGCGGTCGAACAGCAGCAGATACTCCTTCATTTCACGCAGGTCTTTTTTGGTGGAGAGCGGCCCATGACCGGGGATGATCTTCTCCAGGTCCATGGCCAGCAGCGTGTCAATGCTCCTGGCCCAGCCGTTGATATCTCCGTCGGCCAGATAAGGGTGGAAGTCGGTGAAGAGAATGTCGCCGCTGAAGAGCAGCTTCCCGGACGGTACATGTACCACCACGCTCCCCTCGGTGTGGGACGGACCGCTGCGTATCAGTTCCACCGTCTCACCACCAAGGTCGATGGTGAGACGCTCGCTGAAGGCCAGCGACGGCAGGGTGATCACGGTGCCGGCCATATCCTCGGCCTTTAGACCGTAATTGCCGCTGTTCTGCAGAATGCCGGCGCCGACCTTTTCAAGCAGGGCCCGGTCGGCGCTGTGGGAGATGACCGTAGCTCCGATCCTGGCAAAAACACAGTTGCCGAAAGCGTGGTCCAGATGGGCATGGGTGTTGACCACGTACTTGATCGGTTTGTTAGTCACCTTGCGGATATCGGCCAGAAAACGCTCCCCCTCCTTGGCCGAGATCAGGGTATCGACCACCAGTACGGCGTCCGAGCCGATGACGATGCCTGCGTTGGCGGCAAAGCTGTGGCCGGGAGAACTGTCCTTGACACCCACATAGGAATAGACGTTATCCGTCACCCTGGTCAGCTCGGCAGAGGCGCCGCGGGCAAAAACAAGCGAAATGATTACAAACGACAGCATCAACATTTTTTTCATTTAGATTGACTCCCTCGATAAGATTATTGCCAGCAATATTGAGTTTCGGAATATCTCGCTAGAGCCGGTCCAAGTCAACGGGTCGGGTTTGCCTGTAAAAAGAAAATTGAGAGCCGACTGTGTTTACACAAAAACAGCCAGTTCTATCAATCAGTATCGCAAACTATCATTCGGTATTATCTTGATTCATCTTGTATCAAAATATTTAATGAATGGCCCGATTCGACAGCTTCTGATAATTACCCTGAAGTCACAGTCCGATACCGGCGATGGCGGCGCCGCAGTCAGGGCAGGCGCCGTTGCGGATCCTTTCGGACTCGATGATATAGCCGTAGCGTTTGATCAGAAGATTCTTGCAGGATGGGCAGCTGGTGTTCTCGCCCCCCTCGCCCGGCACGTTGCCTTCGTAAACGTATCGCAGACCGGCGGCCAGGCCGATTTCGCGCGCTTTTCGAAGCGTAGACACCGGAGTCCGCGGTCGGTCGGTCAGCTTGTAGGTCGGGTAGAACTGGCTCACATGCCAGGGTGTGTCCGGCCCGAGCTTGTTAACAATAAAGCCGGCAGTCTCGCGCAGTTCCGCATCGGAGTCGTTCAGGCCGGGGATGATCAGCGTGGTCAGCTCGATCCAGATGCCCAGTCTGCGGTACTCGACGATCGACTCCAGCACCTGGGCGAGCTGCGCATGGACGATGTCCCGGTAGAATTCCTCGGTGAAGCCCTTCAGGTCAATATTGGCTGCATCCAGAAAAGGCGCTATCTCCTCCAGCGCCTCCCTGCTGATGTAGCCGTTGGTTACGAAGATGTTCTTCAGCCCGGCCTGCCGCGCCAGCCGGGCGGTTTCACAGGCGAACTCGAAGAAGATGGTCGGTTCGGTGTAGGTATAGGAGATCGAACTGCAGTCGCTATCCAGTGCACGCTGCACGACCTCCTGCGGGGTCGCCTGTTCGCCGCGGATCGGCGCGTTCCGTTCCACCTGGGAAATCGAATAATTCTGGCAGTGGCGGCAGCGGAAGTTGCACCCCACCGAGGCGATAGAGTAGGAGCGGCTGCCGGGCATGACGTGGAAGAGCGGCTTTTTCTCGATCGGATCAACATGCTCTGCGCAGAGCCGGCCGTAATTCAGGCTGTAGAGGACACCTTCCCGGTTTTCCCGCACGGAGCAGATGCCGCGCTCCCCGTTGCCGATCAGGCAGCGGAACCGGCAGAGGCCGCAACGTACGCGCCCCCCCTCTCCTTCGCGTTGGTAGAACATGGCTTCTCTCATGGTTTACTCCTCCCGGCAACGGTCACGCAGCCGATTGCGCCAGTAATCCGATGTTCAGCGCAACACCCTTTTCCGGGTCAGCGACCAGGCTGACAGCTCCGTTCACTCAGCTGCATCAACGTTTGTAGCCGATTTTTCGCAGCAGGTCATGACGATCCTGCCGGTCCAAGTCGTTCTCCACACCCTTTGGAGGAAAACCGTCGATCACGCCGATGATGCCCCATCCCTGCAGGGTGGAGGCAACTATCACCTGCAGGGGGTTGGCCGTGGCGCAGAATATCCGGCAGACCTCGGGACAGTTCTTGATCTGGTTCAGTACATTGATCGGGTAGGCATCGCGCAACAGGATGCAGAACACGTGACCGGCGCCGATTGCCTTCAGGGCGGTCACGCAATCCCTGATCAGCCCATCCTCGTTGCCGTCGGTCCTGATCAGGCAGGGGCCGGATGCTTCGCTGAAGGCAATTCCGAAGCGGGCCTGCGGAACAGTCGTGGCAATCACCTCGTACAGGTCCTCGACGGTCTTGATGAAATGCGACTGCCCGATAATGATGTTGCACCCTTCAGGATACTCGATCTTGACGGCATGTATCTCCAGATTCATGTTATCCCCCTTTAGCGCCTTAGTGGTGTTCAAGTATAGCAGAGGATCGCCGGCGGTCAATCTGACCGGGTAAGGGCGGCATACGCCGGATATCCAGCTGTTTTGTACTGCGGCTGCCATCTGGTATAATTGCGGATTATTGCCAGTGTGACGCAGGAACAGGGGGTAGTGACATGCTCCAGAAAAAACGACGCCTGCCTTTTCGCTATATTGAGCCGGCTTTTTTCGGCGGATTACTGGACGACCCGATCCTGTTCCTGCGGATACGCCCGCTCAGGCGGGCACTGCTCTTCGACTGCGGCCAGATAGCCCATCTGGCTAAAAGGGTCGTCAAGGCAATTGACGCGGTCTTCATCACCCATGCCCACATGGACCATGTCATGGGCATCCCCACCCTGGTGAGACACCATCATGCCTCGCCCCGGCCACTGGACATCTACGGACCGCCGGGAATCGCCGAGCGGGTATTCCACCTGCTGATGGGGTACGAATGGAACCTGAGCGAACCGGACTGGTTCACGCTGCGTGTCCATGAGATTTCACAGGACCGGATTCTGCACTACAGCTTCATCGGCCCAAAGGGGTTTGCTCGCCGATTCGACGGTGAAGAGCCCCGAATCAACAGGAAAATCTGGTCCTGCCGATTCGTTACAGTAGAAGCGGACCTGTTAGACCACAAACTGCCGGTGCTGGCCTTCAGGATCCAGGAGCTGCCCTGTTTTGCCGTTGACCCTGAACAGCTGCAGCGACACGGCTTTTTGCCGGGCGACTGGATTCGTGACCTGAAAAGCCGCGTCTGGAAAGGACGCGCGGATATGCCGGATGTTGTTCCCCGGCTGGCATCAACCGATCTGGACGGCACTGCCGCGGATGATCCCGAAGCGCTCTATGCGACGATCAGGGCCGACATGCCCTGCGCCTCGATCGGCTACATCTGTGATGCCGGCTGGACGCCGGGCAATCTGACCAGGATGGAAGGGTTGTTGAATAACGTCACACTGCTCTGCGCCGATTGCAGTTTCATGGCGGCCGACGTAATGAAGGCCCGTGCCTCGTATCACCTCTGCACTCTGGACCTGAACCAGTTGAGCGCACGGCTGGCTCCGCGCTACCTGCTGCCAATGCACCTCTCCAAAAGCTATCTCTACCGGACGGCGGAGATATACGCTGAATTGAAGCCACCCGTCGGCACCGTCATCCTGAGACTGCCGAAGCACCTCGTGCCGCCGCCGCTGATGGTCCATGACGTGGAGCAATGGCTGCGCATACCCGACGGGTAGTTACAGCAAAAATCCGCTTTCAGAGCTTAATCCGCGGGATTGCGCAAATCCCCCAGATTCTGCAGGACCTCGCGCAACGACGATATTGTGAAGGGCTTCTGAATAAATCGACACGCAGCGCCACAACGCAACAAGCGGAGTCACCTTCACGGAGCCATCGCGCCGTTTATGATGAATTAGCAAGGAGGTCAGCCGATGCGGCTTTTTATTGCGGTCGAACTCCCGGAGAAGACCAGAAGCGCACTGGTCGGACTGAGGTGTGACATACCCGGCGCCCGCTGGGTTCCAGCTGAACAGATCCACCTGACGCTGGCATTTCTTGGTGACGTGGATGATGACGGTGTTGCTCGGTTGACAGACAGACTCTCCAGGATTAATGCCCCTCCATTCACTCTCCGTTTCGGCGGAAGCGGGTGTTTTCCCGACCGCCGCCGGCCAAGGGTGCTGTGGGTAGGACTGGAGCACGAATCGCGACTGCTGGATCTTGCCGCGAAGGTGCATGTCGCTGTGAAGGATTGCAGCATAGTGCTGGAAGAGCGCCCCTTTTCACCGCATATAACTCTGGCGCGAATAAAAGTACCCAAACCCAGGGAAGCCGACATATTTCTCGACCGCCACATACAAAAA
>JAWDJY010000083.1:0-19283 GCA_032469775.1 Geobacteraceae bacterium | reverse complement strand
ATGACGATGTTTAGTATCACCGCGGTTGTAATAATAGCATTTAATATGAGTGCGCCACCATCTTGATCGACGCATCCAGATAACACTCTCAAGGAGGTTTACGAATGAAAGTTGTCTCCAGATTTTGTTGGCGCGGCCCCCCGACGTAACCTGACCCCTCTTCAATGATAACCTGTCGTTTCAAGAACACTCACTCTGTGCAGAATATCACTATCTAAAAAGGAAGGAATGCTATGCAACTCACCTCGTCATCCATCGGCAGAAAGATCCTGATGGCGGTTACAGGCCAGGCTATGGTTCTGTTCGCTGTCGTACATCTGCTCGGTAACAGTTCCATCTTCGGGTGGCTCAATGGTGGTATCAACGCCTATGCCGAACACCTCCACAGTATGCCTCTGCCGATAATAATCGGTTTCCGTCTGGCATTGCTGGCAATGGTCTGTGTTCACATCTGGTTTGGTATCCAGCTGACCATCGAAAATCGTGGCGGACGCCCACAGCAGTACGCCGTCAAGACCACCCAGAAAGCTACCTTTGCCAGTGAAAACATGATCTGGACCGGTTCACTTCTCGGTCTGTTCCTGCTCTATCATCTGGCGCACTTTACTCTCCAGGTGGTAAATCCTGAAACAGCCGCTTTAAAGAACCTCGTGCCTCTGCATAATGAAATGGTTCCGAATGTACTCGGCATGGTTGTCGCCGGTTTCAAGAATTTCTTTGTGTCATTCATTTATGTCGGAGCTATGGTGGCGCTGTTCCTGCACCTTTCTCACGGCATTCAGAGCTTCTTCCAGACCATGGGCTGGAGCTGTGACAAGAGTCAGCCGCTTCTCGTTAAATTCGGCACTCTCGTCGCTCTCGGTCTTTTTCTCGGTTATGTTACCATCCCGCTGACAATTTTTGCCGGCATTCTGAAAGGTTAAGGGGGTTATTGTGATACTAGACGGAAAATGTCCAACCGGACCAATTCAACAAACCTGGGATAAGCACCGCTTCGACCTGAAGCTGGTCAATCCCGCCAACAAGCGCAAGTACAACGTCATCGTAGTCGGAACCGGTCTGGCCGGCGGCGCCGCTGCCGCTTCTCTGGGCGAACTCGGCTACAATGTTCAGGCTTTCTGCTACCAGGACTCACCGCGCCGTGCACACTCGATCGCAGCCCAGGGGGGCATCAACGCCGCCAAGAACTACCCCAATGACGGTGACTCGATCTACCGCCTGTTCTACGATACGATCAAGGGCGGCGACTTCCGTGCACGTGAGGCTGACGTCTGGCGTCTGGCCCAGGTGTCCAACAACATCATCGACCAGTGCGTTGCACAGGGCGTTCCCTTTGCCCGTGACTATGCCGGTTATCTGGACAATCGCTCTTTCGGCGGCGCCCAGGTTTCACGTACTTTCTACGCTCGCGGCCAAACCGGCCAGCAGCTTCTGCTGGGCGCTTATTCTGCCCTTTCTCGCCAGATCAAGCTCGGTACGGTCAAGATGTACAACCGTCGCGAGATGCTCGACCTGGTTGTGGTTGATGGTGTTGCCCGCGGCATTACCGTGCGTAACCTGATCACCGGTGAAATGGAAAGTTATGCGGCTGACGCTGTATGTCTTGCAACAGGCGGATACGTCAACGTGTTCTACCTCTCCACTAACGCCATGGGCTGCTCGGTTACCGCTTCCTGGAAGGCCCACAAAAAAGGTGCCTACTTTGCCAACCCCTGCTACACACAGATTCATCCGACCTGTATTCCCCAGGCTGGCGACTACCAGTCCAAGCTGACCCTGATGTCCGAGTCGCTGCGTAACGACGGTCGCTGCTGGGTTCCCAAGAAGAAGGAAGATTGCGGCAAGCACCCCAATGAAGTGGCCGAAGAGGATCGCGACTACTATCTGGAGCGCAAATACCCATCCTTCGGCAACCTGGCGCCGCGTGACATCGCTTCCCGCGCTGCCAAGGAGCAGTGTGACGACGGTCGCGGCGTCGGTCCCGGCGGCCGCGGAGTCTATCTGGACTTCTCGACTTCGATCAAGCGCGTTGGCGCCGATACGATCAAGGAACGCTACGGCAACCTGTTCGAGATGTACGAGAAAATCACCGATGAGGACGGCTACAAGCGTCCGATGCGTATGTACCCAGCACCGCACTATTCGATGGGCGGACTCTGGGTCGACTACAACCTGATGAGCAATATTCCGGGCCTGTTTGTACTGGGCGAGGCCAACTTCTCGGTACACGGCGCAAACCGTCTGGGTGCTTCGGCCCTGATGCAGGGTCTGGCAGACGGCTACTTCGTGATTCCCTACACCATCGGCGGCTACCTGGCCACTGTCAAGCCGGGTGAGGTCAAAGCCGATCATGGCGAATTCAAGAAGTCTGCTGCTGATGTCAAGGCAGAGCAGGAAAAACTGCTCAGCATCAACGGCAAGAAGTCGGTTTTTGAATTCATGCGTGAGCTGGGTGGACTGATGTGGGAAAACTGCGGTATGGCCCGCACCAAGCAGTCGCTGGAGACTAACCTCAAGAAAATTCCGGCCCTGCGTGAGGAATTCTGGAAGAACGTCAAGGTTACCGGCACAGGCGCAGACTTCAACCAGCAGCTGGAGAACGCCGGCCGTACAGCCGACTTCCTCGAGTTTGCCGAGCTGATGTGCCGTGATGCCCACCATCGCAACGAATCCTGCGGCGGCCACTTCCGCGAGGAATATCAGGACCAGGGTGAAGCACAGCGTGACGATGCCAACTACTGCTATGTTGGCGCCTGGGAATTCAAAGGGGTCGGCAAGGAGCCTGAGCTGCACAAGGAGCCCCTCAAGTTCGATAATGTACATCTCGCCGTAAGGAGCTACAAATAATGAGCGATCACAAGACCATGACACTTACGCTGATCGTGTGGCGCCAAAAGGGGCCCAGCGATCCCGGCAAATTTGAGACCTACACAGCCAAAGGCATCACCGAGCACCACTCCTTCCTGGAGATGCTGGACTGTGTTAACGAGGATCTGATCTACTCCGGCAAGGAGCCGATCGTATTTGACCATGACTGCCGCGAAGGAATCTGCGGTATGTGTTCGCAGGTCATCAACGGAGCGCCCCACGGCGGACAGGACCGTACCACCGTGTGCCAGCTCCACATGCGCAAATTCAAGGATGGCGACACGATCTACATCGAGCCATGGAGAGCACGCGCCTTCCCGATCATCAAGGACCTGGTCGTTGACCGTTCGGCTCTTGACACGATCGTACAGGCCGGCGCCTACGTATCCTGTCACACCGGCGGCGTTCCTGACGGCAATGCTATACTGATTCCCAAACCGGCCGCCGATGAGGCGATGGATGCTGCAGAGTGCGTTGGATGCGGTGCCTGTGTTGCCGGTTGTCCGAACGGAGCGGCAATGCTGTTCACCGGCGCCAAGGTTTCACAGTTTGCCGTAATTCCACAGGGCCGACCGGAAGCTGCCGAGCGTGTTAAAAACCTGGTGGATGCGATGGCACAGTGTGGATTCGGTAACTGCACCAACCATTACGAGTGCCAGGTTGCCTGTCCGAAGGGGATCAACGTCAAGTTCATCGCCCGCATGAACAGGGAATTCCTCAAGGCGCAATTCGTCTGATTCAACTTGCACCATAGTTATGTTATAAGAGGGGCTGCCGTCTGGCAGCCCCTCTCTTTTTGGAGTTTATGTGGATTTGAACCTTGTGCTGTTGATAATTGAAGTGGAAGCCAGTAACTTTGATGTTGCTGCATACTATCAGGCGCTGCGGCGTTTCGATCAAGTATTCAGGCAGAATTGCTGCGGATATCTGCAGAGTGCCTGCATTGATTGCAATGAAAAGTATTCTTGTCCTTACCGGGCCGTTTTTGCCCAGGACCTGTCAAGCGACCCCGCTGTGGTGCGCCGTCACCAGAAACCGCCACTGCCTTTCGCATTCAAGTTGAAACAAGCACCAAATAATGAATCATATCCGGAAATCTGTCTCGTAGTTGCCGGTAAAGCAATCAATCACCTGGACTTGTTTATCAAGGCTGTCCGGAAGATGATCGAAAAGATTCCGACGCAAAACCATGGCACTGCCCCCTGCGTAAAGGGTGTCTATTGTCTGGATTATCAAATGATAAGGTATTCGCTGGATCTTTCGTCATACTCCAGCCAGAATGTGATTGTCTTATCAAGTCTGGATATTTTGGAGAACCCGATCGGAACCGAAAATATCAGGCTGGTCATTGAATCTCCGCTGCGACTCCTCTGCGGCGGTTCTGAGTTGCGCCGCTTCGATTTCAGCGCATTTCTGCGTTCCCAAATGCGCCGCTGCTCATCCATGTTTGCCTATTATGGTGAAGGTGAACTCGATATTGACTTTGCAGGGTTATCGCACGAGGCCGGTCTGGTCAAGTGTCTTGACGATGGAATCCGCTATTCGCAGCCGCCCTGGTCAATGCGCCCGAACCATGCCGGACTGGTTGGGGCTTCCCGATTTGGCAGCGTTACGCCGGGAATACTGTCCTTACTCACACTTGGAGCTTATATTAATGCCGGTAAGCTCGCTTCTTTCGGTTTTGGAGCATACAGCACGGAAGCCTGTTGACTTCGCTCTACTTGACGCTACTGTGCCAATAGTATAACTTGCACAAAATTCACTTTGTTGCAGACGGGTATACGTGTTTATAAACTGCTTTACGGTTGATGTTGAGGACTGGTTCCATGTCTGCGGTGTTGCCGGAGTACCGCAGGTGCTGTCCGGACAATGGCGTGTGTATGACAACACTATGCGCCTGCTTGACCTGTTCGATGAACTCGACATCCAAGGCACATTTTTCATGCTTGGCTCTGTTGCTTCAGCAAGGCCAGAGCTTGCATCCGAAATTGCGGCGCGCGGCCACGAAGTTGCTTCACATGGATATTCACATAAACTGGTTTACGAATTGACTCCTGAGCAATTCCGTAATGAAATAGTCCGTACCGGCGACCTGATTGCAAGTCAGACCGGTGTCGCACCCCGCGGATTCAGGGCGCCCCAATGGTCGCTTGGCGGGCGTACTCCGTGGGCATTCGAGATCCTTGCCACGGAAGGCTACGATTATGATTCAAGCTGCACTCCGCTTCCGTTCGTCGGCGATTCAAAAGGTTCTCTGTCGCCGTATCAATTGGCTACAGCTGCAGGGAATCTGTGGGAAATCCCGCCGCTGGTAACACCAGGCCGACTTGTCAATCTGCCAAGCGGGGGAGGGTGGGGCTTAAGGTTGTTTCCGGTCAAGACGATACTTAAGGGCATGTCCAATGCACATTCCGCCGGTGATCCGGCCGTGATATTTCTTCATCCGCGTGACGTTGATCCGGATGGCCCGAGACTGGCTCTGTCTCCATTGAAGAGTTTCGCAACGTACGGCACGCGTAGTGATGCAACTCCTGTCCTCAAAACCCTGGCGCGAACCGGAAAATGCATGACTCTGGGAGAAATGGTGGATTCGTGGCGTTCTGTGTCCTGATACCGGCCTACAATGCGGCCATAACTCTGGCAAATGTACTGGAAGAAGTTTGCGGGCAGGGTTTTCCGGTGGTTGTCGTGGATGACGGTTCAAGCGATGCAACGTCGGCGATTGCTGGCGCTTATCCAGTTACTCTGCTGTCGCACTCCTGCAACCTGGGCAAGGGAGCTGCTTTGATGAGCGGGTTCCGCTGGGCCGTAGAAAACGGATTTGAAGGAGTCGTTACGCTGGATGCCGATGGTCAGCACGACCCATTATCGATTACAGCTCTTGCAACAGCGGCCATTGACGGACGCTTCGGCATTTTGATAGCATCAAGGTATACCCAGTTTAATGAGATGTCCGGTCTGCGCAAGTTCTGGAACCGCTTTGGTGTATGGTGCATTCGCAAACGTACCGGTTTCGAGATCAGCGACAGCCAGTCTGGATTCAGGTATTATTCGACTGCGTTGCTGTCGGATGTCTCACTGACCAAAAACGGTTACGATCTGGAAATGGAAGTGTTGATCAAAGCCTGGAAGAGCGGATATACGATCGGATCGCTGCCGGTTGCGGCACGTGTCGCGGACGGACGTTCAACCAGCCACTACCGTCCGGTACGGGACACATGGAACATCAGCATGACTTTCCTACGCTACATGTGATGGAGAAACTATGATTCAATCGCTGAAAAACTATACAAAAGAAAAGGTTCTCTCTTACCTGCTGTCCATGGCGACGAGCTCTTCCGACGAGACGCTTGTAAAAATGACGCACCTGATGGAACTTATTCCAAAGAAGGATTACTACAAGGAACGCATTCGCTGGATGCGCGGGCTTATTCGTGACAAGCATCCCAGCATCGAGTTCCCCAGACGCATTCTGCGCGAACTCCATCCCAATCAGCGTGACAAGTGGATCAGCAATCTGGCGATCAATCACCTGCTGAACGGTACCAACAAGCGCAAAGAATGGGCTGACCGTAACGGGTTCTATCCTCCCTCAACGGTTGTGATCAGTCCGACCATGAAATGTGATCTGAACTGTTACGGCTGCTATGCCGGTGACTATGGCAAATCACTGGAGCTGACGCTTGACGAGCTGGATTCGATCCTGATGCAGATGAAGGAGATGGGAGTCTATTTCGCGGTGATCTCAGGCGGAGAGCCATTCTACATGAAGGGTATCTTCGATATTTTCAAGAAGCACAGTGACATGGCTTTCCTGGTGTTCACCCACGGTGGACTGATTGATGAACAGATGGTCGAGAAGCTGATCGAAGTCGGTAATGTGATGCCCTCCTTCTCGCTGGAAGGGTACGAACAGGAGACCGATGCCAGGCGTGGCGCCGGCCACTTCAACAAGGTCATGCGCGCCATGGATCTCTTGCGCGCCGGCGGCCTGTCATATTGCGGTTCGTTCACGCATTCCCGCAAGAACTCTGACATCATCACCAGTCCGGAATACATCGACATGCTGCTTTCAAAAGGCGTGTTTGCGCTCTGGCTGTTCTCCTATGTCCCGGTCGGCCGTCAACCGGACGTGGAACTGATGCCGACACCGGAACAGCGCGACGGACTCCGCCGGAGTGTGGCCGCATTCAGGGATGAAAAGCCGATGCTTTTCATAGATTTCTGGAACGATGGCCCCATGGTCTCCGGCTGTCTGGCGGGGGGGCGGAAATATTTTCACATCAACGCCAACGGCGATATCGAACCCTGCGTTTTCTGCCATTACGCCGTCGATAATATTCGTCGCACCAGCATTCGCGATGCCCTTGCTTCTCCGCTCTTCAGGAAAATCCGGGAGAAACAGGGGGAACACGACAATCTGCTGCGTCCATGCATGCTGATTGACCATCCCGAGGTCGGTCGTGAGCTGTTCGCATCGGAAGGGGCCTATGCTACCCATGAGGGCGCAGATGAGATTTTTACCGGTCTGGCGGAGCAGATGGATACCTATTCCAGGGACTATGCAGTGATAGCCGATGAAGTCTGGCAGGATGAGTTCAAGGATCACGCTGTCAGAAAGAAAAGGGCTCGCGTCAAGTGACGACAATTGTGATGTGGTGGTAAAGCAGCTGACATGACGGTTTACAACGGCATCAGCATGTTCTTTCTCAATATTTTTACGATTCTGGTCCCGCGCCGGATCGTGCCGCCGATCGCTTTTGCCGCCGGACTTGTGACATATCTGCTTGCGACGCAGCAGAGGCGCGGACTGCGCTTCAACCTGCGTGTGGTTACCGGCCGGGAAAACGTGGAACGGTTGTTGATCTCGTGTCTTTACAAGTATTGTCGCAACTGGACCGATGTGATGCTGATGCTGAGACTGCACGGTTCCCGGCTACAGGCGCTGATCGGCCGCCGCAGTTCACAGAATGCGCTGGACGAAGCCCTGGCAGCCGGTAATGGCGCCATCCTGGTGTCGCCGCATCTGGGTAACTGGGAATTGGGCGGACTGGGGCTGGCCGATCTGGGGTACCGCTTGAACGTGCTGACGTTCCGCGAGCCGGACCAGAAGGTAAACGACCTTCGCGAAAAGGTCCGGGGTGAGCGAGGCATCGGCATAATTTACGTGGACCGGGACGATACTTCGCCGCTGGCGATTATCGAGGCGATCAACGCTCTGCGCCGCAATGAGGTTCTCTGTCTGCTTGGTGAGCGGGACGGGTCTTCAAATACTATTCAGCTCGACTTCTTCGGCAGGAGTACCCCGTTTCCAAGCGGGGCAGCTTACCTGGCACTGGCCAGCGGAGCTCCGGTGATACCGGTATTCGTGCCTCTGGAAGGGGATCTCTACGCAACACTGATGGAGGAGCCGATATATTTCCGTGGAGGTCACGGACAGCATGCCCAGGCCATTCAGAACGGTATGCAGCGCCTGGCGGCTGTTTTTGAAGATTACATACGACGCTATCCTGACCAATGGTACAATTTTTTTGATTTCTGGAAGCTGGAAAAGTAAATAACTGGAAATTGATTGTTTTAAAAAATAATAGAGAGGTATTGCATGTCCGATGAATTGATTCTTAAGGTTAAACAGATGATCATAGACAGCCTTCGCATTGAAGGAATGTCTTCCTCAGAGATCGAAACCGACGCCCCGCTTTTCGGCGAAGGCCTGGGGCTGGACTCCATAGACGCTCTGCAACTGGTGGTTGCCATGGAAAAGGAATTTGGAGTCGTGGTGCCGGATGCGGCCACCGGTTCCAAGGTGTTTGCTTCGGTTCGCAGCATGGCCGATTATATTGCGGAAAATAAAAAGTGAAAATTCTTTTTATCTCGCCTGGCTGGGAAAAAGGGCGGTTGTGGGGGGAGCTGGCCTTCAAGTTTCCCACACTTTCCCTGGCTTCCATCGCCGCTGTAACTCCGCCGGAGTGGGATGTGGCGCTGCTGGACGATAATTTTGAAAAGATCGATTATGCCAGCGATGCAGACATCATAGCGTTGACCGCCATGACCCCCCAGGCGCCGCGTGCCTACCTGATTGCCGACGAGTTTCGTCGTCGAGGCAAAACGGTTGTGATGGGCGGCTTTCATGCCAGCAACATGCCGGACGAAGCGTTGAGCCATGTCGATGCCGTGGTTGTCGGAGAAGGGGAGGTCGTCTGGCCCCGGCTGCTTTCGGACTTCCGGCTCGGTGCTCTGCAGAGCAGGTATCAGCCCGAAAGCCAGATGGCCATGGATTCTATTCCGGTAGCACGGCGCGAGCTTTTCAAAGGCAAGCGCTATCTTCTGACAAACACTATCCAGACCACCCGCGGCTGTCCCTTTGATTGCGAGTTCTGTTCTGTTACAGCATTTTACGGCCGCAAATACCGCAAACGACCGGTGGACAGTGTTCTTAAGGAGCTGGTACAACTGCGTAAATCCAATTCGTTTGCTTTTTTTGTCGATGATAATCTTGTTGCCGACCGCAAATATGCACTGGAACTGTTTGCCGGCATGAAAGGCATGGACTTCAAATGGCTCTCCCACTCCCCGATCGATTTTGCCGGTGACCGTGAGCTGATCAAGGCTGCCGGTGAAGCCGGCTGTGTCGGAATGTTCGTCGGTTTCGAGTCGCTCAACCAGGATTCCCTGGCGGCCATGGGCAAGGTTACCAACCGGGCCAAGTCGTACCTGGAGGATGCCAGGGTGTTTCGTGACAACGGCATCGGCATTCTCGGTTCTTTTGTACTCGGATATGACGGTGACACTCCGGCTGTTTTTGAACAGTTGCTGCACTTTTGTGAGGAAGCGCGCATTGAAGCCGCCATTTTCCCACTTTTGACTCCATATCCAGGCACTGCCGTGCGCCGACGCCTTGAGGCCGAAGGACGGATCATTTCCAATGACTGGCGGGACTACGACATGGAACATGTCAATTTCAAGCCGGCCGGCATGAGCGTCGAGGAACTGCAGCAAGGTTACGACTGGCTTAACTCTTCCTTCTATTCATTCCATTCGATGTATCGTCGGCTGTTCAAGCTGCATCGCTCGGTACAGGTGTTCGGTCCCATGAATTTAGGTTTCCGTGCCGCATTGCGTCGCAAGAGCAGTGTCGCATGACGGAGCGGCCCCGGCTGTTACTGGTTTATCCGGCCACCCACAAACTGGGTTGGGTTAAACGTTTCCAACTGCCATCCTTGTCGCTCAACCAGGTCGCGGCCGCCACTCCGCCGGAATGGCAGGTTACAATCGTGGACGAAGTCCAGGAAAGTATCCGCTATGACGTACATTACGACCTGGTAGGGATAACGGCCATGACCCATCAGGCTTTGCACGCCTACCAGATAGCGGACCGTTTTCGGGAACAGGGCGTTCACGTGGTGCTGGGGGGTATTCATCCCACGGTGCTGCCGGACGAGGCGGCCGCCCATGCCGATGCGGTTGTTATCGGCGAGGCCGAGCCGGTCTGGGGCGGACTGCTTGATGATTTCAAGGCCGGGCAACTCAAGCCGTTCTATCGATCCATTCCTGCCGGAGACCGGCTGGTGATTCCGTGGAGCCGCCGCGAACTGCTGGCGGGGCGCAAGTATCTTACAACCCAGACTCTCCAGGCCAGCCGCGGCTGTCCCTACGATTGTTCATTCTGTACCGTTACTCCCTACTTCGGCAATACCTTCCGCTACCGCGATCCAGAGGATATACTGGCCGAGCTGCGTACCTACCAGGGCAAGCTGACCGTTTTTCTCGACGACAACATCCTGGGCGATCCTTGCAAGGCCAAGCCGATTCTGACCGGGATGGCCGGCATGGGGTTGCGCTGGGGAGGGCAGGCCAACCTCCGTTTCGCTGAAGATCCGGAGATGGTCAGGCTGTTGGCCGCGTCGGGCTGTATCGGCATCTTTGTCGGCTTGGAATCGGCTGACGGTGTTCACGCCAATCATCCCAAAACCTCCGGCCGGTCATCTCAGGCAGATCTTATCAAGAGGATTCGCGACACCGGAGTGGTCGTGGAAGCCTCGGTGATTTTCGGTTTCGACGATCATGACCAGGGCATTTTCGAACGCACGGTCCGTTTCCTGGAAAAGTGCGCCCCGAGTCTTTCGACAATGCACATCCTGACCCCTTATCCCGGGACAGCACTTTATAATCAGTTCCAGCAGCAGGGGCGCATGTTGCATACCGACTGGCAACGCTACGACCATGGCCAGGTAGTCTACCGTCCACGCTTGATGACCCCGGAACAGCTTTACCGTGGCTGGGTTGACGCACGTCACGAGGCGTACCGCTGGTCGTCTATTGCCGCGCGGGTGCTGCAGAGCCCGGGCAAGTCGGTCAATCTTATGTACAACATACTCCGTCGCGGCGGCATCTATGGCCGCGACTACTCCGCTCCAGGTTTTTATGACCCCGCTTTGGAGCAGATGCCGGCAGGGAATGCTGCCGCATCCGCTGATGGCGGATTTCAGAGCGAATAGAATAATTGAGGAATTAACCATGATCTGCTGGATGTTTCCGGGGCAACCACTGCGCCATAACCAACTTATTCCCGAGACTGTGGAGGGGACCGGGATTATCAACCTGTGTCGCGATGCGACCGGTTTTGATCCGTCAACCTGGCAGGATGACGACGGCTTAAAGAGTGAACATATCCGCCTGCAGCTTTACGGTACCGCTTTCAGCCTTTGCCGCACCCGCCTGTTGAGGTCGTCGGGGCAGGAACCGGATATGGTTATTGAACACAGTATGGGCATCTATGCCGCTCTGGCAGCCTGTGACTGCATATCGGAGCGGGATGCGCTGGATATGACAGCCCGGGTTGGTTCTGTTCTTGCCCGCATGTCGGAAGACAAACGCTATGCCCTGGGATGCATCATCGGGTTGGGGTGTCCGTCGGTGGAGGCTGCCGCCGCCAATCACGGCGTATATGTTGCCAACTACAATACTTCCAGTCATTTTCTTTTGTCCGGTGAACGTTCACGGATCTTGGCCGCGGTAGAGGAGTGCGCGGCAGCGGGGGCTTTCTCTCTGTCGGTCTTTGATTGTGACGCGCCGCTGCATTCGCCGTTGGTTATGGCGGTGGCTACCGAGTTGGAATCGATCTTCTCGGGTTATGACTATGCAGCACCACGGGTCCCACTGTTGGACCACATCGGACAACAGCCGTTGACATCTTCCCGGATTCCGGCCTTCCTGCTGGATGAACTGCTCAGCCCGGTCTGGTGGCAGCAGAGCTACAAAGCCGCCGCCAAGCTGGGCGCCACCACATTTGTTGAAGTCGGAGCCGGCGACGCGCTGAAAAAATTCAACCGCTGGATCGACAGCGAGAGCAAATGATGAAATATCACGAAACCGGCATAAAGGTACGTTTTAACGAAGTAGATGCCTACCGGGTGGCCTGGCACGGCCATTATGTTGCCTGGATGGAGATCGGTCGTAGCGAGCTGGCCGGCAGGTTTGGGCTGGACGCCTTTCAGTTGGCCGAACTCGGCTATCTGGGGCCGGTAGTCAATCTGGAGATAAAGTACCTGCGGCCGGCCCGTTTCAATGACGAGCTCACGGTTCGTACCCGCATAGTTCCTGGCGAGTCCGCTACGCTGGTGTTCGAGAGCGTAATCGTTGACTGCAAGGGAGTAAAGCTGGCCTCCGGTCTGACAACACATGCGCTGACCGGCCTGGACGGAGTGCTGCAGTTTCAGCTTCCCGCCACGGTGGCGGAACGCATGGAGGCGATGATGGCCTGGTTGGACGAACCATGAAAATATTGCTGGTATCGGCCAATCGAGAGCGCTCCCCCTATCCGGTCTTCCCGATCGGCTTGTCCTACCTGGCCGGACCACTCCGTTCCGCCGGGCATGAACTGGCGGTGCTGGACCTCTGCTTCGAACCGGAGCCGGAAACGGCTCTGCACGAAAAACTGTGTGACTTTTCACCTGCCCTGGTCGTGATCTCCCTGCGCAACATCGATAACGTCACCTGGCCCAACAGCCGCTCCTATCTGGAGGGAGTAAAGTCCGTAGTTGACGGCTGCCGCAAACATGCCGTGGTGGTGGTCGGTGGCTCCGGTTTTTCGCTGATGCCTGCGGAAACCCTGGCGTACCTGGACGCTGATTATGGCGTAATCGGGGAGGGGGAAGTGCTGCTGCCCCGTCTGGTGGAGTTTATCGAACGGGGTGAACAGCCTGCCGGTCTGCCCGGCCTGCTGACGCGGGGGAGCGACGCTTTTCTGCCGCCTTTGCCGGTGGAACGGATCGGTACCCCCGAAAGGACACTTTTCGACGTTTCCCGTTATCAGAATGCCGGCGGTATGGCCAACGTACAGACCAAGCGCGGTTGTCCCTTCGCCTGTGTCTACTGCACCTATCCGCTGCTGGAAGGCCGCCGGATGCGGCTTCGCCCGGTGGCGGAGATCATTGCCGAGATCAGGCAGCTGGTTGATGAACAGGCCGTAACTTACATCTATTTTGTCGATGACATATTCAATTATCCGCCAGAATTCGCACAATCACTCTGCCAGGCGCTGATTGCCGAAAAACTCCGGCTCAACTGGACCGCTTTCATCAACCCGGCCTTCATCTCGCCGCAACTTTTGGATGCAATGCTGGCAGCGGGTTGCGATGCGATTGAATACGGCACCGAGACCGGCTCGCCCTCCATGCTGAAAAACCTCGGCAAATCCTTCACGGTCGATGACGTACGCCTGGCTTCGCAACTCTGTAGTGAGCGCAAGCTGGATTTTGCCCATTATATCCTCTTCGGAGGACCTGGCGAAACGCGGGATACCGTGCTGGAGAGTTTTGCGTTGATGGACGAACTGCAACCGACCGCTGTGATCGCCATGACCGGAATCCGCATCTTTCCCGGCACGGCGCTGTATCGGACCGCTCTGGCGGAAGGGATAATCAACTCCTCAACCAACATGCTTGAACCGGTCTTTTACATCTCCCCGCAAGTTCGGGAATTTCTGGCGGAGCTGGTTGTCGACCAGGCGGTGTCGCGCAAAAACTGGGTTGTTCCGGGCCTGGAAGTAAATATCAGCGATGCAATGCTGGACGCGATGCGCATGTTTCAGGTTAAAGGGCCGCTCTGGAAACTGATGAAAAGATTGGGTCGAAGTCGTGTAAAACCGATATAAGAAGTGAAAGCAATTCAATCCCTTCCTTCACTCTGGACATCTTAGTCTTAAAACGCTAAAATAATAATTTAAATTACCAGTTCCGGAGCATCTGTGGACTTTAACGATAACATAGTTGTGGTTACCGGCGGTACGCGCGGCATCGGCCAGGCCGTCACATTGGCATTTGCCGCTGCGGGAGCGCGGGTTTATGCCGCCTATCTTTCCAATCAGGCTTCGGCTGTTGCAACCATGGCTCTGGCCGAGGGTCTGCCGGGCAGCGTTATACCTGTCCGGGCCGACGTCAGCAGTTCCGATGGTGCTCAGTTGCTGATCAACCAGGCTTCGCAAAATACGGGGCACATCGACGTGCTCGTCAACAATGCCGGTATCATCCGTGACGGCTGGCTGGCGATGTTGGCTGAGGATGACTGGGATGCGGTGATCCGCAACAATCTCTACCCGCTTTTTCACTGCTGCAAATGGGGTGTGCGCAAGATGATGTCCAGGCGTAGCGGTTCCATCATCAACATCTCATCGATCTCGGCTGTGTGTGGCACAGCCGGGCAGTCGAATTACGCCGCCTCCAAGGGTGGCGCTATCAGTCTGACCAAGTCACTGGCCCGCGAGGTCGGTGCGATGGGCATCAGGGTAAATGCCGTCGTGGCCGGACTGATTGAAACCGATATGACAGCCGGTCTCAAACAGGATGTTGTGGCCGGTATCCTTAAAGGGGCTGCGTTGGGTCGGATCGGCAGGCCAGATGAAGTGGCTGATGCAGTTCTGTTCCTTGCTTCTCACAATGCTTCCTATATTACCGGGCAAACTCTGGTTGTCGATGGCGGGATACTCTGATGTCCGGGAACAGGGTCGTGATAACCGGCTTGGGTGTCTTCTGCGGGATCGGCAAAAATATTCCTGAATTCAGCAGCAACCTGTTAAACGGCAACAGCGGCATTTCCTCTTTGGATCTTTTCGATGTTTCCGCATTCCCTTCCAGGATTGGATGTCAGATCAAGGGGTATGATCCTCTTGACTATTTTGATCGCCGCTCGGCCCGCAAGCTGTCCAGGGCCGACCAGTTTGGTCTGATCGCTGCTGGTGAGGCGCTGGATAACAGTGCAGTCAATGGACATTACTCCCCCTATGAGATCGGTGTTTCGATGGGGGGCGGAGCGGCCGGCATGTTTCAGTCCGAGCAGTGGCTGAAAGCTTATCTGTCGGGAGAAGCATCCTCACCGGTGCTGTTGAGAGGGGTGTTGCCGGACAAGACCGCCAGCGAGATCGCACTTCGATTCGGTCTGGCCGGCTATCAGGGGACCATTACCACCGCCTGCTCGTCATCGGCCACCGCCATCGGCTGGGGAGCCGATCTCGTGGCCACCGGTCAGCAGAAAGCGGTTGTTGCCGGTGGCTCCGATACACTCTCCTTGCTTACGTTCTGTGGCTTCAACTCTCTAAAGGTGGTTGATCCCGAACCCTGTTCTCCCTTCAGTCTTGGACGTCAGGGTATTTCACTCGGCGAGGGCGCGGCCTTCATGGTGCTGGAAAACGAGCAGGATGCGCTGGCACGCGGTGCAAGAATATACGGTGCGATTCTCGGTTATGCGCTGGCCGGGGAAGCATACCATATGACCGCTCCCGAACCGACCGGCTCGACCGCGGCGCGGGTGATGCGTGATGCGATAGCGGCGTCCGGAATTGAAGCTAACCAGGTCGGCTGGGTCAATGCCCATGGCACCGGAACTCCGTTGAACGACGTGGTTGAGTCCAATGCAATGAAACTGGTATTCGGAGAACACGTGGCACGGGTCCCGTTGATTTCAACCAAGGCCATGACCGGCCATTGTCTGGGGGCAGCCGGAGCAATCGAGGCTCTTGCAACCGTGATCGCCCTCAATGAACATATCATCCCGCAGACCCTCAATTACAGGGGGCGCGATCCGGAATGCGATCTGGACTACTGCCATGACGGTAAGCGTCATACCGATACATCCGTTGCCATGTCGAACTCGTTTGCATTTGGCGGAAACATCACATCTCTGGTGCTTGGAATATGAATATTTCAATCAATGACATCGTCATAACCGGCTATTCTGCGATCACCGCCGCCGGCAACGGTATCGAATCGATACTTGAGCTCTTGCGCTCGAATGGTAACGCGCTGACTCAGGTGCCGGATGATGTGCCGGGTGGTCTTGGTCAACGCTGGGGAAAGGCGCTGTCTTTCAAAGCCACAGATTTCATAGCTCCGCTCAAAGCCCGCAAGATGGACCGCTGCAGCCAGTTTGCAGTGGCGGCTTCAGGATTGGCCCTGAAAGATGCCGGTATAGACCTGCAGTCGATTGCACCGGAACGGATTGGAATCGCGTTAGGTTGCGGTTTTGGCGGGGTTGCCAATTCCGCCGAATTCCTGACAGGTTATTTCAACGGCGGAGTCAACGGCCTGGCGCCGATGCTCTTTCCCAACACGGTGTCCAACGCGCCTGCAAGCAATGCTTCGATCGAGCATGGCTTGAGGGGCCCAAATGTTACCCTGGTGCAGCGATTCTGTTCCGCCGAATCGGCCTTCATGATGGCCTGTCGTTTCATAAGCGAGGGGCGGGCTGACATAATGCTGACCGGTGGCGCCGATGATCTGATGCCATTGATGATGGCCGGTTTTGCAGCCACGGGACAGTTGCGCCGCTATGCGGCCTGTTTCGGTGAGGGTAGCGGAATACTGGTGCTGGAGAAAGCACGGCACGCCGCTCTTCGTGGAGCCGAGATCAAGGGTGTGGTTGAAGGTATCAGCACGGTCGGCCTGTTGCCTAAGGGGAGCGAACAGGAGGGCGTTGACCGGCTCTTGTCCGGTTCGGATTCCAGTAGTGTCGTCTCACTATCAGGAACGGCTTCCGAAAATCCGCTCCTGATCCAGCGTGTCCGTGGCGAATCCAGTTTTGATCTGACAGAAGTGACCGGCCGCTCACTTGCGATGGGTGGAGTTTCGATGGCCGTACAACTGGCCAGTTCAAAAAACCGCCGGACCGGACTTCATCTGGCAGCATCTCCCGAGGGACCCTATTATGCAATCCGTTTCAGCGGAGGCAACCCTGTTCAATCCTGATCCCGCTGCATACCTGCCGCACCGCCATCCCTTTCTCCATCTTGACCGGATAGTTGCACTTGAGCCTGGTGTTCGGGCTGTTGCCGTGAAGAACATTACTGCGCTGCGAGGGTTCACCCAGGTTCTGCTGGTTGAGTGTGTTGCCCAGCTGGCTGGGATTCTGACCATTTCCGAGGAAGGTGAGGGTGGTTTCCTGGCAGCAATCGACCGGGCCGAGTTTTCCGGGACAGCTCTGGCTGGTGATGTCCTGACTATTTCGGCAATAGTGATAAAGTCCTTCGGTCGCTTGTTCATGGTGGAAGGAACTGTTGTCTGCAACGAACGCGTTCTGTTGACGGTTCATCTTACTCTGGGGGTTGGCAGGTTATGATTCTAACTCTGTCTCGCCTGCTGCCGGTTTCAGCATTTTTGCTTGTCTGTGCGGTCTCTTCCGTAAATGCCCGTCCGATCCCGCCACTGGAAGGGTTGGAGGCGCTGCGCAAGGGCTTTTCCGGCATCTCCGATTTCAGCGCCGAAATTACCCAGGAAAAACGTCTCTCGCTGATGAAGCGCAATATGAACATGAACGGTACGGTACGTTTCAGAAAGCCGGACCAGTTTTTCATGGCGATCAACCCTCCTTATAGCAGTCGAATGGTGCTGAAGGATTCTACTATTGAGATTGCTGGCGGCCCCGAAGGTAAACGCAACAGAATCGTACTTCCTCCAGAGCAGGGGTTGGGCCGCTGGTTTTCAAAATTGGTAGCGCCGGTTACCAGTCTTCCCGAGGGCGTTTCAATTCAGGCCGATCTTTCCAATTCGGTCTATACTCTGACTATAACTCCTCAGGGAAAGGGCCAAGTCAAGGAGCTTGTAATATCCTTTCTTGCGGATGGTACGATCCGCCGCCTGATGATCCTGGAACAGAACGGTGACAGGGCCACCATGACCTTCAGAAACCTGCGTCGCAATATCGGTCTGACTGATCGAGAATTCCGGCTGGAGCCATGACATAAGTGAAAAATATTAATTTCGACTTTGAAAACTTCAGACATATTTTATCCATCGTACCGTTACGTTTTCTTGCAGTCATCATTCCGCTGCTGTTCCTTTCTGCTTGCGTCACGGCTCGTCCTGCCCTTGAATACAATCCGGAGGTCAGTCTTGATACGTTGTCCGCCGCGGTATCATTGTCGATATCCACGGCCGATCGTGGCATGTCCGGCAGCGGCTTCATGGTTTACAGACGTCCAGACCAACTGCATCTGGTGCTGCTTTCTCCTTTCGGCACAACCATGGTGGAAATCTTTTCTCACGGTGAGCAGATCACATTGCTCTATCCGGGCAGTTCCACTGCCTATATCGGTCGGATTGACGATTTGCCGGAAAAGGGAGGTTTGCAGGGATGGCGGCTGATGCGCTGGGTAATGGATGCTGTGCCGGCGAACTCCAACCTGTTGAACACCACTCTCGAACGTACAGGTAATCAGGGTGTCACCGAGAAGGTTACCTATGAAAACGGACTTGTAATATCCAAAAGCACCAAAAACGGTGATCAGGTGTACTATTCCCGTTATACGTTAGTGGGTGGTGTGCCTTTTGCAACTGAACTGGATCTTCGTAATGCCCAGGATGATCGCATCCGGATAGTACTGGATGATGCGGAGGTCAATGCTCCGCTGGAAGAGGCGGCTTTTCAACCGCACATGGAAGGGCTCAGGGTTCTGCCGCTTTCGGAGTTGCGGGAGTTATAGCAGCTGATGCCGGTATCTCGCCTGTCTTGACTCACCAATAATGTCAACAAGCTCACCAGACGTCAAAAAACTACCCGCTTACTGCGTTTTACTGTTAGGTCCTGCTTATGCTTGTATCCTGTCAAGATGCAGCGTAATTATTTATACATTGGCCATCAACTTTTAGTTTGACACTTTGGAATTTTTTGTGATAAAAGATCGGTTCCTTTCAGGGCGTCAGTATTCCTGGCTGGGTTGAAGAAAAGTCTGGGTTCGGAAAATAGTTGTTGACATAGTTGGTTGATGCGAGTATATTCCGAATTCCTGTTGCACATCTGGTCTTTGAAAACCGAATAGCAGTGAATAAGTGATTGTATTGAATTATTTTGTCAGTAAAAGTTTTCGAGTTACAAACTTTCAGTATAAACTGGAGAGTTTGATCCTGGCTCAGAACGAACGCTGG
>JAWDJY010000082.1:0-19432 GCA_032469775.1 Geobacteraceae bacterium | reverse complement strand
CCTACGAACATAAAGACACTGCCATGATCGGCCGTTCCCACGGAATCCACGCCGAACCGGTTACCTTCGGTATCAAGATGGCACTCTGGTACGATGAGATGAAGCGTAATCTTCGTCGCATGGAGTCAGCGGTAGAAACAATTTCCTACGGTAAGATATCCGGTGCAGTTGGAACCTTCGCAAATATTGACCCGAAGGTTGAGGAATTCGTCTGCGCTCGTGCCGGACTCAAGCCTGCGCCGTGTTCCACACAGATTGTTCAAAGAGATCGTCATGCTGAGTTTTTTTCTACCCTTGCAATAATTGCATCTTCCATTGACAAATTTGCTATTGAGATCCGCCACCTTCAGAGGACGGAAGTTCTGGAAGCCGAGGAGTTCTTCAGTAAAGGCCAGAAGGGTTCTTCAGCAATGCCCCACAAAAGGAATCCGGTCCTTTCGGAAAACCTCAGTGGCCTTGCCCGATTGATCAGGGGATATGCTGTTTCTGCACTGGAAAACATCCCGCTCTGGCACGAAAGGGATATTTCCCATTCATCAGTTGAGAGAGTTATTGCTCCGGATGCGACTGTTCTGATTGATTTCATGCTTCACCGCTGCACAGGTTTGATTGAAAACCTCGTGGTCTACCCGGAAAACATGATGAGGAACCTGAATTTAATGAGGGGACTTGTCTTCTCACAAAGAGTTTTGCTGGAGCTTGCCAGTAAAGGCGCTTCCCGCGAAAACGCTTACTCTCTTGTACAGAGAAACGCCATGAAAGTTTGGGAAGAGGGGAAAGACTTCCGTGAAGAACTCCTTGGCGACACCGAGGTCCGTTCGTACCTCTCCAGCGAGGAGATTGACAAAGCTTTTGATCTTGCCTATCACTTCAAACATGTCGATACCATCTTTACTAGAGTCTTCGGCAACTAGAATGCAGGTATTTTTCCGCTCCTTGTTTGAGAACGAAACAATTCTCATCTGGACCAAGGAATGTATCCTGGCGCTTCTTATTATTGCCTTGTTCTGGGTGATGTCCCGCTTGCTGCGCTATCTTTTTGCAAAATGGGTGCCCAGGATTGCTCGACTTACCCGAACTGACCTCGACGAACGTGTTCTTCATCGAATAACACCGCCGGTTGAGCTTCTGATCGTGACGGCAGGGCTTTATCTAGCGGTCCGAAGTCTTCCGTTGTATGACCGTGCACAGCTCATCCTTTCAGGTATAATCTTTGTTGTAAACATCCTGATTTTTGTAAATATTGCCTATCGGATCGGTGATGAGTTCCTTGCGTGGTACGCTAGGAGAGTAGAAGAAAAAACTGAGTCAAAGATTGTTTTACAGGTATTCCCCTTGATCAGAAAGGTGTTTACTGTCTTTCTTGTTTGTGCCGCACTTATTGTGGTCCTGAAACACTTTGGTTATGACGCACTATCTCTTTTGACTGCCCTTGGCATAGGCTCCCTGGCCATTGGTCTGGCTGCCAAGGACACACTGGCAAATATGATTTCAGGATTCACCCTGATGCTTGACCGACCCTTCCGTATTGGAGACAGGATTCAAATTGCTAGTGGCAAAACTGGAGATGTTGTTGACATAGGACTTCGCAGCACCAGGATAAAGACGATAGATAACACTTTGCTCATCATTCCCAATTCTGAACTTTGCAACAGTACGGTTCTTAATATGGCTTTTCCTGACTTGAGGTCCCAAGGCCGTGTTTCAATCGGTGTTGCCTATGGTTCCGATATCGAAAAAGTTAAAGAGATACTGATGGAAGCGGCCCTGGATAATTCCGAGGTCCTGAAAGATCCTGCTCCCGAGGCATATTTTCTTTCTTTTGGAGACAGTGCCCTGAATATGCTGCTGATATTCTGGGTTGAAGACTATACAAAAATTGTCAAGGTTACCGACAAAATCAACATGCGAATTGTGGCCACTTTTACCAGGAACGATATACAAATACCGTACCCCACCAGGAAGGTACTGCTGGAAAGGGATGATAATGACACACAGAATTGAAATCAGTCTTAAAGAGCAAGTGCGGGACGCCCGTGGAGAGCGCATCAGAAGAGAAATTGAACATTTCCTTCATTTCCCGGTTTCGAGTGTCCGTACCATTGACGTTTACTCAATCGATGCTGAACTTAGCGTGAAGGAACTCGAGACTATTGCAAACGAGCCTTTATGTGACCGCGTCATTCAGACGAGTTCCATCGACAAGCCATCCGCAAAGGATTTCGATTATCTAGTCGAAGTCGGATTCCGTCCGGGGGTTACCGATAATGTCGGGCGAACAGCCGGAGAAGCAATCGAGTACGTGACCGGTCGTAGCCTGAGGGAAGGGGAGGGGGTCTATACGTCAGTTCAGTACCTCCTTAAGGGAAGCCTCGAACCTGCCGATGTCGAACAGATTACCACCGGCCTCCTTTGCAATACCCTGATCCAGCGCTACCGGGTAGTCGATTTTGCTTCTTTCACATCGGGAACATCTACCCCTCTCGGCATTCCAAAAATCAGTGCTGAGACAAAAACGACAGTCAGCGAAATAAACCTGAATGTTTCTGATGAAGAGTTGCTTGCCATCAGCAAGGACGGCGTCCTGGCACTCACTCTGGAAGAAATGAAAATCATCCAGTCATATTTCCTGGACAACGCTGTTGCCGAAGAGCGGAAAAAACTGGGACTCTCAGCGAACCCAACCGACGTCGAACTTGAAGCGCTTGCGCAGACCTGGTCCGAACACTGCAAACACAAGATTTTTGCCGGTACGGTGCATTACGAGGATGAACACGGGCGGAAGCAGGAGATCAAATCCCTGTTCAAATCTTTCATCCAGCGCACCACCCGGGATGTGCGCGAGAAGATGGGCGACAAGGATTTCTGCCTGTCGGTGTTCAAGGACAACGCCGGGGTGATCAGGTTCAACGATAAACACTCACTGGTCTTCAAGGTCGAAACCCACAACTCCCCCTCGGCGCTCGACCCCTACGGCGGGGCGCTGACCGGCATCGTCGGCGTGAACCGCGACCCTTTCGGCACCGGTCAGGGGTCGAAGCTGATTTTCAATACCGATGTATTCTGTTTTGCCGATCCGTTCTACAAGAAACCGCTCCCCAAGCGGCTTTTGCATCCGCGCAGGATCTACGAAGGCGTGGTCGAAGGGGTCGAACATGGCGGCAACAAGAGCGGCATCCCGACCGTCAACGGTTCACTGGTCTTTGACGAACGCTTTGCCGGCAAACCATTGGTGTTCTGCGGCACCGCAGGTCTGATGCCTGCCGAGGTCAATGGTCAGCCGGGGCATGACAAATACATCAAGCCTGGCGACCTGATCGTTATGACCGGCGGGCGAATCGGCAAGGACGGCATCCATGGCGCAACCTTCTCGTCCGAGGAGCTGAACGAGAACTCACCGGTAACGGCGGTGCAGATCGGTGATCCGATCACCCAGAAACGTATGTTCGATTTCCTGATCAGGGCTCGCGACAAGGGACTGTACCGTTTTATAACCGACAACGGCGCCGGCGGACTTTCCTCCTCAATCGGCGAAATGTCCGGCGAATGCGGCGGCTGCCGCATGGACCTGGCCAAGGCGCCTTTGAAATACCCCGGCCTGAACCCCTGGGAGATCCTGATCTCCGAGGCCCAGGAACGCATGTCGCTGGCGGTGCCTCCGGAGAAGATCGACGATTTCCTGACCATGGCCGCCCGCTTCGGCGTCGAGGCCAGCGTGCTGGGCGAATTCACCGACAACGGCGTCTTCCACATCCTCTACGAGGATAAAACCGTGGCGTATCTGCCGATGGATTTCATGCACGAGGGGCTGCCGCCGATGCAACTGCCGGCCAAGTGGGTGCCGCCGCAGCACGAGGAGCCTGCTTGCGTAGAGAAACTTGACTATACCGACGACCTCAAACAGCTGCTTGCCAGCCTGAACATCTGCTCCAAGGAGTCGGTGGTGAGGCGCTACGACCACGAGGTGCAGGGGGGCTCGGTGGTAAAACCATTCTGCGGTGTTACCAACGACGGCCCTTCCGATGCAGCCGTGGTGCGGCCGATCCTGGATTCCTTCGAAGGGGTGGTTACTGCCCACGGCATCTGCCCGCGCTACTCCGATATCGATACCTACCACATGACCGCCAACGCCGTTGACGAGGCGCTGCGCAACTACGTCGCGGTGGGGGGCTCGCTGGAGCTGGTGGCCGGTCTGGACAACTTCTGCTGGTGCGATCCGGTGCAGTCGGAGAAAACACCGGACGGCCCCTACAAGATGGCCCAGCTGGTGCGTTCCAACCAGGCTCTTTACGATGTCTGCATGGTTTACAACCTGCCGCTGATCTCCGGCAAGGACTCGATGAAAAACGACTTCTACGACGGGTCCGTCAAGATTTCGATTCCCCCCACGCTGCTTTTCTCGGTTATCGGCAAGATCGAGGATGCCAGGAAAGCGGTCACGATGGATGTCAAGCGTCCGGGCGACTTTGTTTACCTGCTGGGTTGCACAGCCAACGAACTGGGCGGCTCGGAGTACCTGGCGCTGAAGGGGTTTGTCGGCAACAACGTGCCCAGGGTTGATGCGGTTTCGGCCTATGCCCGCTACCAGGCCTACCATCAGGCGGTGCTGCAGGGTCTGGTGGCTTCCTGTCATGACCTGTCCGATGGCGGCCTTGCTGTAGCTGCCGCAGAAAGCGCCTTTGCAGGCGGATTCGGCATCTCGCTTGACCTTTCCCGAGTTCCATGGCAGGGGCTGGAGGATGGCTGGAATGACGAGGCGCTGCTCTTCGCGGAATCAGCTTCGCGCCTGCTGGTTACTGTGCGGCGCGAGAATGCGGAGGCTTTCGAGGCTATCATGGGTGATGAGTGCTGCTCCAGGATCGGTGTAGTGACGGAAAATCCGGAGCTGCTGATCGAGGCGATCGAAGGGCATACGGTGATCAATGCCGACCTGGCCGAGCTGAAGCAGGCCTGGCAGGGCACGCTGCGGGAACTGTAGCATTCAATTGTGACCGATTCGATCCAGCATACCCTTAAAACCGTATTCGGATTCCACGAATTCCGGGCACCTCAGCGGGAGGTGATCGAGCAGGTCTGTGACGGCAGGGATGTCTTCCTGGTGATGCCGACCGGCGGCGGCAAATCGCTCTGTTACCAGATACCGGCGCTGCACAGGGACGGGGTGGCAATAGTTGTGTCGCCGCTGATCGCGCTGATGAAGGACCAGGTTGATGCGCTGCTGGCCAATGGTGTGCGAGCGGCCTGCCTTAATTCGTCCCTCTCGCCTGCCGAGGTCGGACGTGTATTTCAGCAGATCGATGCCGGCACGCTGGATCTGCTGTATGTCGCACCGGAACGGCTGATGATGCCGGATTTCCTGGAGCGACTGTCAACGCTGAAGCTGGCGCTGTTCGCGATTGACGAAGCCCACTGCATCTCGCAATGGGGACACGATTTCCGTCCCGAATATACGCAGTTGGGCCGCTTGCGGCAGCTTTTTCCGGACGTGCCGGTGGTGGCGATGACCGCCACCGCCGATCCGGAAACACGCAAGGATATACTGAACCAGTTGGGCCTTGGAAACGCGAAGGTCCATGTGGCCGGTTTTGACCGTCCCAATATCACCTACACGGTCACACCCAAACACAAGCCCATGGCCCAGCTTGCTTCGTTCCTGTCGGGACGTCGGGATGAAGCAGGTATCGTCTATGCCCTCAGCAGGAAACGGGTGGAACAGGTGGCCGAACGTCTCCGCGCGGCCGGTTTCTCGGCGGCGGCCTATCATGCCGGGCTGGCGGATGTGGAACGTCGCAGGGTGCAGGACGCTTTCCGTAAGGATGATTTGCGCATTGTCGTGGCTACAGTGGCGTTCGGCATGGGGATCGACAAGCCCAACGTGCGCTTTGTGGTACATTACGACATGCCCAAGAGCGTGGAGAGCTACTATCAGGAAACAGGTCGGGCCGGGCGCGACGGTCTTCCGTCGGAAGCGTTGATGCTGTTCGGCATGGGCGATGTGATGACGGCCCGATCGCTGATCGAGAACAGCGACAACGCAGAGCGGGTGCGGATCGAGCTACAGAAACTGAACGCTATGGTTGCCTATGCCGAGGCGCTCACCTGCCGCCGCAGGGCGCTGCTGGCCTATTTCGGGGATCAGCGCGAACAGGGGTGCGACAATTGCGATATCTGCAACGATCCGCCACAGCGTTTCGATGCTTCGGAAGCTGCTAAAAAGGCGCTCTCCTGCGTCTACCGGGTCGGCGAACGTTTCGGCGCACGGCATGTGATCGATGTGTTGCGCGGTGCGAAATCCCAGCGCATCATCGAGCTTGGCCACAGCGGGCTTTCCACTTATGGCATCGGCGCCGATCTTTCGGCGGTGGAATGGGAAAATATCTTTCGCCAGCTGATTCACCTGGGTTATCTGGTGCAGGATTTTACCCGTTACGGGGCGTTGGGGCTCTCCCCGGCCGCGCGTCCGGTGCTGAAGGGCGAAACGCAGGTGATCCTCGGTTTGCCCCGCGACGTTGCCAGGACGGAAGAAAAATCCCGCCGGAAGATCGGTGCTGGAGATGGTGCCCACCGCCCGCTGTTCGAGGAGTTGCGGGCGCTGCGCAAACAGATTGCCGATGCGGCCGGAGTACCGCCGTTTGTGGTTTTTTCCGATGCGACGCTGGTAGAAATGTCCAAGACTCGTCCCGGTGACATGCATGAACTGCTGTCGGTCGCCGGCGTCGGTGAACAGAAGCTGCGCAAGTACGGAACGGCCTTTCTGGATGCCATCAGAGTTTATTGCCACGGGACCGCCTAGCTGGTGTGCCGACTGGAATTATTCTGAAAGACAGATCGATATCAATTTAGTAAACTGGCTTTTTTGAAAATCAAGGAGAATATGACTACATGACACAGACACGCGCAATCGTTATAACCGGCAACGGCACCAACTGTGAGATGGAGGCGGCCCACGCCTGCCGCATGGGGGGCTTCGACGAGGTTGTAATAGCCCATATCGCCGAGATTCTTTCCGGCGAGGTGCGCCTGGACGACTTTCATTTTCTCAACCTGACCGGCGGATTTCTGGATGGAGATGATCTGGGTAGCGCCAAGGCCCAGGCCAACCGCCTGAAAAATGCAGCGGTGGTCGGCAGCGGTGAAAAACTGGTGGAACAGTTTAACCGTTTCATCAGTGCCGGAAAGTTGATCCTGGGGGTCTGCAACGGATTCCAGCTGATGGTCAAGATGGGTATGCTGCCGGCTTTTGACGGCAACTACCTGAATCAGTCGGTGACGTTGACCCACAACGATTGCGGCCGTTTTCAGGATCGCTGGTGCTATCTCAAGGTTGATGCGGCTTCGCCATCGGTCTTTACGAAAGGAATCTCGGGGGGGATCTATCTGCCTGTGCGCCACGGCGAGGGGAAATTCGTCTGCGATTCGGATGCGACCCTGGAGCGTATCGAGCAGGAACACCTGGCGGTATTCAAATACTCTGATCCGGAATATGATTCTGCCACGATGGAGTTTCCGGCCAACCCCAACGGCGCTCAGAACGGGATCGCCGGTATCTGTGATCCCAGCGGCCGCCTGATGGGACTGATGCCGCATCCCGAAGCTTTTGTCCATTACATACAGCATCCTCGCTGGACCCGGGAACAGCTGCCGGAAGAAGGAGACGGCCTGATCCTGTATAAAAACGCCGCGGAATACGTGAGGAATAACCTTGTCTAGTCAAAATGAAGTGGAGCCTTTATCTATGAAACTGTCCAGACCACAGGAAGAATGCGGTGTCTTTGGCGTCTACAATCACCCCGAGGCATCCAACCTGACATACCTTGGCCTGTATGCGCTGCAGCATCGCGGCCAGGAGAGCTGCGGCATCGTCTCTTCGGACGGCAGTACCCTGCATGCTCACAAGCGGATGGGGCTGGTGGCCGATGTCTTCGGCAACCAGGAGGTATTCAAAAAACTGCCCGGAAAGTCGGCCATCGGACACGTGCGATACTCGACTGCCGGTGCGTCTGTCGAGAAGAACGTACAGCCGATCATGGTCGATTATTCGCGTGGTTCGATTGCGGTGGCCCACAACGGAAACCTGGTGAATGCCCAGTTGCTCAAGGCTGAACTGGAAGCGTACGGGTCGATCTTTCAGACCACGATGGACACCGAGATCATTATTCATCTGCTGGCGGCTTCCAAGACCAACTCCCTGGTCGATCGTATCGTGGATGCGCTCAAGCGTATCAAAGGTGCCTATTGCCTTTTGTTTCTGACCGAGAGCCGCATGATCGCGGTGCGCGATCCTAACGGTTTCCGTCCGCTCTGTCTGGGCAAACTCGGCAGCGGCTGGGTGGTCGCTTCCGAGAGCTGTGCACTGGACCTGATCGAGGCAGAGTTCGTCCGTGAAATCGAGCCGGGCGAGATGATCGTCTGCAATGCAGACGGCAGCATCGAGTCGCTGTTCCCATTCAAAAAGGTCGAACCGACCCCATGTATCTTTGAGTTTGTCTACTTTGCCCGTCCTGATTCATCTATTTTCGGAAAGAATGTCTACACGGTTCGCAAAGAACTGGGACGTCAGCTGGCGCGCGAGTATCAGGTTGAGGCGGATGTGGTCATCGCGGTGCCCGATTCGGGTGTGCCGGCAGCGATGGGATATGCCGAGGAATCAGGGATTCCCTTTGAGCTGGGTCTGATTCGCAATCATTACATCGGTCGCACTTTTATTGAACCGGCCCAGGCTATCCGACATTTCGGCGTCAAGATCAAGCTTAATCCGGTCCGGGAGATTCTGAAGGGTAAACGGGTGGTTGTGATCGACGATTCGATCGTGCGCGGTACGACCTCGCGCAAGATTGTCAAGATGGTGCGTCAGGCCGGGGCCAGGGAGGTACATATGCGTATCTCCTCCCCGCCTACCAGTTACCCCTGCTACTACGGCATTGATACCCCCAATCGCAAGGAGCTGATTTCCTCGTCGCACAGCATCGAGGAGATTCGCCGTTACATCACCGCAGATTCCCTTGGCTATCTGTCCGAGGATGGCTTGATCAAGTCGGTCGGAGTCGGCAATACAAACTTTTGCAAGGCCTGTTTCGCCGGAGATTATCCGGTTGCATTCCCCAAGCCTGCGGATATGCCGCAGATGGGACTATTCGAGGAGGATCAGAAAATAATATGAGTGATCGTGACCAACTGAAGAAAATCATCCTAGAGCTTTCCTACGAAAAACGGCTGGTAAAACTTGCTTCGGGCCGCGAAAGCGATTTTTATTTTGATGGAAAGCAGACCACACTGCATGCCGAAGGCGGCTTCCTGGTGGGAAAGCTGTTCTATGAAGCGATCAGGGATGTGGAAGGAGTTCAGGCGGTTGGCGGAATTACGCTCGGCGCCGATCCGATCGCCACGGCGACATCCATTGCTGCGCATCTGGATGGCAAAAGCATGCATGCCTTCATTATCCGCAAGGAACCCAAGGGTCACGGTACCGGCCAATGGCTTGAGGGGCGCAAGAACCTGCCTGCCGGAACCCGGGTTGTGATTGTCGAGGATGTCGTCACTACCGGAGGTTCTTCGATGAAGGCGGTCCGCCGTGCCGAAGAGGAAGGGCTTAAGGTACTCGGTATCGTTACCCTGGTGGATCGTGAAGAGGGGGGCCGGGAGAACATCGAAGCTGAAGGTTACTGGCTCCGGGCAATATTTACCAAGTCGCAACTGGTAGGCTGATGGCCGGAAAGATCCGCCTTGACAAGCTGATGATCGAGCGTGGGCTGGCCCCATCCCGGGAAAAGGCCCAGGCTCTGATCATGGCCGGTCAGGTGGTGGTTGGCGACCACGCCGTTGACAAATCCGGTCATCAGGTGCCGTTCGATGCCGAAATTCGTATCAAGGGCGAGGTGCTGCCATATGTCAGTCGTGGCGGTCTCAAGTTGCGTGAGGCGTTGGACCGGTTCGGAATAGATGTGAGCGGTTTGGTGGCGATCGATGTGGGGGCTTCCACCGGAGGATTCACCGACTGTCTGCTGCAGGCGGGCGCAGCCAGGGTTTTTGCCGTCGATGTCGGGCATGGCCAGCTGGACTGGAAGCTTAGACAGGACCTGCGTGTAGTAAATATTGAAAAGACCAATATCCGTTACCTCACTCCCGACCAGCTTGGCGCAACGCCGGATCTGGCTGTCATTGATGCATCCTTCATTTCACTGGCCAAGGTGCTGCCGGCCACAGTTGTGCTGATCAAACCCGGTGGCAGCATTATCGCGCTGATCAAGCCGCAGTTCGAGGTTGGCAAGGGGGAGGTGGGCAAGGGGGGCATTGTCCGCGATCCTGCTGCACACCGGAAGGTAATCGATGCTGTCAGCCAGACTGCACGTGAAATGGGGCTGACGGTGTCCGGGTTGTGCGAGTCACCCATCACCGGTGCTGACGGTAACCGTGAATTTTTGATTCTGCTTGATGTTCCTGGGAGCATGGAAAGGGAGGTTGTTGTGGAAAACTGCATTTTCTGCAAGATCATACGGGGTGAAATCCCTTCAATTAAGGTGTTCGAGGACGAACGGATACTCGTAGTTGAGGATATCAGTCCGCAGTCGCCATTGCACCTGCTGGTGCTACCCAAGCGACATTTCGTCAACTGCCTGGACATGACTGAGCAGGATGATGCGCTTGTTGGGTACGCCTTCAGGAAAGCCGGCGAGATTGCCCGCCAGAAAGGCTACGCCGAGTCCGGTTTCCGTATCGTGCAGAACAACGGAGCTGGTGCCGGTCAATCGGTGTTTCACATTCATTTCCACCTGCTGGCCGGGCGCGACTTCAACTGGCCTCCGGGCTAACGCATGAGGTGATTCATGAAAACTATGATCTGCATGGCTGCCCTGGTACTGTTGACGACTCAATCCGGTGCGGAAACCTATTCCTGGGTCGATGAAAGCGGAACCTATAATTTCAGTGACGACTTAAGTCGTGTGCCTGAAAAGTACCGGAAAAAGGTGGGGCGACGAGGAGATGACGGCGCGGCCAAGTCTTCGGCCAATGCTCCTGTTCCTGAAAAGAGTGAGGCAACCGCTATCAAACCAGTGACTGCCGCTGATGCGGACAAACCGCTCTATGACGGTAAAACCCAGGAAGAATGGCGCAAGGAGTTTGATGCCCGTGAGGCGGAACTGAAACGTTTGGGGCTGCGTATTGAGCAGATTCAGGCGACCCTGAAGAATCCGTCCAACAGCGAACGTGGCAGCCTCTCGGTCTTGATCGCAGAGCACGAAGCATTGAGTAAGGAGTACAGGGAAAAATACAAGCTCTACAGCGATTTTGTCGAATCAGCCCGCAAGGCCGGTTTGACCGTGGTGATGAAGAAATAGAAAACTGCTTCCATTATCCGGAGCGTGCTATGCCGCTGTTTGTATGGAAAAACGATTATTCGGTCGGTGTCGAACTGCTCGATGAACACCACAAAAACCTGTTCAGGATTTTTAATTCTTTATATGAGAACACAATGCACTCGAAGGAAATCGAGTATGTCCTTCCGATAATCGATGAGTTGCAGGAGTATACGGAATATCATTTTTTTGCCGAAGAACAGTATATGCGGGAATTTGACTTCCGTGGAACGGATGATCACATCCTGAAACACAGGGATTTTGTCGGGCGAATAGGAAGTCTCTATTCTCAGTACCGCAGCGATGATCTTGAAGTAACAATTGAACTGATCGTGGTCCTGGGTAACTGGCTGCTGCACCATGTTTTGGAAGAAGACCGCAAATATTCTAAATCAGCACAAGGATGAGATAATATACATGTCTGAAAAACCTGCCAAGGAACATGCTTTTACGATTGAAGACCTCGTAGTTTCACATAGTTATGAAATGCTGGCGTTGATAACGGTGCTGGAGAATAAGGGTATTCTGAACAGGGCTGAAATCATCTCTGTAATAGATCAGATGAAGAACTCTGAATGATGCTGAAAGTGAGGTGACCGTGCGATACTTGCTGCTAATTATATTTATTGCCCTGCCGATATCAGGTTGCTCCAAGGCGACCGATGAGGAGATCAGGGCCAAAGTTGACAAATGCACCGCTGCCGGAATGGACTATACGTACCTTAAGGACTTCAGGGGCAAGCCCTATGATGTCATGTGCGTTTCCAGACGTTTGAGATGATCTTCTGTTGACCGGATCCGGTGTGCATAATTCCGGGTACTGGCGCCTGATAGATACCGGGCCGCTAGGCGGCCCTGAAAACATGGCTTTTGATGAAGCCCTGCTCCGTTCGTTCGACCAATGCTCAAAACCGATTCTAAGGTTGTATGGCTGGAATCCTCCTGCGATTTCGCTCGGGCGTTTCCAGAAGGCTGGCGAAGTGCTTGATACCGACTGCTGTTCTGCCAACGGAACCGGAGTCGTACGTCGCATCACCGGCGGTGGCGTTATCTATCACGCTGACGAATTGACCTACAGTATTATCTGCGCCCCTGAACAGATCCCTGAAACAAATTCAATCAAGGACTCATTCCGGGTACTGACCGGTTTTTTGCTGCGATTCTACCGGGATCTCGGTCTTGATGCCTGTTATGCGGCTGACGTAAGTTGCGCCGGCGAAAAGCTGGGTGAGCGTACTCCTTTCTGCTTCGCCGGCAAGGAGACCTACGATATTCTGGTCAATGGTCGTAAAATTGGTGGCAATGCGCAGCGCCGGCTGAAACAGGTCATCTTCCAGCATGGGTCGATACCGGTTCTGGACCGAGTGGCAGAAGGAGTTAGCTGCATGCGCCACCGTCCTGACAACCTTGAAGGTCGTGTTACCTGTCTGGCCGCCGAAGGTGTCATGCCGGACACGGAATATCTGAAGTCTGTCCTGAAAAGAGCCTTTTGCAGTAATCTTGATACAAACCTGCGCGAGACCGGTCCCGTCGGCCGTGAAATTCGACTGGCCGACAGACTGCTCCGGGAAAAATACCTGAACGATAAATGGAACCTGAACGGAGAGGGTGATTGAAGATTGAACGAAAGCCCGAATGGCTGAGAAAACGGGCTAATCCGGGAGACCAGGCCGGAATGCGTAAACTTCTGGGTGAGTTGCGTTTGAACACTGTCTGCCAACAGGCGCTCTGCCCCAATATTTCTGAATGTTTCAGTTGTGGTCAGGCGACTATCCTGATACTCGGCCGGAACTGCACCCGACTCTGTTCTTTCTGTAATGTTGAAAAACATGCGCCGCTTCCGGTCGATCATGATGAACCTGGGCGGGTGGCCGAGGCCATCTGTCGCTTGAAGCTTTCTCATGCTGTTATCACCAGTCCGACCCGTGATGACCTGCCGGATGGTGGCGCGGCTGTCTATGCCGCCACGGTGAACGCAATTCGCAGGCTGTCGCCGGGAACCAGAGTCGAGCTGCTGATCCCCGACATGCAGGGGGACAGAAACAGCCTGGCGCTGGTCACATCAGCCCGCCCCGACATAATTGCCCATAATGTTGAAACTGTTCCGTGTCTCTACCATATCCGTAGCGGAGCCGATTATCAACGATCGTTGCAAGTGTTGAAAACATGCAAGGAACTTGCTCCTGAAACAAGAACCAAGTCAGGTATCATGCTGGGGATGGGGGAGATGGAAAAAGATCTGCTGGAAGTGTTCCGGGATCTGAGGACGGCGGGGTGCGATTATCTAAGTATTGGCCAGTACCTGGCTCCCAGTCGTGCTCATTATCCTGTGCAGGAATTTATTACTCCGGAAAGATTTGAAGAATTGCGGCAAATCGCTCTGAAATCTGGATTTTTGCACGTGGAGAGCGGACCCTATGTCCGTAGTTCATACCACGCCGCGCAGTATGCATAAAAAAAAGGCCGGCCAAACCGGCCGGCCTTCGGATAGTTGAAAAAACCGCACTACGCGTAAGTGGAAAAACTGAAACTGTTACCGCTCTTCGAGGCCGGCTGCGGAGCCTGCTGGGCATTCTGGGCAAGCATATTGGCCACCTGATTCTGCTGTTCTGCAGCCTGCTTCATCATGGTCGTGGAGACGGCCTGCTGGGTCTGCTCCGCCCTGTAAAGCAGGGAAGAACCTGCAACTGAACTTATATCCATAACACACCTCCTGTCTTTAATAAAATATCGCAGAACAAGGTATGAATGCAAGTGTGAAATTGAGTGTTACGAATATTCACTGGAATGGCAGCGGCGGTTGCTGTCTAGGTGCGCTTCAGTTGTAGCTACTTTGCTGCTGAAGTCCCCTTTTTTCTCCTGCCTGCCTGCATTTTTGCTCCCAGATTGTTTTTTACAGCATCAGCCTTTTTCTTTTCAGAATATGATTTTGCCACAAGCGGCTGATTTGACGGTATTCCGAATTGTTTCCTGTACTCTTTGTCAGTTAACTTGTGTACCTGGTTCAGATGTCTTTTAAGAGTTGTAAAGCTCTTGTTGCAGATCAGGCAGACTACCTCGTCATCCTTGAAGATCTTCCTGAAATTGATTTTAAGCGGTTTGGGTTCTTCAGCAGGAACCTCTTGCGTTGGTTCCTGGATAGTGCCGTCATCAATCGCTCGGATCATGTTGCTGACAGCAACCATTTCTTTTTGTAATTCGTCAAGAGTCATCTCTTTTCTGGCCAGGCGTGCGGTTAGTACCTGTACGGTCAGTTCTGATAATGTTGCCATTTCTTCTACCCCCATTTTGATTTTACTGGCAATGCCTAAATCTCTGTGCTGATATTTTCAATTCTAATGTCTGTTCATAGCTATCAAATAAAGCTCTGTTGATACTCTTCTCAGCGACTATTATATTATATTTAATATGTAGTCAACTATTTGATAGCTGGCATATAACAAACATGCATTCCAGTTTTATATTTTTAGTTCCAGTACAATTACTGTCATTGGGGTAGTTATATCTCATATTAACATTGCTGAATTCAAGTTGAATAAAGTCTGTTCTTGCAGGAGTTTCAATTTTGAGAATAGCCATGAAAACATTCCCCTGTCATATTGGTGGGCCTGATCCGTGGTTACTCCTGCAAAAAATGATTGGATTTGTCGTTTAAGGTTCGCTTGATTAGATATTTCTTTTGAAAAACCGGGTATTAGTGATATAGTTTTTACAGAAAAAAACCTTGGGTGGTTTGGGAGTTACCCGTTATGGTCCAGTTGATAAAGCGCCATATTGGACAGATCTTGTTGGACGGCCACTTCCTGTCGAATAAAGACCTTGACCGTGCTTTGGAAGAGCAGAAGCGCACCAAGGAACTATTGGGCCAGGTACTGGTCAGGATGGGAGTTCTCAGCGAGAAGGAAGTCAAGGTCCCGCTTCAGGTACAGGAACATCTCAGCCACATCGAGGATGCTGTAAAGATTGCTGCGGGTGAACGGCAGTTGCTGGGTACCCTGCTGGTTCATTCGGGATATATCTCCGGAAAACAGCTCGATCAGGCCATAGCAGAGCAGAAGAGGAGCGGGGACAGGCTGGGGGAAGTCTTCAAGCGTCTGGGGTTGCTGACTGATCAGCAACTTACCGCGCTGCTGGATTTTCAGAAACACCAGTGTTCCGTGGATCATACCTCCGACGGCCCTTTAAGGCTTGGGGAACTGCTTGTTGCAACAGGTCATATCTCCAGAGAGCAGCTAGATGATGCGCTCTGCAAACAATCCGTTTCCCATAAAAAGCTTGGAAAAGTATTGGTCGAAGAAGGGTATGTCCGCCCCGGTCTTGTCAAGTACGGCATTCACCTGCAGAAAATGTTGGTCAATGCAGCGCTTGCCGCAATCCTTTCGCTTGCCATGAGCGGAACCGGGCAGGCTCTGGATGTGTCTCTGCAGTGGGATCCCAATACTGAAGCCGATCTGGCCGGTTACAAGGTGCACTACAGTTCCGGTTCTGCGGCGCTTGGTGACGGGACAACAATTGATGTCCAAAACCGGACTACTGCGACAATTACCGGACTTGATCCGGACAAATCATACAATATTGCGGTAACTGCTTACAACACCTCCGGAATTGAAGGATCCTATTCCAATGTCATTACCGTTACCGAGCAGGTTCCGCCAACGGTTGCCATCTCCACATCTGCAGATTCTGTCAGCGTAAATGGAACCGTCTATGTAAACGTGAATGCTTCAGACAATGTCGGCGTCAGCAAGGTCGAGTACTACCTGAATAACCAGTTGGTTGCCACCAGTACCTCAAGTCCCTATGTCTATACGTGGGACACGACGTCTATTGCTCCGGGTGCCTACACTCTGATGGCCAAAGCCTATGACGCAGCAGGAAATATAGGCCATTCCGGCGATGTCAGTGTAACGGTACTCACGGACACAACCGCTCCCACCGTGTCAATTACTTCTCCGGGAGTGGGCGCGGAAGTAAACGGAACCGTTACTATCACAGCCGCTTCTGCTGACAATGTCGGAGTCAGCAAGGTGGAGTTTTATAACGACGGGGTACTTCTGTATGCTGGAAATGTTGCTCCCTACAGTTACAGCTGGGATACTACAGGAGTGTCCAACGGCTCGCATACCCTGACCGCAAAGGCATACGATGCTGCAAACAATGTAACCACTTCAAGTGCCTACACTGTGTCTGTGAACAATCTGGCAACTGCTCCGGTGCCCGATGGCAATATCGATGGCATGGGTGGTGTAGATATTGCGGATGCACTGTTGTCGCTTCAGATCGCCGTAGGTAAGGTAGTTCCCACGGCCAGTCAACTCTCGCATGGGGACGTGGCCCCGATAGTAAACGGAAAATCTCAGCCTGATGGTAAGATCGATGTTACCGATGTGATCGTGATTCTCAACAAAGTGATGAGCAGCACAACCGGCCTTTGAAAATTTTCTGCGGCATCTGAACGTTGTAACGAGAGGGCGGCACCTGTAGATGCTGCCCTTGTTTTTTGCGGGCTGTTGGGTTTTGGGGCTTTGGACTGGATATGTCAGGGAGTCGTTACTGGCAAATCCTTCGAATGGCAAACCGGCAAGCGGACCGTGAACAGAGCACCTTCTCCGACCGTGCTTTTGACGCTGATCTCACCTCCCAGTCGCTTTACAATATTGTATGTGAGGGCCAGTCCCAGACCGGTGCCTTTGCCCGGTTCCTTGGTGGTGAAAAACGGATCCCATATCCGGTCGATTACATCCTGGGCAATGCCGCAACCGGTGTCACGGACCTGGATATACACGGCCTGTTCGTCAATCGAATGCCTGGTCGTGATCTCGACCAGACCGTTGTTACTGATTGAGTGGCAGGCGTTTATCAGAAGGTTCATGCAGATCTGGCGGAGTTCGGAAGGGTCACATGGTATAAGGGGAATGTTTTCCTGAAGGTTTGTGACCACTTCGATATTTCCATAGTTTGACTGGTGCTGCAGCAGTTCCAGAATCTCCAGCAGTATTCTGTTGATTTCAGCCCTGCCGATGATGCCGTTTGACTTCCTGCCAAAACTCAGCAGACTGCCGATGATCCTCTTGCACTGGTATGACTCGCGTACGATGACCTCAAGGTATTTTGGAAAAACATCCAGCAGAGTGTTCTCTCGCAGAGCCGGCTCATCGCTGAAGCGTCGCAGCAGGGCTTCGGCATAGCCCGCCACCGAGGTCAGTGGATTGTTTATCTCATGGGCCACGCCGGTGGCAAGCACACCGATGCTGGACATTTTGTCGGTCTGGATCAGCTGCAGCTCCTGCAGCCGCTTCAGTGTCACATCCCTGAAAAAGACCAGAGCCCTGGTCTTCTCTCCCAGCGAATCATGGATCGGGTTGGCGGTAACATCGATATAGCGTATCTTGTTGCCATGCTGTGGTGAGACCAGCGACGTTTCCACCCTCTCGCCGCGCAGGGCCAGTTCTACCGGACAGCTGTCAGGGGCTTCAGCCAGTTCCGGGTGAAAAATATCCCGGCAGCTCCGTCCTGAAAGCACCTTGTCCGGAAAGAACTGCGGGCAGATGTGGTTGAAGTTCTGTATCAGCCCGTTATGGTCAAAGACGATAACGCCATCGTTGACAGAATCGAAAATGGTTTGCAGCTCGTTTTTCTTGTTCCGCAGTCTGACCTCGGATTGTTTGCGATCGGTTATGTCCTGGGTGGTGCCATAGAGCCTGACAACCTGCCGGGCGATATTGACGGATGGTTCCACGATTGTATAGACCCATTTGGTCGTCCCGTCTTTCAGCAACAGTCGATGTTCAATTTCATAGCTGTTGCCCTGCTCCGTTCCCAGCCGCAGGTGGGCCATGACCGTTTCCCGGTCTTCCGGATGTATCAGGCTGGCGATGGCTTCCTGGGTAGTCTCTTCCCTGCTCAGCCGCATGATGCGCAGCAACTCATCAGAAACCCGCAATTCTCCGGTCAGGGGGTCCGAACGCCACGAGCCGACATGGGACATCGACTGGGCTTTGGATAGATTGTACTCACTTTCCCTGAGGGCCTCATCCGCCAGCTTGCGTTCGGTGATGTCCACCATTGCCGCATGACACTCGTCACCGGTTTCTGCCGCCATAGCCTCGATGCGCACGAAAACCGGCCGGTTGTCGCCTCTTGACAGCTTGAGCCTGCAGGTCATCTTGTCATGGTTTGCAAAGACTGTCCGGAGGCACTCGCTGAAAGGCTGGCGGTCCTTGTCGGCCACGAAATTCTCAAAGAAGCGATTGATCAACAGGGGACGGTCGATTCCCAGCAGGTTGGCTCCGGTCAGGTTGACTGTGCGGATTCTTCCATCACGATCGAACGTGAAGTATCCGACCGGGGCAAAGTCGTAGAGCAGCGCGTATTTGTTACGTGATATCTCCAGTTCGGCATTGGCAAGCTTTAATGCTTCTATCTCCAGCTCCAGTTCGTTTTGCCGGATTCTGGCGTTTCGCAGGAGCCTGGATGTATTCACGACCGTGCCTGGCATGGCAGAATCGTTGCTGGGCGGGACCTTTGGTTTGTCAGCGGAAATGTTTTTCACCCGTTAGCCTTTATGTAATTCACTCCGAGGGCATCAGCGGTAAGGATGGCGGCTTCCACCATGTCGGCGGAAACCGGGAACCAGGTTGAATGAATGGTTTCGCCATCTGCAACAGTAGCTTCCGCCACTTGCCTGATATCTCCCGGCGATGGGTCGATTATGTCCAGGTCCTGCAGGCGTAGCGGCAGTCCGGTTTCGAAGCAGAAATCCTGGACCTCCCTGATGGAACTTTTTGGCCGCCCTTCAAGTACGAGCTGGGCAATGACACCAAAGGCAACTTTTTCTCCATGGAGTTTGTTTCTTGTAGATGGCAGTGCAGTCAATCCATTGTGAATCGAATGAGCCCCTGCGTGGCCTCCGTTTTCAGAACTCAGGCCGCTCAACAGCGTGTTTGCCTCTACAATAGCTTCAACAGCCGGCGTAACGACTTTTTTTTCTACGGAAAGCTTTGCCTGCAGTCCAGATTCAAGCAATGTTTCGTAGCAGAGCCGTGCCAGTGCCCTGGTCGCCATTGTGGGTAGACCTC
>JAWDJY010000081.1:0-19615 GCA_032469775.1 Geobacteraceae bacterium | reverse complement strand
CTCATCGCTGTCTCTGCAACCGCTGGGGGATTCCGTAGCCGTAAGCGGCAGGCGCAGCGGCGTCTCCCGGCCGATCGGAACCCTGGCCAGCAACTACTACCCGGATATCAGCATGAGAATCCGCAAGAGCGCCGGCATCGGCCAGGGGGGCGCTTCCTGCGACAGCGGACTTTTGACATTCAGCTACCGCTCGCACCCGATCACCTTCCAGATTGCCATGATGGCCGGCTATGGCGGCGATTATGTCACGATCAAACCGCATGTGGCGGCCAGCGTCCCGGCCAGACTGGCCGAACTGCACCTCCCGGCGCACCAGGAAAGCAGCTTTGCGCGGCTGGCGCAGGCAAGGCAGGGGGTCACGTTCTTTGCCTCGCGCAACACCCAGGAGCGCGACCGCTTCATTGACCTGATGCTGGAAGAGATCGACACCAACGGCAGGAACGTGATCATTCTGGGCGAAGGGCCGGGCCGGATGAACAAGCGCTTTCCGCGCATCCAGCTCCCCCAGGGGGAAACAGAGCGCGCCGGCGTGATCATGTCCGCCCTCGACCACGCCCCCGATATCCTGGTGATCGAGAATGCCACCGAGGCGATGCCTTTCGCGGCAGCCTGCCGGGCCGCGATGCGGGGCAAGCTGGTGCTGGCCGGCCTGGAGATCAGGGGCACCCGCAACGTGCTGCGCCAGCTGCTGCTGTACCAGCAGAAGAACTATTTCCTGCCGGTCTTCGTCAACGGCCTGGTGTCGTTCAAGGGGATCCAGATCCTCTGCCCCGAGTGCCGCACCGGCTACACCCCGCCGCCAGAAGAGCTGGTGGTAATGAACCTTCCGCAGCCGCCGCAGGCTTTTTTCCGTACGACCGGCTGCGATACCTGCGGCCACAGCGGCTTCAGCAAACGCAGGTTCCTTCTGGACGTGCTGAAATTCGACGACGATTTCCTGCGGGTGTTCGAACAGAGCACCGATGTGAGCGCGCTGGAGGAGTACCTGGGTGCAGCCGGCTATCGCGGGATCGGAGAAGAGGGGTTGCAGATCCTGAACTCAGGTGAAGTCTCCCCAGAAGAGTATATTGCCGCGGTAGTTCTATAACAACAAACGGGAGTGATCTCATGGCACGCATAGACGCATTATTCAACATGATGAAGGAACAGGGGGCATCCGACCTGCACCTCTCCAGCGGCAATCCGCCCATTTTCCGCCTGCGCGGCGAGATGGTGCGGCTCAATTTCAAGACGCTCTCGCACGATGAAATCAAGGCGATCCTGTTCGAGATCCTGAACGAGAAGCAGAAGGCGCACTTCGAGGAGACCAAGGACCTGGATTTTGCCTACGAAGTGGCGGATGTGGCCCGCTTCCGCGGCAACATCATGATGCAGTACCGCGGCATCGCAGCGGTGTTCCGCATCATTCCCAGCAAGATCCTCTCGGCCGACGACCTGGGGCTGCCTGAAGGCGTGCGGCGCATGACACAATTCAAAAAAGGGTTGGTGCTGGTGACCGGACCGACCGGTTCCGGCAAGTCCACCACGCTGGCCGGGATGATCGACCTGATCAATTCTACCCGCAAGGAGCATATCCTGACCTTCGAGGATCCGCTGGAGTTCATCCATCAGAACAAGATGTCACTGATGAACCAGCGCCAGATCGGCGAACATACCGAGAGCTTCGCTTCGGCGCTGAAAGCCGCGCTGCGCGAGGATCCGGACGTGATCCTGGTCGGGGAGATGCGCGACCTGATCACGATCCAGCTGGCGATGAGCGCCGCCGAAACCGGCCACCTGGTCTTCGGGACCCTGCACACCAGCACCGCCGCCAAAACCGTTGACCGCATCATCGACGTATTTCCCACCGACCAGCAGGAGCAGGTACGGGCGATGCTGTCCGAATCGCTGAAGGGGGTAGTCTGTCAGCAACTGCTCAAGACCGCCGACGGCAAGGGGCGGGTGGCGGCGCTGGAGATCATGCTCGGCACCCCGGCCATCGGCAACCTGATCCGAGAGGGGAAGACCTTCCAGATACCGTCGATCATGCAGACCGCCAAGAAGGACGGCATGCAGCTAATGGATCAGCATCTTCTCGATCTGCTGAAAACCAAGAAGGTCAATCCGGAAGAGGCCTACCGCTGCGCCACCGACAAGAAGCAGTTCGAACAGTACCTGACACCGGCCTGACATTCAATTACGGGAGAATTTCGATGAACTTCAATCATTTCGACGAGAGCGGACATGCGATCATGGTGGACGTTTCCGCCAAGCAGCCGACCATGCGGACCGCCGTGGCCGAAGCCGTGGTAAAGATGTCTCCGGAGCTGCTGGCCGCGATCAACAGCGGCGGCGTGGCCAAGGGTGACGTACTGGGCGTGGCGCGTCTGGCCGGAATAATGGCAGCCAAGAAGACCTGTGACCTGATCCCCTTATCCCATCCGCTGGCGATCCACAATGTCACCGTCGATTTCGAGCAGGGCTCCGTGCCGGGGCTGTTGAAGGTAAAATGCAGGGTCAGGGCCCTGGAACGCACCGGCGTCGAGATGGAAGCGATGACCGGCGCGGCCCTGGCTGCGCTGACGGTCTATGACATGTGCAAGGGGAGCGACAAATCGATCACGATCGGTGAAATCAGCCTGCTTTTCAAGGAAGGCGGCAAGAGCGGCGTCTACCGCCGGGGGGAGGCGTGATGAGAGCGGCAATCCTGACCCTGAGCGACAAGGGCTCCCGCGGTGAGAGGATCGACGAGAGCGGTCCGGCCTTGGCAGCCTGGCTGGCGGAGCGGGGGGTGCGCACCGTGCATGCCCGCGTGATCCCTGACGAGTTCGAACAGATTGTGGAGGTGCTGACCGAGTGGGCCGACGCCGATGTGGCCGACCTGATCCTGACCACCGGCGGCACAGGCCTTTCACCGCGCGACGTGACCCCCGAGGCCACCATGAAGGTTACGGAACGCCTGGTTCCCGGCCTGGGCGAGCTGATGCGGCTGAAGAGCCTGGAGATCACCCCGATGGCGGCGCTGTCGCGGGCGGTGGCCGGCATCCGCAGACAATCCCTGATCATCAACCTGCCCGGCAGCCCCAAGGGGGCAGTGGAAAACCTGGGGGCGGTCTGGGCCACGATCGGACACGCGGTGGAAAAAATCCGCGGCGGACAGGACGATTGCGGCGGCAGGTTCCATTACGAGAGGCACCTCAAATAACCATGAAACATCTGATCCTCGGAACTGCCGGACATATCGACCACGGCAAGACCTCGCTGGTCAAGGCGCTGACCGGCATCGACACCGACCGCCTAAAGGAGGAAAAGGCGCGCGGAATCACGATCGAGCTGGGCTTCGCCCACCTTGAACTGCCGGGAGGACTATGTTTCGGGATCGTGGATGTGCCGGGGCATGAGAAGTTCGTCCGCACCATGGTGGCCGGAGTGGGGGGCATGGACTTGGTAATGTTGGTGATAGCCGCCGACGAGGGGATCATGCCCCAGACCCGCGAGCACTTGGACATCCTGCGGCTTTTGGGGGTCAAAAGCGGACTGGTGGCGCTGACCAAACGCGATACCGTGGAGCGGGAATGGCTGGAGCTGGTCACGGAGGAGGTGCGCGACTTCGTCGCCGGCAGTTTCCTGGAGGAGGCGCCGATTGTCGCGGTTTCCTCCCGCAGCGGCGAAGGGCTGGACGAGTTGAAGCGGCAGTTATCGCTACTGGCGCAGCAGGCGGTGGAAAAGCGCCGCGAAGGCCCTTTCCGGCTGCCGGTGGACAGGGTCTTCACGGTGCCAGGTTTCGGCACAGTGGTGACCGGCACGCTGCTGTCGGGTGAAATCGGCATCGGAGACGAGCTGGAGATACTCCCCTCCGGCCGCGAGGGACGAGTGCGCGGCATCCAGGCCCATGGCATCAAAGGGGAAAAAGGGCAGGCCGGTCAACGGCTGGCGGTGAACCTGCAGGGAATCGATCTGGACCAGGTCCATCGCGGCGATGTGGTTACCCCGCGCGGCGCATTTAACGCCACCCGCACCGTGGATGTGCGCCTGGACTACCTTGCCTCGGCTCCCCGCGAGCTGAAACACCGCGCCACGGTACGGCTGCATTCGGCCACCTACGAGGTGCCGGCCCAGGTGATCCTGCTGGATCGCGACTCGCTTCAGCCGGGCGATAACGCTTACGTACAGCTGCGCCTGAAAGAACCGGCGCTGCTGCTTTCTGGCGACAGCTATATCCTGAGGGCCTTTTCGCCGCAGATCACGGTCGGCGGCGGTGTCACGCTGGACCCCTTCCCTCCCCGCCGGCGCAGGCGCAACGACGAGGCGCTGCAGCTTTTGGAGGCTTTCGGCAGCGCCGACCAGCAGCGCACCGTCCAGCTGATCATCTCCCAGAGCCTGCTCTCCGGCATCACATTCGACGACATGCTGATGCGCAGCGGATTCCCCCGCAAAGCGGTCGAAACGGCGCTGACAGCGCTGCTCTCGGCCGGCGAGATCGTGCAGATGGTCCGCGAACCGCGTCTGTTCCTGGCAAGGAGTGCCGTTGACACGCTCAAGCAGGGCCTTGTGCAGGAGCTGACTTCATTCCTGGCGGCCAATCCGCTCAAGGAGGGCATGGGCAAAGAGGAGCTGAAGACGCGCCTTCCCAGGCGGAGTGACGCGCGTTTTTTCACCCCGCTGATTACCGCGCTGGAAAAGGACGGCCTGGTAATTCCCGACCGCGACATCATCCGTCCGGCCGGACAGACCGCCCGCCCCGCCGCCGCTGCCGATGGCCTGGCAAACCGGATCTCCGCCTTTATCGCCAGTGGAGGCATCGAGCCCCCCACGGTCAGGGAGATCATCGAGCGTTTCCGCTGTGACGAGAAAACCGTGCGCGACAACCTTGCGCTGCTGACCCGCAACGGCCAGATAGCGCGCATCTCGGCCGACCTGTTTTACTCCAGCTCCGCCCTGGACGGTCTGCGCGAGAAGCTGGTGACGCTGTTGCGGGAAAAGGGAGAGGTCACTCCCCCGGAATACCGCGAGCAGACCGGCCTGTCGCGCAAGTTCCTGATTCCGCTGCTGGAGCACTTCGACAGCGAGAAGGTCACGATCCGTGTTGGTGACAAGCGGGTCCTGCGAAGGAAATAGTCTGCAACAGGCAAACTGATCTGACAATCTGCCCCCCTTCCCGCGCACAGTGGTTATTATTGACTTCATTATGTGTTTATTTTAGTATTTACCAGCGAGATACAAAAAGGAGCACAAATATGACCACGCTATCACTAAGACTCCCAGATGACCTTCTACACGAGGTTAACGCCTCTGCCGAGCAGTTGCACATCCCCCGCGCCGCCTATGTGCGCAAGGCATTGGAGCAGATGAATGCATCGGTCGCCTCCCAGCGCCGCAGAACAAGGCTGATGGAAGCCAGCCTGAAGGTGCGGACGGAAAGTATGCAGGTGAATACTGAATTTGACAAGATTGAGGATGCTCCCCATGCGTAATCATGGCGAAATCTGGCTGGCCAACCTCAACCCTGGTCGCGGCTCTGAACCGGGCAAGATCAGGCCGGTACTGATCCTGCAGAACCAGGCGCTGCTCGACGCCGGACACCCCTCAACCCTGATCATTCCGCTCACCACCAACCTGGTTGACGGCGCCGAACCTCTCCGCCTGCGCGTCGTTGCCCGGGGAGACCTGAACAAGGATTCCGACCTGCTTGTTGATCAGCTTCGCGCCATCGACAACAAGCGCCTGATTGACGGACCACTGCTCCGACTTGATGATGAGGCTTTGGGGCAGGTGTACCAGGCGGTCGCTGAGGTCTTGGGAATGGAGTTGGCGGGACGGGGTGTTGTAGTGTGAGTGTGCAATTTTAGATGATGTTGCAAAAGGACAGAATTTCGGCTCTGTCTTTTTTGATTTAACAGTCCAATATTATTTTCCCCCTTATCCCCCATAGACAAAATCCACTTTTCCCATTTGGCTGCTACAACTTCCGGCCTTAGAAAAAATACTCCTTGACTTTTTATTTAGGGCCTATAATATCATTACAATATCATTAACTTCATTATCTAAGAGGGGTGTATCATGATACTCAATCATGCCCAAGTCACTGACTACATAGGAAAATTATCTGAAGAGCTGACAAAAAAACAAGCTGACACCATTGAGGCGGTTGCCAAACTGCTTGACGACAAACAAAAGGCCAACTTGGGGAAAACGCTGGAAGCTGCGTTCCCCGGCAAAGACAAAAAGGAATCACTCAACAGTTTTCGAGTTATGCGTAGCAAGATTAATGATGCTGCCAAAGCATGCAGCATTGATTTCGAGTTCTGTGTGGATACGGAGACACGGAAAAATCCAGAACAGCGTCAGTGCTGGTTCGAAGGGATAGATCTTTCCAGCGAGAAAATGGAGCAGATGCAGACAGATCTGCTTAGCAAAAATCCTGAATATCTAGTCAAGGATTTCACCCCGCCCTTGGCACGTTCCCGCTTCAGAATATTTGTCAGCAGTTCCGACAACAGAGATGCGGAAATCCCTACTGACAAGGAACGTACGGAGTTGGAAGATTTTTTGCGAAGCCTGCGTCACACACTTAAGGCAATGGGGCGCGTTGATTTGGCAGATGGTATTTACCACTTCCGTGAACATCAGGACAATTTGATGTTCAAGCGAATCGAGTCGGCGTTGAACAGTTGCGAGATCGGACTACTGCTCATCTCTAAGCCATACCTGGCAAGCGCGTATGTGAAGGCGGAAGAACTTCCGCGATTTAATCCGATAGAATTTCATGCCGGAAAACCTGGTGTCAAGGATGCAGTACCGCTACTGTTTTCGCCCTGTTTTGCCAATGATCCGGTGCAAATCAACAAAATACTTGGCCTGACCGAAGGTGGCGGATTACAAATTCTTCGCCACCAGGACAAGCTTGCATACACCGAGTGCGACGAACGCTCGCGCGAGCAGTTTATTGAGAACATCGCGGAGCGTTTGAACAAAAAACTGCCGCCATATCGCGACCCAGCCGAACCACCGGTTAAACGCCATGATCCCCTCGATATTTTTACCATTCGACAGCGGGATAAATTAAACGCCGACAGCGGCTATAACCCAACAGAATGGGAGCGGACCAGGGGTGAATACTGCAATATGGGGAGGGCCGGAACAGCCGTCAAACCAACATCAGAGTTGGTTGAAGAACAGCCGAGAGGGTTCGATGCCCTGGATAGATTGAGCGTCTGGGCCAGAGATCCGAACTCGGCACATGTGCATGCCGTATTGGGCGATCTCGGTTCGGGCAAGACCTTTACATGTCGAATGCTTGCCTTGCACCTTTTGAAAGAGCGCATGGGAGGCAACAACAGTATCCCATTGCCGATTTATATTGATTTGCGCGAAGTCGGTTTCGTCTCCGACTGGCACGGTGCGCCGACTCTTGATAATATCATGGAGGGGTGGCTTAAACATTGGCAACTTGGAGTCAATCCTAAAGAGGAGCATGGCCTGGATGTCGCAGCGGTCAAACGCTTGTCCCAGGCTGGCGCACTCTGGATATTCGACGGCTTTGATGAAATCAGCACCCACCTGCCGAGAAATGGCGATACCGCCTTCTTCAAGGAACTTCTGCGTCCGGTCGTACCTGAAAAGGGCAGGCCGAGTAAATCCAAGGTGCTAATATCCTGTCGTTCGCACTATTTCCCTACCCTTGCCAAGCAGAATGCTACCCTTCTGGATGAGGCGCGAGGCGTCCTGCGACCAGGCATATCCAAGACGGACAGCGACGAGAATCCCGAGTTGATATGTGATAGCACTCTTCTTCTGCCGTTCGACGAAAACCAAATTAAAAACTATCTTAGTCGCACCTTGGGAGAGGCCGAGGCAGTACGGGCCATGGAGGTCATCGCCAGTATTCACGATCTCACAGAGCTATCCCGTCAGCCATATCTGTTGCGTTTGATTCGGGAGCAGATTGCCCATCTAGAAATAATGAAAAGCCAGGGAAAGCCGGTTAACACAGCCAGCCTTTACGGGCTATTTGTTGCTGACTGGCTGCAGCGGGACGAGGGGAAGCATACTATTGAACCGGAAGACAAGCTGCGTTTGATGGAGCGACTTGCCGCAAAAATGTGGAGTGATCGCCAGCGGGGCTGGACCTATGAACAACTCCAGCGCTGGGCGCTTGCAGAGATGGAGAGTGAACCGGATTGGCGTTTCCGCTACCAACAACATGTGGAGCTGATTGCCAAGGATCTGCACACCGCTGCGTTTATCGTGCGATACGGAGAAAGCAGTTTTCGCTTCATCCACACTTCCATGCAGGAATATTTCGTCGCCACCCACCTGCTGCGAGGGCTGCTCGAACAGCGTTTTTACCATTGGGATATTGCCAAGGTTTCAACGGAAACTATATCCTTCCTGGCGGACCTCTGGCAGCTCCGCCCCACCCACGAACATATGGCCTTGTTCCAGGCACAAAGGCAGTTGCATGCCACCCCGCCAAGCCCGGATGCCGCACTGCTGGCTTTGGACTATCTGCTGACAGCCCGTAACAGAAAATGGCTCCATGCCCTGCCGGATATGCTTGATCTCTCCGGCACCGATATCTGCCAGCGCATCCTTAATGGTCACCCCAACCAACCATGGACTATCAATCTGCTCCGCATGAACAACACCAATGCGCCGCAACTCCAAATGTCTCATCTGATCATCAAACACCTGGAAGTGCAACAGAGCAGGTTGGTGGGTAGTAGCTGGCAATATTGCACTGTCGAAGCTGCACGCCTTGAACAGGCGGATATGGGGGGCGCACAAATACGTCATTGTAACTGGCAGGGGGTATCCCTTGTGCAAACCAGCCTGCGATATGCCGAAATACGTCTCTCCCGGTTCGATCTGAATTCCACGAAAAAAGTATCAGAAATAATTGGGCCAGTCTGGTGGTTGGACCAGGCTCCCGCGCCGACATGGGCGACATCAAGCATGTTGCCTTCTTCATCACTTCCTTTGCAATTTTTCAGACCTGGTCATGATGGAGGTGTAACTTCAGCTGCCTGGCGTAGCGACGGGCTTCGGCTTGCCACAGCGGGAAGCGATACGACCGTTCAGATATGGGATACGGCTAGCTGTTACTGTCTTAATGTTTTGAGAGGACATACGGAAGAGATAAATTCCGTCATCTGGAGTAGCGACGGGAAGCAGTTGGCCACCGCAAGCAGCGATAGAACCGTGCGAATTTGGGATGTTGCCAGAGGCAGCTGTTTGATGGTTTTGCAGGGGCATGAAAAAGAAATCAAGGATCTGACATGGCGAATGGACGGACAACAGCTTGCCTCAGTCGGGGCCGATAATTCCATAAGGATATGGGATGCTGGTAACGGTGAGTGCCTAGTGGCAAAACAAGGGAAAATGAAATTTATACTGTCAGTTGCGTGGAGCCCGGACGGCCAACAGCTAGCTTTAGTGGGACACGATGGTGCAGTGCAAATTTGGGATACTACGAATGACACCTGCCTGGATATCTTGCCGGCAGGCAACGACAAGGAAAGAAACCATTCCATTGCATGGCGAACTGACGGACGGCAGCTCGCCATTGCAGGATCGGCTGGCGTAAGAATCTGCGATGTTTTCAATGGTACATTGCAAGTTTTTGATCACGAAAGTTTTGGCCATATTTATTCTGTCGCTTGGAGTCCAGACCAGCAACGCCTTGCAGTGACTGGGATTAGAAAGTTATTAATTATATCGGCAATAAGTGGTGAAGGTCTGGCTCATATGTCGGCAAATATGTATGGTATCTCTAAAATTGCGTGGAGTTATGACAGCCAGCGACTTGCAGTAACAGGACAAGGTACGCATATTTGGGATACTGCCAGTGGAAAAAACCTGAACATTACACGGGTGAGTTATTCAATCTTAAACTCTGTTACTTGGAATCCTGATGGTAATGAATTTGCTTTGGCTGGTTGGGGTGGAATACGGATATGGGACACGGCTAGCCACGTTCGTCGAAAGGCAATCTATGGTTATTTTATTTCAGCTGCATGGAGCCCTGAAGGACGCTATCTCGCGTGCTTAGACTGGCTGGATAACTCGGTGAAAATTATTAATAGCTCCAACGGTCTCTGTGAAATCACACTACAAGGACACGAAGGAAGTGGCACTGCGGTAGCGTGGCGCGCAGACGGGCAACAGCTTGCTTCAGCCGGGGGAGACGATACCATACAGATTTGGGATATATCCACCGGTGCTTGCCTGCTAACTTTAAAAGGTCATGAGAGCCAAATAAGTTCCGTTTCGTGGCATAGTAACGAACAGTTACTGGCTTCAGCCGGACATGACAATTCCGTGAGGGTATGGGACATCGCCAGCGAAAGCTGCCTGATGACGCTGGCGGGGCATGGAGATGCAATCAATGCTGTTGCGTGGCGTCCTAAAAGCCAGCAACTTGCCTCCGCTGGTGGTGACGGCACGATTCGAATATGGGATACCGCCAGTAAAGCCTGTATATTGACCTTGAATGGTCATGATGGCGGGGTCAATGACATTGCGTGGCGTTATGACGGGCAACAGCTTGCCACTGCCGGAAGCGATGGTTTGGTGCGAATCTGGGATGCAGCCAACGGGAATTGTCTTTTTATACTGAAAAGTAACGAATGGCGGGGTCGCTCCGTTGCATGGAGTGGTGATGGGCGACAACTTGCCTCCATAGGAAATAGTGGCATGGCATGCGTTTGGGACATGACCGACGGCGACCTTTTGTATCAGTGCATGATTGCCGGCGACGCTGAAGTGCTGCTGAATGGCCGTGACGAGGTAATTCAGGCCAATGACGCTGCTTGGCCCTATCTTGTGCGGATGGGTAATAATCCGGAAACCGGTGAGCAGATGTTGATACCTGCTGAGGTGGATGAGATCGGTGAAACAGAGCAACACGAAAGCAAATCACAAAACGATTAACCCCATGTGTTAATCAAATTGACAAACAGTAGCAACATGGATATTCTCTTCAATACTACAAAACTCCAGAAAGAATGCACCGACGCCAAGCAGATGCTGAAGCGCCACGGTCCGATCCGGTCGAAGCTACTACAAAAACGCCTTACCGAACTGCGAGCCGCTTCCGTTTTAGATGATATACGCAAGCTTCCCCAGGCCCGTTGCCATGAGTTGCGTGGAGACCGCAAGGGCGAACTTGCTGTTGATCTTGACCACCCCTACCGCCTCGTCTTCGAAGTTGCCAACGATCCGAAACCGACCAAGGATGACGGCGGGCTTGACTGGCTGAAGACAACCACAATCAGAATTATAGGAATTGAGGATTACCATGAGTAGCAACCTGGCAAATCAGTTTATACCCGATTACGCCATCCCTCCCGGTGAAACACTACTTGACACCATCGAGTCGCTGGGCATGTCCCAGGCGGAACTGTCGGATCGGACCGGCAGGCCGAAGAAAACCATCAACGAGATCATCAAGGGTAAAGCGCCCATAACTCCGGATACGGCGCTGCAACTGGAGCGCGTGCTGAGTGTGCCGGCAGCATTCTGGAATAATCTGGAAAAAAATTACCGTGAAACTCTGGCGCGGTTGGCCGAACAGGAACGTTTGCAAGAGCAGATCGCATGGCTTGGTGAACTGCCGGTAAAATCCATGGTTAAGTTGGGCTGGATAAAGCCGTTCAAGGAAAAAGTGCACCAGCTTCAGGAAGTGCTCAATTATTTTGGTGTTGCCTCACCTGAATGCTGGCGGGAGATGTGGCTCGGAGCGCAGGTGGCATACCGCACATCACAGGCATTCGATAGCGATCCTGGCGCGGTGTCCGCTTGGCTGCGAAAAGGAGAGCTGGTTGCACGAGAGATCGTTTGCAAACCATATGATGAGCCAACATTAAAAGTTGCACTTAAAACGATCAGAAGCATTACCGTCAAACCGCCAGAGGAGATTCAATATGAAGTTATCCGGTTGTGCGCCGATGCGGGTGTGGCCGTAGCATTTGTTCCGGAGCTGCCCAAAATGCGCGCCAGCGGCGCTACGTGGTGGCTGACTCCAAGCAAGGCAGTCATCCAACTCAGCCTGCGTTACAAGAGTGACGATCACCTCTGGTTCAGTTTTTTCCACGAGGCGGGACATATCCTGCTTCATGGAAAAAAGGAGGTTTTCATTGAGGACAGCCATACGTCTGCAAAAGAGGCGGAGGCAAACCACTTTGCGGCTGAATTCCTGATCCCCGCCCCCAAACTCAGGTCTTTTCTTGTCACATCACACCCGAGCAAAGACGCCATCAGAAGTTTTGCCGCGGAACTTGGTATAGCGCCGGGTATCGTGGTCGGCAGACTCCAACACGACGGGCACCTCCCACCAACACATTGTAACGAACTCAAGACACGATTGGTGTGGGCACAGTAGTAGTAAGCCAAGTGTCCTGTTGACTGTTTAGCATGGTATAAAGACTAGCCTTTCCTTACATCTACCGCCACATCATAGAGGGTGCTCCCCCGCCCGCCGTCGGTCAGGCGCTGCGATGTCAGCGCGTTCACGCCGCGACCTCCCGCAATGAACTCGCTCCACCAGACCCCTTCGGTCACAACCGTTCCCGGCGGCACCCGTTCCGTCACATTCAGGGTAAATCCGACCTCGCCCAGCCGATTGAAAACCGTCACGGCATCACCGCTGGAGAGTCCGCGCCGTGCGGCGTCAGCCGGGCTCATCAGCAATTCCATGCACTGCTGGCGTCTGCGCAGTTCTTCCTGCTCATAGAAACTGGAGTTGAGCGCCTGCGGAGTCACGGCCGGCTGCAGCCGCAGCGGAAGTCCGTCCCCTTCGGCATGGGTCGGTAGCAGCCGCGGCAAAGGTTCCTGCTCACGTTGGTTGAGGATCTCAATCTTTCCGGAGGGGGTCAGCCAGACGCGCCCCGTATTTCCGGGCGGCGTCAGCATCACCGGTTCTCCCCGTCGCAGCCGTGCAATAGTCGCGGCATCCCGCCAGGGGGTATCATAGTCAATCAGCTGCCGGATCAGGTCGTCGGCCGACTGCCGGAAAAAGGGTTCATCCCACCCCATCCCCTCCGCCAGCAGGCAGAACACGTCCCAATTGGACCTGGCCTCCCCGATCGCCGGAATGGCTGCGTCGCAACACTGGGCGTGGTAGCCGCCGTAGCAGCGGTACAGGTCCGGATGTTCCAGCGAAGATGTGGCCGGCAGGACGATATCGGCGTAGCGGGCAGTGTCGGTCATGAAGCGCTCGTGCACCACTGTAAACAGGTCGTCCCGTAACAGTCCGCGGATGACGGCATTCTGGTCCGGCGCGATCGAGGCCGGGTTGGAGTGGTAGACATACAGACTCATCACGCGTGGAGAATCTAATTCGGTCAACGCCGCGCCCAGCTGGTTCATGCTGACCAGCCTGGTCGGCTGTCCGATGAAGTCCTCGCGGGTCACCTTATGCACCGGGAAGGCGGCCCCGGTCGAGGTCCCGGCCAGCAGGCCGCCCCCGGGACGCTGCCAGGCGCCGGTCAGCGCCGGGAGGCAGCTGATCGTACGCACGGTCATCGCGCCGTTGGCGTAACGAGTCAGCCCGCTGCCGAGACGGATAAAGGGCGCCCCGGCCCGAGCGTATTCTTTCGCCATTCTTTCGATGGTCCCCGGAGAAAGGCCACAGAGCGGAGACATCAGCTCCGGAGTGCATTCCGGCAGGACCTTTTCCGTAAAGTCATCGAAACCCAGCACGTTGGCGGAGATAAAGGCCTGATCCGTCAAACCCTCCCTCACGATCACATGCATCATGCCCAGCGCCAGCGCTCCGTCGCAACCGGGGCGGACGATAAACGCCTCGTCGGCAGCCTCGCAGGTCGGCGTGTGGTAGGTGTCGATCGCCCACAGGCGCGCGCCCCGTTTTCTGGCCTCCGTGGCATCGCGCATGGCATGGATGCTGGTGGCAACGGCGTTGATGCCCCACAGGATCACCAGGTCACTCTGGCCGATCCCGGACGGATCCATGGCCGGAGTGTCGCCCATCAGCGCCTTCCAGCCGGCATCCTTGGCCGGGGAGCAGATCGTGCGTTCCAGGCGGGAGGCGCCCAGTCTGTGAAAGAAGGGATGGCCGCTGTTGCGCTGCACCAGCCCCATCGTACCGGCATAGGAATAGGGCAGAATGCACTCTCCTCCATATCGCGCAACCAACTGCTTCCAGCGGGAACAGATCCGCTCAACCGCCTCATCCCAGGAGATCGGCCTGAATTCACCCGCCCCCTTGGCCCCGTCGCGCAGCAGCGGCATGGTCAGGCGTCGCGGCGAATGCACGCTGCGCTCGTAATGCTGCATCTTTGGGCAGAGCAGCCCCCTGGTGACAGGATGCTGCGGATCGCCGCTGACTTTAATCGCGCGGCCGTCAGCGGCCTCAACCAGCAGGCCGCAGGCATCGGGACAGTCGAAGGGGCAGACGGAACGGGTGGTAACGGTGGACATGGCTATTCCTCCTGTGACAGATGCGGAGTAATATACCCGATTCCAAAAAACATTTGCAGATGAAATCGAATGATGATAACCACATTTGCAACATTACCGTTGGAGGTTAATTATGACGCCACAGCCGGAAACACTGCATTACGCCGTATCCGTGGTCGGCAAGGACCGACCCGGGATCGTGGCCGGCATCACCGAAGGGCTGTTCCGCCTGGGATGCAACCTGGCCGACTCCAGCTGCACGATGCTGGCCGGCGAGTTTGCGATGATCCTGATCGTTTCCCATCAGCGCCCCTTCAGCAAGGCCCGCCTGTTCGACGAGCTGAAACCGGCCTGTGACGCGATGGGGATGTCCCTGGCAGTACGCACCCTGCATGGCGATGAGATCATCCGTCAGGAGACCGACAGCGAGATCTGCATCATCTCGGTCTATGGCGCCGATCAGCCTGGCATCGTCTACCGGGTCACCCGCGAACTGGCCGGACGCAATATCAACATCATGGACCTCAACACCAAGCTGATCGGCACGCCGCAGGAGCCGGTCTATGTGCTGATGCTGGAGGTAGCGCTGCCGGAGGGGGAAACACCCGAAGGGGTTGAAAAACTGCTGGAGAAGCTGAAAAAAGAGCTGAACGTGGAAATCGGCGTGCGCGTCGTGACACCGGTGGCCTTCTGACCATGGCGGTTCAACCTATTCTGAGATATCCGCACCCGGTTTTGAAGAAACTCTGCAAGCGGGTCGAGGTCATCGACCAGAGCATTGTCGGCCTGATCCGGGATCTGGTTGATACGATGCATGCCGGCCCGGGCTCAGTCGGCGTGGCCGCCTCCCAGATCGGCGTAACCCTGCGGGTCTGCGTCGTGGACGTGTCCAAGAACCGCCTCGGCAAAGAGAACAACCACGGCCTGCTCTGCATGATCAACCCAGAAATTATCGCCCGCAGCGGACTCGCCGTGATGCGCGAGGGGTGCATGAGCGTCCCCGATTATACCGGCGATGTGGACCGTGCCACGGAGGTCACGGTCCGCTTCAGCGAAAGTGACGGCAGCAGTCGCGAGATCACAGCCAGCGGCTTCGAGGCGGTTGCCCTGCAGCACGAGATGGACCATCTGGACGGTGTGCTTTTTCTCGACCGGATTGTCAGTATCAAGACCGGGCTTTTCCGGAGAAAGAACTACTCCTAGATTTTCAGGCGAAAGGAGATGATATCATGGCTGGACTCCTGACGAAGAGTGAACAGGCACAACTGTTGAAAATCGCACGTGATACCATCGTCGAGCATGTGAACGGCAGATGCGTTCCGGCAATCGAGACCGCGTCAGCAGGACTCAACCTGCAGGCAGGCTGTTTTGTGACGATCAAGCAGAAGGGGCAGTTGCGCGGCTGCATCGGCAACTTCATCTCCGACCAGCCGCTTTACAGGCTGGTCCAGGAGATGGCGGTATCGGCGGCCACCCGCGACCCGCGCTTCTACCCGATGAAGCCGCACGACCTGGACTATTTCGAAATCGACATCTCGGTACTGTCGCCGCTGGAGAGGATCTCGTCGTTCGACCAGATCCAGGTCGGCACCCATGGCATCTACATCGTCAAGGGGAGCTATCGCGGGGTTTTGCTGCCGCAGGTGGCCACCGAATACGGCTGGAGCCGTGACGAGTTCCTGCGTCACACCTGCATCAAGGCCGGCCTGCCGGAAGACGCCTGGAGCGGGGACTGCGATATCTACATCTTCAGCGCACAGGTGTTCGGGGAGAAATAATCCCCCTAAGCAGACAACCTGCTTTTTGAAGCTTTTGCAGACTGCACAAAAAAAGGATGGACCGTAACCGGCCCATCCTTTTTTGCTTTGTACCGTGTGAAGCCGCTACTTGGCGATTGCCGCGTGGGCAGCCGCCAGGCGGGCTACAGGAACCCGGAAAGGAGAACAGGAGACATAATCAAGCCCGACGTTGTGGCAGAAGATCACCGAGGCCGGATCGCCGCCATGCTCGCCGCAGATGCCGAGTTTGATGTTGGCGCGAGTGGAGCGCCCCATTTCGCAGGCCATCTTGACCAGCTTGCCGACGCCGGTCTGGTCCAGCGAGACAAACGGGTCTTCCGGCAGGATGCCGTTATCGACATAGAACGGCAGGAACTTGCCGGCATCGTCGCGTGACAGACCGAAGGTAGTCTGGGTCAGGTCGTTGGTTCCGAAGGAGAAGAATTCCGCCTCGGTGGCGATTTCATCAGCTGTCAGCGCGGCCCGCGGCAGCTCGATCATCGTACCGATCAGGTATTCGACCTTGACGCCATACTGGGCGATAATCTCGTCACAAATCTCCACCGCGTTCTGTTTGAGCACCGACAGTTCCTTGACCGTTGCGATCAGCGGGATCATGATCTCCGGCACGATGCTGTAACCCTCGTTCTTGACCAGTTCACAGGCCGCCTCCATGATTGCGCGCACCTGCATGTTGTAAACTTCGGGATAGGTGATTCCCAGACGGCAGCCACGGTGCCCCAGCATCGGGTTGAACTCGTGCAGTGACTCGATCTTGTGCTTGATGGCGTTGACCGGTACCTTCATGGTCTTGGAAAGTTCCTCGATATCCCGCTCTTCCTGGGGCAGGAATTCATGCAGAGGCGGGTCGAGCAGCCTGATCGTTACCGGAAGCCCCTTCATCTCACGGAAAATGCCGATGAAGTCGCCTTTCTGCATCGGCATGATCTTGGCCAGTGCCAGTTCACGCCCCTCGAGCTCCTCGGAAAGGATCATCTCGCGCACAGCCGCAATCCGCTCGGCGTCGAAGAACATATGTTCGGTGCGGCAGAGGCCGATGCCTTCGGCACCGAATTCACGCGCCACCTTGGAATCGTGCGGCGTGTCGGCATTTGTGCGGACCTTCATCGTGCGGTACTTGTCGGCCCACTGCATCAACTGGGCAAAATCTCCGGTCAGCTGGGGAGAGACGGTCGGCACATCGCCCAGAATGACCTCGCCCAGCGAACCATCCAGAGTGATGATGTCACCGCGCTTGACGACTGTGCCGTTGCGGGTCGTAAAGCACTGGTTGGCATAATCGACCTTGATGTCGCCGCAGCCGGCTACACAGCACTTGCCCATGCCCCTGGCCACAACTGCGGCATGGGAGGTCATTCCGCCGCGGGCGGTCAGGATGCCCTGGGCGGCGTGCATGCCGTGGATGTCTTCGGGCGAGGTTTCGATACGGACCAGAATCACCTTGCGACCGGTTTTGGCTTCGGCTTCCGCTTCATCGGCGGTGAAGATAACCTCTCCCGATACGGCGCCCGGTGAAGCCGGCAGACCTTTTGCGATAATGTTCTTCTCGGCTTTCGGATCCAGCGATGGATGCAGCAACTGGTCGAGCTGGGAAGGTGCCACGCGCATCACAGCGGTCTTCTCGTCGATCAGTCCCTCGCGGACCATATCGACCGCAATCTTGATCGCAGCCGGCGCGGTGCGTTTGCCGTTCCTGGTCTGCAACATGAAGAGCTTGCCTTTTTCAATCGTGAACTCGATATCCTGCATGTCCTTGTAATGTTTTTCGAGGATGTCACGAATAGCGGCCAGTTGTTTGTAGCATTCCGGCAGGACCTCTTCCATCGGCGGCAGGTTGGTTGCCTTGGCACGGTTAATCGGCTGGGGAGTGCGGATACCGGCGACCACGTCCTCGCCCTGGGCGTTGACCAGGTACTCGCCATAGAAATAGTTTTCTCCGGTGGAAGGATCGCGGGTAAATGCGACTCCGGTGGCGCAGTCATCACCCATGTTGCCGTAGACCATTGACTGCACGTTTACCGCTGTGCCCCACTCGGACGGAATATTGTTAAGACGGCGATAGGTGATCGCGCGCTGATTCATCCACGATCCGAACACTGCGCTGATGGCGCCCCACAACTGGGCCTCAGGCTCTTCCGGAAACGAGACCCCCAGTTCTTCCTTGATGGCGGCTTTGAACGCAGCCACCAGGTCTTTCCAGTCGGAAGCGCTCAGCTCTGTATCCAGATGCACACCCTTTTCGTGTTTTTTCTCTTCCAGCAGATGTTCAAGAACATGCTTGTCCATACCCATTACAACGTCGGAGTACATCTGGACAAAGCGGCGGTAGGCATCGTAGGCGAAACGTTCATCGCCACTCTGGGAGATGATGCCCTGTACGGTGGTATCGTTGAGACCCAGGTTGAGGATTGTGTCCATCATGCCGGGCATGGAGGCGCGGGCGCCGGATCGAACAGAGACGAGCAACGGATTTTGGGGATCGCCAAAGGTGCGCCCCATCAGTTTTTCAACTTCTTTCAGATTGGCGGCTACTTCGGCGGCCAGTGAGGCGGGATAGGTATTGTTGTTTTTATAATACTCTGTGCATACTTCGGTGGTGATGGTAAAACCGGGAGGCACCGGAAGTCCGATACTGGTCATTTCGGCCAGATTGGCCCCCTTGCCCCCCAGCAGGTTTTTCATATCGGCCCGACCTTCTGCCTGACCATTACCATAGAAATACACGAACTTCTGAGCCATTGTACTGCCTCCTCTTTGATAGTTAACGCTTACGCGATTTACACTCGCTAAAAACGTTTATTCACAATAAAAATAAAGGTTTAGAGGATCAGACTATAGCGCAGATTTTCAAAATATCAACTATATTATGAGAAATGCTTTCTTATTTCGTGTCCCAGTTGGAGATATCGGCGTTTTTCCCCTCGCCCCCCTTAGCACTGTCGGCGCCATATGAGAAGAGATCATAATCGCCATGTTCCCCTGGTGATACGTACAGATAATCATTGCCCCAAGGGTCTTTAGGTATCTTTTTGCTCTCCAGGTAGCCCCCCTCTTTATAGCTCTTCGGTATGATGCCGACCGTTGGTTTGGTGACCAGAGAAGCCAGACCCTGCTCGGTTGATGGGTAATTGCCGTTGTCGAGCTTGTAGAGCTTGAGTGCGGTTTCCATATTCTTGATCTGCACCCTGGCGTCGGTAATCTTGGCATCATCGGTGCGCCCCATCAGCTTGGGACCGACCAGAGCCGCCAGCAGCGCCAGGATAACGATAACAACCATGATCTCAATCAGGGTAAAACCTTTTTTGTTGCCGATATGCCGCATTAGCCTGTTCCTCCGTATTTTCGATTTTTAGCAGTTTTTGACTTTACAAAAGCGTTCCGGCTCTGGCAAGAAAATTAAACCCGGAATGACGCAAATA
>JAWDJY010000080.1:0-20746 GCA_032469775.1 Geobacteraceae bacterium | reverse complement strand
TTCAAGGAACTCGTGCCCCATCCAAGTCAGCGAGAAAGGATAGACTTTAATGACGCGACCTGAGCTTTGTGTAACTTCTCGCTCACAGCGTAGCAGACCAGCTTCATCCATTAATATAAGGTGATACTTGATTTCCAGATCCGAAAAGCCCTCAACAAAAGGACATTCTTCCATGTGATCATTTGGCTTCTCTTCGAAGTAGAATAGAAGCTTTCTTATTAATTCAATATCACGCTTCACTAAAGCACCCCTAGTCTTGCCGTTGGTCCTGTACCTTTAAATGCTTAGCAATTGCTCTGGGTAGCATGAAAATCATAGGACGGTAAACTGCCTCTCTGAATGCTTCAAACTCGTTTGCAAGCTTGTACAGCTCAGCAGATTCAACCTCTCGGTCGGGAACATTTGGCCTCCCGGATTTCAAAGTATCTGGTCGGTCAAAGTTCCCATAGATACGTCCGTGTATGAGCAAGTTCCGGTCCTCAAAAAGTTCAAGGCAGGTTCTTAAGTCTGTCACTAAAACTGGGAACTCTTCTGTGTCAAGCCTATCAATGACCTTGATTACGTGCTTTATCTTTTTACTGACTGGCCAGCGCTGCTTTGTCTCATCATAAGGATCAACTATAGCAAGCATAACTAAAAGGTTTTCTACTTGCTCCTCCAAATATGCTGCGTATAAAGCCACAAAGCCCAAACCGCGAACAATATCTCCATCATCTTCTATCAATTTGTTCCTCATTTCTTCAACTGGAGGGAAAATCACCGCCGGTTTCAGTCCGGTGTATCTTTCTGGCTAGCTGGTTGCGGTTACGTCTTTCATCATTTTTTCCTCGCACAACATCTTATTATGCTGTCAGAAACTGGTATCTACCTGTATATGCTTGCATCTACAGATAGATGCTTTTTCGGTTTCATCCGTGGTTATCCCTTGCATCTACCTGTATATGCTTTTCCAATGTTGCTCCTAGAATATTCCCATATTTCACGATCCAACACCTGGCCCGGATATCAGGTCACGCAACACAGATCAATAAAATCGCTCCAATCTGACTAAAGCATTTCCGGCTTATAATCAAGCGCATTCTCAAAGATTAAAATTGAAAAGAAACTTTACACCTGTGCAAATTCACCATTAATATCGGTGCGTTACAAATGTGTAAAATTTCTTTATAGCAGCGAAATGGCGTAGTTTTGCCTGTTTTTATCAAAATTATTTCGTCAAGGCCTTGTCGATCGTCATCAGAACTTCTGAAAAAGATGATCGCGCAAGCCTTTTTCAAGCTCATGTTTGTCAGGCGTGCTATCGGGAAATGGCCGGGAAGTGGGTGAAAATATCATGAAAGAAAACGAAAAAGGCCCCACGGAATTTCCGTGGGGCCTTGATTCTGGTGGTGTCAGAAGCAGGAACCGAACCGGCACAGCGATTCCGCCAGGTAAATATAAATCCTTATCCTTTATCAGCTTGGAAGCTTTTACGGAATATTGTCACAACATGGCCGGCTGATCACAACTCGGGGGATAACGGAACCGGCAGTTTGAGTGTATTCAAGACAGCAGGATTGGATTTTAGTGTGACCCTACGGGGAAAGACTGGTGAACTCTCGTTGGGTTTTGCACCGCTGAGGATTGAATTTGTCATGGCAGCCGCCTGTTCGCCCAGCGCGACCCGATCGATCTCCAGTGCCGCCGCCGCTCCCAGGCCGAGGTAGCTGGCTGAAAACGCTATCACCGGAACGGCATTATTCTGGCCGAAGCGTAAAAACGCTTCACTGGTTTCGCGGGTGACGGCGGTCGTATCAGGCAGCATCCAAAGCGCATCGACTTTCCCGTTCATGCTCTGCAGCTGTTTTATTGTTTCACGCGGTGAGGATACTTCGCGAACCACCAGCTCAATGCCGATCTTCCGTGCCGCTATGCGGGCCTGGCTCAGATACCAGCCGCTCTTGCCGGTATCATGAACCACGCCGACGCGGCGGACTTTCATGCCCTGAAACAGAGCCATGTAACGCTCCGGCTGAACCAACATGCTGATGCCGGTCTGGTTGGGGTATGCAGCCTTCGGGTTATTGATGCCAAGGCTCATCACAGTCAAGACCGGTGTATCCCGGATGGTTCTGACGGCATTCTGGGCGGCGTCACCCACGGTCAAAATCAGCGCCGGGTTATCTTCGCGCAAGATACGGCCCAAGTCCACACGGGCGTAGTCTGCCAGCACGATAGTCCGCTGCGAGGCGGGCTGCGCGACGCGGTAACCCTTGAGTACCTCTTCGTAGGCCGGGCTGCGGTTGCTCTGCAGTACAAGCACGTCGTAGCCTGAAGCCAGGGAGGGAAGCAGGGTCGCCAGGGCGAGCATGAGGAGAATAAGGCATCTCATCAGAATTTCACCCGCATCCCGCCTTCAAACCATCGGGGCGCGTTCTTACGAAAATCATCTATGTACTGTGCATTGTTGAACAGGTTGCGCCCTGACAGAAAAAGTTCCGTAGTCACGTTTCCATGAGTCGAAAGCTTCTGCGTCAGGTGCAGATCCCAGTACATATCCCTGTCGTGTACGCTGTTGCCGGCATCGGACGGCCAGTCGACATGCGATCCGGTAAGCATTGCCCGGAGGCCAAGTTCGTGGTTGGTGTACTGCAGGGAAAGTTTAGTTGTACTGATCGGTACAAAGCTGATGCGTGAGTCGCTCTTTTTGTCCCGCACATCGCTGTAGGTAAAGCCGGCTGCAAGTGACAGGTCATGCCAGGGAGCCGAACGCCCTTCGACTTCAAATCCCTGCCTGTACTCTTCGGACTGCACGGTGCCTACCGGTGACAATGGATAGTCCGGTGGAACAACAAAGGTTTGAATGTTCCACGTATCGCTGTAAAAGAGTGTTCCTTTCAGCCAGAGAAATGGAACGGCACTGCTTTCAATACCGGCCTGTACTGTCCAGATATTCTGTAGAGTGTCTTTTTGAAAGTTTGGTGTTGGCAGACTATACCCTCTGGCACCATATACCCTTAACAGGGTGTTATCGGTCAGTTGCCAGGTTGCCCCCAGATTGTAGCTGGCAACCTGTTCGTTGTTATCGATATGATCGAAACGTATCCCGGAGAGCAGGGTCACGGGTCCGAGGGTATAGCTGCCGTTCAAAAATGCAGCGTATCGGTCCAGATTCCGGGAAAAATTTACCATGGGTAGCTGGGTTTCTGGTTCTTTGACAGTGATGCCGTCATGCAGATACTCAAACCCGACGACAAGACTGGCACTTCGATTATCCCAGATGAGCCTGGCTGACGCCTGCTGCGAATCGGTCTGATTGCGAGCATCAAAAATCAGGAATTTATTTGGCTGAGCTATCTCCCATTGCTGCCAGATATCCTTTTTCCCGACTGAGGTGAGGATTTCCAGATTGAGTTGGTCATGCAGCGGATAGTCCAGTTTGAGATAGCCTGTTACAAAACGGGAACCGCTTGAAACAAGCGGAGTGTTTGCAGTGTCAAATCCGCTGTGACCGACCTCCCGGTCCCCATCCCGGAAATCCGCACCGAATGAAAGTCTGCCTTTTGAGGGAAGGTCGTACATGAGCTTGCCGAAGACGTGATCAAGGGTGACCTGGTTGTCCGCCAGCAGGCCGTTGGAATGGAATCTGCCGCCATCGATGTAATAACCGAGTCGGTCAATTTTGCCGTTCACCCCTCCCCGCATATCGGAGGTCGTATTCTCTCCGTAGCTGGCCGAGGCAATTCCACTCAGTTTTTTGTTTGTTCCGGAATCACGGGTAATGATATTCACCGCCCCGCCGAGTGCCGGCCCCCAGGCGACGGAGGCCGCCCCTTTAACGATCTCTATCCGTTCGATCCGCTGTACCGGTATCATTCCCAGCTCAGCGGCATTCAGTTCCGTTCCGAGCGGGTTCTGGGGTATGCCATCGATCAGGACCAGAACATGATTGCTCAGGGAGCCGTTGACTGTGAATAGTGATGTACTTCCAGGCGTCCTGACCTGAAAAAGCTGAATGCCGGAGACTGTCTGCAGTACTTCGTCAAGGGTGCGGGCATTGAGGCTGACGATGTCATCAGACGTGATGACTGTGACGTTTTCAGCTATCCGTGAGATTGGTTGAGGGAGTCGTGAGGTGGAAACCACCTTCTCCTGCCAGGCGCCGAAAAGCTGGGCAGAATCCCCGTCAGCTTCACCCCATGCGATAGTCGGGATGAGATTAACGGCCAGACAAAAGAAGACAATAAATATCCGCAGGGAACGTGTTGCTTCAGCGATGATTGCTTCCTGAATTTGATACATGACCTTTCCTCTTATTGATCTGCGGCGGTGATACCCTCCAGTATCGCGTCGGTGGTCCTGATATTGGCGTAGACCGCTCCCAGGGCGGCCAGGAAGGAACCATGCACATGACTGGCCGGTATCTCCTCCCCTCCGAAGACAAGATTCCTGGTGGCGCAGGCATCCTCCGCCACTGTGCAGCCGAAGCCGAAATCGAAAGCGGCCCTGACCGTGGCGTCCACACACATACTGGTCATCATGCCGCAGACAAGCAGCCGGGTGATTCCGGCGGCTTTCAAGCGCTCCAGCAGATCGGTATCGCGGAAGCTGTTGGGATAATGCTTGGTGATGACCGGTTCCTCCGGCAACGGCGCGACGCCGGGGTATATCTCGATACCGCTCGTGTCCGGCAGGAAGAAACTGGCGGTGGGACTGGACGAGATGTGGCGGATGTGCCAGACCGGCCAGGCTGCACGCCGGAATGCGGCCAGCAGGCGCTCGGCGGCTCCGGCAGCTTCGATGCTGCCGACCAGCTCCATGCGGCCACCGGGAAAGTAATCCTTCTGTATGTCTATCAGTAATAGTGCCGTGCTCATAAACTACCCTGCCTTGCGATTGAAATATATTCACGTGTATTATGCCAGGCCCGTTAATCAGTCAACAGGCAAATTGACATTATACCGTTAATTACAAATACAAAAAAAGGGATCAGCGTTTCCGCTGATCCCTTGAATTGTTTGGTGGAGCTGAACAGGATCGAACTGTCGACCTCTTGACTGCCAGTCAAGCGCTCTCCCAGCTGAGCTACAGCCCCACAAAGTGAAACGTGTATCTATCAAACTATTTTGTTCCTGTCAACGATTAATATGCAGGAGAGTATCTAAAAGTATGATTAGGGTAAAATGAAACCGGCAATTAAAAATTACCTTGACTTGATCGGCTGTTTTAGTTTATTTATCTCGTCTCTTTATGGTGGCTATGGTGAAGCGGTCAACACTTACGACTGTGACTCGTACATTCGAGGGTTCAAATCCCTCTAGCCACCCCAAAATTTCAAAGGCCGCGTCTTCCTGACGCGGCCTTTTTTCATTCATGTGAATCCTTACCGCCCTAGCCCACCTCCGCGTATTCCCGCACACGGAACTCGGCCCCCAGAGATTCAGCCAGCCTGCGGCAGGCTTCGATATCGATGCCCGGCACGGTCACGGCGCTGGCCACCACCTGCGGGATAAAGCCGGACGCTTCGCGGATGAAATCGCAGACGCCGGCGAAACCGGCCTCACCGAAGGGGGTGTTGCAGAGCTCGGCATAGGTTGCGGCATCGGGCGCGTTCAGGCTGACCGAGATGCTGTCAACCAGCCCTTTGAGCTCGGGGAGGATGTTGCGGCCATGCACGAGGTTGGCCTGGCCGTCGGTGTTGATGCGGATGCGGTAGCCGCGCCGTTTGAGTTCAACGGCAACCTGCCTGACCAGTTCCAGCCGGACCAGCGGTTCGCCATAGCCGCAGAAGACCACTTCATCGACACCTTCGGGCTGCCCCACGGCCGACATCACCTCTTCGAACGAGGGTTCGCCATCCAGCAGCAGGTTGTGACCCTTGACGGTGAAGTCGTCGAACTTCGCACAGAAACTGCACCGGTTGGAGCAGCGGTTGGTGATGTTCAGGTAGAGCGAATTGCGGATACGGTAGGCGATCTTGGTCGATTGGTCCCAGAGGCGGATACCGAACAGGTCGCGTACGTTCTTGGTGGTGATGCGGGCCACGTCTGCCAGGGTCAGCCCTTTCAGCTCGGCTACCTTCTCCGCCGCGAGCCGCACGTGGGCCGGTTCGTTGCGCTTGCCGCGATACGGTACCGGCGTCAGGTAGGGGCAGTCGGTCTCCACCAGCATGCGGTCGATGCTCACCGAGCGGACCACGTCCCGCAACGCCTCGTTCGACGGATAGGTGATCGTCCCGGGGATCGAGATATGGAATCCCATCGCGATCGCCATGGCGGCCATCTCCGCATCGCCGGAAAAGCAGTGCAGCACCCCTTTCCTGACACTCTCTTCCCGCAGTATCGACATGACCCGCTCGTGGGCATCGCGGTCGTGGATGATGACCGGCAATGCCAGTTCAGCGGCCATTCCCAGGAAACGCCTGAACACCACCTCCTGAATGTCACGCGGGGAACGGTCGCGATAGAAATCCAGGCCGATCTCTCCGATGGCCACCACCTTGGCACTGGATCGGGCCAGGTCGCGAATCACGTCATAACATTTCTCTGTGACCCGTCCGGCATCATGGGGATGGATTCCGACCGCGGCGTACAGCTGCGGGTACTTTTCCGCCAGCGCGACCGATTCACGGCTGGATTCGATATCGGTGCCGACCACCAGTATTGCCGCCACACCGGCATCGGCTGCTCGCGCCAGCATCTCGTCGAAATCGCCAGCGTAATCGTGGTAGTAGATATGTGCATGGGAATCGACCAACAACGGTTTTGAATCGTTCATCAACTATCCCTTCAACTCTTCCCTGAGCCCTTCCACGACCGCCTTGACCTCTGCAATCATGTCGGCCGCCTGGGCCGAGGTCTCGTATTTGAGATATTTTTCAAAATAGGCGATGGCGTCGGCCGTGCGATCCTGGTCCATGCAGATGCCCCCCAGAGTCAGGTAGGCCATGCCGTAGGACGGATCCAGGCGGACCGCTTCCAGGCATTCCTCCTCGGCTTCCTCCAGTTCTTCCAGGTCGTATAACAGTTCCCCCAGGTTGAAGTGCGCCACCGGGTCTTCCGGGTCAATTTCCACCCCTTTTTCAAAGGCGTTGATCGCCCCTTCCACATCGCCTTTGCCATAGAGCGCATCCCCCATGGCATTCCAGGCGAAGACATTGTCCGGCTCCAGTTCAAGAGCCTGCTCAAAAGCCCTGATGGCATCGTCACCACGCTCCTGGCTGCCATGGACCAGTCCGATGCTGACCAGCGCATCGGCATCCTTCGGGTCTATGTCCAGCACCTGCTTGTAGCAGGCAATGGCATCCTTGTGCTTTCCCGCTTCGAAGAGCATGTCTCCCAGCGTGGTCAGCGCGTCAGCGTCCACGGGAGCCAGCTTGAGTCCTTCCCGGTAACGTTCGATCGCATCGCCCAGCTGTCCGTTCTCGGCCAGAGCGTCCCCGAGATAGAACCAGCTGTCCGGCTCCCCCTTGTGACCGCTCCAATATTCCTGCAATACCGCGATCGCCTCTTTGGCCTTGCCCGAGTCGAGCAGATCGAGCCCCTTTTTTATCTCCGCATTGATAACCGCATCAGTCATGACATATCCCCTGTCTTCAATTGAAAATCGCCTTCCAAGATAGCAGACACCTGACGACATTTCCAGCGTATATCGGTCATCAGTGTTTTACTTTCAATTAAAAACACTCTATACTCCTTTGCCATTCCAGCCGATATCCAGTGCAACGGGGCATACCGATGAAAGAAAGCCAGCAATCGCTCAGTTTGCGTACCCTCGAAGACATCAGCACGATCATTCTGCATTCACACGACCTGCAGGAAACCCTCGACAACATAGTGACACTGGTAGCCAAACGCATGGGCAGCGACGTCTGCTCGATCTACCTGCTTGAGACGGACGGCGAGACGCTGGTTTTAAAGGCAACCAAGGGACTCTCCAAGGCTTCGGTCAACCGTGTGACAATGAAGGTGCATGAAGGCCTGACCGGCCTGGCGGTCGAAAATCGCGACATGGTCATGACCGACAACGCCCCTTCACACCCGCGCTACAAGTATTTCAAGGAGTCCAAGGAAGAGCGTTTCCTCTCCTTCCTGGGGCTGCCGCTGTTCGAGCACAAGGCTCCGATCGGAGCCATCGTCGTACAGACCCGGGAGGCCCGCCGTTTTAGCGAGGATGAAATCAGCGCCCTGCGCACGATCACATTCCAGATCGGCAGCATCATCCACAATGCGCGTCTGCTTGATTCCATCCAGCACAAGGAACAGGAACGGGCCTGGTTTGAACAGGAGCTGGCCAAGGTTAAAAACGGCTCGGTCAGCGGCACGGAACCTTCAAAGTCCGCCGTAAAGCGCGCGTCCAGATCCAGAACGCTGGCCGGCACCGCCGTATCGGGCGGTTTCAGTCGCGGCAAGGTCTACATCCTCGACCGTTTCAACGACAAGGTGGTCAAACTGGCCAAGGTCGGCAGTAAAGCTGAAGAGCTGGAAAAATTCAATATCGCCCTTGAAAAGACAAAAATCCAGACCATCTACATGGAAAAGCGGGTCAGCGAAACGCTCTCCGCAGATGACGCGGCAATTTTCCACACCCACCTGATGATCCTGGAGGATCGCGGCTTTTCATCCAAGATCACCGACCTGATCGAAAAGGGGCTGGGAGCCAGCCGGGCCGTTCACGACGTCGTGCAGCACTATATCCAGGCTTTTTCCGAGATGGCCGACCCCTATCTGCGCGAGCGCTCGGCCGACATGGATGACATCGGCAGGCGCATCATAGATGTCATTGTCGGCAACAATACCGGTGACATCATGCTCAAGGAAAAAAGGGTGATCGTTGCCGAGGAGATCTTCCCCTCCAACCTTGCCATGCTCGACCATGACAAGATCCTGGGGATCGTTACCGAGAAGGGCAATGCCTACTCGCACGCTGCGATCATGGCCAAATCGCTGGGAATTCCGGCCGTACTCGGCATCGAAGGGCTGATGTCGGCCGCCAACGTCAAGGATGAAATCATCGTGGACGGCACCTCCGGCCACATCTACCTGAACCCGGACGCAGCTATCAAGAAAGAATATGTCCGTCTGGAGCAGGACCATGCCGGGCGGATGAAGGAGCTGGAGGGATTGCGCAACCTGCCGGCCGTGACTACCGATGGTGTCGCCATTACGCTGAGCGCCAACATCGGCCTGATTTCCGATGTAAAGGTCGCGAACCTGCACGGCGCCGAAGGGGTCGGTCTTTACCGCACGGAATTCCCCTACATGGCCCGCTCGGCTTTTCCGAACCGCGAGGAGCAGGCCGGCATTTACCGCAAGATACTTGAAGGTTTCCCGGGGCAGACGGTCAATATCCGGACGCTGGACATCGGCGGCGACAAGGGCCTGCCATATTTTTCCTATCCTTCCGAAGACAACCCGTTCCTGGGATGGCGTTCTATCAGGGTTTCGCTGGAGCGCCAGGATATCTTCAAGGAACAGTTGGCCGGAATACTGCTGGCTTCCCATGCCGGCAACCCGACCGTCATGTTTCCCCTGATCAGCAGCCTGGACGAGATCCGCCAGATCAGGGAGATAATGACACTGGTCAGAAACGAACTCCTGCGCGAGGGGCACGATGTGCGCGGATACATCCCTTTCGGAATCATGATCGAGATTCCGGCAGCGGTGCAGATCATCGAGTATCTGGTGCAGGAAGTGGATTATGTCAGCATCGGCACCAATGACCTGATCCAGTACACCCTGGCGGCCGACCGCAACAACTCCCGCGTCAAGCAGTACTACGACCCGCACCACCCTGCCATTCTGCACTCGATCAAACGGGTCGCCGATGCGGCGGCCAAGGCCGGCAAGAAAGCTTCGGTATGCGGCGAAATGGCCGCCGATCCGTTGAACGCGCTGTTGCTGGCCGGCATGGGCATCCGCGAATTCAGCCTTTCCGCTCCCAGCATTCCTATCGTTAAACAGGCTATCCGCAACCACAGCATGGAGGCCTGCCGCAAGCTGGCGCGAACTGCCCTGGCCTGCCGCAGCAGTGCCGACATCAGGCGCTGCCTGGCAAATGCGCGCAAGAAATTGTCCCTGTAAATTGATCCTTTCTGCACACCCTGCTTTACAGGCGGTTGCGGTCATGATATTTACGCGGTCAACAGATTCTGTCCGCATTTAAATTCCGACAGGTATTCAGAGGTATCCATATTTTGTACGACGGTCGCCCTACCCTTGCCGAAATAGACCTTTCGGCGCTTCATCACAACTTCAAGTCCATCCGCACGTCAATCCCGCCACGCACCGAAATACTTGCGGTTGTAAAAGCCGACGCCTATGGCCACGGTTTCATGGACATCAGCCGCGAACTGGAAAAACTGGGCGTCAACGCCTTTGGCGTGGCTTTCCTGGCGGAGGGCATCCAGCTCCGCAAAAGCGGCATCGACAAGCCGATCCTGCTGCTGGGCGGCGTCTATCCGGGCCAGGAGCGGAAATGCATCGGCTTCAATATATCCACCACTGTTTTCACGATGGAGCAGGCGCTGGCGTTGAATCACGCCGCCGGCAAACTGTTCCGCAAGGCGCAGCTGCACCTTAAAATCGATACCGGCATGGGGCGGCTCGGGGTCCAGTACAACTCCACCCCGCAGTTCTTGGCTGAATTGAAAAAACTTCCGAACATCGCCCTGGAAGGAGTCATATCCCACTTCGCCAGCGCCGACGAACTGGATGAGTCCGGGCAGTATTTCACCAGGCTGCAGGCCGAGCGTTTCAACTGGGCGGTGGCCGAGGTCCGCAAGGCCGGATATTCTCCGCGCTACATCCATATTGCCAACAGCGCCGCCTCCCTTTTGCGGGAAATCCCCGGCTGCAACCTGGTCAGGCCCGGTATCGCCCTCTATGGCGCGCTACCCTCCGCCGATTTCCAGGGCAAATTGAACATAAAACCGGTGATGCACCTGAAAAGCCGCATTGCCATGCTCAAGGAAGTCGAGCCCGGAACTACGATCAGCTATGCCAGGCGTTTTACAGCCGGCAGTAAGACCTTGATTGCCAGCGTCCCGGTCGGCTACGCCGACGGTTATCCGCGTGCGCTCACCAACCGGGGCGAGGCACTTATCCGCGGCCACCGGGCTAAAGTGGTCGGCACGGTCTGCATGGACTGGATCATGCTGGATGTAACTGGCATTCCTTCCGTTGCGGTCGGTGACGAGGTCATCCTGCTGGGACCGGATGGGCAAGGCAATTCGATACAGGCCGAAGAGCTGGCCAACTGGGCCGGCACTATCCCCTACGAGATTTTTTGCGGCATCAGCAAACGGGTTCCGAGAGTCTATCTGAAATAACATGCAGTTCCAGGAGCAGTCTGACAGATGATAAAGCTTACTCAGCTTGTAAAAGCAGCCGGTTGAGCCGCCAAACTGGGCCCATCAGGCCTGGCGAAGGCCCTGGACGGGCTTTTCACATTCGATGACAAAAATCTGCTTGTTGGCCCGGAAACCTGCGATGACGCCGGTGTTTACCGGATTTCGCAGGAGTGCGCCCTGGTGGAGACGGCCGACATCATCACGCCGCTGGTTGATGACCCGTACACCTTTGGCCGGATCGCCGCCGCCAATGCGATCTCCGACGTATATGCGATGGGCGCCAGGCCGGTGACCGCCATGAATCTGGTCTTCTTTCCGGCCTGCTCCATGCCGGGAGAGGTCCTGCGTGAAATCCTGGCCGGCGGACAGAGCGTTCTGCGGGAAGCTGGTGTATGCCTGGTGGGTGGGCACACGGTCGAGGACGACGAATTGAAGTACGGGCTGTCAGTGACCGGCCTGGTGGACCCGAACCGCATCATCCGCAACTCCACGGCACGCCCGGGTGATATTCTGCTGCTGACAAAGCCGCTGGGCAGCGGCATCATTTCCACCGCCATCAAGGGGGAGATGGGCAGTATCGAAGCGGTGCAGGAGGCTGTGCAATGGATGACAACCCTCAACCGGGATGCGGCGAGGATGATGATCGATCATAACGCCTCAGCTGCCACGGACGTGACCGGTTTCGGACTGATCGGACATGCCTGCGAGATGGCTCGTGGAGCCGCTGTCACCATCAGGCTGGATACCGGCGATATTCCGCTCATGAGCGGTGTGGCGGAACTGGTCAAAGACGGTATGGTCCCGGCCGGCTGTTACCGCAATCGCGACCATTATCAGCCGCTGGTGCAGAGTTCCGCAGATATGGACGAGGAGCTACTGCCGCTGTTCGACCCACAAACATCCGGCGGACTTTTGATTTCGTTGTCACCCGACGATGCCGATCGATTCATCTCCGAAGCAGATGAGACAGCTCTTTTCACCCGCAGAATCGGATCGGTGATACCCGCTGGCCGATCCCTGATAGAGGTGGTCTGAAATGACTAGGATCGCGCTTGCCATTGATCTGGGAACCACCACGCTGGCTGCATCGCTGGTGGATTGCAGCGACGGCCGCCGCATTGCGATGCTGGGCGCCATGAATCCGCAACGCCGGTACGGCGCCGATGTTGTCAGCCGCCTGGATGCCGCCATCGGCTCCGGGAGCGTTCAGAAGGAGATGACGGACCTGATCCGGGCTGAACTCCTGCGCATGGCCCATGAACTCTGCCGGCTTACCGGCATAGCCTGGAAAGATGTCGGCAGGGCTGCCATTGCCGGCAATCCGGCCATGCAGCACATCCTGATGGGATTGCCGCTGAAATCGCTGGCTTTCCCACCCTATCGCCCGCTCCGCACCTGTGGCACACACCTCAACTCCGTCGACCTGGACTGGGATGGCAATGCGGAAATATACGTGTTCCCGATGCCTGGCGGGTTCGTGGGAGGGGACACGGTGTCGTTTTTGTACGGCGCAGATCCGGGTGATGCGACGCTCTGTCTGGACATGGGCACCAACGGGGAAATCGCGCTCCTGAACGGAGACCGGATCTGGGCTACTTCGGCCGCCGCCGGCCCGGCCTTCGAAGGTGGTAACCTTTCCTGTGGCATGGTTGCATTGCCGGGCGCCATCAATTCCGTGCGCATCGAGGAGGACCGGGTCAGGTTACAGGTGATCGGCAACGGACAGCCGCTGGGCATATGCGGTTCTGCCGCCATCGAAGCGATCACTGAACTGCTCCGTTGCGGGATCATGGAAGCAAGCGGCAGGTTATATGATGCCGCTGAGGTTTCATCCAATCTCTCCTCCAGGATAATCAGCCATAAAGGCGCCAATGCCTTTGTGCTTCATCGCGACGCTCAACGCCTGATCCTGCTCACCCAGGATGACATCCGGCAGGTGCAGCTCGCCAAGAGCGCCATTCGGGCCGGAATCGAGATTATTGCCGAAAAGTCGCGTATACATTGTCAGGGCTTGAAGAATGTGATTCTGACCGGATCATTCGGTGCGGTTTTACGTGCCGATTGGCTGAAAACGATTGGAGTTTTTGATGAAAGCATGATACATATCACCCGCTTTACGCCCGAAGGGGCGCTGGTTGGCGCTGAAACGGCCCTGGCACGAAGCGACGGCTTCGGCTCGGTCGAGGATTTCGGCCAACGTTTCCGGGTGGTGCCGCTCTCGGGTACACCAATCTTTGAGACAAGGTTTTTTCAAAACATTAACTTTCCCCGTTCCTGATCTGAACCATCCAACTATATATTGTTGTTCAAAACAATCGTAATAAGGAGTTTCATCAAATGGCAAAAATCACCAGGGCGCTGATCAGTGTTTCCTACAAAAGGGGCATCATCGAGTTTTCAAAAGTGCTGGCCAGCCATGGAGTCGAAATCCTCTCTACCGGCGGAACCGCCAAGATTCTGCGCGAAGCCGGACTGAGTGTGAAGGATGTCTCCGATTTCACCGGTTTCCCGGAGATGCTGGACGGCCGCGTCAAGACTCTGCACCCCAAGGTTCATGGCGGCCTGCTCGGCATGCGTTCCAACCCTGAACATGTTTCCAAGATGAAAGAGCATGGCATCGAGAACATCGACATGGTAGTGGTCAACCTTTACCCGTTCGAGGCAGCGATTGCCAAGGAAGGTTGCACACTGGAAGACGCAATTGAAAATATAGATATCGGCGGTCCGACCATGCTGCGTTCGGCTGCCAAGAACTATCCCGATGTAACCGTTCTGGTGGATTCAAACGACTATGCCGCAGTGCTGGATGAAATGCGGGATAACAATGGCTCTGTATCTGCAAAGACCAACTTCGGTCTGGCCGTCAAGGTATTCCAGCATACAGCTGCTTATGACGGTGCAATCTCAAACTACCTCGGTTCACGCCTGACGGAAGAGGTACAGGAGTATCCGCCCACGTTCACAATGCAGGTCAAGAAAATGCAGGATCTGCGTTATGGCGAGAACCCCCACCAGACCGCAGCCTTCTATGTTGAAAGCGGAATATCCGAGCCGTGCGTTTCCAATGCCCAGCAGTTGCAGGGCAAGGAACTGTCCTTCAACAACATCATCGACCTGGATGCCGCGATTGAAACTGTCAAGGAATTCGAACAGAGCGCCGCTGTAATCATCAAACACACCAATCCCTGCGGAGCCGCACTGGCTGAATCGCCGCTGACCGCCTACCTGAAAGCCCGTGAGTGCGACCCGGTTTCAGCTTTTGGCGGCATCGTCGGATTCAACCGCACCGTTGATGCCGATACGGCCCGTGAATTGACGTCAACCTTTCTGGAGGCGGTGATCGCCCCCGGCTATACCGATGACGCACTGGCCATCTTCACCGCCAAAAAGAATGTGCGCGTGATGCAGGTACCGCTCCTCAGCAGCTACGAAGCAAAAGGTTATGACCTGAAACGGGTCACCGGCGGCCTGATGATCCAGGGACGGGATCTGGGTATGATCAATGCGCTGGATTGCCGCGTGGTTACCGACCGTACACCCACCGCTTCCGAATACGAAGCGCTCGACTTTGCCTGGCGCGTCTGCAAACATGTCAAATCAAACGCGATTGTTTTCACGAATCGGGACCAGACCGTCGGTATTGGCGCGGGACAGATGTCCCGTGTAGATTCCTCCAAGATTGCGGTTCAGAAAGCGCTGCTGCCGACCCATGGCACGGTGCTGGCCTCGGATGCGTTTTTCCCGTTCCGTGACGGTGTCGATGCCGCCGCCGAAGCGGGAGTCACCGCCATTATCCAGCCGGGAGGCAGTGTCCGTGATGAAGAGGTAATCAAAGCAGCCAATGAACACGGCATTGCAATGATCTTTACCAACATGCGCCACTTCCGGCACTAATACAACCAAGTCAAAACAGGAACCCGACCATGAAAATACTCGTAATCGGCGGCGGTGGCCGCGAACATGCGCTGGTATGGAAAATTGCCCAGTCACCGCTGGTAGACAAGCTGTACTGTGCCCCTGGAAATCCGGGAACGGCCGGATTGGCGGAAAACATCCCTCTGCGCGTAGATCAGCTGGATGAGCTGCTCGAGTTTGCCAGGGTCAATTCGATCGACCTGACGGTGGTTGGACCCGAACAGCCGTTGTCGCTAGGGATTGTCGATCTTTTCGAAGCCAACGGACTTAAAATCTTCGGACCGTCCAGAGATGCCGCCTTTATCGAGGGAAGCAAGGCCTTCTCAAAAGACCTTATGCATAAGTACAACGTACCGACCGCAGCCTACGGTGTCTTTACCGATCTGGCTGAGGCGGAGCGTTTCATCGATCAGACCGGGGCTCCGATAGTGGTCAAGGCTGACGGGCTGGCGGCCGGCAAGGGCGTCATCATAGCCCAGACCAGGGATGAGGCTCTGGATGCGGTACGCGACATGCTCAGCGGCAACGCCTTCGGCTCTGCCGGTTCGCGGGTTGTGATCGAAGAGTTCCTGACCGGCGAGGAAGCATCATTCCTGGTAATTACCGATGGCCGGAAGATCATACCGCTGGCCAGCGCCCAGGATCACAAGGCCATTTTCGACGGCGATCAGGGGCCCAACACCGGCGGGATGGGCGCCTACTCTCCCGCTCCCGTGGTTACCGCCGATATCCATGAAAAAGCGATGAGGCAGGTGCTGCGACCGGCCATTGACGGCATGGCCGCCGAGGGACGCCCCTACCGCGGGGTTTTGTACGCGGGTCTGATGGTAAAGGATGGCCAGGTAAAGACTCTGGAGTTCAATGCCCGCTTCGGAGACCCTGAGTGCCAGCCGCTGCTGATGAGGATGAAATCCGACATAGTTCCTGTTCTGCTGGCAGTGGCCAACGGTGACCTGGGCGGCCTGGATATCGAATGGCATGACAAGGCGGCTGTCTGTGTGGTGATGGCTGCGGCCGGATATCCCGGCGATTACCGCAAGGGTGATGCCATCAAAGGCCTGGAGCAGGCCGCCGGCCTGGAGGATGTATATGTATTTCATGCCGGAACGGCATCCAGTGACGGTTCATGCGTTACCAGCGGTGGACGGGTACTGGGAGTGACCGCGTTGGGCGGAACTGTAAAAGAGGCTATTGACAGCGCCTATGCCGGAGTTGCCCGCATCAGCTGGCCCGGCGTCCAGTACCGCAGCGACATCGGCCGCAAGGCCCTTGATCGGGTTTGATGTACGACTGATTATTTAATAGAAAAGGGATAAAAATAATGAAAACAGATCCAAAGGTGCTGCTTGTGATGGGAAGCGACTCCGACCTGCCGGTGATGCGGGAAGCTGCCGACGTTCTTGCCGGATTCGGTATTGCACACGAAATGAGGATTTCATCGGCGCACCGTTCGCCGGTTCGTACCCTGGCGCTCGCATCCGAAGCAGCCGGTCGTGGCATCAAGGTGATTATTGCCGGCGCAGGCATGGCTGCCCATCTGGCGGGAGTAGTCGCCGCAAAGACGACACTACCGGTTATCGGCGTACCGATGCCCGGCGGCGCCCTTAACGGTGTCGACGCGCTCTACTCTACCGTGCAGATGCCGGCCGGCATTCCGGTTGCAACCATGGCTATCGGCAAGGCAGGAGCGAAGAACGCCGGATTGTTTGCGGTTCAGATCCTGGCCCTTTCGGACGAGCAACTTTCAAAGGCCCTGCAGGAGTATCGTGTGGAGATGGACAAGGAAGTGGAGCGTAAGGATTCAGATCTGCAAAAAGGCTAGACAGCAGCCGGGTCTGGCTGTTTGAAGACCCGTTTGAGCACTATTCCTGGCTGGACGGCGTCAGCGTCGTCCAGATACTCCGCCACCGCCACAAGCTCATGATCAAATGATAACCGGACAAGTACGCGGTTTGAAGCAGGGAGTGGTATTTCAGATACTATCCCGCACCGCTCCGGAGACCTGCCGTGGCAGACCCTGTCCACACCGCCTCGGTTCAGCGATATATCCGCCAGATGCCCAAGCGCCGCGTACGGCGTAACGCAGTAATCCTCAAGATTCCCTTCCCTGGAAGCATGTTCAAGCTTGTCCAATGAAACCGCATCTTGCATCAGAAACGGCCCGCTGGCGGTCCTGCGCAACTCCTTCAGGCAGGCGCCGCAGCCAAGCATGGCGCCGATGTCATCGGCCAGGGTACGGATGTAACTGCCGCGGGAACAGCTTACCCGAAATGATACCAGCGGTGATTCGAACGAAAGCAGTTCTATTGAATGTATCTCGATCTGACGTGCGGCCCGCTCCACCTGTTGCCCCTGGCGGGCAAGTTTGTAGAGCGGTTGGCCGTTCTGCTTGATGGCCGAGAACATGGGCGGGATCTGATTGATGGTTCCGGTAAACTTTGCAAATGTATCCAGCAGCATTTCCCGGTTTACTGAGGTACAGTCACGCTCTGACAGCACCTGACCTGTAATGTCGAGCGTGTCAGTTGCCGTACCGAGCTGCATAAGCGCTTCATAACATTTTATGCCTTCATCGAGAAACGGGATGGCTTTGGTGCCGTCATTGATCGCTATCGGCAGGACGCCGGTGGCGAAAGGGTCCAGGGTTCCGGTGTGCCCGACCCTGCGGGTGCCGATAATACGCCGCACCCGGCTGACAACGTCATGTGACGTGATTCCGGGCGGTTTGTCGATGATGATGAATCCGTTTATCAAAGATTCTCTTCCACTACCCGGTAGACCGTTGCCTTGACTTCCTCTAGCGTTCCATCCAGGGTGCAGCCGGCCGCGTTGTGATGACCGCCCCCACCCATCGCTGCGGAAAAAGCCGCCACGTTGACCTTACCCTTCGATCTGAAACCGATCTTGAATTTACGCTCTTCCAGTTGACGGAAGAATATGGCCACTTCCACTCCATGGATTGAACGCGGGTAGTTGACAAACCCGTCGGTGAGCTCGGCATTGGAATTTGTAGCAGCAAACATGTCCAGTGTCACGGTAACTGAAGCCGCCATTCCCCCCTTGAAAACCTCAAGTGTCGGCAGGCACCTGCCCAGGAGTTCCAACCGTTTCCGCGGCTGGTTTTCATACAACTGTTCAGCCACATCCCAGGCATTTACTCCGCATTCGATCATCTCGCCGGCTACGGTAAAAGCCTCCCGGTTGGCATTGGAATATCGGAATGAACCGGTATCGGTAATTATTGATACATAAAGGCAAAGGGCTGTCTCACGGTCAAACACGTAACCATAGGCACTGGCAATGCGATGAACCAGAATCCCGGTCGCTGCGGCGCCAGGATCGATAAGGTTATGATCGCCAAAATTATCACAGGAGAGATGATGATCGAGATTGACTAGAATGCCGGCTCTGTTGAAACTGCAGAACTCGGCGCCGGCACGTCGTTTTTCACCGATGTCCAGCACAAAGGCTACGTCGAACCGGCGGTCCGGAATGCAGGACGAAACAGAGTCGCTGCCGGGCAGGAAATAGTACAGCTCCGGTACGGGATCCCTGAGATGCACCGTGACGTCCTTGCCGATTTTGCGAAGAAATGACGCCAGCGCCAGGGTTGAACCGACAGCATCGCCGTCCGGCCCTTCATGGCTGGTCAGTAGAAAGGAAGAGTTGCTGCGGATTACCTCAGTGATCTTCTGGATTGTTTCCGTCATGCCCGGTATGTATCTCCTTGAGCAGTGATTCTATCCGCTGGCCGTAATCCAGCGAGTTGTCGTACTTGAATACAAGTTCGGGTGTATGGCGGATGGTGAGGTGCTTGCCGATTTCCCGGCGGATATAGCCTTTGGCGCTGTTAAGACCGGCTTCGGTATCCTTTTTTGCCTTGTCATCACCGATCACGGTAAAGAAGATTTTTGCCAGGCTCAGATCGTCTACAACCTCGACACCGGTGATCGTTACAAAACCTATACGCGGGTCATTCAGACCGCGTGAAAGTATTGAGCAAATCAATTCATGAATGGTCTCGGCAACCTTGTCGGAACGTTTGTGCATAATAAGTCCAAATGAGAAATTAGTTGTCAGCCGGGGGCAGGCTGGTTTGTTCAACGTCACCCCCGGCTGACCGGTGTTTATAATTTAGTGGCGATCTTTTCCATCTCGAAAGCTTCAATGATGTCGTTAAGTTTGATGTCATTGTAATTTTCAAGGCCGATACCGCATTCGTAACCGCTGGAGACTTCCTTGACATCGTCCTTGAAGCGCCGGAGCGATGACATTTTGCCTTCGTAGACCACAACATTGTCTCGCAGCAATCGGACCTGCGCATTGCGCAGCATCTTGCCGTCCTGTACATAACAACCGGCAATGTTGCCGATCTTCGGTACCGAGAAGACTTCCCGCACCTCGACGCGGCCCAGGAATTTCTCCTTGTAGGTCGGTTCGAGCAGTCCTTCCATGGCTTTCTTAACGTCCTCGACTGCATCATAGATGATGCTGTACAGCCGGATATCAACCCCTTCCCTTTCGGCATGGGCCTGGGCTTTTACTTCCGGACGGACGTTGAATCCGATTACTATGGCATTGGATGCCGCTGCCAGGTTGATGTCGGTTTCGGTCACCGCGCCAACCGCCGAATGGATCACGTTGAGACGAACCGCTTCGGTGGAAAGCTTGCGTAAAGACTCGGCCACGGCCTCGACCGAACCCTGTACGTCCGCCTTGACGATGACGTTGAGGTCTTTGACCTCGCCGCTCTGGATACGCTTGTAGAGATCCTCGAGCGACAGCTTGGTATGCTTTGCAAAGATGACTTCACGCTGCTTGATCTGCCTCAGGGTTGCAATTTCCTTGGCCTGTTTCTCGTCCTTCATCGAGACGAAAATATCTCCGGCATCGGGAACCCCGGAGAGACCGATCAATTCAACCGGCATCGATGGCCCGGCTTCCAGCACCTTCTCGCCACGGTCGTTCTGCATGGCGCGCACGCGACCGGAATGGACACCGACCACGCAGTAGTCACCGGCCTTGAGAGTTCCTTCCTGCACCAGTACCGTTGCGACCGGTCCACGCCCCTTATCGAGCTTGCCTTCGACGATGGTGCCTTTGGCCTGCTTGTTGGGGTTGGCTGTAAGCTCCATCAGGTCGGCCTGCAGCAGTACCATCTCCAGCAGACCTTCCAGGTTGAGGCGTTTCTTGGCGGATACTTCCACCATGGTGATATCGCCACCCCACTCGGAACAGACCAGCCCCTGCTCGGTAAGCTCCTGCTTGACGCGCTCCGGTTTTGAATCCGGTTTGTCGATCTTGTTGATTGCGACAATGATCGGGACCCCGGCTGCCTTGGAGTGGTTGATCGCTTCACGGGTTTGCGGCATGACTCCGTCATCCGCGGCAACAACCAGAATAACGATGTCAGTGACCTTGGCTCCACGGGCACGCATCGCGGTAAACGCTTCATGGCCGGGTGTATCCAGGAATGTTATCTTGCGGCCGTTCAGCTCAACG
>JAWDJY010000079.1:0-20888 GCA_032469775.1 Geobacteraceae bacterium | reverse complement strand
AAGCATGGCCGCAACGTGGCTGTACTGTTCTCCGAACGGGTCAGCAGGGAGAGTGCCCAGAGTCCGGCCAATTACTCTGTTGACGAAAACCTGGTCAAACAGGCCACCCTCCAGCCGGGCAGCCGCATGGCCTTCCTGCTGTTGCGCGACGGTATCGGTCCGTTTTTCGATCGCAGCCTGACAACGCAAGGTATCATCGATCAATCCGGCAAGGAAATGCCCCAGGCAGAAACTTTGCCGATCAGGATTACCGCGACAGGCCCAGCTGCAGTGGTGACCGGCACGGTTCGCACTGCTCGCGGGGAGCCGGTGCCGAATGCCACCATCCGTCTCTATCAACTGATCTGGTATCCCGATCCAATAACAAAAATTCCCGAACCACGTTATGCCCTTTTCACGGAGAAACAGGGGAGAAGCGACGGCACCTATGGTCTGGAATATGTATTTCAGAACGATGACCCGGGTGGACCGTTCCAGATCGAGGTGGTCAATCCGCTTACCAATGAAGCCGGCAGCCTGACCACCGGGGTCATGTTTCATGGCCAGAGATTGCAGCTAGACCTCTTCATGAAAGCTAAAGGGAGTCTTTCCGGGGTAGTGCGCAATGAAGCCGGTAATCCGGTCGGAGGCGCTACAATCCAGGTGATCACACTGGCTGATAATCGTGGACAAGCCAAGACCACTGATGCTTCCGGAACCTACTCCTTCAGTAATCTCATGGTTGGCGCTTACAGCCTGAAGGCGGTTAATGCGGCGACCTTGTCCGAGGGAAGTACCATGGGAACGTTGCCGGAGGACGGAACCGCGGTTACCCAGGATGTTGTCGTCAGACGGGTGGCGGATATAGTGCGCGGTACGGTGGTCGGCAAGGTTTTGGGCGCAGACGGAGTCACTCCGCGCGCCGGAGTGATTGCCATCATCAATGGCCCAAATTACCAGAGCTGGCAACGTACCACCGCTGACGGCGGTTTCAGCTTCAGTGGCGTCTATGCGGGAACCATCAGGATTACGGCACGCGATGACAGTACCGGCGAACAGAGCGAATCCGGCGGAGTAATTTCCACTCAGGACCAGACCATAATTTTGAACGTGATCATGAAGGGCACCGGCAGTGTCACCGGCCTGGTAAAGCGTGATGACGGCAAGTCCGCCGAAGGGCTCTACGTTGTCGCCAGGCCGAGCCAGGGACAGGCAAGGGTGCTTCTGACCGATTTGGCCGGAGCATTCCGGGTGGACAATCTGCCAACCGGCAACGTGGATATCTCTATCATCGATCCGCGTGATTTCAACCGTACCGTTGCCTCAGGTACGGTCTCGATCCTTTCGGCCGGCGATGTGGCCAACATCGCCCTGTTTGTTCCGCTCAAGGCGATGGCGGTAGGAACTATCCAGGGCACCGTATATCACCGCGACGGCACACCCTGGGCCAATGCGCCGATGAAACGGGTGGTGAACTCGTTCCAGTACTTTGTGCATCAGGCTGACGCCGACGGTAAATTCAGCATTCCCAATCTGTCACTGGGCGGCTACACCCTGACCGTGATTTCAGGCAGCGAGGTGATCAACGCCTCAACGGATCTGTGGTACGACACCCAGGTGCGCACACTGGAACTGCGTCCGGTGGGAATCGGCACAGTTACCGGCACTACCTGGGATGATGCCGCCAAGACCATGCCTACCGGCGCCGATGTCACCCTCTATTCCACCAAGCCCAACCTGGTGGGTGTGCTGATATACGATACAGACAATCCGACCGTGGTCAAGAGTGATCCCCAGACCGGCCGCTTCACGTTTAATGGCGTCATGCAGGGGAGCTTCTCGGTGACTTCATCTAACATATTCCGTCCTACACCGGTCTCGGCCGGAGGAAAAATCGAGGCGCAAGGTCAGGTGGTCAACGTGGATCTGCCTCTCAAGGGGTCTCCGCCAGTTCCGGGTGAACCGCCACCGGTCAATCAGCCCGGTTCGGTATCCGGTCGCGTACTGATGCCGGACGGCAGCGCTGCCGGCAAGGATGTGCGCGTGACGCTGACATTCGGCAATGCGGATGTAACCGTCACCACCGATGAAATGGGGCTGTTCCGCTTTGCTCCTATTATCCCGACCGGCAATCAACCGATCATTGCCGAGGACCCGGCCACAACACTCAAGTGGAAAGGATATGCCTACGTCCCATCCGGACTGGACGTACCGATTACCATCAAGCTGCTTGGTCGCGGTTCCCTGAACGTAAAAGTATCCAATGCCGATGGCACGCCCTCTCAGGCTGCCGCTGTAAGCGTCAGCGGGAGCGGATATCCCAACGATTCTGCCAATGGCGTAACCGATGCGGCGGGCATGGTCAGTTTTGCCAACCTGAGCGAAGGGAGTTATGCCATATCCGCCACCGGCACCTTCGGTCGCGGCGGCCGCAACCAGGCTTTTATCCCCGGAGACAAGGCAAATATCACGGCCGAAGTGCGTCTGGCGCCTTCGGCCACGGTAACCGGGCGCTTCCTCAAGGCTGATGGAGTAACGCCGATCGCCGGCGGGCAGATAACTCTCAAGCGCAATGGACAAGTCATTGCCTATGCCTCCAGCTCTTCAGATACGTCGGATCCCGGCCGCTATCGAATGGAATTTGTACCTTTGGGTGACTTCACGGTGGAAGGTTACGATCCGGTTACCGAGCGTCGCGGGGTGGGAGCCGGACGCCTGAATGCCGATGGTGAGATAATCACAGCCGATGTAATTGTGACGCCACGCGGATCGGTCAAGGGCACGGTGCTCAATTATGGCGGCACCGCTCCGGTGGGTGGCGCTCCGGTATCCATCTCGGTCAGTGGTGTGACCGGGTTCAGTTTCTCCTCGGTGACCGCGCCGGACGGAGGCTTTTTCTTCAGCGGCGTCCCGGCCGGACGCTATACGGTCAATGCCAGCGATCCCGGCAACGGTCTGAGTGGGCAGGCCAGCGGCACGCTCTCCTACGAGAATGAAACCGTCACATCACTGGTGCACATAGCACCGACCGGTTCAATTGCCGGACGGGTGCTGCTGCCGGACGGAGTGACTCCGGTGCTGAACGCCACGGTTCGTCTGAACGGCGGTTCCCCGGTATCGGTAAATGCCGAAACAGCGGCTTTCCGCTATGACAATCTGGCGGCAGGCCGGTCATACACCTTGACCACATCGCAGCCCAACACGCGCCGTAGCGGTTCCGCTATTGCCACTATAACCAGGGATCTGGAAGTGGCCAACGGAGACATCATTCTGGGCGGAGTCGGGACCGTCAGCGGAGTTGTGTTCGATTCGGACGGCAGCACGCCTTTGTCCGGCGCCACGGTGGAACTGCGTTTCAACGGCGGAACCTTGACCAGCTATACTTCCGGTGACGGCAGCTTCAGTTTCAGCGACATTCCCACCGGCCCATTCACTCTGATTGCCTCCCATACCATGCGAGTCACCGGTTCCTCTGTGAGCGGCTATCTGCAGAACGAAGGCCAGGTGGCAGCGCTTGATCTGGTGCTGGGACCGGTGGCCTCGATCAAGGCAACAGTGTTGCTGGCTGACGGTGTCACTCCGTCACGCGGCGGCGGTATTCGCATTACCACCAATACCAATCGTACTCTGACAGGCATCACTGACAGCAACGGCCAGTACCTCTTCAGCAATATCCCGATACCATGTACCATCTCGCTCTACGTGGAGGACGCCGCCGGTCTCGGCATCGGCCGGGCCATCGGTATGCTGAATCAAAATGGCCAGTTGCTGGAGCTTGGCCCCATCGTGCTGGACGATAAGCCGATCTTTGTCACCTCTATAAATCCGTCTTCCGGCGCGGTCAACGTTCCGGTCAACCAGACCATGCGGATACTCTTCTCCGAGCCGGCCGACCCGGCAACGGTAACTTCCTCCAACCTCTATCTGACCCAGGGAAGTACGCGAGTCGCCGGTGCGCTCCAGCTCGATGCCGACAACAGCGGAGCGACTTTTACACCTTCGACAGTACTCAAGGGTTTTACGCTGTACACCCTGGTGGCCACCGACGGTATCACCGACCTGGTAGGGCGCAAGCTGGCCCTGCCGCAGAGTATCTCCTTCACCACGGTTGATAATATCCCGCCGGTCGTAAGTTCGATATCGCCTGCCGAAGGTGCTCTGCAAGTTGCATCCGACGCGGTGGTGCGCCTGACTTTCAGCGAGGCGGTGGATCCGAATTCGCTGGGCGGAATAACTCTTTCTTCCGGCAGTCTGGCCCTGGCCACCCGCACCGACCTGATCCAGAACGGTACGGTGGTTGCCCTGACACCGCTGGAAGCGTTGGCCTATAACCGCAGCTACACTGTCAGCGCAAGCGGTGTGCGGGACATGGCCGGCAACGTGCTGTCCGGAACGGTGCAGGCGAACTTCGCCACCATTGATACCATTCCTCCGACCGTGACAGGAATTACCGTGTCGCCGACCGCCGACCTGATCAAGGGCAACAGCGTGCCGGTAACGGCGATGGTTGCCGACGTAGATGTGGCGTCGGTCGATTTCTATCTTGATGACGTGCTGGCCGGAAGTGTAGCCAGGTCTCCTTTTACCCTGCCGATCCTGCTTGCCAGGGAAGGCGCGATCCATATCAAGGCCATTGCCCAGGATCGCGTGGGGAACCGTGGAGTGGCGCAGTTCCTCGATCTGGATGTGAAAGCGGATCAGCCGCCACAGGTATCATTCAGTTCGCCAGCCGAAGGCGGCAGTATCAACACCGGCGCAGCCTTCAGCGTGACCTTGACGGGTACCGACGATCTGGGAGTAAAGGATATTACCCTCTTTGCAAGCGGTGAAATGGTTTTCAGCCAGACAAAGACCGTTACTGTCGGAAAGTCTGTTGCCAGCACTTTTACTTTGACAGCTCCAACTGCATTCAGTCAGGGGGGATCGATCGTACTAACCGCGGTTGCAAGGGATACCGCCGGTAATGCGAGCTTGCAGGCGCAACGTACCCTGATGTTGCGCGACAGCATCGCCCCCGGCATCAGCCTCTCCAGCACTGGTCAGACAACCAGATACAAACCGGGTGAAAACGCATCGGTAAGCATTCAAGCGGGAGACAACCTGGGGCTGGTTTCAGTCTCGTGCGCCGCAACCGGCGCCGCATCGGCAAGTCAGACTTTTGCCATTGATCCACCCCTGATCGCCACGACACGGAGCTTTGATTTTGCAATCCAGTCAACCGCGGCACCACATTCGGTGGCCGTTATTTCCTGTACGGCCAGTGATGCTGCCGGCAACAGCAAAAATGCAGCCCTGGAACTGACCGTGGCCGATATCGTGCCGCCACTTGTCAGCAGTTCGTCTGTTTCTGACAATGCTGTCAACGTGCCGACCAACGCAGCGATTACACTGTCTTTCAATGAATCCCTGAATCCGTCCACGGTTACTGCTTCTACCGTATTGCTGGCCGAGAGTGTTGCCGGTACGCCTGTCCCCGCGAGTGTAACCCTCTCCGGCGACCACAGGGACGTGACGCTCAAGCCTTTGTCTGTTCTGGCCAAGGGAGTCGCATATACACTCACCGTTTCCACGGCAGTGGCGGACGAAGCCGGAAACGTGCTGTTGGCTCCTTATCAGCTGCACTTTACAAGTGATAATGCGGTGCCGTTGGTAGAGTCGGTTACACCGGCAACCGGAAGTGTAAACGTGCCGGTCGGCTCGGCGGTATCCGTGCGCTTCAACGAACAGATCGACTCCACGTCGGTAACCGCCGATCTGGTCTCGCTGACCTCGATCAGCGGCCCTGTGCCCGGCGTCCTGTCCGTTTCCAACGACGGTCTCTCAATTACTTTCAAACCCTACAACCAGCTTGGCTTCGCCCGTGCTTACACCTTCACTCTCAAGGCTGGCGTACGCGATGTTTCAGGTAATGCCATCACTGGCGAGCTGACCTCCACCTTCACCACCCAGGGGCCGGATTCCGATCTAGTCGGCTATTGGCCTATGGATGGGGATTGGACCGATTATTCGGGAAATGGGAATCATGGGACGGCGGTAAATGGCGCGACCTTCTCAGCTAATAAGATTGTTGGAACGCAGGCTGGGGAGTTTGATGGGGTTAATGATTATGTTTCTTTTGGCGATGTTCTCAATATGGGGGAGGGAAACTTCACCGTCAGCACTTGGATATATCCGGTACAGATACCTTCAGGAACATTGATGAAAATAGTCAATAAGGGGTTAACAAACAGTGGAACCCCAGCGACTGCTGGATATGGCTTGCGCTTAGTTAATGATGCTAATGGTAATAAAATGCAGTTCATGGTGTATGGCGTGGGCACCGGAAATACGCTTGAAGTTGCCCAACTACAAGCTGGTCGCTGGTACAATGTAGTAGGAGTAAGGGATGCTACTCAAATCCGTCTTTATGTGGACGGGGTTTTAGCCAATGCCGCTGACACAGGTACATTGCTTAACACAAATACAAATATTTACCTTGCTGTGGGTGCCTTGAGCAGGAGACCAGTTTCAGCCGAATCTGAATATTTCAATGGTCTTATTGATGAAGTGGCTATCTATAAGCGAGCGTTGGCCGATGAAGACATATTCGAAAACTACAACGCCGGCCTGACCACCGATCGCACCCCGCCCTCTGCACCGGTGGTTGATCCGGTCGCCTCACCAACCTTCAGCAATCAGATCGTGCTGCGTGGCACCAAGGAAGCCGGTTCCTCCGTTCGCGTCAATGGCAAACAGATCGTTGCCCATGATGACAACACCACTTGGCAGGCTCTTTACCAGCTTAGCCTGGGTCAAAATCTGCTGGATGTCTCCAGCCATGATCTGGCCGGAAATGTCAGCCCTTCAGTGAATCTGGTCGTTGATCTTTTGCCTATGAATCAGAAGGATGCTTCAATCGTCGGTCTATGGCATATGGACGGCGATTGGAAAGATTATTCGGGAAATGGAAATCATGGAATTGCGAATAATGGGGCTACATTTTCTGCAAATAAGATTTTTGGTTCTGTTTCTGCAAGTTTTGACGGAGTAGACGATTATCTATCCGGAACAACGACAAATTTCCCTGTTGGAAATATTGCAAGGACTATATCCGCATGGGTAAAAACTACAGACAGTAACGGCGATAAATCAGTATTACATATTGGAACTCCGACCGGCGCTTCCCCTCCTCAAAATTATCATTTGTTTGTCACAGGAGGAAAGGCAGCGATTGGTAATGGTTACGGGTATGGAGTGGTTGTCGGAACGACAAATATTGCTGATAGTGCATGGCATCTCGTTACAGGTGTATATGAAGGGCCCGCAACAAATAGTGCCAAGATTTATGTGGACGGGATACTGCAAAACTCTGGCACTATCACGACCCCGGCAACTACGAGTCAATCATTCACATCGGGAAAATTTCTCGGAGGTGGTGGACAGTTTAATGCGCTAATTGATGAACTTGCAGTTTATTCGCGTGCATTAAACGCACAAGAAGCACATGAACTCTATAATGTCTCACCTTCTATGAGTCTCACCTCTCCTGGCCAAACGCTCAAATACAAGCCGGGTGAGACCGGAACTGCCACGGTTACGGCGACGAATCCCAAAGGCATTGCCAAGCTCTACTGCAACGCTTCCGGCGCTGCCAGTGAAGGCACGCAGGTTGTTGCGTTCGATCCTCCCCAAAACGATGTAACACAACAATTCACCTTCCGGGTTGCGGCAGACGCCACCCCCTATGCAGCCTACCGGATTTCCTGCATTGCCGAGACAGCCAGCGGAGTGCTTGGAGTCAGCAACCTTGACCTACAAGCAGCTGACCTCGTCCCGGCCACGGTGATCGGCGCGTCCATAGCCAATAATGCCACAGGCGTCATCGCCACCCTGCCGATCTCCGTTAGCTTCAACGAAACCATGCTGGCTTCCAGTCTCACCAGCGACACGGTGCAGCTGCGCCGCGCAGATACCGGCGCCCTGGTTGCCGGAACCAGTTCACTTTCCACTGATGGCAAAACCATCATCTTCACTCCCGCAGTGGCTTTGGATTGTTCCACCTCTTATCAGTTCCTGATCCATGGGGTAAAAGATATTGCCGGCAACATCGCTAGCGATTACAGCATCAGTTTCACCACCCAGCTGTTGACTTCTGTACTGATTGAAAACAAGGGCAGTTCGGCTGCTCCCTTTGTACAGCCGTCAGGCAGATACGACGTTGTGACGGTGAAGAACAGTTTCGTGGTGTTTGATGGTCCGCTTGCGGCTGATTCGATGAGTGTTGCATCAAGCTCTACCATCACTCATAAGGCTACCGGTATGAGTGGATCAGAACGACTGGAATTGGTTGTTACAGGCGGTTTGAGTATCGACGGCACCTCCAGGATTGACGTAAGTGCCCGTGGTTATCTTGGCGGTTACCAAGGCGGCAACGGAGCCGTCGGGCGTACCTATGGCAACACCGTCACCGGCGGTAGCGCCGGCGGCAGTGGCGGCAGTTATGGTGGTTACGGTGGCTATTACAGTGGGACGATCAACGCGGTATACGGCGACCTGGCCAACCCGAACGAATCGGGCAGCGGTGGTGGCACTGAGTACGGTACCTACGTGTCCGGTAACGGCGGAGGTCTTGTCCGCATCAAGGCGGGGTCTTTGGCGCTGGTCGGTAACATTCTGGCTGACGGCGGCAATGGCAACTACGTTGGCGGCGGAGGCAGCGGCGGCGGTATCCGGATTGATGCCGGTGCGCTGTCAGGTTCCGGCTATATCTATGCCCGTGGCGGCTGGGCCGACAACAGTCGTGGCGGCGGTGGCGGCGGTCGTATCGCCATCTACTATGGCACTATGGACCTGCCGTCGGGCAACGTGATCGCCTCGGGTGCAGGTACCGGTTATAACGGCGGAGCTGGAACGGTGTATCTGAAGTCCACGGCAACTGGTTTGGATCATCTGATCGTAGACAACCGGAACACGGATGCCGGCGAGGGTTCTACCATTCTGCGTTCGTTGGGGAGCGGCGTGGTGAGCGCTGTCACGGCCGACACACTCACTGCAAGCGGAGCTACTTGGGCGCCCGGTTCCCTGAAGGGGATGCGCTTTGCCCCTGATGCCAGCCGCAGCAGCCTCTTCACGGTTATCGACAACGACGCCACCAGCTTGCGAATAGACCCGCTTGAAGGAGATCTTACCCAGGCCACGGCCAATGGTCTCAGCTACAGCGGAGTTTATTCCTTTACTAAAGTCAGTGTTCTTGGCAAGGGGCGCCTGAGCAGCCTTGACCGGTTTGTAATCGCCGACGAGCTGCTGCTGGATGGATCCACCCTGGTTGCCAATGAAGTCACGGCCAACAAGGTAACTCTAAAAGGCGGGGGCCTGCTTAGCCACTGGCGTACGACCCTGAACCAGACCTACCGGTTGGACCTGAATGTCACTACCGATTTAAACATAGAATCCGGTTCCAGGATCGATGTGAGCGGTCGTGGTTATCTTGGCGCTTATCAAAGCGGCAACGGAACTGTCGGGCGTACTAATGGCAACACAGTCACCGGCGGTAGCGCCGGCGGCAGCGGCGGCAGCTACGGCGGTTATGGCGGCTACTACGCCGGCGTCGTCAACGCAGTGTACGGTGACCCGACTAACCCGAACGAATCGGGCAGCGGTGGTGGCACGGAGTACGGTACTTACGTTTCCGGTAACGGCGGCGGCCTTGTCCGCGTCAAGGCTGGCACGCTGACGTTGGCCGGTAACATCCTGGCCGACGGCGGCAATGGCAACTACGTTGGCGGCGGGGGCAGCGGCGGGGGTATCCGGATAGATGTCGGCGCCTTGTCCGGTGCTGGTTATATCTATGCCCGAGGCGGCTGGGCCGACAACAATCGTGGCGGCGGTGGCGGTGGCCGTATTGCTATTTACTACGGCACGATGGAGCTGCCGCAGAGCAATGTGGTTGCTTCTGGGGCGGCAACTAGCTATCCGGGCGGGGCAGGTACGGTGCGGTTTTCTCTTCTGCCGTAAGATGCGTCGATAAGTACTTACTGCCGGAAAGTGACTACCTGCAGCTTTTCCGATTCAGAAAAGGGCGTCACCTTTGACAATTGGTGAATTGAACGAATTCAAAACGAAACCATCCATGAACAACCATGAGGAGATAGCAGATATGCATTCAGCACAACAGGGTGACGGTGGGATTGACACTATCAGAAGGAGAGGGGGAATCGGCCTGATTGTTCTATGGCTGATGCTTCTGCTGGTATCTGTCCCGGCAATTGCAGCGGCGTCTCATGATCATAATGATGGCATTGCGTTGTTCGGACCGAAAAAATATGTACGAGTCCAGGGCAAACCCTACAGCTGGACATCCACCTTCACCGCCTGCCCAACTGCTACCAGCGCTACCTTGAAATTGACCAACGGTTCCGGTTCCCGGGGACGTGTCTCCTCGGCGGTGGTTGTCCTGAACGGCGTAAAGGTTATTGCCGAAAAAGATTTGAATCAAAGAGTTCCCAACCTGGCGCGTACGGTCAATCTCAAAGCCGGGTTCAATACGATCGAGGTAACCATCAAGAGCGGTTCGGGAATCAATGATGACGATGATGACGGTGAGCATCATGATGGAGATGACGAGCATAGTAGCGATGGAGAACATGACGCCACCGCAGCGTATCTGATCCTGACGATCATCGGCAAAGCTTGCGGCAGTTCCGATACGGCTCCCCCGGCATTTTCCGCTCCACAACCGGTAGATGGCGCTCTGCTGGCGGAAGCCCGGCCTGCCATATCCATAGCGTTTGCTGACAATAATGGCGGATCCGGGATCGATCTTGCCTCTGTCCGTATTTCCCGGGATGGCAGCGATATCACCGGTACCTGCAGCGTCAGTGTCAACGGAGTTGTTTGTACTCCTGCCGGAAATCTTAACGACGGGATGCATTCGGTTACGGTTGCCGTAGCCGATCTGGCCAAGAATCCGGCCAGCTACAGTTGGCGTTTTACCATCGACACCACGCCTCCGCTGATTGAGCTTACCACACCGAAGAACGGTCAAAATCTTGGTAATCCGCTGGCAACCATCATCGGAACGGTTGATGATGCATCTGCAAACATAACCGTTAACGGAATATCAGCCACACTATCCGGTCTGACCTTCAGTGCTGCCGACGTGCCGTTGGCGGAAGGCGCCAATACGATCACTGTCATTGCCCGGGATCAGCTTGGTAACCAATCAACCACATCGCTGAGTGTCACCCTGGATACCTCCCTGCCGGTTGTCACTGTCACCGCTCCGGTTAACGGTAGTTTTACCAACGTACCGGCCGTTACGGTCAGCGGCTCGATCAGCGAAGCGGTTGCCGGTGTCACGGTCAATGGTCGCCCATCAGTGTTGACGGGACAAAACTTTACCCTGGAAAATTTCCCGCTGGCCGAGGGACAAAACAGTATAACTGTCGAAGCGTCCGACCTGGCCGGTAACAAAGGGATCGCTCCTGTTACTGTCACGCTTGATACGGTCAACCCGCAGATTTTCGTCACTGTCCCTGCCGACGGTCTGCTGACCCGCAATCCGCAGTTGACTGTCAGCGGCACAATCAGCGAACAGCTGACTTCCCTGACGGTAAATGGACAGCCGGCAACGATTACCGGGCAGACCTTTTCCATTCTCCTGACCCTGAATGAAGGAGCTAACAGCATCATTCTGGAGGCTGCCGACCGCGCCGGAAACAAGGGGAACGCCCAGATCAGCGTCACTCTTGATAGCACTCCCCCGTCAGTGCCTCTGCTGGAGGTGCTGACTTCTCCCACCAACAACCCGATTGTTGTCGTCAAAGGGAGCGCCGAACCGGGGAGCAGTGTGGCTCTGTCAGCCGGAGCGGTGCAGCTGGCAAGCACAATTGCTGATGCATCCGGACTGTTCAGTTTCAGTAGCATCAACCTGACGGAAGGGGAGACGCTCTTCACCGTCCAGGCCACCGACCAGTCCGGGAATACCGGTCAAGCATCGGCTCCGCTGGCGGTTGTTCTCGACACCGTCGCGCCATCGGTCGCCATCAATACCCCTATGGACGGCACGAGCCTGAATACCACCACCATCACCGTCAGTGGCAGCATTGACGATCCGGCCGCCGTGGTCACAGTCAACGGTCTTCCCGCACTCAACTCCGGCGGAGTCTGGACCCTGGATGGTTTCACCCTGCAGGAAGGAAGCAACACCCTTCAGGTTGAAGCCCGCGATCCGGCCGGCAACAAGGGGAGCACCAGCGCCACGGTAGTTCTCGATACGATCCCTCCGGTCGTCACCATAACCGCTCCGGTTGACGGGCTGTACACCAACATCGTGCAGGGAGCCGTCATCGGTATGGTCAACGAATCGGTGGTATCGGTTACGGTTACTTCAACTCCGCCCAGTGCTGGCACACCTCGCATCGCGACAATCACCGAAAAGAGCTTCACCCTGTCTGATTTGACGCTGGTGGAAGGGACAAACTTCATCACCGTGGAGGCCACCGACCTGGCCGGCAACAGGGGGACGGCTACTTTCAGCGTCAACCTGGACACCATTGCCCCGCAGCTGACCGTGATCGGCCCGGACGACGGCGCATTGCTGAACAACGGCCAGATCACCTTCGGAGGAAGCGCTGCCGAACCGGTGGTGTCGGTGCTGGTAAACGGTATCCCGGCTTCGCCTGATCCAAGTGGCGTTGGTGGCTACACACTGTCTGTGACGCTGGTCGAAGGAAGCAACACCCTCACGATCACGGCCACCGACCGGGCCGGGAACCAGAGCAGCAGCACCATTACCGTCAATCTGGACAGCACCGCGCCTGCCGCGCCGCTGCTCGATCCGGTGATTACCCCGACCCGCACTGCGACGACAACCATTTCCGGAAAGGCCGAGGCAAGCTCCACGGTAAAGCTTTTCAATAACTCCCAATTGATCGCCACGCTCAAGGCCGATGCCGCCGGGCTGTTCTCGGCTGCCAATATTGCGCTGACGGAAGGGAACAATCCTCTCACCGCCCAAGCCACCGATGCCGCCGGGAATGTTAGTCCGCTTTCCTCGTCGCTGACGGTGGTGCTGGACACCAAAGCGCCGGTGATAACCGTCTCCGCTCCTCAAGCCGGAGTAGTGGTCAGTGCTCCGCAGGTTACCATCACAGGAACGGTGGATGAAACGCTGGCGTCTTTAACTGTCAACGGCGCATCTACTCCACTCAGTACGGAGACGCTCGGCTTCGAACACATACTGGCCCTGGCTGCCGGGGAGAACAGCGCCCTGATCACCGCCACCGACCTGGCCGGGAATGTCGCCACCACGACTATCATAATCCAGCGCGACAGCACTCCGCCCACGGTGGTTATCACTGCACCGCTGAACGGTTTGCTCACCAACATTCCCCAAATCCAGGTTGCCGGCACGGTCGACGATGCCGAGGCAACCTTGACGGTGGGGGGCGGCGCTGTTTCTGTCAGCAACAGGACTTTTACAGCTTCATACCTGCTTTCCGAAGGTGACAACAGCATTCAGGTGAAAGCGGTGGACAAGGCCGGCAACGAGGGAAGCGCCAGCGTATTGGTCACCCTCGATGCCCAGCCACCGGTGGTTACGTTGAACGTTCCGGCCACGGCCACCGCCGGAACCGATGTGCAGATCAGCGTCAATGCCAGCGACAATCGCGGTTTGACCCTGGTGGATCTCAGCGCAGACGGCGCATCGCTCTGGTCCGCGTCGCCAAATACTGCAACCGCCAGCCAGAATGTGTCGTTGCGTCTATTACCGGCACTTGCCCCCGGCGCCGTCGTGACCGTGCGTGCCAGGGCGCTGGACGCCGCCGGTAACAGTGGCAGCGCTACGGCAGTTATCACAATCGACAAGGGCGCCGATGGACCAGGCTGGCTGCAGGGCAAGGTGCTGGATGACGGTCGCGGTCTGCCGCTGGAGGGGGCACAGGTCAGTGTGACCGATACCAATGGTGTGCAGCAGAGCAGCACCACCCCGGCGGACGGAGCCTGGTTCTTCGAACTAGCCTCGGGCGCTGCCAGGGTCGAAGTCGTCAAAAGCGGTTTCACCACCGTTCGCCGCGACGTTTCGGTGCGCCCCGGACAGCGTACCAGCGTGCTGGACAGCCGCCTGACCAAACTGGACGACACGGTCCACCTGGCCGATGCAACCGGCAGCATAGTCAAAAGCACCCCGATCAAAATTCAAAATTCATCATTCACAATTGACGTCACCATTCCCGCCGGCGCGTTGTCAACCCAGGCCGACCTTCGTCTGACCCCGCTTTCCAATCAGGGGCTGATTACACCGCTGCCGACCGGCTGGTCGCCGCTGGCCGTGGTCGATCTGCGTCTGCTCGCTCCGACAACCGCCACGCCGATCGATCCACAGCCGCTGACCGCTCCGGCCACCATGACCCTGCCGCTGCCGACCGGTTTGGGTGATGGCGCTCTTACGGCGCAGCTGGCCAGATATGACAGCAGTCGCCGCGTCTGGCTGGCTGCAACCGAGGTGGCCATTGCCGCCAAGGCGACCGTTGCAAACGTTCAGATCAGCCAGCCCGGCCAGTATGCGCTGCTGCTGGCCGACCCGGCGCCGTCAAACCCGCCGACACCTGCTTCAGGGCAGGAGCTGGCCGCGGTAACTCTACAGCCTTCGGACTTCAGCCTGATTTCAACTACCGGCCGTGTTGTACCCCAGGCCGCGCTTCCCAGCGTGGGACTGCGCGCCGCCGGAGATCTGCTGCTGGTCGCCAAAGCGGATGCCGCGACAGCTCCGCTCTTTACTTCAGGACTGGTGATCAACGCCCGTGTCACCGAAAAGTTCGACCTGACCAGCGGCGATAAACTCCAGCCCGCAAGCACTGTTCAGGACATCGTTCTCTACCGTGCCCCCTGTGCCACCTCCATTGCCGGCGGCGTAACCGACCCCCCCTTCGACTCAGCTCAGGGACCGGGACTCCGTACGACCTTCCCGGTATCGCCGTCGCGCGACTTCACCATTGTCGATCTGTTGCTGGGCAAGATCAGTATCGAGATCACTCCGCCCGACAGCAGTGGCGGAATCATGGTCGGCGCCGATGGCGCACGCCTGCTGCAGCCGGATGGCACCGCTCTCAGTATCCCGGCCGGCGCCTTGAGCGGCACGGTTCCGGTAACGGTAAGCACGCTGCCGGAAGCTTCCCTGGCAACCCTGGTCGGAGCGGATTTCCGCCTGTTGCGAGGGGTGGAGCTGGGTATCAGCGGCCAAATGCTGAGGAACAGCGCAACCATCTCCATCCCGGCTCCGGCCGGTTTCGATCCGGCGTTGCCGGTGGTGGTGGCGAAGAAGTTCGACGTCAAGGGTGGCAGCAAACTCAAGCTGGTGGCAATGGCCAGACTCAGCGGATCAATCATCAATTCGGAACCTTTGGCCCCCGAACTCTCCAACTCTACAAACACAATAAACTCCAGCGGAGTTTATTGCTTCCTGCAGGCAACTGCTCCCATCGGTTATCTGTCGGGCCAGGTCACCGATTCCGCCAATGCCCCCTTCGCCGGAATCCAGCTCTCGGCCCAAGGCGCTACACTGGCCGACCTGACACCTCCGGACGGCAGATACCTGCTGGCCCTGGCCGCCGGAGAGCCGGCCGTCACCGCCCTCGACCCGGCCCGTGGCGATGCCGTCTCGGCTAATGCCACCATCAATGCCAACAGCAGGACCATCCTCAACCTGACCGTGCGCATGGTTCCTCCCTCGATCACCTCCGTATCCCCGGCCAACGGGGCAACCAACGTGCAGCCGAGCGTACCGGTGGTGGTCACCTTCTCCAAGCCGATGGACAAGGCCACAATTAACTCGCAAACTCTAAAACTCACCAACTCATCGAACTCGGAAGTCGTTCCGGGCGTCGTCACCTGGAACGCCGAGGCGACCGTGGCCAGCTTCTACCCGGTAGACGCCTTCAAGCAGGAAACCGGCTACAGCGTCACGGTTGCTTCATCGGTCAGGGACCTGCAGGGTTATTCGCTCGGGCAGGATGTTACCTCCATTTTCACTATCCGCCGCGTCACCCCGCCGGTTATGCCGCCTGCCGGGGCTGTCTCCGGCACCTTCCCCGATGCCGACGGTTTCATCAGCGTCACCGGCAGCCAGGGGAGCGCCGAGGCCGGTAACACCGTGCTGCTGATCAACGACACCACCGGCGAGATCCAGTCGGTCACGCCCGCTTCCAACGGTTCGTTCAGCGGCAAGGTGCGCGGCCAGTTGGGCGATGAAATCAAGGTGGTGCTGATGGATTATTCGGGCAACCAGACCACCATTTCGTACATCACCTTCAAGAGTCCGGACGGCAGTTACCTGGTAACCGCCAAGGGTGGCAAGGTGGAAGGGGAGGGGGGCAGTATCCTCGATATTCCGGAAGGGGCGTTGGTTGGCCCGACCGTGATCAAACTGACTACGGTGCAGGAAGCCAATTTGCCCCATCCGCTTCAGATGCCGGGCAAATACCTGGGGGCGGTTAACATCGACACCGGTGGAATCGATTTCCGGAAAGAGGTTCATCTCTCCATTCCGGTTCCGACCGGCTTCAATACCGCCACAGCGGTGTTCGTCACCAGGCCGTCGGAAGTGCTTAACGCTGAGGGCGGTGTGGAAAAGGTTTATGAAATCATCGACAGCACCAAGGTCATCAACGGCAGGATCACAACCGCCAGCCCGCCCTTCGACGGCATCACCGGCATCGGCAGTTATATTTTCACCGCCTTTCCCGAGGTGACGGTGGGGATAGTCTCGGGTTATACCTACCAGGAGATGAACGATCTGCCCGGCTATCAGCCTGCTCCGGTCGGGGTGGTGGAAACTCCGGTAAAGGATCCGCTTACGGGTAATCTGATCTATAAATACGACCGGCCGGTGCTAGGGGCGGTGGTTCGTACCCCCGGCGCCTGGAATTACGTCTCCTTCGCCAATTCCACTGGTTTCTACGCCGGGTTTGCCACTTTGTATGCCAACGTGAATGCTTCCGATCTGGAATACAAGGTTACAGCCATTCATCCCATGACCATGCGCCAGGAAACAATCACCGGCTATGTCACCGTAGGTGATTTACTGACACGCAATATTGAAAACATCAATCTGAAACTGGCGGATAAGGGAACCATACCGCCGGACAAGGATTCGCCGGTGATCTCGATTTCGGCAACCAAGGTGCCGGGACAGGTGGACGGCGCCAGCTACTTCAACGGTGTGGCTACCGTCGGAACCGAGCTGGCCGTCACCATCTCAGTGACCGATGCGGCCATGGGTTCCGCCACGCTCTCGGTCGAACTGGCGTCGGAAGCCTATTCCAATACACGCACGACACCGCTTTCGTTGGGCACTCCTACCACCAGGGTTGTCGGAACACAGATGCGCTATAACTATCCCATTGATTTTGGCTCCAATTTCGCCGGCAACACCCCGCAAACCTTCAGGCCGATCGAACCGGGACTGTTCCGCTTGATAGTCGATGCCCGCGATCTTGCCGGCAATCTGAGCAGCAAGACTTTCGACATCACGGTTGTCAGGATTGGCGAAGCTCCTGTGAGCATTGATGGCGCTCCCAGTGTTACATGGTCTTCTCCGTACGGAGATGCCGCCGGGATCATGATCGACACGCCGGTGCAGGTCGGGTTCAATGAGTCGGTTGCAAACCTCAATGAAACAACATTCTCACTGTTTGACGTTACCGCCAACCTTCCGGTGGCGGCCACGGTCGGGATTGACGTAATCAAGGGGCATGTGCGAGGGACGCTGCTTCCGAAGGGAAACCTGGCCTATGGTCATGTCTACAGGGTAAACCTGACGTCAGGCATCAGCGACGCGTCTCCCAACGCCGGGGCGGGCGGGGCACTGCTGCCGCTTGTTCCGGTCTCCTGGCAGTTCACCACCAAGCTGCCGGTTGCCTCGGAGCTGGCCGACAGCAGTTTTGCCGCGCGTGATATCGATTACTATTTCGACGCTGATAATAGTCGTCTGTATGCCTACGTGGCGGCCGGCGGCGACGGATGGCGGGTGGTGGATGTGACCGCTCGTAATGGTATGGAGGTTGTATGGCCCAGGCCGGATCTCGGAATTCCGTCAGTTAATTTCAAGTTTCCCTATGGTTTCCAATATAACAATCTGTCGGTGGATCAGTCCAATAGTCGTCTGGCGATGACCGACAACTTCAGCCTGGGCAACGAGTCCCATTTCGGTTATGTGCGCTTCTATACCCTGGATAACCCGGAAGCTCCGGTCATCGTCGGTCGCGAAAAGCTGGCCGAAGCCATGTCCGGTGTCCCCCAGCGGGTGGTCATGCTGAATGGATATGCCTATGTCAGCACGGCGAATGTCGGTATCCAGGTGGTGGACATCCAGGCCGCCATCGATCGCCAGTCCGCCGGTAAGGCCAGTGACGGGTCGGCCATCGTCGGTTACTTCGATACCAACTCACCCGTCTACTATGGTTCGCCGATGGTCTTTGCTCCCTACCGCGCCGGCTCAGCGGCGCTGACCACAACCAGCGGTAATCTGCTGACCCTCGATCTCTCCTATCCGGCCATGCCGGCCCTGCTTTCGAGCTATATGCCCGAGGATCCGGACAGCACGAGCATCCCCAAGGCCAGACTGCGTTTCGGAGCAATGGCGGCAGCGGCCGATTTCGCCTATCGCGATCAGGACAACAGACAGAAGATGATGGATCTGGCGCTGGTCGGACTGCCGACCGGCGGGATGAGGTGCGTGGATCTGACGGAACCCTCCAATCCCCGGATCATTGCAAAGGTAAGAAACCAGGATGGCACGCCGGCCACTATGATGGCCAGGGACGTCACCATCAATACCGCCCTGGGACTGGCCGTTGCTCCGGCACTGGACGGGGTCTATGTGATCGATATCCGCAACCCGTATGATCCCAGGGTGTTGAACCGGATCATACAGCTGCCGACATCGGCGCTCAACCCGGATGGCTCGCCGGTGATGGTCCGGCTGGACGGAAGCCAGGCGTTGATTGAAAGGGACGGTACGGTCTATCTGGCCAATCCGGCCACGGGCGTCAAATCGTTGGATCTGGGAGTGGGTGTGAAGATCTCCTGCGACCCGAATCGCCCCTGTGATCCGTAGTGCCCGGTAGCCGTTTCAGTCACCCCTCAATCCCCTTCCGTCAAGCAAGGGGGGGCTTTATGGTTTCCTCTCCTCTTGAAGAGGATGGCGAATGGGAAATTACACAAATAAACCTGAAACATTATTATTGACACGCCGCGTTGCGAAAGGAATATTCTGCCCCATGATTCGTTACCGAACATCATTCACCCTGTTTTGCTGCCTCGCACTCTTTCTCTTCACGCTCGGAGCCGCCCAGGCCAACCAGCTGCACCCTGTCTCCGGCGCCTACTTCACCTCTGAGGTTGACCTTCGAGTAGCCGCCCGCGGTGTGCCGATGGTATGGGAGCGGACCTATCGCAGCAACCGCACCCTGCTGAAGTTCGAAAACCCGGACAGCAAAAGCTACGAATACGTCGCTCCCATCGACGGCCCTCTCGGCTTTGGCTGGCACACCCCCTTCACCATGCGCATCTGGAAGAACGCCGCCATTGTCAGCGACCCCGCCTACAACTGCGACGCCCTGGTGGACTCGGATGGCCGGATCATCTACTTCCCCAAAGACGCCGCCGGAAACACCCAACCCGACTACGCCAACGGCTACACACTGAGCGGCGGCAACAACGGCGGCAACTACACCCTCACCCAACGGGGCGGCAACAGCTGGACCTTCGACAACAACGGCAAACTGCTCGTCATAAACGACCCCCTGGGCCGCAGCGCAACTCTCACCTATAACGGCGACACCCTCACCGAAATCAAGGACGCCGCCGGCAGAACCATCTACACCCTCAGCTGGACCGGCAACCACATCACAAAAATCACGGACCTCACCGGCCGCAGCATCACCTACGACTACGACAACGGCAACCTGAACACGGTCAACCACCTCGACCCGGCTACCCAGACCCCCGAAACCCTCTTCAGCTACAGCTACAACGCCACCCACGGCCTGACCGCCAACAAAAACGCCATAAATGAAACTTGGCGCATCAACTACCGCTACCCCCCCAGCCAGGGCATAGCCGTCAGCCTGACCGACCCCGCCGCAAACAGCACCGTCCAGAACCTGGACAACACCGGCACCATGGTAACCGTCAAAGACCCGGCCGGCAACAGCCGCACCCAGACCAGAAACGAAGAAGGACAACTGATCGGCGAGCAGGACCACACCGGCTCCAAAACCCTCACAGTCGGCTACCTTGGAGGCGGCGCCAGAATCCTCTCCGACGCCGACGGCAACACCACCAAAGAATACCGCGACCTATGGGACAACCTCACCAAACGGATCGACCCCGAAGGTGGCATAACCCAATACAGCTACAACACCAACGGCAAACCGACCAACATCACCGACGCCGAAAACGTCACAACCACCATAACCTACGACGCCAGCGGCAGCCTGCCCACCCAGATCACCAGAGCCCAGGGCACAGCCGACCAAACAACAACCCAATTCAGCTACACCAGCGACGGCGACCTCAAAGACACCACCACCGACGGTTCCACCACAACCTTCAGCTACAACAGCGCCGGACTGCCGCTAACCATCACCGATCCGGAAGGCAACGTCACCACGCTGACCTACGACAGCACAGGCAACCTCACCACCAGCACCGACGCCACCGGCAACAAAACCGAATACAGCTACGACTGGCGCGGCAACCTTCTCACCGCAAAAGACGCCGAAGGCAACCTGACCAGCTACAGCTACAACGGAGCCGGCCGGCTGCAAACCGTAACCGACCCCAAAGGGAACATAACCAGCACCAGCACCGACTTTGCGGGGCGGATACTCAGCATTGCCGCCCCGAGCGGCACAACGAGCTTCAGC
>JAWDJY010000078.1:0-21178 GCA_032469775.1 Geobacteraceae bacterium | reverse complement strand
CCGGCCTGGCAGGGCTTCAACCCGGTTCGATTCCATGAAGGCGGCAACTTCCGATTTCTTCAGGCGGCGCAACTTCCCGGCCTTGTAACTCGGCAGGGTCCGGGAAAGGCAAAGCTTGTAACAGGTGTTGACAGGGATTGACAGGAAGCGGGCGGCTTCTTTTACTGAAATGTAATCTTCGTAATCGGCGGCGGCTTCAGGCGGGTGTTGTGCGGCAGGTGTTGACATGGTTTTTCCCCTTTCTGCGTTGTGGTTCAAGAAAGCCGTTGCTTTCTTTGTGTTCGCAGTATGGGGAAAGTAAAAAAGAAGGGCTATTTACACAGCATCAAGCGGAAAGTTAATTTTAGAGCGGGGAAAAAGAGGAAATGAAATTATGACCGGGCGGCCCTGACGTTTGCCACGGCTGAAACAGGGATTCCAGAAAGAGCGGCTTCGATCATTGCCCGCGCTTGTGCTTTGTCCTGGCTGATCTTGACGGCGGCAGCTTCACACGTGTCGTTTTTGAAGTCTGTTATCTTTTTGCGGATCTCTCTTGAGGAAAGGCCACGGCGGGCATATTCGTAAACCTCCAACCGGCGCAACCATTTTTCAAAAGTGGTCCCCTCTCCACGGGTTTTTTTATTACCCGAAAAGGCGCGGCGGAAATCGAAGCGCAAGCGTTCTTCTTCAGCGGCGGTTGTCGGGAAATCATCACCAACAATCCCGGCCTTTAATTCATCTTGCCACGATTCTTCAATTTCCTTTGCTTGCGTTGCCTGAAATTCACGAAGCATGGTTTCAACCTTTTTCCCGGCAAGTTCCGGCGGGGTGAAAGGGTCAATTGCAATGAAAATACTTTCCCATACGGCGCGCCTTAACCCTGGAAAATCAAGCATTGACACTTGCTTTCCTGTTTTTGAATCGAAAAGGACATGACCCCTATGTTGAAGGCGCAATTTCATTTCATACGGGGTCAACTCTCTAACTGACTTCAACCCCTTATTTCTTACGGCATGTTGCCATTCCCGGCGCAATTGTTCAACAATCCAAACAGCCTCCCGTGACACATCATCAAGCGGTGTCCCTTCTGGTAAGAGAAGCGCAAGCGGCGTAGGGTCATTCTCGACAAAGGCAACAAGCGCAGCGTCATACTCTTCAGAAATCAAAATACATAGGACCGAAAAAAGGGAATATATAAACGAAAGGGGCGGCGCGTCATTGTCATCAAGGCTTGATTCATGAGAAGCATATTCCCGCAATGTGTCCTTGACGATCTTGACCGTTTCCCGCGTTGCCGTTCTCCATCCCTGAAGTGACGTGTTTTCATCTCCGCCGGTGAAGTAAAGTAATGTCGCTATTTCAGGATTCATGCCCGTTCTTTCCCCCGGAAAAGATTGAAAATGATCTTTCAGCGTGACCTTCATTTTTATGGTCACAAATACGGTCACGGGTTCAAGCCCTTTTCAAATCCCTGTTTGTGACCTTCGTGACTTTTGTGACCTTTCATACTTTATTTAAATAAAAGGGGTTATGAGAATAGCCGCAATGTGTCATGCTTTTGTAATGTAATGAAATAAAAACAGAGAAATTGACGAAAGATTATGAAAAGGACTATACCCCGCAAGGCGGCATGAAATCAAGGCAGGGAAAAACAATAGATATATTGAAGGGTTATTTTATTCCCTTCACACGGCAGGGGTCACTGGTTCAATCCCAGTAGCGCCCACCATAAACAACAAGGGGTTAGCCATGACGGCTAACCCCTTTTTAGTCATCTGTGTGATTTCTGTTCGCTGCCTATTTGATGCCTTTTTTGTTCATAACTGGACCGTATCGTTTGTCCAGTCCCTGGATATGGTTGACCAGCCAGTTTTTAAGGAAGCTCATAACCTCTTGTCCGAGTGCCGTTCCTGAGCGATATTTCCCCTGGATTTCAATGACCTGTGAGATGAGTGCTTCGTGGGCCCGCTTCTGCTCATCGAATCCGGCGTAATCAGAATCCTTCATCAGCCGTTCTTCATGGGCGAAGTGGGTTTTTGTGTACTCCACCAGTTCATCCAGGATAGAGCCGATGGCATCCTTGCTGCGACCAGAGCGCATGGCGGTGTAGAGGTTGTTGATGATGTCGATCAAGCGCTGATGCTCACTGTCCATCTGGTTTACGCCGACGCTGTAGCTTCTGCTCCAGTTGATCAGTTTGCCGGTTTCGGACAGCTTGAACTGGCCGACAAGCCGTTCCAGTTCAGCAGACAGCCTGGAGAGGTGTTGGGCTGCCGATGATGTCTTCCTGGCGCCTTCAACAGTATTCTGGGCAACATCGGTAATGCTGTGGATGTTGTTGCTGATCTCGCTGGTGGTGGCTGTCTGCTCTTCGGCCGCAGTGGCTATCTGCTGTACCTGCATATGCAGGGAGTTGATCTCGTCCTGAATATTACGCAGGGCTTCGCCGGACCGGGTGGCCTCCTCGGTTCCCTGTTCGACTTCGTAGACCCCTTCTTCCATCGCTGAAACGGCGGTCTTGGTCTCTTGCTGGATTGTCTTTATCATCTGCCCGATTTCGCGCGTTGCTTTGGTCGTACGTTCCGCCAGCGCCCGTACCTCGTCGGCAACAACCGCGAACCCTCGTCCCTGTTCGCCGGCCCTGGCCGCCTCGATTGCCGCATTCAGCGCCAGCAGGTTGGTCTGGTCGGCAATATCTTCTATTGTCCCGACGATCGCTCCGATTTCGTCAGATCTCCGTCCCAGTGTTTCCACCGTTTTTGCAGATGACTGCACCCGCTCGGCAATACGCTGCATTACGGATATGGATTTATCAACGACTTCGGCGCCATGTTCCGCGGCCTGGTTTGCCCGTTCGGCTCCCTCGGCCGCCATCTGGCAGTTCTGGGCGATATCCCCCGACGTGGCCGACATCTCTTCGCTGGCTGTCGCAACCGTTATCGCCTGGATGGCGACCTTTTCGGCCCCATCGGCCATCTGTACCGCATTGGACTGCATCTCGGCCGCCGATTCCGATACCTGGGATGAAGAATCGGCGAGGGTGCCGATCATTTCGCGCAGGCTGTTGACCATTTTTTCGAATGATTGCGCCAGTTGACCGATTTCATCGTCTGAGCCGATCTGGACATCTACTCCGAGGTCACCGGCCGCTACCAGTTCCGCATCGGCTGAAAGCCGCTTCAACGGGGCACTCATTGCCCTGGAGAAGAGTATGACAAAAGTCACACCGATCAAAATACAGGCAACAAGCAGTACGATGATCCAGATCTTCGCGGAATTGGCAATTCCAAGCGCCAGATTGCTCTGCTTCTGGGACTGATCGATATTGATCTTCTCCAGTCCTTCCAGTGCTGCCAATGCCTGGTTGAAGGTTTTGCTGGAACCGCCCAGGATGGCCTTGGATGCATCCTCACCGCTGCTGCCCTGAAGCGCCAGCTCCTTTATTTTGGGATATTCGGCCAGATAGGCGCTCCAGGCTGATTTGAATTCAACGAAAAGCTTCTTCTCCTCGTCGTTGTCGATGATTTTTTCATATACGCCCTGTTCCTTGGTGAGTTTGTCCACAGATTCATCGTTGCGCTTGATGTATTTATCCTTGGCCTCTTTTTCGGTGGCCAGGAGCATCAGCATTTCGCCGCGTCGATGACTGCCTACCAGGCTTTGGAGCTGCGCGATTGAATGGATGCTGGGAATGTGGTTGCCCGCTGTCTGGTCAATGACGTTAGCCAGCCTGCTGTTCTGAATAATCGCAAAAATTCCGGTGATTGCCGTCAGTACGATTACCACCATAAACGTCAGAACCATCTTGGTGCCAATTGACAGGTGTTTAAACATGTTGCCCTCCCCCCGGTCTGTTAATGGAAAACATTATACCAGATAAAACAGGATTTATTGAGGCGCATTTGTTGTTGAGTTTATCTGCCTTATTTGTTCCTAATTAGTATGACTGGAATGTTAAGGGCTTGGTTGTCGGTACAGAATGTGCAATAGTTATATTGGGTAAAACGTTTTTTTAATTAGATGAATACAATAATTATGGTGTGGATTGTAAAGACAGTCCGTATGTGACCTGGAGGGGTTAAATGCATTTCTATGACAACGTTCATGTCAAGTATGTTTTCTGGATATGCCTGTGTTCGGTTCTGTTATTTGGCGATGTTGAAGCGGCTCTGCTGTGTTATGACTGTCATGGCACAAAAAATACCCATGATGTCAGGCCTGAAGATTCAAACTTCAGAAATATTTCAACCGGAGGTTTTCAGGGAAATCACCGCCAGCATCTTGGAGCCGGGGCAACCGCTTCATCGTGTTCAAAATGCCATCCAGGCAGTTCCTCTTATACCTCTACTCATCGTGACGGTCGCATCAAGATAACCGGCAGGATAAATTCATCTCCGCTGGTCACACGATATAATAACTCCACCTCTGCGTTTCCGCAAACCTCGACACCATCACTTAGCAGCTGCAACAGTGTCAATTGCCACTTCGAAGCCGCAACTCCGGTATGGGGAAGCAGCCCGGCATCGACTGGATGTGGCAGTTGCCATGGATCGCCACCTCTGGATGGAAGCCATCCCAGCGTTGCCGGTTCCGGCAAGAAGCATGGCGATTATTTCGGTACCACCGGGGTTGGCAGCTGCGTAAAGTGTCATGCAGATAATACCACCTTTGCCCACGCCACAAGTGTTGGAAGACGTCCCCTCAAAGTCCAGTTCAGCACAGGCGGCAGCTACACCGGAGATGTCAGTTATCCTCATTATCTGCCAAGTCAGAGTCCGGCCCGCAACGGAACCTGCGTAGGAGTTTACTGTCACAGCGACGGGCGGAACGGAGCAGCTTTCATAACCCCTCAATGGTCAGGCGGGGCTCCGATCCCTTGTTATGGCTGCCATGGAGGGCGTACTGCCGACAGTACCCAGGCTAATTGCAATTCAGTGCTGGGAGTCTGGTCGTCTGCAACGACAAAATGCATTCCGGATCTGACAATGTCTTCAAACGGACACCACCGCCTGGTCGGCCCGCAATGGATCAGGAAGTACCCCTGCTATTATTGTCATAACAACACAGCTGATTCCTCTGGTGCCATCAAGAACTACTCTAGCCATGTAAACGGCGCCAAGGACATCAGTATGGCTTCGCAGTGGAATATTGACGGTCGTCCGGCGCCTGATTACAACCCGACTACAAAAGTCTGCGGCAATGTGTACTGCCACAGTGACGGCACGACCAATCCGGAAAATGTTCGCCCCTTTGCCTGGACAGAGCCTAAAACCGAGTGTAATAGCTGCCACGGACATCCGGCGGGGAGCTGTTCCAGTACAAATTGCCATGACGGACGTACGGATGGAGTAACTGGCAAGGTCTGGGAGGTAAAAACCGGTTGGCCGGCTGGCAGCGAGTGGATGGGGGCGATGCCGATGTTTCCGAATCAGGGGGCCGGTACTCCCAGGGCTAATTCACATCCTCGACATGCACAGACGAACTTTACCTGCGATCAGTGTCATGCAAAAACCATCAAGGGTGATTGCATTTCGTGTCATAAAGATGGTGTGCCTCCCGGTGGTATGGGAGAGATTGCCCACATTGACGCCGCTTACCATGTAAACAAGATAAAGAACGTTGATTTCAAGGACATGCCCAGTGCCATCTATGACACTAACGCCAAAACATGTGCAGGAACTTCTTGTCATCCGGTCGGAAATACTCCTGTATGGGGCGGTTCGGTCAACAGTGCCCAAACCTGTCTTACCTGTCATAGGACTACTGATCCGGATGTGGACGATTTCAGCGCTTTCAATGGCACTCAGGGGAAAATAAACCTTTCTGAATGGGAGACCAGAGGTCACGGGCGTTATTCTTCGGCTGCGAACACCGGGTCATATCCCAAATCCGGAAATCCTGCGGCCGGTTTTCCGGGAAATCCCTGCTGGTACTGTCATGACAACAACGTGCTCCACAAGAACCCTGCCAATCCATTTCGTCTGCAAATGCATAACCAGTACAAACAGCGCTTTGAAAAAGAGTGCGTCTACTGTCATATGGAGGGAACCAATATCGAATGTCTGTCCTGTCATGTAGGTCAGACCGAATCACTCTCACCTCAGGCGACCGCCGGCGGCGTGGTTTTCAAGTTCAGGAACGGCTCTTCAGTAACAAAGTACTCAAGCACACATACCTATCTCAACAACTGTATCAACGCCGGTTGCCATGATTCCGACAGCAGCAGGCATAAAGTTAACGCTGGACTCTGGACGGCGGATCAGAAGGCGGATGTCAAAAACCAGTATATGATGATGGGAGTTTGTCTGCAGTGCCATGATGATGACAGCAGTAATCAGTGTACAAGCTGCCATGTGGCTCCGGTCGACAAACCGTTGAAATACTCGCTTGGTTTCGACCCCGGTACCGGTTTTATCAAGCCAAGAAAAGCAAGGGCGTCGGCCGGTCATTTTGGCCACAAGCATTATCAGGACTTTAAAAACAGCGGCGGTTGGATGAAGCATTATACGTCAGCCAAATCGCCCATTTTCGGAACCTATTCGGTTGCTAATGGCGTCTGGAAGGGCGGCAAGTTCTGCTGGGATTGCCATGATCCGCATGGTGACGGCAATATCTATATGATTCAGGCCAAAGTAGCCACTGAAACAGACGGCATATTCGGCATACCAAAAAAACGAAGTGATGTGGTGTTTACCGACAATGCCAGTGGCACAAACTACGTCATCAAAAGCGGTGCCGGTGTGACAGTGTTTAACGGTATCTGCAACGTCTGCCATTCGCCGGATAGCAAACATTACACCAACAACTCCGGCGACGGTCATAACTATTCCCGACGTTGTACAGGCTGCCATGAACACCGCTTTGCCGATAGTCACGCCAGCAAACAGAGTTGTGACAGTTGCCATACCAGTTCAAAACCGATTCCTAAGCATACGGCATTCGGGTTGCCTCGTGATTGCACCAAGTGTCATTCAGGGACAGTCGGAACCCGTATGGATGTTACGGGACAGATGAAAGCAAATTCACACCATGTACAGGGTGTGGAGGTGACCAGCAAGCATTGTTACGGCTGCCATTGGGAGGCAACTCCGCAAGGGCTGATAGATGTTCAGTACCACACCGGTTACAATTACAAAAACTACTCTTCGGTAAAGAACGATGTGGTTGATCTGGTGATTTACGGACCTGGCAGCAGGCCGGCCGTTTACAAGAACAACAGCAGCGCAGTACAGTTCAGGGCCAGTAACATTGGTACTGTCGAGGAAAGAAATGAGCTCGGCAAAATAACCAATCACTGCCTCTCGTGCCATAGCGACCAGAACAATGACACGATGCCATTTGACGACTGCAAGACACCACGTCAATACGCCTGGGATCTGCAGAGCGTCGCAGCCCGCTATTCACAGGCTGGTGCTGTTACATGGGGCAAGTATGCCGGTACGACTAATGCCGCTAAAAAGAATATTACCAAGGCCTTTTCCGCCCATGGCAGAGCCGCACTTAATGGAGGCGGATTTAAGCAGTATTCCGGTCTTGACGGGGCTATCCCCAATACAAGAGCCGGCGTTGCCAATGTGCAGTGTTACGATTGCCATAACTCGCATGGCTCTAAAGTAGCCGGTGTTACCTCCAGTTATGTCACTTTCAACGGCACCAACAACGGTGCCAACCTGAAAGAGACCAAGAAGTTTATCGGGGGATACTCCGAAAATTACTATGCGTCTTCAAACAGTACTGGTGTCAATCCTTACGGTGCCGGCGCTGGCCAGTGTTTTGACTGTCATAACAGTGCCAATGCCGGAACGGTTGTGCCAAGTGGTAAGACGCCTTGGGGCTACAACTCTACCTTCGGAGCCTCAGCTCCGATCATGGGTTACAAGGATACACCCAAGTTTGGTCAGGCAACCAAAGCTTCAACAGCACGGTTTGCCGAACGCGACAGCCGCAAGACAATCCTGGGGGGGCACCTGAAGGCTTCCGAACCGCCCGGTTCATTGCCCAATCTTGCCAAGGATACGGGGACAGTAAGCAGCGGTTCAACAACTTCTCTGACGGATGGTGGTAAAAACTGGTCGCCCGATGATAAGTGGAAAAACCTGTATGTGCTTATGGTGGATGGGAACAATAGCGGACAGGTTCGTAAAATCACGGCCAGTACGGCGACAACACTTGCCTTCGAGCCCTTCGCCGAAGATGTCGCTTCGGGCAATGCCTACAAGATCGTTCCTTACTCTACGACCATCAACGGCCTTTGTACCCCCTGTCATGATCCCCATGGCGTCAGCCCTACATTGGGGAGCAACCAGGCTTACGCCGTACCGCTTCTCAAGGGTACTTACATGACGTCACCATACAAGGAAGATTCACCTCCTCCCGATCCTGTCGGAACCAATGTTATGCCGGCACCGCCGGCTGTAGCAAAGTCCTGGGGTAAACAGAAGACATATGGCGGCCATCCGACTCCGACACAGCCTGTTTCCAAATACAACCTCGACCGTACTACTTTTACCGGTTCCACGCGCATATCTGAAAGCGACGACAAGTTCGCCGGTTTATGCATGAACTGTCATAAGAAGGAAAATCTTACTGATGGAACCAACAAGAACCAGAACTGGAAGACGGTTGACCGGATTCATGAAACCGTCAAAGGCTGGGGTGCCAATACGGAGCATTCCTTTACCTGCTCCAAGTGCCATCAGCCCCATGTGTCCGGTTTGCCCCGACTGATGCAAACCAACTGTCTGGATTACCAACATCGTGGGAACAAGCCGTCCGGTGGTACATATTGGTCGGCAGATTCCCAGACTGCTTCCGCTCATGGGTATAACGAGCACCGTGGTTATCCGATCGCAAGCGTACTTGGTACTACGGGCACCCCTGAAGCGACCAGCAGTTGCCACGCCGGAGCGCCTCTAAATTCCGGCAGTTGGCCGGATAAGAACTATTGGAACAGTGTGACTCCCTGGGTGTCCCCATAGTCATCTGTTTCAGCTGCTGGCCTGAATGATACTAATTTCTTGTGTTACACAATACCGGAGGCAATTGCATGAGCCGAGATTGTAAATTAAATAGAAGTTGCTTAAATATTTTCGACCTCATTATCAGGTGCTGTCGTCGATCGCTGCCTGTTTTAGGGTTCATTCCATTGATTTTTCTATTTCTTCCGATTGCGGCTGCGTTTGCAAACGGAGGCGATTATGTCGGGTCATTTCCGGCCTTGGATGCCAGAACCGGTCTGCAGTACGCCAAGGCGATGACCGTCGATTCCGCAGGCAATATAATAGTTGTCGGTTATATGGACACCGGTTCCGGTGATGATTATCAGGTCGTGAAATTCAAGGCCGACGGCACCGGACTCGCCGCCTGGGCACCGGTTTCCTACTCTCATGGTGGCGGTGGTGATGATGTCGCCACTGCTGTGGCTGTAGATTCCTCCGATAATATTATCGTTACCGGTAACGTTTGGAACGGAATCAATAATGACATCCATACGATCAAGTACAATGGCGCTACTGGTGCCGTCATCTGGCAGCATACATACAATGGGGGCGGCACCGATACAGCAACATCAATTGCCGTGGATGGCTCCGGTGACATTTACGTTGCCGGCTATTCGGTTAACGGAGCCCAGGGTGACGATTATCTCGTCATAAAATACCCCTCGGCTGGTGCCACTCCGACGTGGGTAGAGCTGTATGACGATTCGGCCTATCCAAATAACAATAACCGCATATTGGCTATTGTGGCCGGTTCAGACGGCATTGCCGTGACCGGTTATTCATCTAAAGGCGGGGCGGATTTTGATATTCTGACCCGTAAATACGGATTTGATAAATCGCTTGTCAGAAGTTGGCGTTATTCGTCGGCGGGAAGCAAGGATGACCGCGGAGTCGCAGTTAAAATGGATTCTTCCGGTAATGTCATCGTTACCGGATATGTGGTTAATGCGTCAAATAACTCAGATATATACACTGTTAAATACAGCCCTGGCAGCGATACGCCGCAATGGTCCCAGGTCTACGACGGTAATAGCAACGATGAGCCGAAAAGTGTGTGGGTTGACGGTGCCGGAGATGTTTATGTCACCGGTTACACAACTACGCTGGCGGGTAATGAGGATTTTATTACTATCCGCTACAGTAGTGCAGGTGCAGAGATTTGGAAGTCGGTTATGGATGCCGGTAACGGGGCGTCGGATTACCCGGTAGGTATAGTCGTGGATAATACCGTGGATGGTGGGGTGTTTGTAACCGGCTACAGTACGCTGTCTGGCAGTGAGGACTATCTGACGCTCAAATACAAAAAGGACAATGGCACCCTGCTTTGGGAAAAAAACTGGAGCGGTTCCAGCAAAAATGACCGCCCGGTCGGCGTTGGCCTGGTACCTGCCGGAGGGGCAAACCCCGGTAGTGTCTGTGTTGCCGGGTGGTCGGACAGTGCCGCCAACGGTTATGATTTTGCCGCCATCAAGTATGATTATGGCGCGCTCAATGCGCCCAGTGGCCTGACAGCAACAACGGTATCTGACACTTCCATAACTCTTTCATGGGTGGACAACTCCTCAAACGAAGACAGATTTTATATTCAGAGGAAACTGGGGGAATCCGGGACTTTTGCCGATATCGACCCGACTGTGCCTGCTGTCGTGACTGGCAGTACCTATACTGATAGCGGGCTTGTCGCCAATAATTACTATTATTACCGGGTGCGGGCCTACAATGCCGCCAACGGGGATTCCTATTACAGCAATGAAGCGCGTGCACTGACCAAGGCTGTCAGTTACGATTCTCCGGTCTGGAAGTATCTGTACGCCAGTCCTGACGGAAAGCAGGATTTTGCTACCGGCATAACGGTCGGCAGTGATGATCATCCTGTTGTGACCGGTTACAGCGAGTTGGAGGAAGGGACTTCGGGCCAGTATTCATTCGATTATATGACCATTAAAATTGATCGGGCCAATGACCAGACTTTGAAGTGGAAGGCTCGTTATGACAGTGGTGAAGGTGGCACTGATATGGCGTCCGGCGTGGCGTTGGACAGCTCCGGCAACGTGCTGGTCACCGGTACGGCCTGGCTGTCGGGCGGAACAGAGAGCAGTGACGAGCTTTATACCAGAAAAGTTGCAACTGCAGGCCTGAATGACCCGGCTGCAGTTCCGGATTTCCTGTGGGAAGACCAGTACGGTACCGAGGCGGGTATTGACCTGGCTACTGCGATTTCTATGGCGGAGGACGGTTCCAATAACAGCGTTGTGATCGGTTATGGCGGAAACGCTTCCGGCAACGACGATATTTTTATCGTCAAATACGCTAACGATGGTAGTCGCCCCTGGACACCGATTGTTTACAACAGCGGTCGTCACGATCATCCTACTTCGGTTGCTCTGGATGCCTCCGGAAATATCTTTGTAAGCGGATACAGTTTCAATACGGACCTTGACCCCAACAGTTATGACTGGTTCACAGCCAAATATAACGGCGCAACGGGGGCGTTGATCTGGTCGGATACCTATAATGTCAGCAATGTTAATTTTGGTGGCGTCGACCGTACTGACCTTGCGTTGTCAATTGACGTGGACAGCGCCGGAAATGCTTATGTGACAGGTTATGCAACTAACAGCGCCGGGAATACGGTTATTTATACGGTAAAATATGACGGTTCTGCAGTTCCGTCCGGCAACCGGAGGATATGGGAAAAGTCCTTTAACTATATCGGGTTCGATGCCGAGGGTGTTTCGGTGAAAGTCGATCCGATTGACGGTGCGGTGGTGGTGGCGGGTGACAGCTATGTCAGCGCCACCGACAGTGATTTCCATTTGATCCGTTACAACTCCGCCGATGGCGCGGTCATCTGGGATAAAAACTTTGATCGTCCGGGAGCGGAAGGAACCAAGAAATACGAATATCTCAGCGCGATGACTATGGATTCATCCGGCTATATCTATCTGGCCGGTAACACCCGCAGCGGACCTGACACTGATGCGGCATCAGATGATTCCTCCGATGTAATGTCTATCATATATGATCATGAAGGGACGTTCCTGGGAGCAATGACCTATGATGGAGCTGCCAACAAGCAGGATGTGGCCGTTGCAAATGCAGTCAACTACCAGGGTGAGTCATTTGTTGCCGGTTTTTCACATAACGCGACCGACGAGGACTATCTGGTTTTTAAACAGAAAAATAACTACATCCTGGTTCCGGCTCCCCTGGGTGTGACGCCGCAGGCGGATTACAGCAAGATAGATCTTACCTGGCGGGAAAATACATCCGGTACTTCGTTCCGTATCGAGCGGACACTGGGGCCATCCAACCCTTTGAGTGTCTGGAGCCTGGTGACTACCAAAAGTTCCGGCACACTGACTCATACCGATACAGCCCTGGCGGCCGGTACCAACTATTGTTACCGTATTGACGCCTATAGCGGCAGCCTGAGTTCCCGCAAGCTCGAAAAGTGCGTCACTACCACCCTCGTAGCTCCGACACTGAGTCTGCTGACCGTGGATTCCGCAACCCAGATTACACTGAACTGGACACAGGTGTCCGATAACACCGGTTACAAAATCGAGCGCAAGACAACTGCCGGCGGTGTGTGGACGGAGCTTGCCGTCAAAGCGGCGGGGGAGAATACCCACGTCGATAGCGGGCTTACTCCGGGAACGATCTATTATTACCGGATCAGCACCGCAAGTCCGGCCGGATACTCCCTTGCAGGCAACGAGCAAAATGCGGTAACAAGGCCTGCGGCGCCTGCCATGGCCGCCAACGGAGCCATCACATCGACTTCGGTCGTGCTCAACTGGACCAACGTTGCCGGTGAAACAGGTTACAAGATCGAGCGGAAAGAGGGACTGGCCGGAGCCTGGTCGCAAATCAACACCCGTTCCGCAGATGTGCTTACCTACACGGACAACACTCCGCCGCTTACCCCCAATACCCAGTATTATTACCGTGTCAGAGCCTACAACGCATCCGGTGACTCGGACTACAGCGGTGAACAGGGAGCGCTGTCCCTGTTCACTTCACCTACACTTTCCAGTGCCACAGCCAGTTCGACAACCCAGGTAGATCTGGTCTGGACCGATGTGTCCGGAGAAACCGGCTATAGCATCCAGGAAGCCAGCTGCAACTACAATAACAACGGTGACAACGATGTCAGCTATTGCACGTCCGCCTACCTTGGTTCGTATTTCAGCGCTTGGACCACCATTGGCAGTGTCGGGGCTGATGTGCTGAATTACCAGCGCACCGGGCGCTCATCCGGATATGCCTATGCCTACCGGATCATTGCCAACACTACCGGAAACAGCTCGGCCGGAAGTAATGCGATTATTGCCTGGACACACATGACTGCTCCAACCCTCACTATTACACCGGCATCGGAAACTTCGCTCACCCCGTCATGGACGAACATCCTGGCCGCGACCAATTACACGCTGGAACGCAAGCTGGGCCCCGGGGGAACCTGGGCGGAGGTGACGGGGGCTATCGGCATGGCGGCCAATGCCACCAGCTACACCAACACCGGCCTGGAACTCTCCACCGAGTACTGCTACCGCGTCAAGGCCTACAGCACGCTTCCCAACAATCCCCCAGCCGTCTACAGTAACGAGCCCTGTCTGTTCACGCCGCTGGCGGCCCCGACGCTGGAGGCGCCGACCACCAGCGCAACCCAGGTGGATCTGACCTGGAACAACGTGACCGGCAACACCGGTTATGAAGTGCAGCGCTGCCAGTTTACCCAGCTCGGCACTCCGCAAAACGCAACCACCTACCTGAACAACGATTCGTACTGGAATACCTGCTCAACGATAGTTACGTTGGCGGCCGATACCATCAATTATCAGAATACCGGTCTCACGGCCGGTTACACCTATCGCTACAAGGTTCGCGACACATATTCCGGCGGGACTTCGGCCTGGAGCAACGCTCGGGCAATTACCCTGATTCCAGCGGCCCCAACCCTGAATGTGCCGACATCTCCATCCACGACCCAGATCAATCACAGCTGGGGCAACATAAATGGCGAGATCAGCTACCAGCTGGAGTGGAAAGTCAGAAGCGGAGCCGACTGCAGCGCTGGAACCTGGAACGGTCCGATCAGCATTGCCCAGAATCAGGCCTCCTACAATCATACCGGCCTGAGCGCCGGTACGTTCTATTGCTACCGCTTGTATGCCGCCAATGGTTCCGGCAACTCGGGGTACAGCGCCGAAAGGTCGCAGACCACCCTGACGGTTCCGCCGACTCTTGGCGATCCAAGCGGCGTAACCGCCAGTCAGGCGGTTCTGAGCTGGAGTCACATAGCCGGAAATACCGGCTACAAGATTGAACGCAAGACCGGAAGCGGAGGAACCTGGGGCACGATCTTCACCACCGCGGCCGATGCCGTCACTTACACCAATACCGGTCTGGCAGCCGGTACGCTCTACTATTACCGTATCAGCACCAACAATGCGGCCGGTTCATCGGCCGCCAGCGCCGAAAAATCGACCACTACCACACCGCTTGCCGCTACCGTGACAGCAACCACAATCTCGGCCGATAGAATCGATCTATCCTGGCCGGTCAAATCTGGCGCCACCAACTACAAGATCGAACGAAAAGAGGGAGCCGGTGCCTACAGCCAGATCGACAACATTGCTGTCAGCTATGTCGAAAAATACTGTGGCTATGACTATCCATCAGTGGCTTGTCCGTCGCTTTCGCCGGTTACGACGGTCTATCAGAGTGGCGGCCTGACGGAAAATACAAGCTACTGTTATCAGCTCAAGTCTTGGAATAGTACAGGCGGAGATTCCGGCTACAGTGTTGAAAAATGCGCTACGACCTCTGCCATGCCCAGCCAGAATCTTTCCGCATCGGCGGTGAATTCCGCCAGGGTCAGGCTGGACTGGACGCCGGTGGCCTGCGTTCCGAACGCATGTGACAATCCTGACGGTTTTGAAATCGAACGGCAGGTCCGATATGGAAACTGGGTAAAGGTTGCAACCGTTGACGGCACAACCTTGAGTTTCAACGATACGATCGGAATCGAACCGAACAGGCAGTACAGCTACCGTGTCATGACTTTCAAGGGGGGGGATCGCTCTCCGTACAGCAATACCGCTACGGTGACAACACCATTGTATGCGACCAGCCCGCCCAGCTGCCCGTAGCATTCAGGAGGCTGGCGGCATTATAAGGATTTCTTGCATCCCGGCTTCCGGTCATCTTTGACTGTTGCCCAACCACAGAATCTTCGGCGTGGCCCTGCTGCGCCTGCGGTTTTTGTTCGATCGCAACAGCAAAGTATGACAAAATTCGAGCGCAGTCTTGTTCAACCTATTATTACTGGACCCCTTATTCACTGCTGGCAGGGTTGCTGCCGGCAGCAATCATAAGGTATGAGAATCTATGAAAATATTGCGGTTTTTGCTGGTGCTGATTGCATTGCTGTTACAAGTGTTGTCCGCTTCGGCCGGAGAGAACAAGCCGGGACGTCTCAGCGGCGTCCTGGCGCATCGAGACGGCCGCCCGCTTGAGTATGGAATGATATATCTTTTCAATAGTTCCGCCGGTCCCCCGCCGATCATGGATCGTTACTGGCGTGTGCCCGACGAGATCTCCGAACTTGACGAGAACGGAAGATTTGATCTTGAGCTGGCTGCCGGGACCTACTACATTGCATATATCAAGCATGCCGATCCGTACGATGTAGGCCCTCCGAAAAAGGGTGAGATCATTCTGATCAGCCGGGATTCAAAAGGCCAGCCGGTGCCTTATACGCTCAAGGCCGGCGAGATGCGCGATCTCGGCAAGCTTGCCGAGGCGCTTCCTTTTGATCCTGCCATGGCTCGTGGCGGTGGTAAGGATTTGACCGCTATCGAAGGCAGAATCGTGGGTGAAGACGGTAAGCCGATTGTCGGCGCTGCGGTCTTTGCTTTTACCACGCCGGCCAAAATCGGAAGACCGCTGTTCACCTCCGAGCGTAGTGACAGCGACGGCAAATTTCTTCTCCGTGTACACCAGGGCGGGACTTACTACCTCAAGATCAGGGGAAAGCATGGTGGCGGCCAACCGGGTCAAGATTCTGTACTGGATGGCGAGATGAATGAGAAACTTGCCGCCGTTACCGTTGCAACCGGTGAAATTGCAAGGGGCGTGATACACAAGGCGCTGACCCTGCGTGGGCCGAAATCAAAGAGAAGGTTGCTGGAAGGCGCTAAAACTGCACCTGCAACTGAAAATACAACCGACCTGCAGAAATGAAATCAGCATTTTGGTAAACGATTGAACTTGCTTTTACTGCTGATAGTGTGAAATAGGCCTGTTTGGCGACGCCGCAGAAATGCGGCGACTTTGTTTGATGGCTGTATGTACGACGTCGGATTCAGGTTGGTAAGGAGTGCATTAAATGGGAAGCTGGTTCCGAATTTCTATAGTAGTCATGTCGTTGCTGCTTTTGGGGTTATCGGTTGATTGTGTTCCCGCAGCCGCTGACGGTACCAGAATTTCCGGAAGAGTCTTGACAGAATCTTCGCCGCTTGCGGGGGCCAGGGTATATGTTTATAAAAACTACGACGATATCAGGGCCGGACTGCATCTTCATGTATCCGCTGCAACCGCTGAAGATGGTTTTTACAGCTCCACCCTGCCTTCGGGGAGCTACTACTTTGTCGCAAGAGGCAGGCAGGGCGGCGATGAGTTCTTTGCCTATCACGGCAACAATCCGGTCAGGATAGGAACTGCCGATACGTGGATTACAATGCTTGCCAATCCGCTCAAGGCCCCGCTGTTTTCGGACGGACCTTCCGGAGTGAAGGGTGTCGTTACCTACAAGGGGCAGCCGGTTAAAGATGCTTATGTTACCGCATACAAGGCCGGCTCAAGGATATTCAAGGGGCTTGGTTTCAGAACGGAGTCGGTCACCGAAGATGGGAAATTCGACTTTCCGCTACAGTCGGGCAGCTATGTTCTGGTCGCCAAAAAAATCGAAAGCGGAAAAGGCAACCGACCGCCGAAAGTGGGCGACCTGTACTGCTATTGTCCGAATAACCCGGTCGAGGTTTCGCCGGACAGAACCACCCTGGTTGAGATCCCCTGTTATCCGAAGGACGACAGGGCCGCATTCATCGGCATTCCCCAGCTTAAGGCAGACAATTTAAAATCGATTGAACACCGCGTCACCAACGGCAATTTCGGAATAAAGGGGAGGGTGACAGATGCGGACGGAAAGCCACTGTCCGGCATACTGGTGCTTGCCTACCGCACGACTAAACCGGTTTTTCTCACATATCATCTCAGCCATGGCACCGAATATACGGCCGAGACAACCGCTGACGGTTCTTTTTACATCCCGGTTGATGTCAGTGGGGATTATTACATGGTCGCGAGAGATACGCTCGGTGATGGTCCTCATCGCGGTGAGCTGTTTGGCCTCTATAACGGCAACAGCAGGCATGTGGTGGCCTACCGGCAGGGTACGCTGGTAGATTCGGTTGTCATCACTGCCGGCAGGGTCATGGATGAACCGAAACAGAATCTTCCGGTGATTGATGCTCCGGCAGTTGCAGGTGCGTCTGACGTTAAACAGGCACGGCTCGAGAAGAGATCTGCCACAATCTCCGATAGCGTCCTGTCCCGTGACACCGTCTGGGAAGGGGATGTCATTGTCAGAGGGGTCGTACTCGTCAAGAAGGGAGTTACACTTACTATCAAACCGGGAACATCGGTCCGGTTTGCCCAGGTCGATCAGGACCACAACAGCGTGGGGGATGGTGAGCTGAGGATTGAAGGGCGCATTGTCGCTCGTGGAACGGCAGCCAGCCGGATTACATTTACTTCGGCCCGGGATTCAAAATCCGTCAGGGACTGGTCGTATGTCCATCTGCTGGCATCCCAGGAGGATAACGTGTTCGAATACTGTCGTTTCGAGTATGGCTTTTCCGGGATTCAGGTCCACTATTCCAGCGTCCGTATTGCTGATTGCCTGTTCTCCAACAATCATGAGGGGCTGCATTTCAATACTGCCAACGTGCTGGCCGAGCACAACACTTTTACAAATAACGGGTCGGCGATCAGGTTCAAGAGGCTCGAAGGCAGGGTTGTCATCAGGAACAACCATATTCACGGTAATGAGATCGGCGTGCTGTTCGGGCGACAGCAGATCAATGCGGTTGATTTCAAAAATCTTAACAACCCGGTTGATTATCCGCTGTTTGTCGGCAACAGTTTCCACGACAACGCAAAGTATAATTTCTCAATGGGAGAGGGGCAGGACCTGGATATCGATGTGAAAAACAATTGGTGGGGAACGGACTCGGCCTTGAAGATCGGGGAGGGGGTGTTTGACAAGGAGAGCGACAGCGCCCTAGGCAGAATCGCTTATACCCCCTTTCTGTTGGCACCGCTTCAGGATGTCGGCGTGCGGGAGGCAGCTGCTCCGGTTGCGCCGGTAGTGTCGGGTACCAGATGAATAAGATCCACAGTCTGATAATAATGACACTGTTCGCAACTTTGATCACAGTCAGTGGAGTCGCCCCGGCTGCCGCGAGAGATGGAGTTTCAACTTTCCATCAGCGCAACTCCACGGAAACACTGATCCGACTCTACGAAGACCCCGGCCGGCAGGAGTGGCAGAGGCCGCAACAGGTGATTGATAGATTGTCGGTCCGGCCGGGAGATGTCGTGGCTGACATTGGGGCCGGAACCGGCTACTTTTCGGTGCTTTTTGCGGAAAAAACCGGAAAAAGCGGAACCGTATATGCTGTGGACATAGACCGGAACATGGTTGAGTATGTCGAACAACGGGCAAGGAGAGAAGGACTGCCAAATATCAGGTCCATTCTCGCAAAGGCTGACGACCCGGCACTGGCGAAGGATTCGGTGGACCTGATTTTTATCTGTAACACCTATATGTTTATCGCGGACAGGGATCTGTATCTGGCCCGCTTGAGGAATGCCCTCAAGCAGAATGGACGCCTGGCGATCGTGTCATACAATCAGGTCGATTCTCCTGAAGGTCCGCCGATCCATACCAGGATATCGAGGGAAAAGACTGTCAGGGAGGTCTTGGAAGCAGGGTTCGTGCTGGATACGGAACACTTCTTTCTGCCTTACCAGCACTTTCTGGTTTTTATAAAGAGATAATTGTATTTCCGTGGATTTAGCAATCGTAATCAGAAAAATCAACTCGTTACGGAGATGTTCATGAGAACCATACTATTGCTCGGTTTTATACTGATAACCCTTGCCATCAGTCAAGGTTCCGACGCCTGTGTCGGTAGAATTCTCACGATAGGAATCTCAAATTCCGTGAGCGAGCAACTTCTGGCCGAAATCGTTTCACAGCTGGTCAGTGAGCGGACCGGTACAAACGTAAGGATTGTCCGGTTCGGCAACGCCAGGGACATGTATTCCGCCGTAAAAAGAGGTGAAGTAAGCCTTGTGATAGAGAATCTTGACCGTGGCTCGCAACAGCTTGCCAGAAATCGTGAAAAGCCTTCCAGGGAACTCTATGATGTCATCAAGAAAGAATATCGTAAGAACTATAATCTGGTGTGGTTCGAACCTTTTGGTGAGAGTCGGTTCTACGCGCCGGTAGTCGCGCTCGAGGTGCTTGAGACTTTGCCGGCCCTGCCGAAGCTGGTGGGCAAACTGGCCGGCATCCTGAACGATGAAACCTACGCCGGGTTGCTGAAATCCGTAAAATCCGATGACAGGGCGCGACAGGTAGCAAAGGATTTTCTAAAATCCAGGCGTCTGATTTAACCTGTGCGCCATTGTTGGTGAAGGGCATGTATTCAATTCGGTGCTACACAATATGGAAATTGGTATGGATGATCTTCTGCAGCTCCTCAATCCTTACCAAGGCATGTCGAATGCGTTCGCGTTCTTCGGTCGGGAGCTGGTACGGGTTAAGATAATACGAATCGCGCTGAATACCCTTGATGTTTTTTATCTGAAGCAGGATGCGGTGTTTGGTCAGAACCTGGTATGCTTTCACAAGATCACTGGCAAAGGCGGCTGAAAAGCTGCCCTCGGTTTCCAGATAAGATATTCGCTCAACGGTGCTGGTTGCCGGTATGCTCTGGCTGATGGCCAGGATACGTACGTTCATCACCAGTGGTGCCCAGGCCAGCAGTTTCAGGTTGAATTCGCCCTTGTGATCGCCGCTGCTTTCAGTCCAGAGTCGTTTCAGAAATCCGAGCGCCAGCTGCATCTCAGTGGCCGCTCTGGCCATGCCCCAAAGCACCTGAAAATAGTCCCTTTCCATATCACGGATCATTTCGATGAGCCTGTCCGCAAGGGCTTGATCGCCTGCAACATATCTGGCATCCGACAGTACGATCAGATCCATCATGTTCTTTCCCAGGTCCTCCACCTCATACCGGACTATCGCGAGCAGTCGCTTTCTCCATTGACTGAACGAACCTCTCCAGTTCTGGTTGGTTGGCATGATATCACCGGTGCAGCGTTGAAACCCGGCTTCTTCCAGTCTGTCCACCAGGCGTGAGGCGAATTCCGTGAAATATCGGTCGGCCAGCTCACCGCCACCGTCTCCATAGACAATCAGATTGTCCTGGTCGGTAATCAGGGTTTGTTCCTTACGTCCATCACTTCCCATGCTGATCAGGGCAAACGGGACTCCCGGATCAGGTATTCCAGAGTTCTCCATTTCACGGCAGACTATTTCCATCGCGCGTAGCGAGATGACATCACGGTAATGCGTACATGATTGATGAAGTGTCGTTACCGAGTAAGTCAGGAGGAAACGGTCCATCTCAATGCGATTCAGTTCATCGTGTATCTGTTTTAATTCAGGCCCGTCGGCATGCTGGATCGACTCAATCAATGTTTTCTGCTCACTGTCCCAGGCGGAAAAACTTGATTGGTCGGATTTGATGGTTGCTCTGATCATCTGCAGCAAGGGGGCGATGTCTTCTGTGCGGCAGTAGCGCGAAATCTCTTTCAGATCCGGTAAGAAGGAGGTGGCGAGCTGACTGGATGGACTCATGATGTGATTCCTTGTTTAGATACAGCCCTGATATTCGAAAAATAAAAAAAGGGGGACAGCTGAGGCCGCCCCCACTATATCACAACTTGTACAAATTTAAAGTATCACTCCAGCTAAAAGTGTTCAGCTTTTTCAGTGATCGATAGCCTTGGCCATACCGAGGCCTGTGTTCTGACGGACGTAGATCTCGTCGAACATCTCT